>CADAWC010000044.1 GCA_902791475.1 Fibrobacter succinogenes
CCGCAACCTCGGTGAAGTTGCGGTAGGGGAGGGGAGAAACCGCTAAGGCGGTAACGTTATGTATGAAAAACGCCTAAAAGGAGGGGCTTCGCCCCTCTTTTGTGGGCGATTTTCAAACAAATATTCCTTTTTTGGATTTTTTTTGATGTAAAATGTATTTTTAATCCCCAAAACATTACAATTTCTAAGTCTTGGAATATAGTTTGACAAAAATAAAAGGGGCGTATAGCCAACTTGTAGACTTGGTTGAAAAGTTTGTTAAATAAAGAGGGTGATTGTGAGTGATATTCCATTTGTCGGGTTGACCTTAACGGATTTTGCAGGAATCAAAAAGAATTCCTTAGACGAAATTGTTGATTCATCTTGTGTGTCAATAATCCTAGGTTCTCCAGGGTCTGGCAAAAGCCGGCTTTTGCAGGAATTTGAAAAAAGACACCCAAAAGAATGTCTGTATTATTCTGTTGAAGATTTTTTATTGAAAAAAAGTATAGCTCAGACAGCAAAATTCTTGTTGCTCGATGGATTTGATGAATATCGAAATTCGAATACGGGCAAGTCTAAAAGCGCAATTGTCAAAGAACTTGCCATGATATTGAGTGATTTTGCACAAAGAGAAATTGCCGTTGTAATTGCATGTCGTGAAATGGATTGGTGTGGAAATAGAGATGAAGATGCTTTATGTAACTTTGTAAATGCGCCTGTTAAGGTTTATACTGTTGATCCTCTAAATTATGAGCAAAAGTGGTTGTTTAAAAAGAATTTAGGAATGTCAGATTCGGATTTTGTTTTATACGATGAATGTGGCTTTTTGGAAACACCTCAGATGTTCCTGATGTCTCTCAAACTTTCTGGCCAAAATATTCCTGAAAAAGTTGGGAAAAAATATCTCTATGAAAAATTTATTGAAGGATGTCGCGAAAGCAATGATGTTAATGTTGAAAATGGCGTTAATTGTATTGAATTGGAATCTTTCGAAAATTCGGCTGCTTATATTGCATTTTATTACATCTTTTGCGATGAATTTGAATTGAGAGTCCCTTTTTTAATGCAAATAGCCAATGATAAAGAAGGTGTATCTATAGAGAACTTGCGGATTGTCTTGAAATCGCCATTAATTCAAAAGAATAAATTTTGCCATAGGACCATTGCCGAATACCTTGCAGCGAAGGCTATTGCAACTCGTTACAATAGAGGACTTTCTTTGGAGCGTGTTGTTCGATTGGTATCATCAGACGGAATTGTGTATTCTGAATATCGGGGTGTATATTCGTGGCTCTGTACATTGCTTGAAGAAGATGAATTGATAAAAATTGATCCGTATTTACAATATCAATATGGAGACAATTCTTTCTTTTCAACACAACAAAAGAAACAGGTCGTTGAAGCTATTCGAGATTATTCTCAAAATGATCCATATTTTTATAGAAAGGGCTTTTCGCTCGCCTCAAAATCCTTTTATGAGTCGGGACTAGATACTTTCCTAATTGCGGAATATAGAAAATGTAAAAGCGAACCTAATCACTATCTTTTCTTTTTAAGTGACTTGCTAACATTAGGTTCGTCAGGTAAAATAAGGAAATTGGCCAAAGATGTCTTAGAAGATGAACGGTTAGAATATTTTTATAAAGAGCCTTTCATTAATGTTTTGAAGGATGAACCCGATTATCTAAAGTATATTCTTGACAAGATTTCTTGTGGGGATATTAAAGATGAAGAAAATGATATAAGAGAAAATCTCCTCAATATCTTGTATCCAGAAACGGTCTCGGAAAATGAAATTATAGGGTACCTTAAAAAGTATAGTAAAGAAGAGTCTTTCCGTAGTCGGGGAAAATATCTTTTGAATACATCAAAGGACAAATGCTTTGCATTAGCGAAAGAAATATTACTGGAAGATTGGAAAGAGAAAAAAGATTATCATGGTTTCCCTTATTTTATAGAGAACTTTGTTGGTTTTGCTTTTGATAACTATTTGTTAAATGCTCCTATTGATTCTTTTTGGGAAAATCTTGTTTTCCTTATTCAAGGCGAAACTCCTATAATATACTACATACGGTCTTTTTGGCCGAAAGGCGATAAATCTGATATAAAAATACCAGAAGACCGTTCTTGCGCTATTTTAGGGAGTTTTATAGATCTTGTAAAAAATAAGGATATTTGGGATTATGACTATAAGTTTGAAATATTCCTAGATAAATTGGATGTTTCTGCAGAAAAATATGTGGAATGTGTTGTGAATCATACTGAACATTGGGATTCAAATCAGAAAAGTCAATTGTTTAGGTTTGTTCAGAGAAAGATTCATTTTAAATTAAATGACGATAAAAAAGCTGAAGTATTTGATAAAGATTTAGCGAAACTTCTTGGTATTGAAGAAAAAATAGCTCAAGAAAATAAAAATGCGCAGAAACATGCTAAATTATTAGAAAAACAAAGAAAAGCGCAAGAAAAAGAAAGGTGAACAAAAACAAATTGAAAAAAATGAAAAATGGCTGTACAGTTTCCCTGAGGATACATGGGCGAAAAAGAAAAATTTGCTAGAAAATATTGCTATTAGAGTTCTTTTTGTAGAGGATCTTGACAAATTAGATGAAACTTCAATTGGATTTCGTAATGAAACAACTCGCAAAATTCTTACAATTATAAAGAACTTGTTGTTAGTTGCTCCAAATATGCGGGTAGAGCCGGAATCTTTAACAATTGAAACGCTTGTGTCTCGTTTAGGCCAACTAAATGTAATTGATGATGTGTATTATGTTTGTTTGACATTAAATGAAAACTCTGATTTTGAAAAAGTCAATGATGTTGATTTTAGAAAGTACCTGTATTTAGTTGCTTGCCATAATTTTTGCACTGTAAATATTCGTAAGACTGATTATGACGAGTGGCTTGAAAATAAATTTCCAAATGAAGCAAAGATTGCGCTTTCTGATTTTATAATGGGCGTATTTAATAGTCATCAATTCGATTCAAAAATCATTAACGAATTCCTTGATCTTTCACAATCAGAAAATCCTTTAAAATTTATTCAAAAAGCAAAGCATATTATAGCTTTTACTAGACCAGAAAAATTTTATAGCACTTTTTTTTGAATATTACATCAAGTCATTCCATGTTAAGCTTTCTTTAGGTTCCTTGGCGGTGATTAAGCATTTGTGTATGGACGATAAGATAAAAGGATATTGCGATGCATTGACCTTCTTTAAAAATGCAGATGTCTCAAGCTCAGATGAAAAGCTTGTTGAGTCTTTATTCGATGTGTTGCCTGGTGTATTTGGCAATATTGATTTGCGAGATTTGACATCTGAAAATATAGTACGTTTAATGAGAATTTTATTTACAGAATTTGATACTGAAGATAAAATTAAAATGCGTTCAGGTTTTCAATCTAAAAGAGATGAATGTGTTAGTTTTTTGCGTAGTTCTTTTTGGGCGCAATTGCATGACCAAGATGGGCTTGGTATATTAAGAACCCTTTTAGACGGCCTCCCACAGGGGAGTATTTGGAAAAATAGAATCAAAAATCGTATGGCCGAAATTGTTGAGGAACAAAAAAGCGTTCCGTCAAAGAAAGAAATTGCAGATTTAAAGGATTTTATTCTTGGGGACGGCTTTGCCTCTTATGATGATTTTTATGCGTTCTGCATTGAAAAATTTAATCAACTCAAGACTGAAATTAAAGATAGTAGGCTGAATGAAAGAGATGTTTTTTATACTGGTAACAAACCTAAAACAGAAAACGAGTGTAGAGATGAAATTTTAAGAAATTTGATTCGTGCAAACAAGGATGATTTGGATGTTATTCAAGAAGGAAATGAAGGTCATAATCGTGTAGATATGAGGCTTGTAAACAGGAAAGGCCGAAATTATATAGTTCAGGTTGAATGCAAAAGGGACCTTAATGCAGAAAGTCTTTATAGTGGTTTAACAGAACAATTAATTGATAAGTATTTTACGTCAGGCATATATTTGGGCATATATCTTGTTTTCTGTTTCAAAAAAGATCCTGGAACCTTGCAAAAAGATATAGAAAAGAAAATTCCATATGGCTTTGAGAAAAAGGTTGCGGTTATTTGTATTGATTTGAGAAATAAATAATATATTGGCGTTTTTGTAATGTTTTTGTATATTAATAATGAAATGGATGCTTGACAACGCTTTTTTTAATGGCTATTTTTGAAGTGAAAAAATGAAAACTCAAGAACAAATAAAAAAAATAGAAAATGTAATATTATATATATTACAGAAGTTTGATGATGGCGTTGATTATATCAAACTTTTTAAAATTCTTTATTTTGCCCAACGTGATTATTTGAGTCGTTTTGGAAAACCTATTGTTCCTGAAACATTTAAAGCTAGAATGCACGGTCCTATTCCAACATTGACTAATAAGGTTATAAAAAATGTTGAGGAAGGTTCCTATAATAATTTTCCTGATTTGAAAGAATTTATGGATTCTATTAAGGTTATAGATCAGAAGGTTTTTGCTCAAAAGAAACCTGATTTGGATTTTATAGCTAAAAAAGAACGGGAATACCTCGACAAGTGGTTTGACTACTGTAAGGACAAAGAATCATATGCTTTGTCTGATGAATCGCATGATTCCGTTTACAAAAGTGTGGTCGAAAGGGCTAAGCTAGATCCTCAACAAGATGTAATGACGTTTATCGACATTGCAAGGTCCGGTCAAGCTTCTGAAAAAATGATTGCATATATCCGCGAAAAGGAACTTCTTGCAGCGGAGTTTGCATAGTGGAAGATAAAGGCGGAGTTCTTGCTAAACTTCATGAAAAATTGTGTTTTGTAAAGTCTGCCGAGGATTTGTGTGTTGGCGACATAATCTATGTCGAACTAGATCCGGCTGATGGTATAAATACAAAAGGCTACCCGACTCGACTAAAATACATTGTTGTTTCTGGTGCAAAATCAGATAGAAAACAAATTGCTGCAGTTTTGATTAATTCGGATAACGATTTTTCAGAATCAAAAGAATGGCAAAATGAACAATATCTGTTGTATGAGAAAAATTATAGAGGAATTTTAGAATACGACAGTTGGTTGGATTGCTTTGAAATCAAGGAACTAAAAGTCCGCAAGATTGTTGCTAGAAACGCACAAAAGAAAGGTCGCTTAAATTCTTATGACTTAAGCGTTATGATGCGAAAATTAAAAGATTCCGATTTTATTGAAGAACACATAAAGAAAATTTACGGCATAAATGATTTTGTGTTGCCAGACGAAGACAAAGTTGAGGCGAGGCTGTAAAATAAACTGTGTCGCAAGCTGATTTACACGACCAATACGGTCGAAGGTTACCATCGCCAAATCCGCAAAGTGACAAAGACTAAAGACGAGTTCTGTTCAGATGAGCCCCTGCTAAAGCTCGTCTATCTGGCTTATCGCAACATAAAAAAGAAATGGACCATGCCCTTGGCGAACTGGTCCTTAATCGCTCAGCAACTATGTATAAGGTTCGAGGAACGATTTAAAATTTTATAACTTTACTCATGAAATCAAATAACGGACGATGACACAGTTTGATTTAAACTCCTAAAGATGTTTGTGCTAAAGCGATGTACGCTCATCTATTCATTGCTTCAATTAAATCAAAGCCCTTGCTGACATTCGGTAATGCTACGTATTTTTCACTGAGATAGTCCTTCTCGAATATGCGGTCCCGGCGGATTTTGTGAAATTCACCACTTTTTGATTCGATGTCACTGAGACGTTTTAACTTCGAGGATTCGTCTGCTTTATCTTTCTCGACAAAACAGATTTGGTCCCTTCTCAATATTTTGTTGTTCAGCAGGTTTGTGTCGTGAGTTGCGAATATTAGTTGTGCATTGTAGGGGTTGCCCGAGCCAGAATTGAAGATGTCGATAATCTTTTGCGTGAGTAGAGGGTGTAGTTTGGCGTCCAGTTCGTCTATCGCAAGCGTATATCCGTTGACAAGTGTGTTTATGATAGGTCCTGATAAGTCTAGAATTTTTATGGTTCCTTCTGATTCCATTTCCCCGGAATCGAATGTCTTTTGACTGGTTGTTCCGTCTTTGTGGTGGAATGTGTGAATGGATTCCAGAAAGCGTATTTTTTCATTGGCGTGTTCTTTCAAAAAGTTTTCTTTTACTTTCTGGGGGATGTTTGGTGGAAAAATGCTTTCGTCGATGTCTTGCTCGCCGGGGTTCAGCTCCGAAAAGCCTAGGTCCATTTGTTTTAGAAATTCTTTGGATGCGTTGGTCTTTCCGTCTTTCTTTAGTAGTAAATCGATGGAATAATCCCTGAAGTTTTTGTTAAAGGTTCCGGAAATGATGTTGAAATGTTTAAACCACTTGAGGATCTTTGTAGAAATTTCGCCGTTAAGGAAATCCACAAGTGCCAAAAAAAGGCGGTTGGGAGAGACCATGGATTCTTTGCCGTTCCCCTCCTTAAAGTTTTTGCCGATGGTAATCTTGTCGTTGTCGCGGATGAACAGTTCCTGCTCTTTGATTCGTGTTCTTTCGTACAGCCATTCTCTTTTGATCTCGTTTCGAGTATAGGCGAAACCGTAGCGGTATATTCTGTCGTTCAAGAAGAACGAAGCTTCGAATTCTGTGGGCTCATCGAGATAGTTTTCGTCTAGTGCGAACGTGTCGATGCGTAGTTTGTCAGTGGAGTTTGACTTACTTGATGATAGGATTATATCCCGCATTGTCCACATCGCGCTGAGCAGGTTGCTCTTGCCGCTAGAATTCGCCCCGTAGATAGCTGTTACCGGTAGCAGGCTGATTTTGTATTTGCCTATTTCTCGGTGTCTGAGCTTGTCCTCGCCCTGAAAGGCCTTATCTTTATCGTAAGGCGATGCCTTCATTGAAAAAGTCTGTTTTTCTTTTATGGAACGATAATTTTTAGCGCTGAACTCGATAAGCATGGATAAGCCTTGTTTGTGATAAATTTGACAAAAAATATAGAAAAATATTGATTCTTTGAAGAAAATTATGACTTTTTGTGAAAAATGTTGCAAAATGAAATATACGCCTGTTGGTGTTTTGTAATGAAACAGCTGTGCTTTGGAGTCTTAAAATTGCCAAATTGGTTTAAAAAACTGCGTTTTTGCTGTGAAACGAAGGAACCCCGACTTCCCAAAATAAACTGGCACGGGTTTTGCTTATATGTGCACGTGCTCGGCAATGGAGTCGGGCTCGAACGAAAAGGGGTGAGAATGGAGAAAAGGATAGTGTTACAGTCGAACATCAACCTGGAAGTATATGTGTTCAATGTTGGGCGTGGTTTGGCTGTGTTGGTCAAGACGCCACATAACTATGCTATGTTGTATGATTTGGGTATGCTAAAGCAGAAGAAATGAGACAAGATTAAAAAGAGGAAATCAAGCCGGAAGCCTTGATTTTATTGGGTTTGCTTGTCTCATTTTACCCGATAAATGTGTGTTTTTTGATTTTGCCGTTTTTTGCGTTTTTTCGCGGTTGCTTCGCAAGGTGCGAAAATGTCTCACGAGTGGTGAGACATTTTTATTTTATTGAATTGGCGTTTTTGAGCCGTTTAAAGCATTTTGAATTTTTATTGAAAAATGGGGTGCGGACATTTCGTGCGGACATGTTTTTGAGGTTTGTCGCCTAAAATGAGACAAAAAATAGTGAAAAAAGGAAAATCCCAGACGGTTGCCTGGGATTTGTTTGCGTTATGATTGGATTGTTAAGCTTTGGATTTCTTTTGGAGGATTTCGGCATATTCTTGGATGTTGGGAACTATTAGAGAGCCTTTGGCGTACTCGCTACCTCGCATTGTTTTGATGCCTGTACCCATTTTCTTGGATGTTTGGTAGCGATTGACCATTTCCTTGACTTCGAAGGCGTTGAACGGATAATCGAATCTTTCAAAGCCGTAGAATTGAATTACGGTAGCAACATGAGGATCGTTGAAATGGAGTTCCTTTGCTTTTTTGGCAAGTTCAACAGTCTTTTTGCAGAGCAATGGCAAGAGCAGTTCTAGCTGCTTGGTTTCTTCGGCCTGTTCGGGGGTCTTCTGCGTGCCCTGGAAGTCCTTCCAGTTGCGGAGGGCTGCGTGCCAATCGGAGAGCGGAAGCCCGGATTTCATCTTCCAGCCGGTCATTGCGTAGTAGTTGTAGAAGCGTTTTGCACAGTCTTCGGACTTGCCGATTGTGGCTGCATATTCAATGGCTGCGGCTTCGCTTTGCGGGTGGTTGCCTGCGTTTGTTCTGGAGTTCTTTGCGGAGCGTTTGACGCTGAAAACGCAGTAATCGTCCTTAATTCCTTCGGAGTCCTCGGAGTGCATAATGAACTTGATGATGACGATAAGCGAGCGGCCTGTTTCTTTTGCTCCGTCCATTTCGAAGAGCACGAGACGGTCACCGACGGAATACAGGCGGTCAGCCCTGCGGATGACGAATGTCAAGTCGCCATTCAACAGCGGTTCAAATTTCTTTTTAGTGACTTTCAAGATGTGTTCCATAAGTTACCTCTTGATGTATTGCCAGGACTGTGGCGGGCGTGTCGCTCCGAGGTCTTCCAGCTGGAGCCAGTTCGGTTCGAACTCGTCAGAGCCTTCTATTGCCCATCCATAGAGTTTGCCGTTGCCTTTGTACTTGAGTATTTCATCGCGGGGAACACAGGATTTGGCACAGATTTCGTCGGTGATTTCGGTAATTTCGAACACTTCCGTTACGACCATACGACCATCAATACTGCGAACATCCGTATTGTAGATGTAAACAGTAGCGTCAAGATAGCCGCCTGTTTTGGGGGCTGTCTTGCGGAGTTCCAGCGTTTTCTTGCCCTGATAAATGAGGTCTGCCCATTTACCGTGCATGCTCATGAGTATGTCTTTCATTATGCTATCCTCGATAATGTTGAAAGAAGCTTGAAGATTATGGCGATCATGAGGCCGAACGCGAACAGATTGCCAAGGAAGATGATTATATGGAGGCTGTAGGCCTTGAGACCGTGCCTAATTCGGTGCTTTAGCGTGTCAAAATTGCCCATTTCGGTGCGCTTTTTTGAGGTCTTTTGCATGTTTTTCTCCTTTAAAAAAGACCCCTTACGGGGCCTTGATTTTGAGTTTTTTGCCGTTGAAGCTCTTGAGAACTTGCCCTTTGTCTAGCCATCGCATCCGCACAAGCGTTTTGTTGTGGTTGTAGATGGGGCCTTGGTCTTCGTCGAGGGTGTTGTAGTGCGAACCGGCACAGATCTTGACTGCATAGTAAACCGCGTTGCGCTTGAATGTTCCGATGCCTGCGTGTTCCAGCATTTCTCGGAGGAGCTGGTCGGCAAGTTTCTTGCTGAGGAAGCCGTGATAGTTCACATCGTGGATCATCCACGCGATTGCGAGCTTGATATCGCCAATCTTCGGGATGAACGGGTTTACTATTGACGGACCGCTGCGGAAGTCGGTGATGTATCCGGGTCTGATGTCATAGACGAGTGTGCCGGGGATGAGCGAAGACTGGATTTCTATGTGCATCGCATACTGGATTTCCCAGAGGTCGGTGCGGTCCATGTATTCTTTCCATGTCGGGATGTCGGGGCGAATGGCTAAGTTCATTTTATCTCTTGTTGATGATGGTGAGGGTCGCTTCGTTGTAGTCTTCGGTCATGTACTCGATGACCTTGGACGTGGCGTTTTGATAGATGATGTTCGACTTTTCGTCGTGTTTGAAGGCCGCAAGGATGCAACCTTGTGTGTCCTCCGGGCGGTTTCCACCGTGGATGCGAACCCCAGCAAATCCGGGGACATCCAAAATGAGCGGCAGCGGCTTGTTGAAGCGTTTGGAGTGCGTAATGACGCACTGGTATGTGCCTGCGGGAATTGCTGTCTTTCCGGGAACTTTCGGGCCCGTGCGGACTGTGGGTTCCATGGTGTAGCAGACGAAATGGCCCTGTGGGTCGTATTCCCGCGAACGCCATGTCTTGAGGTCGGTGTCGAGGTATTCGTGGGCAATCTTCATCCAGCCGATGGTGCGGTCCGGGAGGAAGATTTTGCGTTCGATGTTGATGTGGATGCGTTTGAATTTCATGGCTAGAAATGGTTGAGTAGGTTGATGACGATAGCGAAGCCTAAGATTTCGGCTGCCGTGAGTGCCGTGAAGGCGATAATGAGCTTGTTGGTGCGCTGCATGGTTCCTTGTTGATTGGTTAGTACCCGTGCGGGGGCTTACACCCCGCGCCATCC
The DNA here is from genome assembly GCA_902791475.1 of Fibrobacter succinogenes. GTDB lineage: Bacteria > Fibrobacterota > Fibrobacteria > Fibrobacterales > Fibrobacteraceae > Fibrobacter > Fibrobacter succinogenes_J. Next base: position 10,183 of record CADAWC010000044.1, read on the forward strand.
ACTCCATGGCTGTCTTTGCAACGGGCTGTGGTCACGAAAATGGCTAGAACGTGACCGTGATGGTAAGGACTGCTGCCGCTATCCAGTAGATGACCTTGCGGATGTCCATATCTACGATGCCGTAAACGATGGCCGCCGCAATGTCAAGGATGATGAGGATCAGTGGAAAGATTTGTTGTTTGCTCATCCCTTCTCCCACTTTGCAAGCAGGTCGTTCATTGCCGCGTGGGGGCTTGTGCCTACGCCGCGCATGAGTTCCTTGCCTGCCGATTGCCTGATGACCACCGCGTAGCCGTGCGTGTAGTCCGCTTCGAGGGAGAGCTGGTCGCGGAAGAAGTCGAGAGTTTCCTTAGGACTGTTCTGCATCCTTGACATCCTCTGCTGCAAGCGCGATTTCGTTGAAGTTGAGACCGATTTCGCTCCACGCCCCGTCTGGAACGTCCGTGTTCTTGGTGCGGAAGCGGAGAGCCATCTTGGAGGACTTCACGAAGATGGATTCGTCGAGGAGTTCCATCGCTTTTTTCCATTCGTGGTCCTGGATGTCGAGCTTGCGGAGCTTGAGGAGCATAGCCGTATTGATACGGCCCTGCTTATCGACGGAGAATGCCTGCGAAATGACTTTAGCAATGAGCTCGTCGATGTTCTTGAGGCGGTCATTGAGCCACTTGTCGATAGTGGTCTTGACCATCTGTAAGCGCTCGTCGAAACTGATTGTTTCGTTGATGCGGCGTTCGATGCAGAGGTTCTGCGAGAAGTTGTAGATAATGATGTTGCCTTTCCAGTTCTCGCGGACCTTGTTGTCCTTGGCGAGTTTCTTGAGATACTTCTCGATAGCCGCGACAATCTCAGTCTTTTCGCTTACGAGTTTTGCGGAGAGCTTTGAAACGCGCTTGATGATGCTTTCGACCATGCGGTCACGCTTCTTGTCCTGCGGCTGGATGTACTCTTCGGGGATTGGGCGGCCCTTGTCGTCGAGCCAGTTGCCCTGCTTGTCTTTCATTGCCATAGTTTACCTACTTGTTTTTGGTTTGTTGTTTAAATTGTTCGGGGCTTTTGGCTCCCATTGCCTGAATTGCCTTGATGAGGATTTTTGCGTCATCCTTGCAGATCCAGGTGATGACCTCGACTCCTGTCAGACGCTTGCAGAATGCGTTCAGGGCCTTGCTGCGGTCTTGGGCTGTCGAGGCCCTTGAGACTTGCGCCCACATCGCTTCAATCGCTCTCAGCTGCTTGGGGCTTGCCTTGAACTTGCGCTTGCCGAGTTCGTTGAACTTCTGCACATTGCCGTGGACTTGTACCCGCAATTCCTTGATGAGCTGGAAGCGCTGTTGCGGGTTCAGTTCCTTGGAACTTCGGACGTGGTAGCGGTCGTTCAGCATGTCGCGGTATGCTTCGTCGTTCAGCCCGAGGAGCCTTGCAAGGCCGTGGATGACCTTGAAATCCTGTGCGCGGCGGTCTGCGGGTGTCATTGGGCTACCACCAGCATCTGTGACGCACTTTCGATGATTTCATTGTCGAGCGTGTCCCGTTGGTTGTTGCGCATGAGTTCGCGACTCCACATCACGAGGTGCGAAAGCAGACGGAAGTTGCGGCGGCAAGTCTTTGCGCACTGTTCAATGACGTTCGGCTCGTAGTTCTCGAATCGGCTATCGATGTAGGCCTTGATATCCGCATCCTTGAGGAGCTTAGCCCTGCACGGTGCACTGATGCGGCTGTTCAGCTGTGCATAGTGGTTGCGGTCGCCCTGCACGTTCTTTTCGAGGCGCGGCATGCCGCAAAGGGCTATTCCCACGCCCGCCTTGTCGTGCACCCTACGGATAAGTTCGAGTGCGCGGTAGGGCAGGTGCTCTGCCTCGTCGATGATGATGAGACGGCCCGAATCCTTGAGCTTTGCAACGATGCGAGCTCTCTTCTGGTAGAGGCTTCCACGGTCATCGAGGCCGAGTTCTGCACAGAGTTCGTCGAAGAGAGCCTTCGCGGTGTAGCCGTAGTCAGCTTCGACGAGAATTACAGACGGGTGCGTCTTGGCAAATTCCTTGAGGGCGGTGGTCTTGCCGCAGCCTGCGTCGCCCGTGAGCATCCCGCAAATCTGGTGAGCGAGAACAAGGCTGCAGAACTTTTGGATGGTCTTGAAAGCGCTTGTCTGCACGATGCCGTCGTTCGTCTTGAACTTGGCGCGTTCGGCTTCGGTGTCGAGGAAGTCCTTTGCCTTGTCGCAGATGGAGTCAATGTCGCCCGTGTAGCTGCCCTTGAGGAAGTAGCTGAGGGTGGCGGAGCTTATGCCGAGGGCCTTTGCGACTTTCGTCTGCGAGGCTCCCGTGCGTGACATGTAGTCGTTGAGCTGTTCGATAATCTGTTCCATATCTATCCTTATGGGTTGTTGTTGAAAGTGGGAGCCTCCGGGAGCGGTAACAAGGGAGGTGTTTTCGGTTGTGTGAAGTGTTGCGGCATGTGCCGCTGCTCCCATCGGCAAATTCGTTAGATGAGTCCGTGTTCCTTGAACCTTGCCATCACCCTGTAATAGGTGCGGATTTCGTGGCTCGTTACCATCGAGGGAATCTTGCCGCCTGCCCGGATGATCGAGACCGCCTTGGCGACATTGTTCTCTGCGATAGGCCCTGCCACGGCCCTAAAAATCTTGAGCAGTTTCGAGGAGTCAATGTTTTCCATTATGCGTGCCTCGCGAGTTCTTCCCAGAGCGATTCGGGTTCGGCGGTTTCGCCGTCGTCATCGTCTCCGAGCAGGTTGATGATTTCACCATTGCCGACAAGCTTCTCGCTCTTGAGCTGTGCGGAGTCCTTGTCGTGGCGTGTGATATGCGTGGAGCCTTCCGGGATGAACACGCCCTGCGGGCCTACTGCGGTGCGCATTGCGCCGATGTATTCTGCCGCCTGTTCCTTCGTCATTTCCGGGCAGATTTCCTTGAGGAGCTTTTCTTCGTGACGCTTTCGGGCAACCCCCTCGGCGATTTGCGCCTTGGAAACCGCATCGTCATCCTTGACCATCGCACCCACGGAGCTTTGCAGGTAGCATTCGCCGATGAGCTTCTTGTCGGAGTCGTAGCACCAGGCGGTGCGCATGTCTTCGGGGTCGTAGCGGAACGTGACCTCGCGGCCCTTGTAAACCGGCATCCATTCTGCCCAGTACCAAGTGTCCATCTGTGCGTAATGGAAGCCCATGTGCATGATGCGACCCGTTACTGTGCGGCTTACGAGCATGGAGAGCGTGTCCTTCGATACGCGGCGCATCGGTTCACGCTTCACGATTTCTTCGTTCCAGAGCTGTGCACGGGTCATGCCGTTGTGATGCTTGCCGAGGCACGGAAGACCGGGGAACACGTTCGTCATGTAGTCCTGTGCGAGGTCGTAGAACTCTTCCCAAGTGAGGAAGTCGCCACGCTTGAGCACTCCCTTCAGGGGCTCGGGCTTTTCCACGACCGTGCCGCCCTTGAAGCTGTTGAACAGCCTATCAAAGCCGTTTTTAATGACCAGGAAGTTGCGTTCAATGATCTTTGCACGGGCGTTGCGCACAATGGCGAAGTGCATCTTGATGCCGAGGCGGCTTGCCAAGGATTCCGCATACTGTTCGTCCTCAACAATCTTGTTGCCACGGCTTTGGCCGGAGAAATCGCGGTTGCGGTATTCGCGGCCATTATCGACATAGAGTTCTTCGGGGAGTCCGTAGCGTTCGATGCCGTTGCGGATAGCCCTGAGCGTGTTTTCCGTGCCCGGTGCGTCGTGATGCAGACACCATCCCATGGGCATATAGGTTTTGAAATCCATGAACAGCGTGATGTAGCAGGTGGCGGGTTTCTCTTGACCCGGAACTTTCACGAACACGTCCCATGTGCGGGTATCGCCCACCCATACCTGACCGGCCTTGAGGTCGGAGTAGTCACGGTCGAGGTGGTAGCCCTTGTTGTCGTAGAACTTCTTCTTGCCTTCGCGTGCAAAGTAGATGACATCGGGGGCGAACTCGGTCTTGAGCCTGCGTGTAAATGCGGATGCGCTCGGGAACTCGCTTTCATCTTTGACTTCGCCGCGTTCCAACGCCTTGCCGAGTGCTATCATGCGGCAGGAGAAAACGCTTATCTTGTTCGCTGTCAAATACGCGGTCTTGAAGTCCTCGAACATCGCATCGCTCACGGTGGATTTCATCGTCTCGCGGTGGTTGATGAGGGCAATCTTGCCGCAGTCATCGACAGCTGCACGCTGACGGTAGATGCTCTTGATGCTCGTCTTCATTTCGGGATGGGCGCGGTTCCAGTCGTCCACGAAACGCCCGAGCTCCTTCGTGCCCGTGATACCTTCGCACTTGAGCAAGATGAGCGTCCACTTGTCGTAGTTTTTCTTGGACCTGCCACAAGAACGGTCGTAGGCTCGGCTCAGAAGGTCAAGGTCTTCCTTGGGCCTTGTCACGCTCGAAAGTTCCGGCAGGCATCCTGCGATATAGCGGTCGCATGCCTCTTTCGGGAGCGATCGGACGTTTATCTTCACGACCTTGCGTCCGTTTTCCTCTTGCCATTCGTACTCCCAAAGAGGGAGCTGGCGGCGGACGTGTCGCTCGGAAATGCCCAGAAGCTCTGCGGCCTTTTCTGTGGATATCCAAATAGGTTTCATCGGTGGCCTAGCGGTTGAGTGCCCTTGCGGTCATTGCGTCCATCACTTCGGTGGGCAGGTCGTTGTTGCAGAAAACGACCGTGCCTTCGCAGCGGAACTGGCGTGCGACCTGTTCTTTCCAGAGCATGTCGAGCACGCGGCCAGCCTTCAGGCAACGCCCGCAGGCGTGGTGGCCGTTGATGTAGAGGTTCGACTTACCGCCGCAGCATTCGCACTTGCGGACGGGGGTGAATTCGAGGGTGACGCGGGGGCGTGCGGAACGATGAATAAGAGTGGTATTCATGGCAAATCCTTAGCGGTTGGGGGTGGTGCGGAACTTTGTCCGCTCGTGGTGGATTTTGGCACTGACAAGGCGGTATTCCCTGGTGCCGGGCTTGAAGTTGCGACGGAGCGTGTCAAGCTCGACGATGCGCCTCATCTGTGATTTCTTGAGCTCCGTCATGGTCCTAGCCTTCCAAATCTTCGAGTGCCTTGTTGACGAGGAACTTCACGAACTCCTTGTTGTTCGGGAACGTGTGGCCCTGCTCGAAAAGGCGTTTCTTGACCGAGTTCAGGCGGTCGGTGATGTCTGCCGGGAGCGATACGCTCGGAACCATCCGCGGGAACAGTTCGCATTGGCCCGAAAGTTCCTTCTTTGCGGCTTCGAACTTCGCCTGGTCTTCGGGATTACTGAACTCGATTTTGCGCTTGATGATGTATTTTCCCTTCTTGAGGGCTGGAAGCACAACATCATATACCCACTTCTCGAAGACGCGGGCTTCAGGTTTCCTGGAATGTGCGATGAGGCGGTACAGGTCGCCCTCGCTGATGGCTATCATCGCATGGTCGGAACCCTTGTTGTCCTTGACAATCATCTTCTTGGCGAGTTCGTTGGAACCGTCAAGGTCCTTGCTGTCATAGACTTTGCCGCAATGGTCTGCAATCGCCTTGGTCGTATTCTTGTAGCCAAGAGCCTTGCACACGTCATCGGCTATGAACCATACGTTACCGTCAGCATCGACCTCCGAACGGATGGATGTATTGACGAAGAAGAAAGAACGGACTTTTAAGGCACCACCAGTAATCGGATCATACTGGTTGTAATCGTCGGCAGGCGGTGCAATGACGGACCCCTGCTTTACCGGGATGATGGGATTTTCCTCGCCGGTTGTAACAAGGCCGTTCTCGCCATAAAGAATTTCGTTGTGAGAACCGTCCGTGCCAAGAACAGCGTCAAGCTTATTGGCTGTTTCGAGCAGGCTTTCTTCGGGTTCTGCGACTAACGATTCGTTAGACGCAGATGTCTTATTTTCGACATCTTCTTCGTAAACAGACTTGATCATTATGCTACCTCTTTTTTGACAATTCCAAGGTTTTGGAGGACAATTGTGAGCTGGTGGTTGGTGCGGTAACCCGAGGCTACTTCCCTTACGTAGTTGGCACTGTAAGGCTTTCCGGCGACTTCGGAGACCTTTTCGGCGACCTTGCGCCAAGAGAATTTTGTGACGGTGAAATCGGCAGTCATTGTGTTGATTTCCTTTTTTATTAACTTTTGTTGTAATGGTGGTTAATCATCACTACATCACAAAATTAATCAAAGATTAAGTAAATGTCAATAGAAAATTCAAAAAAGATTAATTTTTCTTCTGAAGATGTCCGAAATTTTGCCTCCGAGCGTTTTGGTACTCTTAAAAAACTTGCTGATGCAATGGGCGTTAGTCAGCCAAACCTTACACAAAGCTTAAAGGGGAAACGCCCTTTTGGTGCACTCTGGAGAGAACGCCTTGCAGATTTGGGCTTTTTTGAATGGCTTGGCCCTGATGATAAAAAATTAATCAAAGATGAATTAATCAAAGATGTCGTAAATGTCAAGAGCGATAACGCTCTTAATCTTGACATCAAGGGAGCGATAGCCCTATCCAACACGCCCCTTGAACGCCTCGCCCAGCTCGTAGGGGTCGCCCCTGCCGTGCTCTCCTCCTGGCAAGACGGCACGGCCACGCCCACGCCCACGCAACTCTCCACGCTGTTCAACCTCGTCGTCGCCCTCGGCCTCTCCGCCCAAACCGCCGCCAAGCAAGACCCACCCACCCAAGCTACCGCGTAATCGGGAACTTGATTTACATCGACTACCCCCTTTGACGATAAAATGTTATATTTGAACCGAGGACTAGAAACATGAACAAGACCGCTCTCATATCCGCTTTCTTTTCGGGTGCCGCATCCATTGGAGCCATCACGCCGAAGGTCAACCCTGTTCTTGAAGCGACTGCGGTAAAATCCCCAGCCGTGTGGGAAGACGTAGGCGAATGCTTTAACGAGGCTTGGGGCGAAATCATGGATGCGTCCGAGGCGTTTACGAATGTCTAACAGATCACAGAGGCGAGCCATGGAAAAGAAAGGAGCGGGAGTTTCGCAGGTCGGATTGGCTACGCAATATAAGGGACCTGTGCCGTCACCGAAGATGATGGAGGCGTTCAAGGCTGTTTCGCCTGATTTGCCTGACCGCATTATGAAGCTTGCCGAAAACGCTGACAAACGCCGCACTATGGAAATCGAAAACCAGAGGCTCGCCATCAAGGGCGTCAACACTTCGACTATTCTCGGGCAGGTGTTCACTTTCGTGCTTGCGCTTGTGCTGTTTGCACTTACAATCACTCTTGTCCTGTGCGGGCAGATTACCGCCGCAGCCGTTTCAGGCATTCCTGTCGTCGCCTGGTTCATCATCGTCACCATCTTCAGGAATTTCGGGAACAGCGAAAAGAAAAAGTAAGGTTTATGCCCTGCGATTCGCTCTTTATAGATTTTCTTGGTGTTAATCACTGCATATCCTTTGATACGGTTAAGGTCATCCTTGATTCGAATTACTCTGTCCAAATTCTTCATGATGCCCAGCAGTTTTATGCAGATTCGTTTAACAGTCTTTTGGCTGTTGTAAGCATATCGGTGGCGATAGCCGCGTTTGTATTTACTGTATATTCAACGCACAAAACAAACTCTGATTCGCGAAAACTGAAAAACGAATTTGACGCAACGTCATCCAAGGTTGCACAAGATGCGGCTAAAGAAATCGCCGCAAAGACAAAACAGAATTTTGAAAACGCGGTAAAGGAACAACAGACGAAACTGGATTCAATCAAAAATGAAACCAGCAAGATGTTGAAGACAAAGGTGTTTAGCCAGTATGCGTTTTTAGTGCGTGTAGGAAACCCGGTGAGTGCTCTTAATGGCTTATGCTCTTTGTTAAATAAAATCGGGTCTGCTGCTGATGACGAACTTCTTGCGTTTGCGGTTTCGTCGGTTCTCCCAGAAATAGAAAACAATTTTGAAAAAATGGGATTTTGCAAAGGGTATGACCAACTTGCTTTGTGGGTTGGAGAAGAAATATCTCGCTTTAGTTCATCCATTACTGAACAGGCTGTGAGCGACGATGGTAAACACGCTGCTATAGAATACATAAACAAAATCGATTCCAAGATTAAACAGAAACTGAGCGAGTTTAATAAGATTAATCGTGGAGAAGATCCAGTGCGTAGCGGTCGATTTTATACAGCCCCCAAAAATAGGCCAGATACAAAATCTCGAAAAAAATAGGTGACCAGAAATGCTGTGTTAAACAAGGTAATGTCATCAAATAAAACGGCAAACCGAGTGCAGCATTGTAAACAAGATCTATTACGGCAACGATATACTTCCATCTTTTCTTGATAAAATTTTTCATAATTTACTTCCTTTGTTGGGATTGTTGTAATTTCGTGCGTTTTTAGTTATATTTGAATTACAGATGAGCGTCTGGGATTCCCTTACATTTGATGACTTGCCGAACGAGGATTTAAAGTGGGTTGCAAAGACCCTCGGTCTTGATGTCGCCAAGAGAATCTGGAAACGCTTTGCGGGCAACCATGTAGCCTGTCCATCCCGGATGACTCCGAACGCTGTGCGTCGCTACATGGCTGACAACTGCGAGAAGACTGTCCACCAGCTTGCCTTCGAGACGGGCGTGAGCGAACGCACGATTTACCGCTACCTTAACTTTGTGCCAAAGAAGCGTGACAGCGGACAGATGTCTCTTTTCTAGATTCATTCCTTTATCCATTCGCCGGTTCGTGCGTGGTGCAGGTAGTTTTCCGCTTTGCGGATATCGTCTTTCCAGTCGTTGTCGGGTTTGAGTCCTGCGCGGCATTGATACTTGACGGCGGTGCCGATGTCGTAGGCGGCTTCACGCGGGAGTTCTTCGCGCTTCACGATGGCGTGGATAATCTTGATGGTCTCCACGGGCATTTCGTTGTAGTAGGTCTGTTTTTTTTGCGGTGTTTTGGGTGTGGGTTTTGTCATTTTGTACCTTGGGTTAAGTGTTCTTGACAATGTGCTGTATCATCATATTTTCGATAACCTTGATGTCTTCATCTTGCAGGAGCATGTAAGGGCGAGCGGGTATTACAGAGCCTGGATGTTTAACCTTTCCGTAAATTGCCGGAACTCCGTTCCACATAAAGCTAAGGGCTCTCTTGTTCTTGTACCAGATTTCGTGTGCTGGAGTTTTGCCACCAAAATGAAGAATTGCAGCATATTTCTGTTTGCCCGTCATGATGGTCACTCCAGATTCATCATTATCCACTTTGTAGTGGATTTGCCTCATAAGAGCACCTGTACCAATCATCGTTCTACCCTTGGGCTTTTCTGTTTCGGGCCAGCGATTAGGGCGACCGCCTACACGGAAGTTCTGCCTTACGCTCTTGACTGCAAGGTTGCCAATAGCCGCCAAAACGGGTTTTAAATGAACGGCATGGTCGTTCATGACCTCGATTAGAGCGTCAAATTTGTGGTCATCTATGGTTGCGTTGATGAAATTTGCCATGGGGTATTGACTTTCCTTGTGAAAAATGGTATATTATGGGTATAATAATTGGCCTGTGAAGCGAGAACCGTGATTCGTTTGAGTGGAGCAGGTAGCCGGGTGTCTGTCACGGTATACACACCGCTTCCATTTATCTCCTGTAAATCCAAGTTCCTTTTCTCGTTGTGTGAGAGTTGCTAAAACCAGTCCAAATGGTAAATTCCTTGAACACTCCAGAGTTAGCTATAAGCTCAATCGTATATTCCTGTTCATTGATTTTGAATCGGTTATAAAAATAGGTGCGTATTGCACGTTTATTCGTTCCGCTACTCTTCAAGTATTGGACTCGTATCTCAGAAGGATTCTTTAGGGTTTCGACGAACATAGGAAGAAGTCTTTCACGGTGCTGCTTTTCTTTGCTGCCTTCCGTGATGTGTTTCAAAAAGCCGTCAATATGCTCCCTTTTTATGATGGTTTCGTAATGAAAACCTGTTTCTTGGTTCTCAAAAGGAATTGATACGATATCGTCTTTTTTATTTCCCAATCCAAGAGCTGCGCTCATCTTGTCGGTGAAATTTTCCTTCGTAATGCTATCGTCTGGATTAAATTTTTCATTTTCTATCACTGGTAAAGGCGTATTGTCTTTGGGCGTGTTGCTTGTTTTCCCATCGGGATCAATTTCAACCCATTCGTTTTTTTTTCTTTTTAGTTCATCTCGCTGGATTTGGGTCATATAGGAACCCATGTCAGCAGATGCAATGCTGTAGTCCCAATTTTCGCCAATGTTAGTTGTGTCGTTTGGGTCCAATTCGTTATCTTTATTACGAACAGTCTCTTTCTCAATACCGGCATCCATTTCGTACTTGGAAATAAATTCTTTTTCGCACAAGCAGCCAAAACCGTTGGGCGGGCTATGCTTTTCCCACCATGGGTCTTCCAAAGGCAAGACCGTGCCATTCCAATCCTTGTGTTCCTTTCGACTTCCGGGGAGCATCATGCACACATATTTTGCGTGGGTGAATACGTCTGGCATGGCTCTTGCTTGCCGTTCCTGAGCAGCGGCTGCACAGGTCAACATATTGGTTTGATAAATTACTTTTGAACGCCAAGCTGCATAACCAGCTTTGTTCATTTTCTTGTCAAAATCCGAGTCTGTAGCTCTCCATTTTTCGGCAATGCTGTTGAAACGGTCTCTAAAACTTTCAAGAGATTCACCATTGGTGATTGCCGCATCCACAGCTTTTCTAAAATCACATAAAATGTCTTCACGCATGGCACCAGCCACAGTGAAGGCTCGAGTATGCATCGCTCCTTCAAGGTCGTTCCAACGTTTTGTGGGAAGGTTGATTTTCTGTCTGAAATAATCGACAGCTTCCTTGTACGCGCCCTGTTGGAATTTGATTGCCTTAGCCATCGATGATACCCGCTTTCTTGAGGATTGCGAAACGTCCGGCGAGGTCTGCCGCCAAAAACGCCTGTTCCATTTCCTTGGCCACGTCATCCATCGGCATTTCTGCGTAGCATCCAATAAGCTTGTCGCGGACTTCTTCGAGGCTCTTCGCGTTCTCTACAAGTTCGCGGATGGGTGCGAGAAAATCGATTTTTTCACATTCGTTTGCAAGGTGCTCGGTGAACGCGTTCACATTGTTGCGGAGTTCGTGGCTTGCGTTGCGGACTTTCGGCTTGTTTGGCTTCGGGTCGTGTTCCGCGAACATTGCGCCGCCTTGCTGCACTTCGGTCATCTCGAAATACTTTTCGTCGATACCGTAAACATCGGTGATGTACTGGGCGTTGAACTTCACTCCAAGCTGCGTGAGCTTCACGTCGCGTTCGAGGCGAGCTTCCTGCAAGTCTTCCGGGAGGATGATGTTCATCCAGGGAATTTCTTTTTCGTTCGGCCAGTTGATTTCGTAGATCCAGCGGATGAGCTGGTTGATGCTGGATTCTACCATTGCGGCATCGTCGAGGGCGAGGTCTGCGCGCACGTCGTTGTGCACGGTAGCCATTGCCTGAGTGCCGCCCGAGCTCGTCTGTTCGGTGGTGAGAGTTTCGCCAAGCCAAGCCTTGGACATGGCCTTGTCTGCCCACGCTATGATTTCTGCGTGCGGGTTCGTGCCGCTCAGGCGGGTTTCCAGGAGTTCTACAGAGCCGGTCTGCGGGATGACCGCGACTGCATCGCGGATAAGCCCTGCGAGCATCTTCAAGAACTGCTGTTGTTCGGCATCAGTTGCCGTTGGCGGCACCTTGCCGATGGCTTTGGGCATGCCGTATTTTTCGACGAAGAGCATCCAGAATTTGAGACCGCCTTTCTTGAAAGCGAGAGGCCAGAAGCAGCGGGAGTAGGTGGCGTTGCCGTATGGGTTCGCCGTTGTCGGGCGGTTGCGAGTGACGAGGAACTTGCGGGCGGGCATTTCTTGGCGGGTGCCGTCCTTCGTCTGCAAGAGGAGCTTGCTATCGTTATCGAACTTGAACCATTCCTGCTTGCGGTCCTTGATTGATGTGGGCAAAATGAGCACGCCCAAGTCGGTCGCGACTGCATCCCACACGATTTCATGCACTGCGTAGCCGAAGCCGATTGCTTCGAGCATCTGCGAAATCGTATTGCGGAGGTCGATGTTCCAGAGGTATTCCTCGACAAACTTTGCCTTGTTCTGATCGCCCTTGCTACCGTCGATTGTCCATGCACGACTCGTGATGGCGGCAAAGCGCTTGTTTTTCACCGCGTCGAGGTGTGCGTCTATCATTTCGCGATAGACCTTGATGTTGCCGCCCTGAGCCTTGAGGATTGTATCGGGGTTTGGCAAGTAGTCGAGCCCGGTGATATACTCGGCGACATTCCGGGTGGCGACTTCCTTTGCAAGCTGCAATTCGCGCTTGTTTTGGGTCTCGTTCTGGTTATTTTTGTTCTTTTTGCTCATGCAGTCCTCGGTCTGTTTCTAATCTCGTTGAATCGCCGTTCAAATTCGTTGAAAAATGATTTTTTAAAGTTCGTTGTCCACTTGCTAGGGTTTTCAGAAAAAAGGCTTAAAAGGGCCTTTCTGTGCGATTTTTTAAAAGCTGCTTAAATCCACGTTTTGCCCCTTGAATGGGTTTGCCGTTTGCACGAATATCGGGCCCGCCGCGTTAGCTGATTTTGCGTGGTATGCAAGCGCCGCTCCCCAGAAGAAGTCACCGTGGCCCTTCTCGGTGCTTTCAGCGTCGTAACGGACGTTCCCAGCACTTGTGACAATCTTTTTGACGGCGTGGATGCTTTCGGCCTGTTTGTCCTCTTCGCGTCCGTCAACGCCCGGGAACTTCGGGCATTTTTCGATGATGAGTTTCTGGTCTTCAAACGCCTGCAAAAGGCTGATGGCGAGGTCTGCCTTTACCGCGTTCGTAAAGAGAACTCCTTCGACCTTGACCGTGCCGAACTTTTCCTGAGCGCGTTCGGTGAACTGGTCGCCAAGCCCAGTGCGGTCGATACAGGCACGCACGAGGTTCGGGAGCTTGAGGAACTTGTAGAGCTTTTCTTCAAGGTAGCTCCACTTCTTTTTCTGGTAAGCTTCGACCGCTCGGCAAACAAGCTGGTCGCAGACATCTTCGAATACATAGATGACATAGAGGTGACGGTGGCGGGCTACGTCGCAACCGAGGTAGAGCGGGCCTTTGGCCTTTTCAAGACCAAGGATACCTTGGCGTTCGCAGCTGTGAATGAGGTCATAGCCGATCATCGACGTGGACTCGTCCTGCGGATTACAGCAGTATTCCTCTTGCCAAATGGCTTCGGTGAGGCATCCCTTGTGTTCCTGCTCCAGCCACGCTTCGCGTTCTTTCCTGGAGAGTTTCTTACCGCAGATGCGGTCGGCAACGCCTTCCTCTACTGCGAGCTGGATTGGCACGGTGTGGACGCTGTAGTCAAGTTCGCCTTTTTTGCACTTCTCGATGAGCTTGTAGAAGAGCGAGTTTACGCCGTTGTGCGTGGAAAGAATGCGGATGGGATAGCCCCACATGGCGGCGGGCTTTGCGGCTGCCCACATCTTCTGGTCATTTTCGTGGTGGGCGGCTTCGTCCCACACGATTTTACCGCCTTTGGAGCGGAATGCTTTGGGATTGCTGGAGAGCACGTAGATTTTTGAGCCGTTGTTGAACTCGATAATCTTGCTTTTGATTCCCTTGTCCTCGTCGGCAAATTCGCAGTCCTCGATGTCTTCGGAGTTGATTTCTGCGAGAGCCTTTGCAATGGCGTTGAGCTTTTGGATCCACGATTCGCAATAGTCGATGTATTCGGCGGCTGCGGTCATGTCGGCAGAGCTGAAAAAGACCTTGAGTCCGGGCTGTTCGATGCAGTCCTGAACATCTTCGAAACTCTGCACCCAAGTTCCACCGATACGGCGAGATTTTTCGAAAATCTTGACTTTCGACTTGTCGGCTAGCCAACGCTTTTGATAAGGAAAAAAGAATTCGGTCAATTCAGCCATTACACTACACCCAGCTCTTTCTTTATTGCATCGAGTGCTTTCTTTGCACGTTCTTCCGGGGAAAGCTCGGACTTTGTTGCTTTCGGTGCCACGGCCTCGTACTTGCGGGCATGTTCTGCGGTGTCGATGATGCGTTGCAAAGCAGTGTAGCGTTCCGGGGCGACCTTAACGCCGTCGAGTTCGTCTTGCTTGATTTTGCGAGCCATTACTTCGCCTAGCTCAAAAAGCTGTGCGTGAAAGTTCTTTTCACCACCGCTTATGGCGACTCGGGCTTCGTCCCAGTGTTCTTCTGCCTTCCATGTCTGTAGCGTGCGGGTAGAAACGTTAATAGCCCGGCTGATGTCTGCCAGGCTCATTTGATGGATGGTGTAGAGTTCCTTTGCGCGGGGCTTGAGTTCTGCCTTGCTCATTTAGTCCTCCCGTGATATTCCATGCAGCAAGCCCTGATAGCTTCCATGGCTTGTCTCTGCTCTTCGGTGTATTTCTGGAAAAGCGTTTCCCAGCGAGTGTTCTCGACCGCTTGCGACTTTTCCCATTTGGCGTTTTCGTTGGTGTAAAAAATGGCTAGCATGGCCGCAAAAATGACGCTGATTCCAAACTGCTTAAACGCTTCAATCCAAAAGTTCTTGTCCATATAGTTCCTCGCAACAAACTTACTTGTAAGCCCGTGACTTAGGGCATGCCACTGTCATTCCCTCTTTCGGTTTTTCGCTTGTAACTTTGAAGCCATGAACAAGAAACTTTTGAAATCCGATGAACTCAAGGAACCGTGGGTCGAAGCGTTCAAGGTCGGCAAGGTCACTGACATGGCTGGCAAGGAACACGACTTCAGCGAAGCGGACCTTGAAGATTTGAACGAAGGCATTCACGCACAGCTCAAGGCCGGTTACCAGCCGCCGCTCGTCAAGGGTCACCCGAAAGTCGATGATCCGCGCGTAGGCTCCATTGTCGATTCCAAGGTGGAAGACAACGTGCTCAAGGTGAAACTCGACGACGTGAGCAACGACTTTGCCGAAGAGGTGAAAAAAGGCGGCTTCAAGTACCTTTCAGCGTCCGTTTACAGCAACTTGAAAAAGGGTTTAAGACACCTTGGCGCTTTGGGCGCTCACGCCCCTGCAATGAAGGGCATGGCCCCGCTCTGCTTTGGCGAGGGCATGTTTGCCGAAGCGGACAAGGGTGTGAACGAACAGGATGTGTGCATGTTCGCGGAATCGTTTGCATGGGACAGGCTTGTACCGGCATCAGTCTTTGAACGACTTGTGTATCGCTTTAGTGCGCTTGGACGCATGTTCAGGGGCCAGCGCGAACAGCTTATCGAAAAAGAAGGCATCGAAGCTGCCGACAAGTTTTTCCCGGAATACGTGGTAAAAAATGTCGAGGATGCCGAAAGCATTCTCAAGGATGCCAAGGATTTCCCGAAGCAGACCCCGCCTGTTCAGGCTACGGCTGCGAAGGACGCTCAGAGTTCCTTTGGCGATCATGACGAAACTACTGATTCTGCTCCGCTGGAGAACGGGGAGCAGGATCCTCAGCCTACAACGCCCCCTCACGACGAGCCGACCGCATCTATCCCGGAAGGCCATTCTAGCGAAGCGGCGCGGTTGAGCGAAGAGAACGCGGCTCTCAGGGCCGAAAACGACGCCCTTAAGGCTGACAAGCTTGCAGCAGAGCGTCTGCGTGCCGGGGCTGCGTTCTCCGAGACTTTGGACAAGGCTATTGCCGATGGCCGCTGTAATCAGGTGCTCAAGGATAACCTGATGAAGGTCTTTGGCGTGTGCCAGGAAGTGCCGGTCGATGGCGAAGGCTGCTTTGGCGAAGGCGATGACCGCGTGAATATCGCGGATGTGCTTGCCAAGACGGTCGCAGCACTCCCGAAGATCGTGGATTTCGGTGAAGCTCCCGAAATGCGCGACACTCCGCAACTTGCGGCGGGCGAAGCTCTTGCCAAGTACAAGGCTGAGCAAGAATCCAAGGGGCGTGTGCTTTCGTTTGCAGAAGCAGCGGAAGAATACGACCGCATCAAGGTTTAACAAAACAAGGAGAATCCCATGAAGGGTAATGTCCTCAATTTCACCGCAGAAGCTGCGGTTCCCGCTTTCCGCTTTGCCAAGGCTGGCACCACGGAAGGTAACGTGAAACTTGCCGGTGCAGGAGAAACCGCACTTGGCGCTACTGGCGAATTGGATACTGCTGAAGGTTGCCGTTGCGATGTGCAGCTCGATGGCATTGCCGAAGTCGAATGTGGTGGCTCTGTCACGTTCGGCGCGAAGCTCGTGTCTGATGCGAACGGCAAGGCTGTTGCCGCTGAAAGTGGCGAATACCTGGGTATCGCTCTTGAAGGCGGTGCCAGCGGCGACATCATCCGCGTCAAGCTGAGCGGCGGCTATGTGGCTCCGGCTCAGGCTGAATCGAGCGATTCCAGCGAAACTCCGGCTGGTGGCGAAACTACCGGGCAGGGCTAAGAACTTTAACAAGGACAACAACATGAAGAAGAACTCTATCGCTCTCATGCTCTTTACTCTCGTGTGTGCTCTGTGCTCCTTTGCGGGCGCTGACACGCTTACCGCCTGCGGCGTTCCGCAGATTGTTGCCGAAGTTTTCGGCTCTGACGGTGGCGTTCTTGCCGCTGGCTTGCTCCTCCCGATTGGCGTGCAGCAGACCGACCTTGTGGCCGCCTACAAGAACGGCAAGATGATTGCCGACCAGGTGATGCCTGTCAAGGTGCTCGACGGCCCGGAACTTGCGTTCAAGTACTACGAGCGAACCAAGGGCGATTCTTTTACCGCCCCGGATACCAAGGTGGGCCGCACTTCTGAGCCGAATATTATCCACCTTTCTGGCGAAGAAAGAGCCGCTGTTGCAGAAGCTCACGGTTTGCAGGTGATCGTGCCGAAGGAAGATATTGACCAGATCAAGAACAAGGAACGCTACGTGAATACGAACCTTGAATACTTGATGAACCAGGTGTATCTCGGTCGTGAAATGCGTGTTGCGGGCATTGTGCAGGACACTTCGAACTATGGCGATGGCCTTACCCACACTTACGAAAACGCCCAGGGTATTGGAGCGGAAGGCTTCAACATCGTGGAAACGATTCTCGAATACCTTGAAAAGCCGCTCGCCCGTCCGAACGTGATTGGCATGAACTCTGTCGTGTGGGCAAAGCTCCGCACCGACCCGAACGTGCTCCGCTCTGTCTATCCGAACTCCAACGGTGCAGGTGTCGCAAGCCGCG
>CADAWC010000045.1 GCA_902791475.1 Fibrobacter succinogenes
CTGGTGTCGCTTGTGACGCAGCAGTCGGGCGCTCTTTTGCAAGAAGAAGTGGCGACGGCGCTTGCGCAGGGGCTTGCTCCCGAAGAAATTCTCGAGGCGATTTACCAGTGCGCTCCCTACACCGGGTTCCCGCGGACAGTGGATGCGGTTGAAATTGTCCGCAGCGTGTTCAAGGCGAAGAACGTGAAGGTGGACGAAAACCGTGCGACGGTGACGGCGCAGTCCCGTCTGGAGGCGGGTGCAGACGCGCAGGGAACGCTGTTCGGCCAGACTTTCCGCGACATGGCGAAGAACGGCAAGAGCGGTATGCCGACCATCAATTACTTCCTTGCGAGCAACTGCTTTGGCGATTACTACACCCGCAAGGGGCTCGACCTGAATACCCGCGAACTCTTGACGATGGCGATTCTCGTGAACTTGGGAACGGAGCCGCAGCTCAAGGCGCACATCGGCGCGAACCTGAAGATTCGTACGGCCGAATACGTGGAACAGGCGATTTACAACTGCTTGCCGTATTGCGGTTACCCGCGCACGCTGAATGCGCTGCGACTGTTCAAGGAAGCGGTGGCTGAGACGAAGGTCGCTGAGCCTGCCGAAGCGACGGCTGGTGCTGTAAACGCGTCGGGGGCAAAATCCATGCCGGGCAAGGACTGGAGTGTGTTCCCGGTGGGCAAGCCGAACGACGCCTACGCCAAGTTTTTCGTGGGCAAGAGCTATCTCGACATGATTAGCAAGGAACAGGTGGGTGTGGGGAACGTGACTTTTGAGCCGGCGTGCCGCAACAACTGGCATATTCATCATGCAAAGAAGGGCGGTGGCCAGATTCTCATCGCGACGGCGGGCCGCGGCTACTATCAGGAATGGGGCAAGCCGGCGGTGGAACTGAAGCCCGGCGACGTGGTGAACATTCCGGCTGGCGTCAAGCATTGGCACGGAGCGGCTCCGGATTCCTGGTTCCAGCATTTGGCGATTGAAGTCCCTGGCGAAGGCGGTCGCAACGAATGGCTTGAGCCCGTGAGCGACGAAGACTACGGGAAGTTGAAATAATGTTTGCCAGAATTCTCGCTTGCGCATTTATTTGCCTTATGACGGTAGGAACTTTTGCGGCGGTACCTGCGCCCGAGGGCTTCGTGCTTATCAAGGGCGGGACTTTTAACATGGGAAGCCCCGCAAACGAGGACTGGCGCGTCAACGACGAGACGCTGCACAAGGTGAAAGTCTCCGATTTTTACCTGGGCAAGTACGAGGTGACGCAAAAGCTTTACCGCGAGGTGATGGGCGAAAATCCCTCCAGTTTCAAGGGTGACGACTTGCCCGTCGAAAACATCACGTGGCTTGATGCGGCTCGTTTTTGCAACAAGTTAAGCGAACGCGACGGACGCACCCCCGTTTACGCTATCGAAGGCGATGCGGTCAGCTGGAATCGCGAGGCGAACGGCTACAGACTCCCCACCGAAGCGGAATGGGAATACGCGGCCCGAGGCGGCACGACCACGCCGTTCTACACAAAGAAGGCTCCCGGTGCAGACGATGTGAATTTTTACGGGCATTATCCGTATCAAATCGAGCAGAATTATTTCAACGACGAGGTTCTGGAAACACGTCCCGGCGTTTACCGCGGGAACACGCTTCCCGTGGGTAAGTTCAAGCCCAATCCCTTCGGGCTTTACGACATTTACGGGAACGTGGGCGAATGGTGCTTTGACTTTTACGGTGATTACGGTGTTTCTGCGGGCTCGGCAGGCGTGGCGGTCGATCCGGCGGGCAAGCCTTCGGGCACAAGGCGCGTGCATCGCGGTGGCGGCTGGAACGATTTCGGCAAGAACCTCCGCAGCGCCTATCGCGGGGCCATGCAGCAATCCAGTAAGAGTTACAATGTGGGGCTCAGGCTCGCCATGAATGCGGGTGCAGGCGTCAAGGGAACATTTGTGACCCAGGAAGCGGCGGGCTTTAAGGGCGAAAAGTCGCAAGCAGCGTCGAACCCGAAGGGCACTTCCCGCGCGCTAATCGTTTTCTATTCCTGGAGCGGGAATACCCGCGGTGTGGCCCGCGAAATCAAGAAGCAGACCGGATTCGACATGGTGGAACTTGAACTCGTGAAGCCCTATTCCGACGACTACAACACCGTATTGAAGCAGGCGCAGAACGATCAGCACAAACAGGCGCGCCCCGCCCTCAAGAAAAAGCCCGACGCAAAGAAGTGGGCCGATTACGAAACGATTATCATCGGTTACCCCAACTGGTGGGCAAGTATCCCGATGCCTATCGCGACCTTGCTCGAAAGTTACGACTTTGCGGGCAAGCGGATTCTGCCGTTCTGCTCCCACGGCGGCGGGCGCTTTGGCCAGAGCATCACCGCGATTGCGAAACTTGCGCCCAACGCAAAAATCGGCGAAGGCCTTTCGGTGCATTATTCCGGCGGTTCGAGCCTCTCAAAAGATGTGGCCAAGTGGCTCGAGAAAAACGGCGTGAAGACGAAATAATGTATATTCCCTAATATGCCTATTTCCGCCAAAATCCGTATGATGCTTGACATCGCGATGACAATCGCGACGCTCGTGCTGATGGGCGGCAATTACTTCTTTGAATCGACGGCCGTTCATGAGATTCTGGGCGTGGTGCTGCTTGTTCTGTGGGCGGTGCACATCACGCTGAACCGGCGATTTTTCCTTTCGCTGTTCAAGGGCCGCTACAACGTATTCCGCATCTTGCAGGCGGTCGTGAATTGCGGAATCCTTTTGTGCGCGATTTTCTTGATGGTGAGCGGAATTATGCTTTCGAACCATGTGTTCGCCTGGCTCGGCATTGAATCGGGCGCAAGCTTCGCCCGCACGGCGCACCTGTTCGCAAGCCATTGGTATTACGTGTTCATGTCGCTCCACATCGGGCTGCATGTGAGCCTGATTGCAAACCGCTTGGGACTTGCAGGCGCATTCAAGTCAAAGGCGGCACTTGTCGCAACCCGCGTGGTTGCGGCTCTCGTGGCGGGCTACGGAATTTACGCCTTCGCCATTCGCGGGCTTTGGAAATACTTGTTCCTGCAGCAGCCGTTCTTCTTCTTTGACACGGAACGCGGCTACGCTCTATTTTTCGCGGACTATATCGCCATCGTCGTGCTGTTCGCCGTTGCGGTGCATTATGTGGCGAAAGTAATGCTTAAATATTCGCGTTAAAGAATGAAAATTTATTTTTTATGGTTTAATGTTTTAATTTTGTTCTCTTGATTAAACTCTATTTGATGTAGGTCTAATAATTCGGATAGATTTATGTCCAAACCATTTGCTATTTCGATGAGCGTTATAAGACGGGGATTTCTAGAACCGTTGATAGCTCTTGTAATGGTTGATTTGGTGAATCCGTTCTCGTAGGCAAACTTTTCAATAGTTGCATAGCCCGCATCCTGAATCTTTTGACGGATGTTTTCGCGAATGTGCTTTATGGTCACTTCGGGGTCTAGCATAATTTATAAAGCTAGCGAATAGACCATGTTGAATAGTTGCCGTATGGCAACCTATTTTCAAAAGAATCTTTGATTTGCTTGCATATCAGCCCCGACCTATGGTTGCCGTTTGGCTTCCTTATATCATAATTCAAGCTAAAATAGAGGAAAAAACTGTTTTTGCAAAATTTTAAGTTGCCGTTTGGCAACCTTCTTTATAATTTTTTTCAAGGATCATTTTTATAGAAGAGAATTTTTGCAGTATATGTTAGAAACCAAATTGAAATCTGAATTGGAAAAAATGAGGCTTCTAGAACTCCAGCTATTTGTCATAGAGTTCGGCCGAGCATCCCAATTAGGTAGATCTATATCAAAAAATAAGCGGAAACCGAAATCAGGATTTCGTGAGGCTCTTGTAAAAACATGTTTGTCATTGATAAAAGAAATGGATGATAATGCGTTGTCTAATGTAAAAATACGAAGAGAAATTAAAAAATTGTCCATGAAATATGATGTGTCTTATGGTCAGGCTCAAAAAGTTGTAAATGTTTGCTTGAAGCAATATATGTTCCTTACGCAGAAATATGAATTTGCAAAGGAGCTAGATTGTCCTTTGGACTCTACAACGATGAGCGGATACAAAATTTTTCATAACAAAATGTGCTCTGTTGACGAGAGTGATTACAAGCAATATCAAAACCTTTTTGACCAAAGTCATAATCCGAGAATTTTAAAAGATGAGATTTATGACACACAAAGAATCTGTAATTATACAGCGAGGAAAAAATGAAAACAATTAAAATTCTTATGGCGTTTACATTGCTTTCAACCATTGCCTTTGCCGAGTCGGGCAAGGTAAAACAGGGGAAAATCTCTTATGAAGGGAGAGAGTATAAGACCGTAAAAATTGGCAAACAGGAATGGATGGCTGAGAATCTGAATTATAAGTCGAAAAATGGCAAGGGCAAAAACATATGTGCGGGATGTGAGGATTTCGGACGCTTGTACACTTGGAATTCTGCGATGGATATTAAGCAAGAGGCTAAAGAAGATTATGACATGGAAAGCCGAACCGAAGATAGACCAATTTCAAAAAAACACCAAGGAATTTGCCCTGCGGGATGGCATATACCAACGGTTGAAGATGTGAAAGTGTTGTTAACCTACATTTCGGTTAAAAGCCTTAAAGATGCTGGTAATTGGCAGGATTCTTATTTGGAAATGATTCAGGGGGATCTGAAAGAATTTATTTTCCCTCAGAATGGAGGTAGAAGCCAAAGGGTTGTACAGAATATGTGGTTCTATGGAGTATCTCTCTGTGAACCGGAATACTGGGCTTATAACAATGGACAGGAACAATGTGATAATACATTTGGTATGAGTATTCGTTCTTCAGGAACTGGCGAATACAGGGAGCTGGATAAATGTAAACCTCTCCAAATGATGACAGATTTTGATACAGGAAAAAGAATTTGTTGTAGTGAGGGATGTGCCGGGGATCATTTTGCAATGTGGCTCGCAGATGAAAATACTTCTTGCTATGATAAAGTAACGAGAGGCCGTCATGTCTGCGAGTATGCTCCAAAGGCTGCTTTGTTTAGATTTCAACAGGGAATTGGCGGAGAGTTCCTTCAAGATATTGACTGGAAGTACAAAAATTCATATGCATCTGTGAGATGTTTGAAAGATTAAACCAAGGAGATTGTTGTGAAAAATAAAACAACAGCTATAATTCTGTCGCTTCTTTTAGGCGGTCTTGGTGTAGATCGTTTCTATCTGGGATATACCGGATTGGGCGTTCTCAAGTTGCTTACGGGAGGTGTTTTCGGTATTATGTGGTTGATTGACCTCATCCTCATCATTTCGGGAAATTTAAAACCTAAAGATGGTGTTTATACTGCATAATTTTTATATCTATAAGGGGAAAATAGAGTCGCTTGAGGATGACAGGCGACTCTGCTTTTTTGAAAAAATTGAATTGTTTTTGTAAGGGAACTATTTCCCTAAAAAAGATTTGAAATTAATGATAAATCTCAAATCTTTTCTTTTGTAGGGGCTTTAGGAAAATCTTCTTTAGTTCTCGCTTACTGTGAAATGTAAGGGAGAGTAAGCTCTGTTTGCTTTCGCGTTAGGGATAGTGACCCCTTGGGGACAAGACTTGCGTAGCGAGGCTTGGTTTTAACAGTACTTCGGGCGGCTTGCAAGGGCCGCCCGAAGTGCGTTAAAATATAGCCCGACCCAGCCCCTTGCAAAAGACGATAGGAGATCCCCGCCTTCGCGGGGATGACATATCGGGGCTGGGAAACGCCCTCTTTTTCGTGGACTATATTGCCATCGTCGTGCTGTTTGCTGTTGCAGTGCATCTTTTTAATGCAATAATTTCAAGCCGACAATCCCGGATAAGATAAGCAAAACGCAAATGGCTTTCGGGATAGAGAAATGCTCCTGAAATAGATAAACGCCCAAGACACATGTTCCCACAGTGCCTAGTCCTGTCCATATCGCATACGCGGTGCCGAGCGGCAGTTTTTTTACGGCGAGCGACAAGAAAAAAGCACTCAAAAGAAAACCTATCACAGTGATGACTGAAGGGACTATTTTAGAAAAGCCCTCCGAATATTTCATGGCGCAGGCCCAAACCACTTCGAGAACGCCCGCCACGGCAAGCGTAAACCATTCCATTTCTTTACCTCCAGGAATCTTTATCTTCAAAGACCTAACGATAAAGAATGCGTGTTCCCCCATTACCCGGTGGCAATAGGGCGCGGTTCAAATTATGGAATAAAGATAGCTATTCTCTTTAAAAAATTCTATCTTACTCACCGATGAAGCCCGTTAAACAAAATATTCTGTCGATGATAGCAGTCGCGTTATTCGCAATTCTTTCTGCTATTGTCGAGGGTTCTTTTGTTTACGATTACGGCACCGAAATGGGGCGGGCTTCGGAATATGGCAAGGTCTCCGCCGACAATGTGCATGCCGAAAGTCCGCTGTTCCTGTTGCGGGAATCGACTGCCGAGGCCATGCAGTTTACACGCAGGTCGGGCCAGCAGGTGTCCTTGCGTGCATCGCGTGGCAATGGACTTCAAGGGGTCGGCGGACGCAGTTCGGTAACGTTCAAGCAGGCTACACCGTTTGCGACTAAAATCGCGCGGTCAACTATTTGCATTCATTGCGGCTTCCCTTTACCGCTAGTTTATCAAAAACCTAAAGAATATTACGTTTACACGCTAGAGCGAATGCTCTGTTAGCAAGTTCTTTCTCCAAGCCTTAAACACTAGTAAATGGCCGCGGCCCTTACCGGGTGCGCGACATCATTCATTTCAAAAAAGAGAAAGAACATGGAAAACATTTCCAAGATGGAGATGGCTAACGCCCTCTTCAATAAGCCCTATATCAAGACCGAAAAGAAGTTTTTCGGATTCAAGACCAATGTCACCTACACTAAGACGAATTCACTCGTTGTGGGAATATGCCTGGAGTTTAGCCCCACGGAAGGGCAAAAAGTCCAGGCGATTGTCGAGGCTTCTCCAAGCGCCTTGGACGCGGTCATTCAAAAAAATGGCCATCCGAAAACAGGCGACAACGGGAATTTCCGCCTGAATCTCTGCTATTCGCAGGACCGCGAATTTGCGGCACTGCAATTGCAGCAGTTCTCGGGATTCGAGTACCATACCGTAGGTGAAATCCGTTTTGTCGAAGGTGAAGAAGCACGTAAACTTCTCGCCGTTTTCTTGAAATAAACGAACGTGTCGTCAAAAAGGCTCCCTCGGAAACGGGGGGCCTTGATGCCGATGCCGCTATCGCATAACCAATCGCAATAATCGCTTATTTGAAATCGATTCCTTCAAAAACGATTTTGTCAACTTCTAGATAAGTTCCACTTCTCATAAAAATGCTAAACAGACCGATTTCGTGAGAAATCTCTTTCCACTCCACTTGATAGGAGCTTTCTTCAAGAACTTCCCTACCGGGGTGCAAGATGATTTCATTCCAGTTTTCAGCCGCTTTGGCCTTCCATAACGATTTTTTAAAGGTATTTTCTCCAACTTCACGGTAATGTTCCAAAGCGATATTCAATTCACAGTCGCCTCTTACCGTAAGGCGAATCGCCGTGAGATTGCTCAGGTCGAAAAATCCTGTATCAAGTCCTAGATGAGTTCCGAGCAAAACGAAGCCTGTATCTATTGCGAATTTAACAGCGAGATACTTTCCATGATCTTTATCTTCTTTTAATACGGATGAGAAACTTTCAGCGCTATCAGGTATTGCAAAATTCGCTTTGCCAACAGCATTAAAATACCATCCGTAGTTAGGATAAGTTTTGGCGAGGTTATTCAAACTATCTCCATCGTCAAAGTCTTCGAAAACATACTCAACAGACTTTCCTGGAACAGGAACGAGCGTATCTGCGGATTCATTTGGCGCAAGCGCCACTTCTGCGATGGTCGAATCTCCAGCAACAATAGTAAAGGACCCTGCCGGCACATGCGCAAACACATACTCGCTACCGAAGCGGTTTGCAAAATAGGGGGTCGATTCCAATTGAACATTTTCTAACAAGTCTTCGATTTCTTGGGTCGAAACACCAGTACGTATAATGAGCGAAGCCGAAGGCAACAATGCAATTTCCTGAACCGAGGTATCCGCAAAATCGACCGGCGACCAACTCATGAATGCGGAATCTTTGCCCGCAAGGGCTTCTACAAAACAGCCTTGGTCTGTGCAGATGCCGAGTTTGTCATTAAAAGAAACTCGTCCGCTTGAATCCGAAAGGGCGCTATCAATGACCGAGAAGGCATCTTTTGAATACACCTTCATTTGTGCGCAAGCGAACGGCTTATTTAAACTGTCAACGACGTTGAAGGCAATTCCATTTGTCGTTTCACTTGTGGCACCTGCGGTGTTGCTTTCGGAACACCCTAAAAACAGCGACAGGCAAAGCATGCCGCAAAACGAAAGGTAAACCGATGTTTGTATACTTTTTTTCATCGTTCTTCCTTTTTCATCATCGGGAATAACTGAAAATTTAATTGATATACGCTGTCGCAAATTTGCGGAGGCATCGCATTGACAACATTTATGATTGCTTTTCGTGTCTTGGCGAGGATTTCGCGTATCTTTTCTATTTGTTGCGAATCAAGCGCCATCGTAAGCGTACTGATATCGCGCTTTTCTTTGGGTGTGTTTTGGATGGATTTGCCAGCCAGATCCGCGATACTGCTCTGATAGTCGCTAATACAAGCGCTCAGCCAGTGTTCCTTAGTCTTGAGATGAGCGTCGGTTGGAACCACACGACCATCCTTGTTGGCGCGAGCAAGTCCGAGCTGCAACAAAGCATCGACAGCATTTTCCACCTGCGAGGCGGAAAGCTTCGGAATGCAACATTCTCCGAGAGCGCCTGCATCTTGCGGACCACGGTAATCGAACACGTCAAGCGCAGAGCGAATCATCGGATAATACCATTGTTGAAAATAGCGATAGCATGCCTCATCAAGTTCTCGGCTGGCTGCAGGTCGCATTTTTTGAAGAGTCTCGAAATGTCGACGAACGTCCTCGTCGTTTTTAGCCTTGCTGTAAGCAATCATTTCACGGAAGTATTCTGCCTTGGCATCTTTGAAACGAAAAAATTTAACGAAAACATCTATACATTTCGGAGAAATATGGCGTTTCCCCTGCATTATTTTCAAAAGCAGACTTGCATCCATGCTGACCGCAGCAGCAAACACTCGGTAACTGAACGAGGGATCCAGTGATTTTTCGAGTTCATAGAACTCCTGCAAGAACTTGCGGTAGTCTGAATAGTCATAGATGTTGATTTTGTTTTTTGCAAACATAAAGCGTCTCGCCAGATATAAAAAAGCTCTACCTAAAAATCGTTTCTTTTACAGGCGTTTCATAAAAAAAATATACAATTCGTAGACATTTTTGTCCACACCATTCGAAAAAAACAATTGATAAATATACTTGGGAAATATAATTTCGTGAAATGGAGGAACCCTAATGATTAAAAGAAAAAACTTCATTATTTTGATTCTTGCTCTTTCGAGTATGGCATTTGCAACTAAGTACGAAGCTGAAGCAGCAACTCTTTCCGGAGTAGCAAAAAATGTCAACGCATCCGGAGTTTCGGGAACGGGTTATGCTGACTTGCAAGAAGGAAATATTTCTTTTAATGGAGTCACCGCAGAAAGTGCGGGCAAGTACCAAGTAACCATCCATTACAAGGCTGGGGATTTCAAAACAAATTACCTAAAAGTAAACGGCGCAACCGCAGGCACCATCGACTTTAACGCCACCACTTCGTGGGCGGATGTCACGACAGTCGCTACACTTAAAGCCGGGACAAACACAATCTCTATCGAGAAATACTGGGGCTGGATTAGCGTAGACTATATTGAGGTTGAGCCTTATCATTCCTCCCCTTTCAAAATATCAGCAATGCCAGTTACCCCGAACGCCACCGAAAGTGCAGTCAAACTCTACAGTTTTTTGCGCGAGAACTTTGGCAAAAAAACGATTAGCGGCATGATGACCGGCGACATGAGCGGTTACACCATGGGAGCCGACTTCAAGACGCACGACGACGTGAAATACACCTACACACGCACAGGAAAGTACCCGGCTCTTGTCGGTTTAGATTTCTTATTTGCAAGCGGCCCGAAGGCAAACGAAAGCTGGAACAAGGAATACACGGACAAAGCAATTTCCATTGCAAAAGGCCTTTGGAAAGCGGGCGGCATCCCTGCATTCACTTGGCACTGGAAAGATCCGCTAGACAAAAAAGACGCATTCTATATCCAAAGTGCAGCAAACGGAGGCGAATACACCGATTTCGATTTCTCTACAGGTTTCAAGCCAGGCACCACTGAATGGAATACCGAAAGCGCTGCTTACAAAGGAATCGTAGCCGACATTGACCACATCGCCGATTACTTCCTTGAATTGCAGAAAGAAGGCGTAGCAGGAATCTTTCGCCCCTTGCATGAAGCTGGCGGAAAGTGGTTCTGGTGGAGTATTAATTCCGGAGAACAGTTTGCAGCCCTCTATCGCCTCGTCTATGACCGCATGGTCAAAGTTAAGGGTGTAAGAAACATGATTTGGGTCTATAACCCTGAAGGAAGTACCGTAAACTCTTGGGATCCGGGTAGCGAATACTATGATGTTCTCTCCATCGACATCTACAATAGCGCAAACGACCATTCCAGTAACGCAAGCGCCTTTGACAAATTCAAAAACGCATCAAAAAGCACGAAAATTATAGCCCTCAGCGAAAACGGTCCCATTCCCGATGTGAACAACATGCATACCGACGAAGCCGTATGGAGTTGGTGGATGCCGTGGTACAGCACCTGGAGCGGAACTTGGCCCGACCAAACAAAAGATGGTGTATGGAAAAGCAACATGAACGACGAGCGTATCATTACTCTCGAAGACATGCCAGGTTGGGACAAGTACACGGCAATTATCAAGCCTGACACAAATACCACCAGTATCGCAACCATGCCACGCATGGCCGGGACAGCAACCATCATTGGGATTTTTGACATGAACGGTCATTATTTGGGCATCAGCATGCGAGAACTTCCGCAAGGACACTATGTTGTACGTAGAAAGATTCAAGGACACATTGTGAATACTGTGTATTTCAAGAAATAAAAAAATACAGCAAAGCAAAATATTTGCCGGTCGGCAAATACATCACAGTCATTCATGGCAAAGGATTTCTCCTAAAATGTTAGACAAAATAAGATTCGCATTCAAAGATGCGAATCTTATTTTTGTTTTTAGCCAGTCACGTACTTAAATTCGTGGACAATGTTGTCCACGAATAAAAAATTACATGTGAAAGAAACCTCTTTTCAAGAGTATTTTTTGGGAGGGACAAGAAAAATAAAAAAGGAGTAGCTTATATGAAAAACGTCCTATGGAGCGGATTACCTTTTAGCGTAATTCTAATGATTTCGGTTATGGCAGCAAATGCATTTACCCTGACAGGAACAGTGAACGACAATAGCGGCAAGGCTGTCCAGGGTGCAGACATTTCACTTATTCAAAAAGGGCTCAAAACCAAAACAGATGCATCCGGTGCATTCACAATCCATCAAGACGAGGAGATGCAAGCGATAGCAAACAGGATTGATGTCGGATATCTTTCTGTAAATAACGGAATCCTTTCTTTTTCGCAAGGAGCAAACACTCCAGTACAGGTGCAGATTTTTGACATGGTCGGGAACCGTTTGTTGAACGAGAAACTGTTTGGTTCGGGAACAATAGACATGAAAGCGACCGTGAAAGCGAAGGGCGTGTATGTCGCCCGCGTCCACGTTGGTTCGGCACAGCAAAATTTCAAGTTCACAGCCGACGGAAGCTTTAATACAACATTTGGCGAGCAATCTAGCGCCAAGGCTCTTCTAAAAGCAGGGGACTCGGATAACCTACGCGTCGCTGCTGACGGATTCGACACTCTCAATGTAAAACTAGACAATCTCGACACGAATCTTGCGCTTACACTCAAGAAAACGGTTCCACCGCAACCGCAGTATGAATATGGATGGGGCCTAAAGAACGATCCGGTGCCGACTCGTGGCTGCGGCAAAGACACTAAACTCGATTACAAGTACCGCGGCAATAAGCCCTACATTGATTTCAGATGGAGTAAAGGCATGCGAACCGTGCGTATTGACATGCCAAAAAAATACGACAAGAATAAACCGTACAAACTCATTTTCGGAATGCAGTGCATGGGCGGTTCTGCAAGCGCCGTGCAGGACGAAGGCTATCACGGCCTCAAATGGATTGACAAGAACGAAACTGCAATTTTCGTCGCACCCGAAGGCAATGGCAATCAGCTGCCCTGGGGACAAGATGATTACCTCCTGTTTGACGAACTCCTCGCGTACCTCGAAGGCAACTTCTGCATTGATTCTAGCCGTGTATTCTCTATAGGATTCAGCTATGGAGCCATGTTCAGCAATGGACTTTCATGGAACCACCAGGACGTACTCCGTGCGGTAGCGGTTTATGAAACTGCAGAACGCAACATCTGGCTCCCGCAACGCAAAAAAATGGGCATCGGTTGGATGGGCGTACTCGGCCTCGATGACGGCATGTGCACTCCCGAAATGGGGCGGAATGCGCGCGACATCATCTTGACGCTCAACTCCGAAGGCGGCAAGGCGAAAAACGAACGTGCCGAAGAAGCCCAGCGCAACGCGCCGCACAAGTGCTACGATTACGCGACCGTCGAGGAACGATTTCCAGTTCGTTGGTGCACGCAAAGTGGCGGTCACATTTGGGACCACAAGGACCCCGGCCAACAGCAATCCTGGGTTCCGCAGGCCACATGGGATTTTTTTTAACAAATTCTAACGGACAACACAATTCAAAATCGGATGTCGAAAATTCGGCATCCGTTTTTTTATTCCACCATAGTCTTGACAAGCAGTTCTTCATTCCCAGCAGTCCGTTCTGCGTCCGAATGGAGTAGAAAAACTCAACTCGTTATATTATTTTCGCGCAAAATTTTGGGGAGGAAACATGCAAGTTTCTCGCGTTAATAAAGTTTTCGCCCGTCTAGGGCGTTTTCAAATCAAATTCCGTTGGCTGATTTTACTTGTAACAATTCTTGTAACTTTCATTGCATGTCTTGGGCTTCCGCAACTGCAAATGACCAGCAGCGAAGAAGAATGGTTTGACGATTGGGACAAAGTCAAAATCGATCAAGCGCACTTCAATGACGTTTTCGGCAGCGATGACGGCTATATGGTGATGGTCCGTGCTAACGATGTTTTTGCGCCCGAAGTTTTAAGCGCCATCGACCGACTTTCAAAACGCCTCGAAAATGAAGTCCCTTATGCTGACCGCGTCGTTTCACTCACGCATAACTTATCCATCCCCATCGCAAATGATGAGGGCTTCGAAGTCATCGACCCATTCGAAAGCGGCATCCCGACAGATTCAGCACAACTCGCCGCCAAGAAATCGCTCATCATGAGCCGAGAATCGCTGGTAAACAACATCGTCTCTGACGACGCCAAAGAAACATGGGTTATTCTCTCGTTGAAATCATACGAAGGCGGCATCGATTTCGGCAAAGACAGCATCGCACCTTTCGCCCGCAACGTCATCCTCTCTGACGAATTCAAAAGCGACAAGTTCGAGATGCTCCCAACCGGCATGAGCTACACCGAAATGGAAGAGAACGAAGTTATCTCGCGTGAATGCGCTATACGCATCATCTTCGGCTTTACCGTCATGCTCGCATGCCTTATTTTATTCGTACGCTCTTTGCGTGGAGTCATCGTCCCCGCCATAGCAACCGTCGGAGGAATCGCCTCAGTGCTCGGCGTAAACGCTTGGCTCAGCATCATCGGCGACGAAAGCATGGTCGCACTCCCCGTACTTTTGGGCATGGCACTTTCGGTCGGCTACTCCATCCATTACATTAATTCGTTCCGCATGCACTTTAGGCGCACGGGCAACCGCCGCGAATCCGTCATAAACGCCGTCGAAGAAACAGGCTGGCCGATCCTCTTTACTGTTATCACTACCGTAGCCTCGCTGATTTCGTTCTTGTTCGCTGGCATCCGCCCTATCCGCTGGATTGGAGGCATTTCGGCAGGCATCGTATTCATGGTTTATTTATACGTCATCATCTTGATTCCGATTCTCATGAGCTTCGGTAAAAATGCAAAACCCGACCCGACAGAAGTGAAAGCTGCTGGTGCAACCAAGGCCGACATTCTCTTTGAATTTTTCGGTCGCAAAGTTTGCAGGCACAGCGGCATCATCGCCGCAATTTCCGCCGCCATAATGTTGTTGCAAATTCCAAGCGTGATGAATATTGACGTGAACATGGACTACACAAAAACGATGGGCGAAAAAATCCCGTTCGTCACAAGACTTATGGACATGCTCAGCGGAAAACTCGGAAGCCTCTACGATTTCAATGTGATGGTCGAATTCAACGAAAGCGACGCGCTGAAAAATCCCGCCAACATGAAACGCATCGAAACGCTTGAACAAAAACTCGGCACGCTCCAGCTCACAAAAATTTCAGGCGACAAACCCCGCGTGCAATCCGTAACGCGGCTCGTGAAAGAAATGAACCGCACGCTGAACAGCGACAGCACGGAATACTACAAAATTCCCGACGCGCAGGACATGCTCACGCAGCTGCTGTTCCTCTACGAAATTTCAGATGCCGACGCGCTCTTTGAACGCATGGACGAAGATTACAAAACAACATACATCCACATCGAACTTTCCGGATACGATGCCAAGAAAATCGTTGAAGACCTCGATTCCGCGAAATCGTACGCCACGCAAATTTTCCCGGACGCCAAAACATCAATCGTTGGCGAAGTCGTGAACTACGCCGAAATGAACGGCAAGCTCGTGAACGGACTATTGCGTTCGTTCGGAGGTTCTTTCGTGATTATCGCCATCATGATGATTCTCGCATTCGGGAGCATCAAGGCAGGCCTCATCGGCATGATTCCAAACGTCGCACCCGTACTTTTAATCGGTGGCGTCATGGGCTATTCGGGAATGCCGCTTGACATGATAACGATGATCGTAATGCCGATGATTTTGGGCATCGCCGTTGACGACACCATCCACATGAACAATCACATCAAATACGGTTACGAACGCACCGGCAGCTACAAAAAAGCGTTGCTGCTCTCTTACCGCGAAATCGGAAAGACGATGGGCATGACAACATTCATTCTCTGCGCGATGTTCTTTGTGTTCATCTTCAGCCCCATGGGCGCACTGCACAATGTCGGATTACTTTCCATCATTGGCCTTGCTGCCGCCCTCGTCGCCGACTACACGCTTACCACTGCCCTCGTGTACGTCACCAAGCCCTACGGAAGAGAGAAACGAAATAAACAAGTCCGCTAATGCAATGTCATGCCCGCCTTGAGCGGGCATCTCCATCTAAAAAATCGCAAAAAAGGTAGCCTTTCGGCTACCTTTTCGCAAACATTTTGAATTTTAGAGCTATAGACTTAATAAACCCTACAAAAAAATCACTTTCCGTGAATTTGTTCTTCCGTAAGATTGAATCTACGAACGAGAGTCTCTAAGGGAACCCCATCTTCATAAAGTCCCCTAGCCGTTTTAAGCTTTTCTTCTTCAGCTTTTTTCCGTTCTTCGTCCACTTCTTTGCGAGCTTCAGCAAGCCTTTGACGAAACACATCACCGGCACTAACAAAACCGTATTTTTGTCCAACACTTACAAAAGCCATATCCAGCTCCTTGAGAACATCCTCATCAACATACTCTTTCAAATATATGTTTATTTTTTGCAATAGACAAGACACTTCATTACGGTGCATTTTTCGCAAGGAATCACGGAATTGAGGCAAGACCTCTAACAGCTTTTCCTTATTGAACGCATACTTCATTGCGATAACGCCCATTCCAGTTGCAACATCTTCGCATGTCAAACAGTCGCTATCGGGTATATCCGCCATATTCACAAAAGCGCAATGGAAAGGCAAGACAGAACCACGAAAAAACTCTGGATAACCATCTTCAAGGCTCTTGAGCGGATTCCAATTTTCTCGGCCATTATAAAAGATAATCGCCATCGTTGGAATTCCGCGGAATACATGATTCTTATCATAAATTTTCATCACAGAATTCACATAACGAGCAATCTGATCAAGAACATTTGGGTCCCGTCCCGATTTATGTTCTAACAGAATTCCAACCAAAATCGGAGCACCTGTCGACACATTCACACGAAACGCCAAATCCGCTTCACCCGTATCGTCAACCTCTGAATACGAATCTGGAATACGGACTAGAGTATCCATATTTATAGCCGATATGAATTCGCCAACATCATAATTTACTTTGCCAGCAAGTTCCAACAGATTTCTAAGATGCCCAACATCAGAAAACAGCCAACGGAAAAACGGATCGTGGTTTCGTCTCGTTGCATTATTTTCTTCGCTCATATAATTCCTTTCTCAAGAAGAGAATCAATACAAACACCTGAGTAAAAACTCAGACTTCATTTAGCAAAGGATATAAGAAAGGATATAATTAACGATATAATAAAAATCAGCCGCATTTAATCGACTGATTTTAATTTATAAAACTAAACAGATAAAAACAAGAGGTCAAAGAGTTTTTCGTTCATTTTGCAAACAACCGTTTGCAAGGGAATTATTCCGCACCTGTATTACTTATCATTTTTCATCTTTTCCATCAAAATTTTCCTAGCCTCATATTTTTCAAAACGCCGATAATCAGTAATTTCAGTCATACCTCTATCAAAAAGGCTATGAACAATGTCATCTACACAACTTTTGAACCGAACGATAAATATATCATCATATTTTTTATATAAGAGATATGCCATATTTGAAAAAGCCATTTTTTTAAAATCATCAAAAGTAACAATTACATATTCAAAGTTTTCATCATCTTTATCGGCATCTCCATAAAATAAAATTCGAAAAGAACCCAAATTCTTTACTACATATGTTTCAGTAGAGTAAATCAATCTGCATCTATTTTGTAAAGAGGGAAAATAATCATCATACCATTTAGGAATTTTACAAAATCTATCTGAAACAATTAAAGGCATTCCAGAAGACCAAATAGATTCATAATCTTTATCACATTTATCAAAAGCGGATTCTGCCTTTATGAAAAAATTTTCAATATAAGATTTGATATCACCATTCAAACGCGAAAAAAGCTTTTTCAAGTAATCATATTCATCTTTTGTTTGAACACCCATACGTAAAAGCTCTATTTTAGGATTGAGTACTACAAACCGAGACTTCAAACAATCCGAAAACTTGCGGTCTGTCCAATAATTTGACAAGTAATTTTCTAAATCTTCAGCATTATTTTCTAAAAACGATTGATAAATAGCCGAATTTCTTTTTTCATATTCTAATTCATAATTAAGACGAAAAATCTCGCGCTTTGCAATATCATAGTTGTTATCATAATTTTCGAATTTTCTAAACAAAATGAGATAAATGAGATCATAAGCAAAAAGCAATACTATCGGAAGAAATGAAGCGATCCAGTGAAATATTTGTCGATAATCCATAGAGGTATATTTTGAAGGATAACACACCCAAGCACCATTAACTTTGCAATTACGAACAGCAAACGCATCAGCAAACTCATGTATCCCTTCCATAATTTCAATAGCAAAAGGAATAAAAACAATAAACACAGATGTATATTGAAACAAAACCTTTACGAACCGTTCCTTCCGATTATTCTTTATACTAAAAACCATTAGTATTGAAAAAATAATTTCAATAAAAAAGCAAATTGGCAACACAAAATTCGTTGGAATTCCTTGTCGAAAAGCGTTAATCGACATACCATAATTCAAATGCATTCCCCATGGCCAAATAATCAAACACAAAAAAAACAAACCGAATCCAAAAAATTTCACGTCATCCTTAAATTCCCAATCAAAATAATACTTTACATCATTCACAAGTTCTTTCACAAATTCTTTCGAAAAATCTTTCACAAACTCAACAAACCACATTGTACTACCTCCATTTATTCAGCATTTCATCAAAAGATTTTCTCGCCAGAATCTCTTGGACTAAATCACGGCAAGCATAATCAAAATTTTCAGGAAATAAAGTTGATTTATTCACACCAACAAGAGACAACTCCTTCAATAAATTATTTTTAGACATTTTAGGAATGACAATTCGCTCACAAAATGGATGATTTTTTGAATATTCATCAATTTCATCGCAAAAAAAGCTATGTTTTTTTGATTTACCGGAATAAACTTTATTTGGAAACAGCATATATTTTCCCTTTTGCGCAATTTGTCGTTGTGTTCTAACGGGCGCATTTACAATTATGGGCTTCGAAAAAATCAAAATCAAATTTTCTTTTTTATTAAACTTTTTTGCATATTCTTCCGCATGACATCTAAAATATTCTTGCTTCAACATCTCATTCTTAAAATTTTCCAATGTTGAAAAACCTGATTTAGTTGTAAATCGGCATGTATCTGCAATCGCCTGCATTACTGGATATGGATTACTTTCCAGCCGAAAATTAAAAAAAATCAATATTTCGCCATCATGATTTTCATCATTCAAACATGCAAAAAATAAAGCAACTAAAGGATTTTCAGTTAAGTCAAGCAATCTAGTAGGAATTCCATAATGCTGCAACAGGGCTAATTTTTCAATGGGCAATAAAGTTTCTTTAAAAACATCCGGATATTTCAAACAAGCAGATTCAATTAGATCTTTTTCTTTCCCTATCAAATTATTTTTCAAAATTCCATCGCAACTGTATTCTCGAGCAATCGACGGCAGAAGAGCATAATCACAACTCGGTTGACCTCTAAAAAGAATTTCAGCATCAATACATTCCGCAATATCATAAGGAATCAGAGTTCTCCTTATTTTTTTCTTTTCTTCAGTAGAAGAACTCCCTTTAAAATAATCCTCCACACGACTATTCCAATTTTTTATTCCACAAATTTTGGAATAAAGAATATTCAAAAAATCGGCTAAAGATTCAATACTCTTTACCGGCGGTTCAACATGATGTACACTTTCAATTTCAGATTGATACATTCAAAAAAAAGCTCCTCTCACACTACTCTAAACCAACAAATCAATAGTAATATAGATTCTTTACATCATATTTGCACGTTCAAAGTTTCAAGCAAGGTAAGAATAAACATTCTTCAACAGATAAAACCGTGTAAACGCATAAAAAAAGTATTCCCTAAAGCAAAGGGAATACTTAATTCAACAAGGAGATTCCCGCTCGGAGGCGGGAATGACAAGTTTTTTTTGCGGGAATGACAAATTTCGTGAAGCTTACTCCACTTTCAGCTTGGTCATGCTTTTTGCGCAAATGCCCATGGTCGATACGTTGTGCAAGAAGGCAGACGTTGTTGGCGAGAGGATTCCGAGAAAACCGCCTACAAGCAAGCTTGTATTGAAAACAACTATAAAGCGGTAATTTTCGGAGATGCGCTCCATTAGCTTTTGGCTCAGGAGGCGCAGTTCCACGAGGTCTTCGAGATTCTCGCGGCGGAGCGTCACATCGGCAGTTTCGCGGGCAATATCCGAAGCATCGCTCATGGCGACAGAGACATTCGCAGCTGCAAGAGCAGGAGCATCGTTGATGCCATCGCCCACCATAATCACACGCTTGCCTTCGGACTTCATTTGTTCTACATAGCGGTGCTTATCTTCGGGCAAGACCTGCGCATAGAACGTATCAACACCAAGATGTTCGGCAACGCGTTCAGCAGCATTCTGGCTATCGCCCGTAATCATCACCACATTCTTGATGCCACTTTCACGCAACCCGCGAATGGCATCAGCCGCTTCTTCACGCGGAGGGTCACCAATGCAAATGGCACCCGCCAATTCGCCACCAATGCCCAAGTAAATCACGGACGCAGCGCCTGCCTGCTCGTCAATAATCGCCTGATTTTTTTCAGAAACATTGACCTTTTCGTCTTCGATGACAAAGTGCTTGCTTCCGATGACCACGCGCTTGCCCTTGAGCGATGTTGCGATACCGTGCGCCACGATGTACTGCACATCGGCATGTTCTTCGGCGTGATTGATATTGCGTTCCATCGCAGCCTTGACAATCGCACGAGCCATGCTATGCGGGAAATGTTCTTCGATGCACGCCGCAATTTTCAAGATACGCTTTTCGGAATACTCGCCAAACGGGATAATCTTTTCAAGACGCGGTTCCGCCTTCGTGAGCGTTCCCGTCTTGTCGAACACAATCGTATCGGCAAGCGCAAGTTCTTCCAAATACTTGCCGCCCTTCACCGTCATGTCCATATCCGCGGCTTCACGCAGCGCAGAAATCACGGAAATCGGGGTCGAGAGCTTTATCGCGCAAGAGTAATCCACCATCAAGATGGAAACCGCACGCGAAATATTCTGCGTCAACAAGAGCGTAAGTCCAAAGCCCAGGAAGCTGAACGGCACAATGCTATCCGCCAAATGTTCCGCACGGCTCTGCACGCTTGCCTTCAAGTCTTCGCTACGGTCGATCAGTTCCACGATTTTCTGGATTTTCGTATTGCTGTTCACCGCAGTCACACGGACCACAATCGAGCCTTCTTCAAGAACGGTCCCTGCAAAAACGATTCTGCCTGCAGTCTTCATCACCGCCTTGGATTCACCCGTCATCGTCGATTCGTTCACAAAGGCTTCGCCTTCAATCACGCGTCCGTCAACAGGAATCATGCTACCGGAGCGGATGCGGACCAAGTCATCGACCTGGACGTCCTTCATATCCACCAATGTATCCACGCCGTCTTTTACGACCCAGACCTTATCTACCTTGACGGCGAGACTACCCGTCAAAGCCGTGCGCGTACGCGCCTTGGTATAATCTTCCAGCAAGCCCGACACGCCCAAAAGGAACATGACCGTACCTGCGGATTCATAATTTTTCTGGAGCAGGCTAGCACCAATTGCAGCCCCATCCAAAACATCGACGGTGAGCTTTCCGCTCATGAGCGTCGAAATTCCGCGAGCCACATAACGTAACCCGCGAACCACCGTAATTGCCGTGCGAATCGGAAGCGGTAAGAACCAACGCGACAAATAGCGCCTTGCAATCATTCCCGTGAGGCTTGCTTTAAAGCCATCGTCCAAAGCTTGCAACTGGTATTCCGTTTCACCATCGCATTCAGGCAATTCTTTGGGGTTGAGCGCTCTTACAAAATCAAGAATCTGCTTACGGCTCGTCTCGAAATCGCCCGCCTTGGCGGTGTATTCAAAAAGGAGGCCGCCATTGACGCTACGCACCACAACACTTTTAACGCAAGGCTCACTCAAGCAAGCCTTGTGAATGCGCGCTTCATAATCACGTTCAAAAGCGTACGCCCCAGCACGCAAGCGAAGGCGACCCGGCTTATCGTAAACGATTCTGAATCTCATAATGAATCTTAAGCAAATACTGCAAGTTATCAGTCATTAGTCAATAGTTACTAGTTTAAAATTTGGCGGCTACGCCGCGATTATAAAAACCAATGACCAATGACTATTGACTAAATTACTTAATCCCTGCTTCTGCCTTGGCGTCGTTGCAGATGTCGCTAGCTTCGTCCTTCATATCCTGGAAAGCAGCCTTGGCGTCAGCCGTGAACTTCATGCCATGAGCAAGTCCCTGAACAGCGAGTTCGCGGGTCTTCTTTGCCTTGAGCACTTTCTTAGCGACAGCGGAGCCCACAGCACCAGCAATAACGAGCCAGAATTTTTCGTTTTTGAAAACAGACATATCATTCTCCTTATTAAAGAAAAATCAGCGGAGCACCTGCCCGCTTTTAAAAATTAGATACTCTCCCCTCCAATTGCAAATTACAAACAAATTAAATATGCAACTCTCGCAACCCCGCACCGCAGTTGAGTTTCACGAGATTGACGCTAACATTGTTAGTGATTTTCTAACAATGTTAGACGCTCTAATTTTGTTAGAGAGTCTAACATTTCATGGATCATCGAGACTCAACAATTACGAAAGTGCAAGGACCTTACCGAGTTCACGGCACTTTTCCTTGCCAGCATCATCCGGAGCGCCTTCAATAGCGAGCGGTTCATCAGCAAGAACGAGGCCTGCATTTGCGGCATCTTCTTTCCACGGATTCATCCATTCGCCACCACCCCAGCCGTAAGAGCCGAAAAGCACGACTTTCTTACCCGAAATCTGAGCCTTCAGCTGATCATAAAGCGGCTGGAATTCGCTATCTTCAAGTTCTTCGGCACCCATTGCCGGGCAGCCCAAAGCAAACTTGTCAAATTCCTGGGCCTTATCGGTAGAAAAAGCAGACGTATTGAAAAGCGTCACATCGGCGCCAGCTTCCTTTGCGCCAGCAACCACTTCATTCGCCATAACTTCGGTGTTACCCGTACCTGTCCAGAAAATAACAGCAATTTTGTTCATTTTATGTTCCTTTTGTTATCGGTTAGTTTTCTCTACTATCAACTTGCAACTGTCAACTGCTCCAAAGTTTCACCAAGTTCAAATCGTTCTCGTAAAATCTTTTGACATTTTTTGTAGACTTCAAAAATGTGCATGGAATTCGGCACGTCGTTGTAGACTTTCCAGCAGCCAATCAGCTTGTAATTTTTACCGCCGTACGTAATAAAATCTTTCACATCGTCAAGCGGGTATCCCAAAAACACGCCCACTTCGTGTGGAAAACACACCGAACGCGTCATGCGAACCTGAAAAAAGTTCAATAGCGATTCAGCATCAAAGCAACTGTAGCCAAAACCTTTCAAAAAATTACGTACTTCGCAAGAGCATCCCAAATTCTGTAAAGCGCGATTCCGGTAGACATAAATAAAATAACGCCCACAGCGTTCAGCAATCACGCGAGCCGCAACGCCCTTAGGGTTCAATGCCTGATTCCAACGAGCAAGGATATTGCAAAGCAAAACACCATCAGCAACATCGACACAAAAGAGATTGCCCAACTTGTGCCCAGCAAGTGTCGGGGCACATTGTCGAACCAAGCAGGAATCAAGGTTTCTATCCATGAACAACCTAAGTATTTAGTATAAAGTCAAAAATCCCGCCGTTAGCCTTCGCCACGGCGGGATAACCTATCTAGCATATATGAGGTAACGAAATCTATATGCTAGCCGAGCTTCTATGGCAATAGTCTCTGGGATATATTTTAGAATTTTTCATTCTCTAACTCAACTCCAAATAGACTCAAAACAATCCCTAAAGTTAGATTAATCTAATAAAATTTATCTATACAAAAATCCCGCCACGACATTCATCGAGGCGGGAAGTTTATCCTATGGCAAAATTTTAGAATGCGAACACAGTTTCGAGACCGAAGCCGAGGCCAGTATCGTCGCCAGCATCATCGCCGACCGGGATATTGAACTTGGCAAAGCCAGTCACCTCAAGACCTTCGACCGGAGTGAAGTAAGCACGGACACCTACGTTGAACGTAGAGAGGTCATCGTCCTTGTCAAGCGTATTCGTGTGGTATTCCAACGGAAGACCAAGAGCGATTGCATCATTGATCTTTACGCCCGGTTCGCCATAGACAAAGAAGTATTCAGGAATTTCTTCGCCATGAACAGTCGGATTCTTGTCGTCGAAAATTGCATAGAGCACAGACGCCTTGACATTGAACGTACCGAGATCAAGAGCCGGTTCGAAAAGTAAAGCATGAGTTGCCTTCGGGGTCTTTTCGCCAAGGGCATCAACATGCGCACCGTAGACGAAGTGGAATGTAAACGCATCGAATTTCAAGTTTGCATCAAGGCCCGCATGCAATTCGTTGTGTTCAGCTTCCTGATAAGACTTGTAATCTACAAACGGACGCAGCACATGTTCGCCAAGGCCGAGTTCGTAAGCGAGGTGCAAGTCGTATGCAACACCTACGCATTTTTCTTCACCATCTTCTTCAACGCAAACTTGATTGTCGTTGTCGCCGCGACCAAAGCCGAGGCCAAAAACAAGGCCATTATAGTCAATTTCAAAGCCTCGGATATCGTGTTCTGCCATGCCTGCAGCGTTATCTGCCGGATCATCGTAATCGTAGAAGTTCAGGAAAGCACCTTCCGAGAAAGTCAAGTCGCCGAACTTCACAGCAAACTTGTCATTATGCGTGTACTGGACAAATGCGCCATTGTAAATAGCGGTCGGATCTGTCGTTTCGCCATCAGCTTCCAACTGTACAGATGCAGACCATTTTTCGTTAAGCTTAACATCAACGTTCAAATCGAAAGTAGAAGCGTAGCTGTGGCTCTTATAATCTTCATTAATCACATCGCCCGTGTACGCGTCAAATTCCACTTCACCAGAGAACTTGACTTCCGGGCCTTTAGACGCTTCAGCTTCCTGAGCAAGCGCCGGAACGGCAAGGATAGATGCAGCAGCAAGACCAAACAAGAGGTTGGATGTTAAACGAGTCTTCATTTTTCACTCCTATGACGGATTATTTTGATTTTTTGTAACACTCCGTCAAGCGTTTTACATTTTGTGTTACAAAACTCTAGGCTTTTCGCCCTTTTTACTCTTCTTAAAGCAAAGAGCGTGCCAATTATTTTTCAGTTCGTTCCATTCAGAATCATTTTTTTCTGCGCCCATTGTTAGTTTCTCCTATCTTTGTTAGTTTAGTCTAATTAAGAGCGTTTAATTAAGGGCTGGCAGGTTTCGGGCCTACCAGCCCTTAATAATGATTCTTGACTCAAATGCAATTAGTCTTCGAAACGCCCTTTCTTATTTGCGCTCATACCAAAGAGCTTAAGGAACACGAATGTTGCCACAAGCACGATGATCGAGCTCACAATCCAGAATATATTGCCACCGACCGGCACCTGGTAGAGGAGCACCGCGACTGCCCAAGCGAGGATTGTCTGCACCACAGCCATCAGCACACCGAGCCCAAGGCCGATTTCGCGAACCACGACACCCATCGCAGCAAGACACGGCACATAGAGCAAGATGAAGATGAGGAATGCAAACACCTGCCAGTTAAATCCATCGACCGGGTTTCCGTTCTTGTCCGGGTTGTGGAAGTAAGAGCGGAGGTTGGCATAGATGTCAGCCGTTTCGCTCAAGTCGCCTTCTTCGAGAGCGCCGATTTCATCTTCGCTCAGCGTGAGACCAGCGGCAGCGAGCTTTGCAAAGACTTCTTCGCGGGCCTTGTCGGCACCTTCATCTTCGCTGAAGGTTTCGATAGAAGCGTATTCTTCGCAAGTAATTGCCTTCGCATCAAGAATCTTGTCGAGTGTGACCTTCTTGAGTTCTGCGGCATTCTGCGCTTCGAGTTCACCAGATGTTCCGAGAATGTCCGTGAGAGAGCCGAAGACTTCACTCAAGTTCTCAGGAATCGTGCCAAGGGCTTCCTTGAATGCACCGAGAATATCCGGAGCACCACCTTCTTCCTCTTCTTCGGCAGGGCATTCGTCCACGCCAGCAATGAGAGGCTTTTCGGTTGGTGAGCTTGCCGAACCATCAGCGGGCGCTTCGGCAGACTCAGCGACCTTTTCAGCAGCACTATCAGCGACAACTGCGCTATCAGCGACTGCGGAATCAGCAACCGCGACTTCACTGGATCCTTCGCTCTGCTCAGGATGACGAGACGCAGGTTCGGCAGCCTTCGGAGCTTCAGCAGCATCGCCAGGGCCTGCCATAGAGTACAACGAGTTCATCGTACCAATCACAGCTTCCTTAGCAAGGAGGCCAGTGAAGAGCGACACAGATGCAGGCCAGTTGTTGGATTCAACACCGAATGGTTCAAAAACCGGGGTAATTGCCTTACCGATTACAGAAAGCAAGCTGTTTTCGGAATCACTGTTACCCGCCGTAAATTCGCTTTCCGTCTGGACCTTGGATTCGTCAATCACGACACCTTCAGGGAGCGGCACTTCCTTTTCGTCCTGCACCATGGCATAACCTTCTTCGCTCTTCACGATTTCGGTCTTTTCGCCATTGATTTCGGTGTAGAGCTTGTCCACAAAGCCAAAGCTGTTGAGGAAGCCAAGTATTGCAACCGCAATCGTAATCACCTTACCGGCACGGATAACGTAATCGCGCAAACGGAGCCAGGAGTGGATCATGAGCGACTTGAACTTCGGCAAGTGATAAGGTGGCAGCTCCATCACAAAGTTGCTAGCCTCACCCACAAACAAGGAGCGACGAAGAATCAAGCCGTACACGATCGCAAAGAGAACGCCCGCGAGGTAGAGGGCAAACACGACCGTCCCTGCCTGCGTTCCAAAGAATGCGGCGGCAAACAGTGCGTACACCGGGAGGCGTGCGCCGCAGCTCATGAACGGCACCAAGAAGATGGTGAGGAAACGTTCACGCTTGGATTCCAGCACGCGGGTGCCCATAATGGCCGGCACGCCGCAACCGAAGCCCACCATCATCGGCACGAAGGCACGACCGGGGAGCCCG
>CADAWC010000046.1 GCA_902791475.1 Fibrobacter succinogenes
TCAAGAAGTCGATGACAACCGTATCGGACGCATCGGACAAGTCTGCATAGGCGTTGTAAATGACATCCGTTGCGTTCGAGCCAAATCCGCCAAAGGCGCTGAATGCGGTGTAACTCAAGTTCAGCTTGACGCGGAGCTTTACAACCGGGGTCGTAAGGTTCGTGATGTCGAGATCCCCTTCGAGGCGTGCAACCTTGTATTCCACAGCCTTTTCGTTGGTTTCTTCGATTGTCACAAAGGATTTATTGGCAGAGGCGAACAAGTCCTGCATAAATACTTTGCCGCTCGGGACGAAGTTTTCGTCCAGGTCCGTCACGGTAAGTTCCGCATTGTCACCTCCCTTGACGTCCTTCCAGATTTCTTCGTAGATGTCGTCGGTTTTTGTTTCCTTATTGGACTGCACCGGGAAACGCACGACAACATGCTTCTTGTACACCTTGGCGAGGTTCTCGTTCACGGGCGTGAACGGGATTTCCATCTTGGTTTCGGCTTCGCCGCAACGGATTGTCACGGTGATGATAGCCTTTTCGTTGTCACGAACCGTATCGACGATTTCGCATGACTTGTCTTCTAGTTCTGCACTCCAGCTGCTGTAGGCGTCGTTGAATTTTTCATTGATGTCTTCGCCGAACTTGTCCGTTGCAGAGCTCAGGTTCTTGAGGGCGTCTTCAACGTCCTTCTGGTTCTTGGCAGAAGCGCTGCTGAACTTGCTATCAATATCCTTGTTGATGGCGTCCATATCGGCGTCCTTACCGTCGGAGCCATTCGTACCATTCGTGCCGTTGGTACCATTTTTGCCGTCGGTGCCATTTTTCACGAT
This sequence comes from Fibrobacter succinogenes, assembly GCA_902791475.1. Lineage (GTDB taxonomy): Bacteria > Fibrobacterota > Fibrobacteria > Fibrobacterales > Fibrobacteraceae > Fibrobacter > Fibrobacter succinogenes_J. Next base: position 821 of record CADAWC010000046.1, read on the forward strand.
GCCGATTGTATCGCCATCACAAATAACGGCAAATCCAGAGCTGTCTTTCAGCTCTTTGGATTCGCAACGGTATTGAATCGCTTCCTGAGCATTCATGGCGAGCCATTCTCCGTCAGAGCACACGTACATGGTGGCTTCTGGCTTGACGAAACTCATGGTTCCTTCGTTATCTTTAGAGCAGTCATCGGGGTCTAATGCGCTAACGACATTGAGACTGTCATTGGAGACGGATTCGTCACTGCTGCAAGAGGAAATGAAAGTTGCGGCTGCTGCGCACAGAGCTACTAGGGCTAGTTTTTTGAATTTCATAGAGTTCCTCCATTTTTTTGGGGGCAAAGATAGATAAAACTGCTGGACATGGGGTATGGAGATGGTTTCTTGCGCGTTTACCTTAACACGAAATGGAGCTGTATCAACGGCTTTTTAGCCATGGACGAAGCTGCCGGCAAGCCCTGCCACGAGAAGCGCGGCTACGAGGTCTTTCATGAATGCGAAATCGAGCATGACGGCAAAAAGATCAGTAGCTGGAGCATGAAGAAGACGCTAAACGGGTAAAAAAATAAAGCGGGGAAGTTCCACATTTCTTCGGAGATATAATTGGGCTTGAAGGTTTGTATGAAGAAAAAGTTTCTCACGGCGGAGCTTTTACAGACCAAATTTTAATGAAACGGTCTTTTTCTTTCCATTTCTAATGATGGTCATTTTCCAAGTATCACCGACTTTTGAGACATCTCTCATGTAGAAAAAGTCGTCTTTGGTGTATATCCGCTTTTTATTGATTTGAGTAATCACGTCTCCATGCTGGAGGTTGGCGTAGAAGGCGGGTGTATCCTTATATACAACGTTGATAAGGCAACCCGTATTGCTCTTATACCTTTCTCGATCGTTCTGTCTTAAATCAACGACATTGACTCCCGGAGCGTACTGTACCCTGTATTTTTGCGGGATGGGAATGAATAGATAGACGGAGTAGTTGAATCGATCTACAGAATAGGAATACGTGGAGTAAGATGTTGTAGTAAAACTCTGGGTGTAGCCGTAAGAATCAGTGTATGTGTGCCAATCAGTATGAGGTAGGGAATACACTCCGCTTTTTGTATTTGAATAGGATTTTTCCCAAATGGCAACTTTAGCCCTGTTTTCTTTGCTGAGCTTGACAATGCTGGTGTGGATGTCGCTATCACTGTAATCGGGGGCGTTAACTCCGGAAAATCCAATGCACCAGTACCAGCGTGAAGAAATCTCTCTGAATTTTGTCTCGATATCAGAGGTTTCTATGACTACCGGCTCTTCTCCTTCGCTTAAGTAGGCTTCGGGCGGAAAATAGTTTTCTCTATACCAAGGGGTGTAAAATTCACGAAAGCTGGAAATGGAACACCCAACAAAGAAAATGGATAATAAGCAAACGCCAAAGACTTGTTTCATTTTAAGGTAATATAGATATTATGAACGAGGCCATGAAAATGGAGTGGGAGAACTTTCTAAATGCCGGGGCCTACGTTCGGAAAGGGCGTTGACCATCGCTATGGCGGAGATGTATGTGCAGGGTGTTTCCACACGCAAAGTGAAGAACATCCTCGAGAAGATGTGTGGACTGGAGGTCAGTCCTTCTCTCTTATCCCTTATTTCATCGGCATGAGGACAAAGTCGTTGAGTTCCTTGCGGACTTCTTGCCAGAAGGGCATGTACTTGTCGAGCAGGGCGATGAAATCTTTGTTGTGATGGCGGACTTTCAGGTGCAGGAGTTCGTGCAGCATCACATAATCCAGGCAGCGGATAGGCGTATGCGCCAAATGCAGGTTGAACCAGAGTTTCCCTGCGGGGTTGCAACTGCCCCATTTATTCTGCATAATCTTGGTTTGCCAACCGTTGCACTTTAGGTGCGTTTTCTTTTCCCATGCGGGTAAGCGTTTTTCAATTTCGGCGACAAGCATTTCGCGGAGTTTTTCGTTCACGTAGTTTTCGCGCTGTTGTGCGTTACTTGCTTCGCGAACAGTCAGAACCACATTTTGCCCATCTATTACAAATCCATTTGCACGGTCATGTTCTACTCGCAAATAATACTGGCGGCCGAAAATAAAAATGGATTCGCCAGAAACATATTCGCGTTCGCTCAAGCGCGCCTGATTTGCAAATTTCTCTTGTTGGCGCTTAATCCAGGCAACCTTGGTACGCACGAAAATCTTGATGGATTCATCAGAAAGGTTCAGCGGTGCAGAAATTCGCACAGAGCCATCGGGCGGCATCACCGAGAGGTGAATGTTCTTGATATCCTTTTTTGTAACGGCAACTGTAATGCCCGACACTTGCATCCGCATTAGAACTCACTCTGCTTGCTGATGAGTTCATAAACGCGATCAACTTCCGCATCATCGTCCAAGACCTCGGAAAGAGCGCGCTTAATCTTGTTGATTTTCACCGGGCTATTGCGGAAATCGGCTTGCATGCTACTCATGACGGCGTCATAAATTGCATTCGTCAATTTCTCATCATTTCCGCAGTTATCGTAAATCGCACGCTTCGCGGCACTTCCCTTGACGGAGGCCGGATAATCTTCGCTTGCAGCCGATGAATTTACCTTCTTGGCAAGCTCAATATAGCGTTCCAGCAACTTCTTGTATTCAATCAAGCCGTTCTTGCGTTCTTCAATCAACTGGTCAAGAATTTCTGACATTTTGTTGTAGTACGCAGGGTTGACATTTATCTGGTCAACGATTTTGCGACGGATGTTGTTCTCGATTTTTTCGGCAGCGCTTTCGCGGACCTTCTTCTTGCCAGCCGTCAAATCAAACTTGCAAAGTTCAATGATATCCAGCAAAGTCGTGTCATCAAATTCAATAATCTTTGTTGAATCGCCAGCGGCAATGTAATTGTCAATAAGGTGGCGCATGTCGGGTTCACAAGCTTTCAAATCAACAAAGTCGCCACTCGCCTGCATAATCACCTGACGCAAATTCACGTAATCATTGGTACGCTTTTCTTTTTCGTTCCATTCGGCTTCGGTATAGGGCAGCGACAAAATCTGCGATTTCAACTCGGCAAACGCGCGAGCCAAGCTGCTCGCCAGCGAGTAGAAACGTTCACGCAGGCGGGCAAGCGCCTCAAATTCTTCCGGATTGTTCAACCAACTGATATTTTCGCCACAGAAAAAGTGAATATAATCCGACTGTTCTTTAGGTGGCTTCACGTCTTCACAAAGCGTCTCGATTTCTTCAAGAATCTTGTTGAAATATTTCTCGGCTTCGGTCGCACGGTCCTTAATCAAACCATCGACATCGCTGTCGTCGTAACCTTCGAATGCACCCGATGTGTATTTGTTCATACTGTCGGTCACATCGTCGAAAAGTTCCTTATAGTCGATAATGATACCGAAGGGCTTCGTCTCGTCATCCAAACGGTTCACGCGGCAAATCGCCTGGAACAGGCCATGGTCCTGCATCTTTTTGTCGATATATAGATATGTGCAATGAGGAGCATCAAAACCAGTCAACAGCTTATCGACTACAATGAGCAGTTTCATGTTAGCCGGTTCATCAACGAACTTGCGCTTGGCTTCCTTTTCAAAAGCTTCCACCTTCTTGTCGATGCGGGAAGTATCGTCGCCTTCTTCGACTCCGACCATCTTCAGGTAAATCTGGTATTTCCTGAAAGTTTCCGTATCCTCATCGAGGCTAACCGTATCGGTACGCAAGTCGCCCGGATTCGGCGTGTAAGAAGAAATGATAGCGCATTTCTTAAAACCCAATGCCTGAAAAATTTCGTAGAAGCGGCAAGCCGTAAAAATGGAATCCGCGACAAGGATAGCATTCCCGCGACCTTCCGCCAAACGGGCATCCTTCGCAAAATCAAGGATGATGTCGTTTGCTATCGCTTTCAGGCGGTCGTAAGACGAATAAACCGTGCGCATATTCGCCCAACGGGCTTTCAGTTTTGCCTTCGCGACAGGCGTCATGCCACGCGTTTTCAAATCAAACCATTCATCAATCTTTTCACGGGAGCGCAAATCTTGCGGGACATCGCGACCTTCGTAACGCAAGTCAAGAATCACGTGGTCGCGCACACCTTCATCAAATTTGTATGTATGAATGTAGCTTCCGAAAACTTCCAGACTCGTCTTCTTGTCTTTCTTCAAAAGCGGTGTGCCGGTAAAGCCCACGAAAATCGCCTTAGGCATCAAAGCAGTCATCGCCTTGTGCAACTTGCCCGATTGTGTGCGGTGGCACTCATCCACGAATACAACGAAATCACCTTTCACGCTAAAGTTCGGCGGCAACGAATCCTTGATATCTTTCAAGAACTTCTCGTAATCGCCGTCAGTAACTTCACCGCCACGGCGACCGAACTTGTGAACCAGCGAACAAATGATAGAACCTTCGGTAGAATTCAAACGGTCCAACAAATCGCGACCGCTCTTGGTGCGGATAATCTTTTCTTCCACACCTTTGAACAACTGCTCTATTTGGTCATCTAGTTCGTCGCGGTCAGTGACAATCAAAATTCTGCGACTCGGATTGTTCAGCAGCAGGCGCTTGGCAAGCCAGACCATCGTGAGCGATTTGCCCGAACCCTGCGTGTGCCATACAATACCGCCCTTCTTTTGCGTGGTAATCCTGTTGTACGTGCGGTGAATTGCGTAATACTGATTGTAGCGGCAGACCTTCTTTACACCATTATCAAAAATGATAAAGTTATGAATCAAGTCTAGGAAACGGACCTTGTTGAACAGCGAATAAAGACTCTCGAAGAGAACGCCGTCAAACGACGAACTCTTATCATCGATAATCAAATCGTTGTCGTCAAGTTCTTGCAAACGTTCGCGGAACGCCTCTTGCTTCCAGGTCAAATACTTCTTCTCTGGCGTGGCGATTGTCCCGTAGCGGACACCCTCGCTTTCGTTTGCCGCCAGGCAATACTGAATCGTGGTAAAGAACGACTCGATAAATTCCTGCTTCTGGTTCGTCAGGTTCTGGCGAATACCATCGGCAACAGAAACGGAACTCTTCTTGAGTTCAATCACCGCAACCGCAATGCCGTTTATATAAACGACAAGGTCCGGGCGCTTGGAACCGAAAGAACTGCTAACCGACACCTCTTCGGCAATGGCAAAATGGTTGTTGGCCGGATTTTTAAAATCAATGTAATAGACGCTGATATTTTCGCCATCCGCATCAGAAACAGGGTGCGAATACTTCAGCAAATTGTAAACTGTCTTGTTTGCAGAATATAAACCTTGCTGTAAGTCGCCCGCCGCATGTTGCAAATCGACGAAGGCCTTGCGTGCGACCGTTTCCGAATAGTGCTGCTGGCCCACCAAGAATGCAAGCAGGTCATCATAGCGAATGTTCTTGTTCGCCACTTCGCACAAATTGCCCAGGTAATCGTAATGCAATTCGTCCTTGAAAAACTTGATTACCTTCGCCTGCGTCTTGCGTTCGGGAATGTTGATATTCGGTTCGGCCATGATTCAATTCCAATTTTATCTGAATATATATTTTCATCTACTTGACAATGCTCTTTCAATAACAAGCAACTTCAAAATCGCGCAAATTTCGCTAAAAACACATACTTTTGCCAATAACCTCGCCAAAATGTTAAAATTCTACGGCATATTTGTAAAATCGCCGTAATTTTATTATATTAAGAACATGCCCAAATACGACGGAAAAGAAATTGGCAATACCGAAGGCTTCATGGTCCGCGAAAACATGAGCGCCTACCAGTATCACCAGGCCTTGCAAAAAGTCCAGTCCGGCGAACTGCTCCGCCTGCGCCCCGGAGTGTTTGCAGAGCCTGCAGCGCTGGCGGATACGATGATAGACATAGATGTTCTTGTGCCTAGCGGCGTTCTGTGCATGTATTCTGCATGGGAGCATTACGAACTCACTACGCAAATTCCCTCCGCATTTTGCATTGCCATCCCGCGTAAGCGCAAACTCGTATTGCCTGAATTCCCTCCGGTAACGCTTTATTATTGGTCGGATCATCTGCTGGAATTCGGAATAACAACAGCGGAGGTCCATGGGCACAAGGTGCGCGTCACCGACTTGGAACGCTCCGTCTGCGACGCCATCAAATACCGCAACAAAATCGGCCTGGATGTATGCGCCGAAATTCTCAAGACATACCTGCATCGCACCGACAGGAACATCGCGAAACTCATAGAATATGCAAAGAAACTTAGAGTCGCCGCCACCCTGAAAACATATTTGGAAATTGGGATTTAAGATGGTTCAGGATATTGCAAAATCAGTGCGGAATCGCCTGTTAGAGCAGACAAGAAAAACGCACGGGAACTACCAGCAGGTTCTCATACGCTTCTTTCATGAACGCTTGATGTATCGGCTTGCTAAAAGCACGTACAGGTCTTCGTTCTATTTGAAAGGAGGTTCATTACTGTTCGCTTTGAATCCTATAATTGCACGCCCGACTTTGGATGTGGATTTGCTTGGTATCAACTTCCCTTCAAAGCCAGAACTGCTCCACTCCATGTTTGCAGATATATGCTCGCAAACGTGTCCTGAAGATGGCATTGCTTTTGACATCGATTCCATTCAAGTTGAAGACATCATGAACGACAAGGAATATCTCGGACTTCATGTGAAAATACAAGCAAATTTGGATTCAATTCGCCAGTGGGTTGCCATCGACGTTGGTTTCGGAGATTCGGTTGTTGGCGTAAAAGAAATGGCATACCCCACACTTCTCGACAATTTGCCTAAAGCGAATATTTTCGTCTATTCAATCGAATCAATTGTTGCGGAAAAATTTCATGCCATGATTGCCCGCGACGAAAGCAATAGCCGGATGAAGGATTTCTTTGATGTCTATCAGATTTTGACAAATCACAAGATAGACAATCAAGTTCTTGAATCTGCCATCAAGGCGACATTCCGTGCAAGGAAAACGGAATATTCTTCCAATGCAAACCTTTTTTCCGCCAAATTCGCCCGTGACGAATCAAGACTTGCACTCTGGAATAACTTTTTACACAAAATCAAATACACAAATCCATTGAATTTTGAAGATGTGATGAATTTGATTCGTGATAGGCTAGGAGTGTATTGGACAAAAGAGACGCTGGGGTAAACATGACCATAGAATTCCCTAACTTAAGCAGCCGCTTTGATGCAGAAGATATCCGCAAACTGCGCGAATACAACTCCCTGAAACATTCCAAAATGACTCACAAAGAAATCTTGGAAGACATACGTCAGGGGGCAGAATCCTTTATGTCGGAATTCAGTAATTGTAGGTAAAAATTCGAATTTTTACCTATGTTTTGTCTTAAACCTAAAATCTGTGTGGCCAGCTTCTCCATACGGCTCAGGGTCAATGCCGAACATCCTAAGAATTTCCGCCATCCGCGGAAGCAGTTTTTCTTTTTTCGACGGATTATTTCCAATTTCAAGTGCTATCCGAATTGCTTCTTTGAAATAATCCTCTCGTTCTTCTTCACATACAGTGGATTCAGACAGCCTTATGTACTTGATGTTGGGCCTAATGATATTCTGAATTTCTTCTAAAAAATGAATAGACGAATTGACCGTATTTAAGAGGTAGGTATAAAAAACTTTTGCTTCCAATTCTATATCTAAATCCGTTCCAAACTGCTTTTGTTGCCCATTTGTGTCTAGATACGAATTTATCGCTACCTCCATCATCGCGCGGTAAATCTGATATTCCTGAACGACCGTATTCGTTCTAGCTTTATCTGCGTAAATATCAGGATTCCATTGGATCATTTTATCCAAGGCTTCATCGGATAAATGGGCGCCAACTTTATTCCTAAGATGATTAACGAAGTCTAAATCCTTTTTCAGTTTTTTGTGTTGTGCGGTCAGTTCGGGATTGTCTTTGCAATAAATCGAAAAACCATCAAGAGATTCCCTCAACAGGTTTAAAGGTATAAAATCATACTTTAGATATATCTGATTATCTATATGCTTTTGCAACATTGCATCTGCATCGTTTGTTTTGTATTGTTCCTTGAATAAATGGTCAGAGAAGAATTTGATTTCTTTTAAAAGGATGACAGTCCTGAGAAAGTCTCGCTTGTATTTTCTCTCATCCTCAACCATTTTTATTGCCTTCGTTTTTAGGCTTATAAAATGGGCAAAAACCCGTTTTTTCACCGTCAATAAGATTTGTTGAGCAGGACGGGTCAATATCAAATGCGTCTGCAAGCTCTGTGTCGAACATAAAGATTTGCAATTTATCTTCTCCAATATCTTTTAATGCGTTATTTATTATAAGGCCAACTGCTTTTTTATTATCAACATCAAACGACTTGGAAATATGATCGATTACTAAAAATGGTATGATAGGAAATATGTCTGAAGCTATTATTTTTTTTAAGTATGCTAAATACCCACACAATTGCATTACTGTATGCCTTGCCATGCTGCCAGGAAAATAATTTTCAATTAGTTCTTTTTCCATGCCGTCCTGCATTAGTATTTTTTTACGTACAGGTTGTAGCACATTTCCTTTCTTTATATATTGAATTTTAAAACCTAATTCTTTTGAATCCGTCTGAATAAATGGTGACACGGCCACTCCGGATAAATACAGTGATGTTATATCATAGGAAAAATCGTCTATTTCCTTTTTTGAGTCATCGTTTTTTAATTTTTTTATATCATTCTTCAGGTTTCTAATTTCCGATTGAAGTTTTGTTATTACATCAAGATCAATATACTTATAACCGCTTTCAAGGTACTCCTCTATTACCGCTATAGATTTCTCTTTTTCACTTAAGGAATAAATTTGAAAAAGAGAATTATTTTTTTTTATTTCTATTTTCACCTTATCTAGTTCGTCTTTCAATCTCTTTACGGTTTTATCTTTCGTTATATAATTTCCAAAAGATATAGATGTTGTCAAATCATTCAGTACACTCAGCGATGGTTCTATCAAATATTTCAATTCTGGTGTTTTTTTCAGCAAAGATGTCAATTCTTCAATTAACAGTTTCTTATTCGCATCGTCTTTATTCATTTCCTTAATATTGTTTATTTCATTATTATATTTTTTTATTTGTTCGTAAATACTGTTGTATTTTACCTCTAAATCTGAAATATTTTTTTCTTTTAATTTTGATTGAGATGCATTCATTGATTTTAAATCATGAATTTTTGATTTAATCTCATCTGCGTTAGATCCTGTATATTGGACATCGGGGGATATTTTCATAAGGTTAGAATTTATTTTATTTAGTATAAATTCACTTTTGTTTTTTTCTTTTTGTAATTTTGACAATTCATTTTCGAGTTTGAGTACTTCATTTTCTTTATTTTTTATATCTGTTAAATTCTTATTAAACAAATAATTTAATATTGGTTCCTGTCTAATCCAATATTTTGTTTCTGAGCATTTTGATAAAAAATTTTGCGTATATCCTTGTTGCTTTTCGCTTAAAAAATTAAACATTGTAAATATTCTATATGTGTAATTTTCTCCAACGAAATCCCTCAAATTTCTCATCGCAATTTCATTCCTTGAAAAGAACGAATCCAGTTTTTTACGGTATAACTCCAAGGACAAAATGTCATTATCCGTTTCATCTCCATAAGTGATATAATTTTCGTTCGGATTTAAAGTTCTTATTAATGTTAATTTTTTCCCTTCATACTCTAAATCCATAGAAATCTTTGTAATTAGATTATTATAGCAATCCTTATCTTGAATATCATTACTTGATCCGAACATATAATCTAGCATGATGTAAAATTCTGTTTTACCAGAATTATTCAAACCATGAAAATAATTCAAACCCTTTTTAAATACATAGCCTTCTTTCTTTTCGCCGGAATAGAAAAATAAATTACATATTTTAAACATTGTACAAAACCTCTCTCATAAAATTTTTATCTGACCATCTCTTACTTTCTTCTATAACTTTCTTTGTGAATTCATTTTCTTTACAAATGGGTTGACAATCCAAATTAAGCAGCTGAAGCATTCCGTTATTGTATTTAATTATTGAATTCGCAATAAGAAGATTCAATGCTTTCAGCATGTATTCATAGCTTTTTAAAAACTGTTCTTGTTTTCCAAGGAGTAATGACAAATAAGTTGGTACTATATTTTTAGTCATATTACTTTTGAAAATGCAAGAGCCAAGTAAACTCTCCTGCCATACCAAAAAAGAAAAGACACAGGCCTTTGATATAGATAAGATAGAGTGTTCTTTTAAAATGGTTTTAAAGACATCGCAATATATGCTGATTTGTCTTATTTCTATTTCTTGCTCAATTTTCATCATCACTCCATGAAATTTGCATTTCCCCAGCATCATCTCTTGTCATGTATATGCAAGCTCCTTTCCTCATTTGATCGTTACGAGCATAAGAATTCGGCTTTTCTTGTGTTTTTAATAACCTTGTTTTAGGAATGTTTTGAACAGTTTCCAGCATTTCTATTTCTTCTAAAGCTACATTGAAATTTTCGAATGTTGTACGCTCGAGATCTTTAACGTTTGAAGAGTGCATTGATTCTAGATTCTTTTGTCGTAGATGTTTATAGTAAAACTCTTGAACAAGGTTGTCTTTAAAAACAAGGCTTGAAAGTTTACATTTTTCTAATTGTTTGTATTCTCGAAGATCCTTCAAAGAAGAGTAGCTCTCGTCAATTGAAAAATTGTCTCTAAAATCTGAATACGATAATTCATAATGTTCATCAGACACTTGCGACCGAACATTTTCAATAATTGCTTGAAAATCTACATGTGATAAAGAAAATGGTTCACCCTTACAGGCGCATTTCATTATGCGACTAAATATGTTTCCAAGATATACTTCTAATCTATTAATATAAATGGCTTTATTCCAAGAATATGAAAAAATTTCTTTAAAGGAATCAAAAAAAGCTTCATCTAAAGATTTGCTAGTCATTTCATATTTACTAATAATTTTTTCAACAATTTCTTTAAATTTGTCCTTACCAATTTTTTCTAGAACAGCCTTCGCTTTTGAAATGTTTGCATTTTTCCTTTTAACACTAGATTCTATTTCTTGAATAAAATGATCAATATTTATTAATTTTATTAAATCTTCATTCCCGTATGACGATTCGGTAAAAAGGACATATTTCTCTATATTAACAGAAGAATTTTCTAACAAAATCCAGTTGTACAACACATTTTTCGCAACATCATCCGAAATGTTCGTCCGTTTAACTTGATAGGCTGTTACAGATTTTACGATACATGCATCAATTCTATCATCAAAATTTTCTAATGAAACTTTTGATTTTGCAAGATCATCAAAGGTTTCAAACTCAACCGATTCACCTTCTCTTAATTCGGTTGCTAACATTGCGAAGACTTTTATCTGATAAGAAAAGCCTCCTAAACTGACAAGCCCGCTTTTATCTGGTTGATATTCATTCTCTTCCATAATGGAGTTCTCCTTATACCAACCTAATTTTTCCAGTTAATAGTTGTTGCATCATGCCGGTTTTGAGGGTGCGGTATTTTGCGAGTTTGGTTTCGAGGGCCGAGATTTCGGTGTCCATGTCGCTGAGGACATTTGCGATGGCGGTTTGTTCGTCAATAGATGAAGGAACTGGGAAATTAAATTTGACAAAATCCTTCTGATAAAGATGCACAATGGTTGAACCGGATGTAATCTCATCCAAGAAATTGTCAAACCATGAAGATTTAAATACTAATGACAGATAGACTGAATCGATTTTCTTTAAATCCTTTGAACGGACAACAAAAACTCCACTATTTAAAGTTCCTTCCATTGGAATTTCGTTCAAGAAAGCCACTTTTCCAATAGTACCATCTTTGGTAACGAGAACATCACCTTTCTTGATTTGAATATTCTTGTCTTGTTTAAAACGCCACTCAGAAACATAACTACAGGTTGACCAATCAATAAAGCCGTTTTTGAAATCAGTGCCTGTCACAAGAATGTAATTGCCAGAATTTAGGTATTCTGTGGATTTCAATCCCTGCCAACCAATTCTCGCTTTTATAGTACAAGTTTTACTGATGTTCACACATTCCCAATCGGTGGGGATTTTTCCGAGTTCGGTTTGTTTGTAGGTGGATTTGGCGGGGGCGAATCCGGGGAGGCGTTTCTTGCCGGTGAGGAGTTGCTGCATTGCGCCTTGTTTGATGTTTTTCTTTTTGGCGATGAGTTTTTCAAGGTTTGCGATTAGGGCGTCAACGTCGGAGAGGGCGTTTGCAATGCGTTGTTGTTCTTTCTTAGAAGATGGAAAAGAAAGCTTAACTGCGGCAACCTTTTCTTTATTCAAATTCTGAACACTGCTACCCGCAGCCATACTGACGTATTGTGCGTAAACATTTTCCGAAGATAACAAATAGTAGAGAAAGTTTGTATCAAAAGTATCCTGGTAATTTTGTATTGCTAGCCAGCCATCATGGATGCAACCATCTATTTTCAAAATATATGGACGACCAAAACTCATTGAATTTGAAAGAATAAAATCACCACTATGAACTTCCCGCGACGATTTTTTTCCTTCTGGAATTATACGTTCCTTTGTAGATGTTATATACTTATCACCTTCAGCGACATCACCTATTTTTATCCAATTTATTCCTGAAGGATTACTTGTTATATAAGCATCTATAGGTCGCGGAGAACCTCCTCTACATATAAACACTAAATTACCAAATACAGCGTAATTCCAATCGCTTGGTATCATCCCGACTTCTGTCTGTTTGAATTTCGTTTCTTTCATAAATTAAGCCCTAGATCCTTCGACTCCGTTACACTCCGCTCAGGATAACGCCATGAAACATCGGTCACTTCGGCAAGCTCAGTGACCTTTTCTTTCGTCATTCTTCTTTCATCTCTTGTCTTGGTCATACCTCGAATCCCATTTCTTTGAGGTGGTTCTTGACTTTGATTTCGTAGTCGGCAACGGTTGTTTCGAGGTCGGGGAGCGTATTTTCGTAGCGGTCGGCGAGTTCGGTCACTCGGGTTGCAATTTTGTGGCTGGTGGTGTCGTAGAGGCTCTTGATTCCTTCGAAGATGTCAAAGCTCCACTTCTGTTTTACGAGCAGGTCCTTGATTTCTTTTTCGGTGAGTTCGGCATACTTGTTCTTGACGGATTCGTCCAGCGCCTTGTTCAGTTCCTTGACAATGCCTGCCTGATTTTTCGCGGTGGTGGCAAGTTCGGTGTATTTGGCGAGCACTTCGTATTCTTCGCCGGTCGTTTTCTGCTTTTTCAATTCCTTCAGCTTGGCGGCAATTTTCTTTGCGTCCAGGTCTTCGCTTTCTTCCTTGGCGTAGTCGGCCAGCACGCTGCCTTCGCCGCTGTTTTCTTCCACGAATTCTTCGAGCCTGGATTCGCTTTCGGCGACAACTTGTTCGGCACGTTCGATTTCGGCCTGTTCCTTGGCAAAGTAAACGCGTTCGATGACGGTCTTGGGCAAGAGTTTGCCTTCCCAGCCGATTTCCTTGGGCTCGGCCTTTTTCTTACCGTCATCCTTCTTGGATTCTTTCTTGAAGAGTTTTACGATTTCGGCACCGGCCATGTAGCCGTCGTACTTGAGCACGAAAACGTCGTCGCTCATGGTCTCTTGCCAGTAGGCGAGCAGCACCTGGTAAACGTCGTAAAAGTCCACGAGTTCAATGTGGCGGAATTCGTCTATCAGCGATTCCGAAAGTTCTATGATAAACTTCTTCACATCTACCGTACCATCGATGTTCATCAACTTCTTGGAAGACTTCTTGAGCCATGCGTCAAAGGCGTTGTCAATCTGTTCGGCGTAGGCCTTGAATTCTTCGTCGTTGAAGATTGCGCTGCGAATTTCGTCTTTTTCTACCTTGAGCTGGTAATAGCCCGCACGGAATTTCTTGAAGAGTTTGTTCTTGAGGCCCGGGAAAATATCCCAGTAGCGTTTTAAGGAATCCACGTCGCCCGCGGGGATACCGCCGTTCAAATGGGCGTCGATGGACTGTTCGTCTTCGGCGTCGCCGCTGTCGATGTAACGCGGGATGTTCAGGTTGTAGCCGTTCTTGACCTTGATTTCTTCCATCGGGACAAAGCGCGCGTACTTGGGGTCGTCTTCGATGCGGTTCACGAAGGTCTGCACAATCTTGTGGATGTCGCGTTCGCGCAGGCGGTTCTTGGGGCCGTCTTTCACAAAGTCGTGGCTTGCGTCAATCATGAAGATGCCACCGTTATTCCCCTGGCGTTCGGCAGCGTCTTCCTTGTCCATCACGATGATGCAGGCGGGAATGCCCGTGCCGTAGAAAAGGTTCGCAGGGAGCCCGATAATGCCCTTGATGTAGCCGCGGTCGATGATGTTTTTGCGGAGGGATTCTTCGGCGTTGCCACGGAACAGCACGCCGTGGGGCAAAATCACTGCCGCCTTGCCGGTGGGCTTGAGCGACTTGAGGATGTGCAAAAGCCAGGCGTAGTCGCCGTTCTTTTCGGGCGGGCGATCGTCATAGCCGTCGAAGCGGCCAAATTCCTGCAAGCCGTCGGTCCAGTTCTTGAGCGAGAACGGAGGATTCGCGACCACAAAGTCGAAACGCTTCAACGCGCCGTTATCCAAATATTGCGGGTTCGAGAACGTGTTGCCCGACTTGATTTCGCCACTTGCCTTGTTGTGGAGAACCAGGTTCATTTTTGCAAGGCCCGCCGTTGTGGTTTCTTTTTCTTGGCCGTAAATAGCGATGTCGAAGGGAGCCTCGTCAGCTGCGCGAATGAGGAGCGAGCCCGAACCGCACGCGGGGTCGTAAATGGTCGTGTTTCTGTTCTTGACTTTCCCAAGGCCGATGACTTTCGCCAAGATGCGGCTCACTTCTGCCGGGGTGTAGAACTGCCCCTTGCTCTTGCCGCTTTCGGTGGCAAAGTTACGCATCAGGTATTCGTAGGCATCGCCTAGAATGTCGTCGCCGCCCGCCTTGTTGTTGCTGAAATTGAATTCCGGGCGTTCAAAGATAGACACAAGGCCGGTCAAGGTATCGACCATGTCCTTGCCGTTACCGAACTTGGAATTGTCGAAGAACTTTGCGTTGTCGATGACGCCTGTCAAGTTGTTCGCTTCGGCGAGTTTCGCGATGGCCTTGTCCATCTTTTCGCCGATGTCCTTGTTGTTCTTGAGCGCGACGAGGTCATCAAAACTACCGCCTGCCGGGACGTTGATATCGGCGTACTTCTGACCCTTGAACTTGTCGGTCACGTACTTCACAAAAAGGAGCGTCAGAATGTAGTCCTTGTACTGGCTAGCGTCCATGCCGCCGCGCAGTTTGTCACAAGATTCCCAGAGAGAAGAGTAGAGTTCGTTCTTCTTGATAGCCATATACTAATTTTATGTGATGTTTATTGCGTTGACAAGATATATAAAAGATGGTTTTATGGCTGAGGAAGACAGGGAAGTTGAATGGCATAGGGATATATGTTGAGATGAATCCAATCTCGATTATTCCCCTCAGTGTAGGATTAAAAATCCCCTGTACGTAAAATTTCGGAACGAACCGTTTCATTTGTTTGCTATCTTCTGCTTGCTGTGAATAGAATTGTTCTTTACATCCTTCTTTTTTTCGCGGGTATGGTCGTCGCTCAAGAGAACGCTCGTACGGAAGCTCTTGAAAGAACGATTCTTTTCTACGGTATGGTGCAAGATTCTTCTTTTGCGCCGGGCGAAAAGCTCAATGTGGAAATCCTCGAAACCGGAGAAGCGATCCAGACGGTCGTCGGGGAAAATTTTGCCGTAAGGCTCCCCGAAGATACGCTCTGGAATGTCTGCGTTACAAATTCCGATACCTCGGGTGCAGATAAAGAGAAATGCTATGAGCTAGTGTATCACGGTCAAGACAGTGTCTTTAGCATGGCGCTTGGCGACAGTGCTGTCATTGCGAGCGAAACTTTACGAGACTCTGCAACTTGTTGCAGTAGTCAAGTTATCCCCTCCGAGGATTTACGAGACTCTGCAACTTGTTGCAGTAGTCAAGTTATCCTCTCCGAGGATTTACGAGACTCTGCAACTTGTTGCAGTAGTCAAGTTATCCTCTCCGAGGAGAAACAATCCGACATAAACGTCGACGACCTCTTGGCGGCCTCGAATTCCCGAGTGACGGAAATGAAGAAGGTCGTGGTGCAGCTTCGGCGCCGGCCCAAGCGCAAGGCTGGCGAATCTGTCGTCACGGCAAAGAGCATCAAGCGCATGCCGGGCCTTGCCGAAGCGGACGTAATCCGGAGCATTCAGGCGCTTCCGGGTGTTGTCGCGAGTTCGGACTTTAGCACAAAGATTTACGTGCGCGGTGGTGCTGCGGACCAGAACCTTTTTCTTTACGACAACTCGGTCGTTTATTCTCCGACGCATTTCTTTGGACTGTTTAGCACGTTCCTGGTAGAAACGATTGACGAAGTCCAATTCTACAAGAGCGGTTTCCCGGCGCAGTACGGCAACCGCTTGAGTTCC
Source organism: Fibrobacter succinogenes (assembly GCA_902791475.1). Classification (GTDB taxonomy): domain Bacteria; phylum Fibrobacterota; class Fibrobacteria; order Fibrobacterales; family Fibrobacteraceae; genus Fibrobacter; species Fibrobacter succinogenes_J. Next base: position 17,232 of record CADAWC010000046.1, read on the forward strand.
GTCCTCAAAATGGATGGCCGTGCCGGGGGCTCGGATTCTGTGGAAGAATGGCTTTCGAAAACGAGCGTGAAAATCAGTACTTTTGCTGCCCAGCTCCATACGGAAGGCCACATGGGAAATGCCCGTTGGGTCGTGGCCGCTCGTCAAACCTATATCGGATACATGCTGGCTTTATTGCGCTGGCTAGATGCGGTTGATCTAGATGTGGATTATGAATTTACGGATATTCAAGGAACTTTCCTGTATGATTTTGATCCGGATAATCGATTGAAATTCAGCTTTTATGTGGGCTGGGATAAGCTGGCCTTCGATCCGCTTTACGTGGATTGGGGAAACGTCGCCATTCCGATCAATTACTTCCATCGCGATGGAAATTGGGAATACAACGCGACTCTTGCCTTTAGCCGTTTCTACCAGACAATGCAAGTTTCGGACATGATCGATATCGGCATGGACCTCTTTACTTATGCGGGAAAGCAATGGATCAATTATAAAGGGTTTGACGATCACACGTTGACTTTTGGTTATGATCTGGAATATGACCAGTCTGAATTTTACGAACATGCGATGAGCGTAAAGCTTGTCGATCATCAGTATCCGTTCCATCATGTGGGATATTTGCAAGATGCCTGGAGATTAGCGGCGGATTGGACCCTGACTTACGGCGTGCGTTTGAATTACCAGACTCTTGCCGAACATTTTGGCGTGGAACCGCGAGCTTCCTTGGTCTGGCAGATGACCGACCGTCAACGCTTTGAACTTTACGGCGGACGCTATTTGCAGTATATGAATTCAATCATGTTCAGCGATCAGGAATCCTTGAACGAATTTTACTATCCGATTGTAACGACTTCGGATGGCCGCCACATGAAGCCTGCTAGTTCTTACCTTTTTGCCTTGGAATATTCACATCGGGACTTCATTTTCAATGGTTGTAATTTTACGGCCGGAGCCTATTACAAAACGCAAAAAGATCTAAAGACATTCACCATGGCGCAAGATTCGACGGATGAAACGACGAGCGATGATTTTGTCATGGCGGATTATTTTGGAACGGCTCGGGGTTATTCTTTTGGTTACGAGCTTTCGCTGCGTAAAGATGAAGGCTCGTGGTTTGGAGGCATTAACTGGAGTCAGAGCGTGAGCGTTGTCCGCTCGGATGACGGCACGGATGCTTATTATCCGAATTGGCATCAACCTTATGCGCTTAAAATGGATGCGGGTTTGAACTGGCGCGGTAAAGATGGAATGTTTGCCCCGAATGCAAAGACTTATTTCCGTTCGTCCATTATTTTGAAGTATTCGGCGGGAATGCCGATGACGAATTACGTGGGTTATTTTTATGAAGATCGTGTCGATCCGCAAGTCTATTCGGATGCGATTCAGGTGGTCCCGGGAGGCCGAAACGAAGGCCGCCAATCGGATTACTTCCGCATCGACGTGAAAGTGGTGGATTGGGGAAAAGAAAATAAATGGAATTTTAGTTGGACAATTATCAATTTGACAAATCATGAAAATTTGTTCTATAGTTTCTACGATACGAGCGAGAACCCTCCAAAGAAAACGAATATTTATCAGTTCCCTTATTTGCCGGTGATGCTGAACTATGAGTATTATTTCTAAACCGTGTCGTGTCGAACGTCTCCCGTGTCATTGCGAGCGCAGCGAAGCAATCTCTTTCCGCGTCTTCGCAATTTTCCTCTGTGCGTTCCTTTTCTCGTCCTGTAGCGATTTCGACGGCCCCTGGTCTTTTTACCCGGAAGATTCTGTTGCCTACAAGGGCATTTATACGCACGGCTATGTGGTCGCCGGTCAAAAACCTCATGTCTGTTTTTCAAAACTCTATAACCTCGATGAATCCGCTTCGGAAAATTTTGCCTTTTACGACAGCGCCTCTGTGACGGTTTCTGGAAAATTCTCGAATGGGGATACGCTTGTAGAACTTTCTAGCATTTCGAATAAGCCGAACTGCTTTACGACAAATGCCGAAGCTTTGGGTGTTGTCGGGGAATCCTACACGATGAACGCGGCGTTCAAGTGGGACAGCGCCGGGAAAAAGGTGAAATCGCAATATTCTGGCGTGGCGAAAATCCCGACAAAGCTCTCGGCAAAGAGCATCACGCCGCCGGGCAAAAAAGTCGTCAGCGACCAGAAACCGATTCTCAATACACATGAATACTTGGACTTCGATTACCAAGAATATCCTTATGATGCTTACACCTACAACATCGGTATGGATTACGATACGACTGTTCAAGGCATGCTTATGACGCTTGCGTACAATGCGGACAGCGATTCGAACGGCGAATCCATGAATACGACGATGTTCCATATGCTCAAATCCTTCCTCGACGAAGATTCTTCTGGCTACTATGGCTTTACGATGCTCGATGCGACGGAAAAGACCCGCTTGTTCGGCTTTGAGTCTCGCTTAAAAATCGGTGACTTCTACAATCTCGATACGATGTTCATAACGGGAATGCAGTTGCCGATTGGAAAGTCCACAATCAAAATTTATGCTGTCGATCAAGCTTATGCCGATTATCAAAACTATCTGCTCGAAAGCTTTGAAGATCCGCGTGTGAAATCGCGAACGAACATCGAAAATGGAAACGGTGTTTTTGCGGGAATGCTCGTGGATTCCGTTTTGATGAATATTCACTCGGACGATTACATTACCTACAGCTATGCGCGCGTTTATGGTTGCGATAATCACAAGGATGCCGATGGGGATGAGGATCCTTGGAATACCAAGTACTGCCGACTTTTCCAGGAAACTTATTGCTCGGATTCTTCGACGGTCGTGAAACCGATCCCGACGTGTTATCCTGTGGCTGTAAAACTTGCGATGTTGCACGATAGCTCTTCGTGGTCGGTATATTTGCCGGATACGCTATCGGAAGTTTCGGCCAAGCAGGAGGCTTATGCGGATGGCCTAAAACGATATTGTGTTTCTAGCAATTTCAAAAGTACATCGATTGCAGATTGTGGACAAATCTATGAAGAATGTCAGGTTGCACTCGACAGCAATTCATGCAAGGATTACATTTGGAAGTGGTGCTCGGATCGCGATTGGGATCTTTCGACTTATCCGCAATGTGGAACAGCGCTTGTCAGTGAATTCTATAGCAAACAGCTGAATTCCAGCGTTCTTCAAAGAGTTGTCGATCTTTGGTGCAAAGAAAACGAAAATGATCCGCAGTGCAAAAGGGAATGATGATGAACAGGAAAAGTAAAATGCCGCATTTTAGGAGCTTGGCCTTGGGCGCTTTAATATTCGCTGTGGCTGGATTTGCCGACGTCGATTCCGACATTCGCGATTTGCAGTTGCAGAAAGAAACTCTCCAAGGTGAAATCCAAAAATTAAATGCCCAGATTTCTGCGACAGATTCCATGCTCAAAGCCGACGACAAACGATTTAAGACTTTGCAGGAACGTTTCTTGGCAGATTCGGAACGCCGCAAAGCGGAAATCGATTCGCTGAATTCCAAAATCAAGAACGTGGCTTCTCAATTGCAGGAGGAACGTTCCAAGCAGGCGCGGGCCAAGAACCGTAGCGAAAACGTCAAGGCAAAACGAAAAGCGCTTTCGCTTGCGCTCGTCGCCATCAGCAAACAGCTAGAAGCTCAAATCGAACAGACGATTCCTTGGGAACGTGAAGCCCGCCTCGACCGGGCCAAGGCTCTTTCTCGGGATCTGGAAAGCGGAAACGCATCTGCGGAAGAAGGCTTTTCTCGCTTAAAGGCTTTGATTGCGGAAGAAATCAAATTTGGCGATGAAGTTGCGATCATCAATTCTCCGCTAACGAGAAAGAATGGGGAACTGATCAATGCCCAAATTTTGCGCATTGGAAACCAGTGGATGGTTTACGGCGATGACAATGGAACCGTCTACGGGGCGCTTGTTCGAAAAATGGAAAACGGAAAAATTTCGTATGAATGGAATGAGGACTTGAATTTGCAGGAACGTAGTGCGGTCAAGTTCGCTCTGGATGTGAAACAGGCAAAGAAGCCTCCTCAGATGGTGACGCTTCCGGTCAGCCTTTCGATTGTGGGGAGGAACTAAGAATGTTGTTTTCTACGAGTCATACGGATTGCCACGTAATCCTTCTTGCATTGCTCCTCCTTTCAACGAACGCCTTGGCGTGGCCGTGGTCTTCGGACAAGAAAAAGAATCCAGAAGAACAGGCGCGCATCCAGGATTCCTTAAAGCGCGAAGAACTGAAAAATTTACAGCGTGAAGTCGATGCGCTTACCCGTATCCGTTTGCAAAAAGCGGATTCGCTCGAAAAGCTCGAAGCGGAACATTGGAGAAAGCGTTATGCGGAATCGGAACTTTCCGAAGAACATCAAGTGACAACGCGGGAACTCGACGGACGTTATTCCAAGCTTTCGACAGATCTCGGTCGTGTCAATGAAGAAGTTCTCGCGAGTAAAGAACTCTCGTCCGATGCGGAAGAAAAGGCGCTTTCTGACGAGAATGCCTATGACGCACTTCGGATGCAGATAAAGCTTTCCATCGACAAGACGCTGGGTGACGTAACTGGAGATTACCCGCTTGGCATGAACGATCGCCTTCTCCGTTTGAAAGAAGCCGAAAATGCTGTAGAAGGCAAAAATCCGAATGTGCTTTCTGCAGCCCGGATCTTTTTAGGCGATCAGCTTTTACGTCATGAGATGACTTATTCCCAGTCGTTTGAAAATACCATTTCGCAGGTCGGTTCTCGTCCCGATGTAAAAGTGAACCGCTTGAGACTCGGCACGGTCTTTTTAGGCGAAGTCGCCTTGGATAATCAAAATGTCCAGGCGCTGATTCGTTCGGGAGCGCTGCAGGGAAAAGTTTTTGAATGGAATTCGAACCTTCCTCAGGAAATGGCTTCCCAGATTCAGAAGGCGGTTTCGGAAGCGGGGAATTCTTCTGTCGAAGTCGCGGTTCCCATCGATGTGTTGCAGAATAAGGCGGTCAAAAATTCGATTACCGATACTCAGGAGCTTTCGCTTCTCGAACAAGCCAAAGCCTTTTTTAAGAAAGGCGGCATCGTGATGTACCCGCTGATGTTGGTGGCCATTTTCGCGCTCCTTTTGAGCTTGGAACGCTTTATCGTTCTGACTCTGCGCGGGCGTATTCGCAAGCAGATGATGAATCGGTTTAACGTTTATCTTGAAAATTCGCAATTTGAAGAAGCGGCGGAACTTTGCCTGAAAGAAAATACGAGCTTGTCGATGGTCCTCTTCGCTGTCGTCAATAAGGCACGAGAAAATCGCGAGGCTGCCGAAAAGGCTTTGCAGGAAGCTTTGCTTCGGGAACAGCCAAAACTGGACCGTCGCATGGGACTGCTTGCTGCAATGGGAACCATTGCGCCTTTGCTCGGACTTTTGGGAACGGTGACCGGTATCATTACGCTTTTTAACGTGATTACGGAAGTCGGAACAAATGACGCGCGGGTTCTCGCCGGAGGTATTTCGGAAGCGCTCGTCACGACGGAAACAGGTTTGATTATTGCAATTCCAGTCATGATCTTGCATGGACTTCTCAGTGAAAAAATCGAAAAGGTCACGAGTGAAATGTATGTGCGAAGCACATCCCTTTTGAATCAACTGTTTGAAAAATGAAAAAATAGAGCTCCATCATGTACGTTTTCATAGAAGCTTTACAAAGTACGTTCCTCGCCGGCGGATCTGTGATGCTCCCGATCATTCTCACGGGTGTCATCGGCTTCTATTATCTGTATTCCACGTGGATGCGCATCGGTGGAGACGCTTTCCGCAAAGACGTTTACAAGGTTGTGGAAATGCTCCGCAACGATTTGAACACACGTGCGGAAGATCCGCTCCGTTTTGCAAGCAAGCATCTCGGGCTGCGGGGCGGAATCGTTTCGAGGGAACTGCGGCTCGCGTTGAAAGTGGCAAAGGACACGCCTGAAAAATATCGCGAATATATGCAGGTCCGCATGATTAAAACAGTGCAGTATATGCAGCAGGGAACTCACATCATCTCGGTGATGGCTGCGGCTGCGCCTTTGCTCGGGCTTCTCGGAACGGTGACGGGAATGGTCTCGACTTTTGAAGTCATTACTTTGTACGGCAACCAGAATCCGGTCCTCATGGCGGACGGAATTTCGGAAGCATTGATTTCGACGCAAAGCGGTTTGCTCGTTGCGTTCCCGCTGACGCTCTTAAAACAGCGCTTGGACGAACGCATTGAATATTTAACGGAACAGCTTGAACTCGGCGCAACGATCATCGAAAACTATATGTCCTTGCAAGCGCCGCCCGAAGCAACCTAGGAACTTTTATGAACTTTAATCTTCCCCGTAAAAAGCAAAAAGATATGGGCATCGATATGGACCCTCTGATGGACATCGTGTTCATCTTGCTCATCTTCTTTGTCGTCACATCGAGCTTTACCCGCGAAACGGGCGTCGACGTCACCAAGCCGCAGGCACAAAGCGCAAGCCAGCTGGAAAAAGAAAACCTTCTCATCGCCATCACACGCGAAGGGACGATCCACATCAACGAACGTCAGGTGGATCTCGCCAGCCTGCAAGACATCTTAAAACAGTCCTTGGCCAAAACTCCAGACCGCGAAGCGGTGATTATCGCCGATAAAGGCTCCGAAACAGGCGTTCTCGTTCAGGTCATCGATGCGTGCAATTTAAGCGGCGTCAAAAAAGTTTCGATTGCTGCGCAGGCGGAATAAACCCTATGATCCGAAAGATTCTCAAAAGATTCTCGGTTTTGATCGTTGCGATTTTCAGTAGCTGTCTTTTGGTGTTTTCGGTGACGGTGGCGAATCTCTTTTTGCAGGGAAAGATTTTTAACGAGAGAAAATTTGTCAAGACCGAAGTCGCCGTGAAAAAAGTGGAAGAAGTCCAAAAGAAGCAGGAACAGAAGAAGCCTGCCCGTAAACCGAATCGTCAAAAATCGAATTCCCGCTCGCCTAAAGCAGGACCGCGAATGGCGATGAACTTGGGCGTGGCCGGTCAAAGTGGGGGAGCGGCAATTAGCGAAGAACTGGTCGCCGATTTTAGAGGCGGAGCTTTGGCAAATGAAAACGGCGACGTCGACAAAAAGCCTTCCAGCCGAGCGATGCCTCAGTTTCAGGTCCCTCCGCAAATCCGCGACCGCGAAATCGATGCGAGGCTTCGTTTAAGTTTTTGCGTGGATGCAAGCGGACACGTTTATGATATCCGTGTAGTCGAAGAATCGCCTGCGGGATCAGGGCTTGCCGATGCGGGTAGAGAGGCTTTGAAACGGATGAGTTTTGAACCAGCAGAAAAAAATGGGAAAGCGGTCCCGTTCTGCGGAATGGAACAACCGTTCGAGGTCAAGTTCCGTGATTAAACGTTTTCTGACATTGCGAGCATTCTTTGCCATCGCCTTCTTCACCGCCTTTGCTTATTCCGCGCAATCCGCCGCCGATCTCATGGATCGCGCGAACGCTCTTTACCGCGGAGGCAAATTCAAAAATGCGATCATCCTTTACCGTAAGGCCGCTGACCGTGGTGCCGATCCCGTCGCCGTCAGTTTCAACATCGCGAACAGCTACTATCAAACCGAAAAGTTTCCCGAAGCCGCCGCGAATTATCGCAAGGCCGTAGACTATTCAAACGGGACGTTCTCTCCGGCTCTCTTCAACATGGCGTCCGTTTACTTCCGCTTAAAGCAGTATCCGGAATGCATTGCCGCTTACCATCGCGCGCTCAAGCTTGAACCGGATAATGTTTCGGGGTGGCTCTATCTTGGAGAAGCTTACAGCAAAACAGGCGACAAAATCGGAGCGCTCAAGGCTATCGAAAAAGCCTACGCCTTAGACAAGTCCGACATCAGCTTCGTGTACCAGCTTTCCGAAGCGAACATCGCTGTGGGCGATTTTGAACGCGCTGTTTCCGTGATTCGCGAAGGGTACAGCTCCCATCCCGAAGAAATCGATTTTTTGGTGTATTTGGGAGATGTTTACCGGCTGCAAAAGGATTACGAGCAGAGCGCCGGAAGTTACCGCGAAGCTCTGAATATTCGCCCGGATGACGTGAATACGATGTACAAGCTTGCCGACGTCCTGGTTGAAGATAAAAAGCAATTCGTTGCGATGGATGTTCTGGCGAACATTCTCCAGATCCAGCCAAATTTTACCGATGCGGCAATCTTCCTGGGTAACGTTGCTTACGATACCCGCTTCTTTGAACGCGCGGAATCCGCTTACGAGCAGGCCGCAAAGAACGGTAGCCCAGAAGCTGTTTTCGGTTTTAAGAACCTTGCCTATGAAGCTCGCCTGCAAAAACGCGAGGACGAAGCTTTGCGCCTCTTAAAGCTCGCGCAAAAATATTATCCGGCAGACGCCACGCTCGAAGCGGAAATTCTCGATATCGAAAATCCGGATCGCTGATTCCAATTTGGAATGAAGAGATAAGACAGTCTTTTGTTTTGCGCTTTAAGCCTTGGAACTTTTGGGAGTGCTGTATAAAGCAAAAGGTCCGGTTCTTTTCAGAACCGGACCTTTATGCGGTCGGACAGACTTGAACTGTCAAGCGATTGCTCGCACTAGCACCTCAAGCTAGCGTGTCTACCAAATT
>CADAWC010000047.1 GCA_902791475.1 Fibrobacter succinogenes
TTCGGACAAAGGAATTTACGTGTCGGTCAAGTCCGCCTGCAGCGTAGATGCGCTCCCCTCCCGCGCCGTTTTTGCCGTCTGCCGCGACCGCAAAAATGCGCTGAACTCCTGGCGCATAAGCCTATCGCACCTCACCACCGAAAAAGAAATCGACGAATTCATGGACGCATTCGATAGCTGCTACAAGGAACTTTGCTAGTAACCGCAAAAAAGGTAATGAAAATGGCACGAGAACTTTCATTTGTCCAAAGCGTAGAACGGAGCATTTCGAAAACATACCGCGAAAGGCTCTGGACGCCGTTCATTACTGCCATCAAGAACTACAAGCTCATCGAAGAAGGCGACAAAATCGCCGTCTGCATTTCCGGTGGCAAGGATTCCATGCTCATGGCGAAGCTCATCCAGATGCTCCACCGCCATAGCGACGTGAAATTCGACGTGGAATACCTGGTGATGGACCCCGGCTACAACGAAATCAACCGTCAGAAAATCGAAAGCAACGCGAAGCTCCTGGAAATCCCCATCACTGTTTTCGAGACGAACATTTTCGACGTGGCGAACAACACCGAACGTTCCCCCTGCTACGTTTGCGCCAAGATGCGCCGCGGGCACCTCTACCACAAGGCAAAAGACCTGGGCTGCAATAAAATTGCGCTAGGTCACCACCTCTCCGACGTCATCGAGACCACCGTCATGGCGATGTTCTACGGTTCGCAACTGCAAGGCATGATGCCCAAGCTCCACAGCCTGAATTTCGGCGGCATGGAACTCATCCGCCCCATGTATTGCATCAACGAGCAGGACATCATCAACTGGAAAAACTACAACGGGTTGCAATTTATCCAGTGCGCCTGCCGCTTTACCGAAAGCTGCACCGTCTGCGACAACGGCGGTGGCGGCAGCAAACGCCAAGAAATCAAGGCGCTCATCAAGCGCCTCAAACGTGAAAATCCGAACATCGAAAAGAGCATCTTCAACAGTCTGCACTCCGTCTGCATCGAGACATTCCCTGGATTCAAGGCCGGCGGCGAACTGCATTCATTCCTAGAAGACTACGAAAATCGCGAACCGCAAAAAGGATAGAACTTCGCGACAAGCTACTTGTTCTTTATTGAAGACGAATCATCAAACATCGATGGTTGCGGAAGCATCATGTAAAATGAAATCGGGAACGAGAATGTCGCCCCGTTTTTCGTTTTCGGAAATTTCCAATGGCTAACAGATTCCTTGACTTCTTCATTAATAGCGCTAAAGGGGCTGTTTTCATCGATTGTAGTCGATTTAATTTGGACATTTTCAACTTCGCCGCTTGAAGCAATTTTCAAAGTCAAGACTATTCTTCCTTCAAATTCACTTGCTAAATCTGATCGACGCCTTACATTCTTATCGAAGATAAAGCGTAAACCATGAACTCGTTGGCGATAAACCTTTAAAAAAGTTTGAACATCAATATCACGACCTTCAACGACAACGTTTTTTGCAGACAAAGGCTTAATACGGCATCTAGGGACCACCTTGCCATCACCCCCTTTGTGAACCACATCCGAAGGAACACCATAAAGAGCCACAGTTTGCAATAGTCCATCCAAGTTAGGTTTTTCAGCTTTTATAGGAAAACTATCACGATAAATTTTAGAGACTTCAACCTTTTTCAACTTTATCGGATTAACAATCGACTTTGTATCTGATTTAGGATCCTCCGCCTTTTTATCAGAATCGTTACAAGCCGCCCACAACGTTGCAGCGGTCATCAAAGCGATTTTGCCAAGAAATTTGCTGAAGTTTTTTGCCATGCTTTATAAATAACAAAATTTAAGAGACGCAAACAACTCCAATAAATAATCCCAAAGACTTTTATCTATTTCAGTCGTTCTTTCAGCGCTTCAACTTCGCTCTTTTCCATACCGAGCGCAAGCAAATACTTTTCTGTAGCGGACGCTAAATCTGCATTTTCGAAATCAGAGATGTCAACACCAGCCGTCTTATACGCATTCTGCATAAGTCTTACAATAATCGCCTGAAGCAGCTCAACCTGCTTTGTTGTTAAATCAACATGTTTACCATCGACCACGTTGTAAAAATTCTTATGAGTCGTGGCGTAATCTGCCTTGATTTCACCAGCGGTTGCCCCCATCAGCGCTTCGAGTACCGCTATCGTAAATCCGGTTCGATCCATACCATACGTGCAATGCACTAGATACGGGCCATCATGCTCTATCATATAGCGCAAGCCTTTGACAAGCCCTTCCTTGAATGGCGTATTCGCAAAAGCAGGTTCCACATTAAGATAGACCACATTCTGCGTTGCATAATAAGAATCTGCAAAGCCTTTGTATTCTTCGGCATATTGCATTTCATCCGCTAGATTCACAAAAGTCTTGACGCCAGCCACCGTCGCCAACGAATCCGCAATTGCGTTGCGATAAATCGCAGGATCAATCGGGCTTGAAGAACGATAAAGCACTCCCTCGCCCATTCCGGTTGTACGCACCATTCTAAAATTCGCAAACTCCTCAATAGACAAATCAGGATAAGCCTCCGGATAATTCGCAAACGAAAGCGACTTCAGATTTTCAAGATGGTCAACATAGCCACCCTTTTCCCTCATCTGCACAACAACATCTATCGGGAATGTTAAACCTCGCCCAAGACCAACAACCTCAGCCATTTGGCCGTAACGAGCCTCAAGCTTGATATAGTTCAACCCCTCAGAGACATACAAAAAGAATTCACCAGGGAAAACATATCCGTATCCGGCTACTACAGGAACATCCACTGTATCGTAACCCGCAATCATCACTGTCACGATATCGCCATAATCAAACTTTGTCAGGAATGAATCCGCAACAACGTTAAGTTTCACACCCCCGAATGCAAAAATTTCAAGCGTATCCTCCATAACAGTCGTTGAAATCGAAACTAGCCCATCCGCGGAAGAGCTCGATGCAACAACAGACGAGGACAACGCGTAATCCGAAGAACTTGATTCCTCAACGGAAGCGCAACTTTCGCCACCTATAGGATTCACCGAAACAAAACCGTTATCATCGTTGCTACAAGCGGCCAAAAGCAACGCAAAGGCTAGCGCGCAAAACGCCGCCATCTTTTTTTCTAAAGCATTCACCCAAAATCCAACCATGACTTAAATATATTTCTTAAGTTTCTAATTTGCGGAACTTTTTAGAATTTAAACAAATTAAAACTGAAATGGTCGCCCCGATAAGGCACATGAACATATCCGTCTGGGTATCCCAAATGTAGCCCTGCGTTCCCAGGAATGCTTCCGTATCCGTCGGATTGCTGAGCGATGCTAGCCACTCAATAATTTCATAAAGCGCAGAAATAGCCTCAGCCACACACACCGACAAAAATCCCGTCCAGCCAGCCGTCTTGATCGGAGTTGTGCGGCGCAAAAGTTCAATCATCACAAGCCCGGGCGTGACACCTTGCATCAAATGCCCGATTTTATCGTAGTTGTTTCGCGCAAAGCCAAACCAATCCTGCATCCAGAATCCAAGCGGAACCTTCGCATACGAATAATGCGCCCCCACCAAAAGCACCACCATGTGGAGCGCCATTACCACGTAAAGATACGTAGGCATTCTAAACTTTTTGTAAGTAAATACAAGAACCAACAGCCCGACAATCGCGGGTGTCGCTTCAAGAATCCAAGTGAGGTAAGTATCTTCGACTCCGATAACAGACCAAAGCATTGTCAGGAGAACTAAGCCAAGCAAGAACAAATGAGATTTTGCGATATTATTCATAGTAGGAATAATACAAATTTTCATCGACATACAGTATTTCAGAGTTACTTTCCATTCACCCTAAATACACCTTGAATAATTAATCTTACTTCTGTTTGGCTCAACGGTTTTTCAGAACTTTCCATTGAAATTATGAGATTTTTCCCAGAGACATAGCCGCATTGGAGGTAAGACGATAATTTTTTGACCGACAAAGAAGCATACTCAGGATTATCCATCATTCCCAAATGTTCCCATAACAATTCTTTACGTGTACGCAAATCAAGACAAGTAAAATCTGGATAAACGCTCCGACCACCATCCGCGAGTTTCAACGGACATTCGTATTTATAAGGGATTCCCAAACGCCCAAGCGTATCCGCAATAATCACCTCTGACTTTGAACGTACTCGTTCGCCCTTTGCAGTCCGCAAATCTGGAGCTCCAGCTTCAAAACCTTTCCCCTTATACGGCACAGCAAACCATCGCCTCGCATATTCTTCATCCGAAAGCAGGATTGGTTCAACCAAAGACTTGCGGACTTCATTCATCCGATTGTAAATGTTTGTCAATTCTTCGGGACTGTATTTTGCAATAAAACCATCAATTAACGAAAGTTCATGTTCCATTTCCCGAAGTGCTTTTTTGTCATAATCCTTCTGCGCAAGTTTTGACATTTGCGAAATATTGTCTTTGGGAATATATTCGCCCTTTAGCGATTTGGCATCAGTCAAATGATAACCGTAAAATTGATTTCCGCGTTTTGCGAGCCTCAAATGCCCCCGCGGAGCACGCTTCAAAGATTTTTTCGTTCTTTCAACAGCACGGAAAAGTTCCTCCGCACGATTTTGTAACGATAGCAATAAAATGTCGGGAGACAAACATTCAAATGATTGCATCGCACCCTCTTGTAATAGTTCATATAATAAACGATATAGCAAACCAAGGAGCGAACGCATCCTACATATAATAAGATAGGTCAGGTTGCATAACCCGACATTTAAAATATGCAAAAATAGTCGCGAAAAAACAAGTGGAGAAGCATATTTCACATTCAAAGAGAAATTTTTGAAAGAACATGCTACAAAAATGAACTTTTTAACAATTTAGTAGCACAAATTTTACTTTATATTCAACATTTAAAGACTAGGCCGCAGCAATTATGCTACTAAAACGGGCATTTACGCAATCCTGTAGCATACAAAAGAGCTCAATCATGAAATCATGCATTAATTTTAGTTATTTTATTCAAATTTCATGCTACTAAATCAGGTATTTTGGCAATTTTGTAGCACATTTTCGCATTTCCCGCACATTCGAACGGTAACATCCGCCATTTGCGCCATTTATCCCTCGTCTCTCGTCACTCATCTCGTCTAAAAAACTATCTTTGGCCGCATGAAAAAATACCACTTGGCCACATACGGCTGCCAGATGAACGAATACGACTCCGCGATGATTGCGCAGGAGCTGGACATGTGCGGTTGCGTCGAGACGAACAACCAGGAAGATGCCGACATCATCATCGTGAACACCTGCAGCGTGCGTGAAAAGGCCGAGGAAACAGCCATCGTCAACATCAGCAAGCTCAAGTACTTGCGCAAGAAGAACCCCGACGTGAAAGTCGTCGTGTGCGGTTGCATGGCAAAGAATCGCGGGCCGGAGCTCTTGAAGCGCCTCAAGAACGTGAACTACATCGTAGGCCCGGACCAGTACCGCAAAATTCCAGAACTCCTGTTCGGGGATGCCCAGAGCCCGCTGCACAAGACGCACCACAAGATGTTCATCAACGAAGACCGCGACGAGAACTACCTCGGCGAATACGCCAAGCTCCAGAATGACGTGAGCGCATTCGTCGCGATCCAGCGCGGTTGCAACAAGCGCTGCAGCTACTGCATCGTGCCGTACCTCCGCGGCCCCGAGAAATACCGCGACATGGACGACGTGCTGACAGAAGTCAAGCGAGCCGCCGACAAGGGCATCACCGAAGTGATGTTGCTCGGCCAGACGGTGAATGCCTACAAGACGCCAAACGCCGACTTCACGACTTTACTAACAAAAGTTTCCGAAATCGGTGGTATCAAGCGCATCCGCTTTACAAGCCCGCATCCGCGCCACTATACGAACGAACTTATCGACGTTCTCTTGAACAACCCGAAGGTCTGCCATTACGCGCACATTCCGCTCCAGAGCGGCTCCGACGCCATCCTCAAGAAGATGCGCCGCCAGCACAACATGGAACAGTACATGACAGTCATTGAGCAGTTGCGCAGCAAGGATCCGTACTACGCCATTTCGACAGACGTGATTTGCGGATTTGTCGGCGAAACTGACGAAGATTTCGAACAGACAATCAAGGCGTTCGAAGCTTGCCAATTTGACACAGCATACATGTTCATCTACAGCCCGCGCAAAGGCACCGAATCGTTCAACGAAGCCGAAATCCTCACGCCCGAAGAAAAGTCGGCACGCCATTCGCGCCTCGTGGAACTCCAGAACGCCATCACGCTCAAGCGCAACCAGATGATGATTGGCCGCACCGAAGAAATCCTCGTCGAACACGGCTCCACCCGCGACAAGACGGAACTCGTCGGCAAGACGGACAACTTCAAGAAGGTCATTTTCAAGCCGGAAGAAGGCCGCATCATCAAGCCGGGCGATTACGTCAAGGTGAAAATTGACGATATCCGTGGCTGGACGCTCCGTGGCACCCTCGTGTAACGCACCTCAAAAACACAGACCGCGCTCCCTAGTCGAGTTTACGTAACTCACGGAATATCAACGAGTTACACATTCAGCGCAAACCATTTTGTAAAAATATTTATATCTTTACTCTTGAGGGTAACATGGCTAAATATTTTATTCACAATTTGGTTATTACAGGCGCACTGTGCGCGTTTGCCACCACAGCATCTTTTGCTGAGGCCGCTCCAACTCTCGCCACCGCCCAAAAAGCTTACGTAAACAGCAACTGGAAAGTCGCCGCCGCCGCATACGAACAGGTCTGTCCGAGCGAACCCGAAGCTACACGTACTGAATGCTATTTATGGAACGTGCTAGCCCTTTCCCAAACGGGCATCGCCGCTGACTTCAGCAAGGCAGGCAAGCGTCTCGACAGTCTCATCGACAAGACGAACCCGCAGCAAGCCATTTACGCGGACCTTATGATGACCAAGGCCCAGTTCCAAATGTACCTTGGCCGTTACAACAAAGCCGCCGAATCCCTCGTACACGCTATCGAAACATCGCAGCCGCATCAAGTGACCGTGCTGCAAAAAGTCTGCGTTGCCGTCCAAGACCGCGCCCACAGCGAAGATTTGAACGAAGCCTGCAAAAACCTCGGCAATCCCGAAGCCTTGAAGCAAGCCGCCGCCAAGAGGGAACAAGCTCAGGCCGAGCAAGTCAAGGCTGAACAGGCCGCAAGCGCCGCTCCGCAAGCAAGCACAACGCCATCAGCAAATAATGACGCCGCCAAAGCCGCAGAATCAAAGGCTTCAGCCCCCGCAACAACAGTCGCTGCTGCAGAGCCCACGCAAACAAAGGCTCCCGAAGCAAAGCCTGCCGAAGCCAAATCCGCATGGCAACTGCAATTGGGCGCATTTGGCGTCAAGTCCAACGCCGATTTACTCGTAGACAATCTCAAAAAGCGCAACATCGCCTGCACCATCAGCCAGAACACGCTTGAAAGCGGCAAAGTCCTCTATATCGTGCGCACCGGTCCATTTGATACAAAGGAAAGTGCAGTGGACTATGGCGCCAAAAAACTGGCCCCGCTCAATGTGGAATTCAGGCCGATGCTCGTAAAACAGGCCCTTTAAGCAAACAAAATTATACTCAAAAAATTTTTTACAGATTTTAGCGCCTAAAACATGCGTTTTTTTGCTTTATACCTACAAAAAAAGCAAAAATAGTGCTATATTTGTTGTGCTCCCCCGCCGGGGTGGTGAAATTGGTAGACGCGCTGGACTCAAAATCCAGTACTCGCGAGAGTGTGAGGGTTCGATTCCCTCCCCCGGCATTAAACGTTTAAGAAAGAGATCAAAATGAGTAACATGTTCAAAGTGCTTTCTGCTGTTCTTTTCGCGGGCTCACTAGCGTTTGCTCAGTCTGATGACCTCTTTTCTGACGATTTCCAAGATGCTGCAACAGCAGATTCCATTGCTCAGGCAAATGCCGAAGCAACAACTCAAGCAAACATTGGTAATGCACAGGCCACTGGTGGTCAGTGGGAAGGCTTCAAGTACGAAGACATGGGCCTTACTCAGTGGGAATATCAGCAGGCTAAGGAACAAGGCGTCACTCGCGAAAAGTTGACGAAGCTCGTCGAACTTGGCATCCGCCCGACAGAATATCTCCAGAAGCCGTGGAACAGACTCGGTGTGAGCGAAGAAGATTGGCTCAGCCAACGTGCCGAAGGCATGGAAGATGCAGACATCGACCGTTCTTATCGTTATCGCAATGGTGACCAAAGCAGCGCATACATTTCTCTTTTGATTCCCTCCTACTATCAGTGGAAAACAAAGCAGACCGCAAAGGCAACCTTTATGGATGTTCTTGAAGTCGGCAGTATCGCTGTTACAATAGTTCTCAAGGTTCAAGACAAGAGCTATTGGTGGTGGGGATTTGGCGGAATTTTAGCAGCACACCTCTGGTCTTTTGCAGATGCATTCATCAGCACCCAGTGGGATAGCAACCCGGATGCAAACCGCTTCAGCTTTGGTGTTATTCCGACTCCGGACCAGGGCGTAGCAAGTTTCTTCAATGTCAAGTTCTAAGCAGCAATGCAGCTAGAATTACTCAAAAGCAAAATTCATCGCGCTACAGTTACCGATGCAAACCTCAACTATGAAGGTTCCATCACTATAGCCCGCGATTTGATGGATGCAGCAGGCATCCTCCCCTTCGAAAAAGTTGGCGTCCTTGATGTCAATAATGGTTCCCGTCTCGATACTTATGTAATCGAAGGCAAAGCAGGTTCTGGCGTAATTTGCCTGAACGGTGCCGCAGCTCGCTTGGTTCAGCCGGGCGACCTCGTGATTATCGTGGCTTACGCAACAATGTCTCCGGAAGAAGCCAAGACATGGAAACCAACCGTTATCCGCGTCAACGGCAAAAACGAAATTATCGAAAAAATCTAAAACGCAAATATATGCATTTAAAGGTCCCGGCTTCGCCGGGCTTTTTTTTATGATAAAGCACTGAAAATTTATACGAAACTTGCGCTACCATCCCATAAAATTCAAAAAATTTTCATTTTGACACTTTGTGACAATGTAAATGTTGTATATTAAAAGTAAACTATAATAAAGAGGTAATAAATGCCAGAAAACATTATTATTCCAGCTATTCTCCTAATCGTAGCACTCCTAGTAGTTGTCTTTGTCATGTCCTACATCAAGGCAGCTCCGGACGAAGCGATTATCGTTTCCGGCATCCAGAAGCAGCCGCGCATCATCATCGGGCGTGCAGGCCTTCGCATTCCATTCTTCGAACGCGCCGACCACCTATCTCTTCAGTTGATCCAGATTGACGTGAAAACCGGTAGTCCCGTCCCCACCAAGGATTACATCAACGTCTCGGTCGATGCTGTGGTGACCGCCAAGATTTCGGACAATCCGGACCGTCTCAAATCCTCTGCTCAGAACTTCTTGAACAAGAAGCCCGAAGACATCCGTGCCATGATTGTCGATATTCTCGAAGGTAACATGCGTGAAATTGTTGGCCGCATGCAACTCGTAGACCTCGTGGGCGACCGCAAGCAGGTCTCTGAACTTGTGCTCGAAAATGCAATTCCGGACCTTGAAAAGCTCGGTATCGTGGTGCAGACGTTCAACATCCAGAATTTTGAAGACGCAAACGGCGTGATTGAAAATCTCGGTGTCGATAAGACATCTGCCATCCGCAAGGCGGCCGCTATTTCAAAGGCAAACGCCGAACGAGACATCAGCGTTGCTCAATCGCAGGCGAAAAAAGAAGCAAACGACGCCGCTGTTGCCGCCGAACTTGAAATTGCACAGAAACAAAACGACCTCGCCGTGAAAAAAGCGAACCTGCAAAAGATTTCCGATACCGAAAAGGCAATCGCTGACGCGGCCTACGAAATCCAGAAGCAGACGCAACAAAAGGAAATCAACGTGGCTCAGGCCGAAGCAGAAGTCGCGAAGCAAGAAAAGGAAATTGAAATTCGCGAACGCATGGTCATGGTGACCGAAAAGGAACTTAAGGCTCAAATCGAAAAGAAAGCAGAAGCCGAACGCCAGGCACAAATCCAGCGTTCCGAAGCAGAACTTTTCCAGCAACAGAAAGACGCAGAAGCCGTCCGCTACAAGGAAGAGCAGCGTGCCAAGGCCATCAAGCAGATTGCAGACGCCGAAAAGGAAAAAGCCTTTGCAGAAGCCGAAGCCACTAAAGCAAAAGCTTTAGCAGAAGCAGAAGCGACAAAGGCGAAGGGGCTAGCCGAAGCTGAAGCCATCAAGGCCCAGGGGCTAGCCGAAGCAGAAGCTCTCAACAAAAAGGCCGAAGCCATGAAGCTCTACGGTGACGCCGCCCGTCAGGAAATGCAGCTCAAGACCATCGAAAAATACTTCGAGCAGATGCCGCAAATTGCAGCCGCCATCGCAAAACCGATGGAAAAAATCGGCAACATCACCATGTACGGCGAAGGCAACACGGCAAAGCTCACGGGAGATATTACCAAGACGCTTACGCAAGTCACGAACGGCCTCACGGATTCGCTCGGCATTGACCTCCGTACAGTTCTTGGCTCCATGTTCGGGGCAAAACTCGCTGGAGTCACCAAGAGCGACGATTCCAAAGCCGACAACAACAAGTAATTCCAGAGAAATCCATCTAAGCAGGAGACTTCGCTTTATCACGAAGCCTCCTTTTTTTTATATTCATGATATGCG
This sequence comes from Fibrobacter succinogenes, assembly GCA_902791475.1. Taxonomy (GTDB): domain Bacteria; phylum Fibrobacterota; class Fibrobacteria; order Fibrobacterales; family Fibrobacteraceae; genus Fibrobacter; species Fibrobacter succinogenes_J. The sequence goes on from CADAWC010000047.1 coordinate 10,655, forward strand.
ATTCATGTGCTTTACAGTGTTATTCCTAGCAGCGTTTACCTTTGCAGCCTCCCCCGCAAAGGCTGATTCTACCGCGCTCTCGGAAACTCTCGTTGCAGCACAAGATACCATTGTCGATACAATCTACGTCATTCAAGAAAGCGGTATTCCCTGGAACCGCGAGAACTTTGACCCCGAACGCCTCGTCCGTCACGACACTTTCGACCCCGCTTTGAAAGTGGCCTATACTTATTCTGTAAGTTTTATCGGCGGGAGTTTCGGCTCGTTCGCGCAGCAAAGCTTTATGGCTCATTTCGCTTATGAGTTTACTCCAAATTTGCATTTGTATGCAAACGTAGGCCTTTGGATGCCGCTATATTCCAGCCTTCATTTTGGGAACCGCATTGCACGCGAAGACGTGAAGCAAGGAAACGTGGGCGTTTTGATTCCTGACATCGCCTTAGAATACAAGCCAAACGACAAGGTTTCATTCCGTGTCATGTACGTCAACGAGCGAGACGCGTTCAGAGCTTATGGCCCGCACCGTTACTTCTATGACGATTGCCCTTGGCGAAACCCGCATTATTGCTGGTAAGTAGATCTCTTCAAAAAAATACAGTAATTTGACTACTCCAATATAAAGTAGTTTTGTATATTCATTGACATGAATATCAAATCAATTACTTTATCAACTATTTGTTTAGCAACATTAGCATTTGCAGACATCCCCGCAAATATTGAATCAGCAGGCATTCCTTGGAACCGCGAATTTGACAGCAGTAAAATGGTACGTCACGACACCTTCGATCCCGCACTGACAGTGGCGTACAGCTATTCCTTAAACTTTGTAAGTGGAAACTTCGGCTCTTTTGCAAGCCAAAGTCTTATGGCTAATTTTGCATACGAGTTCACACCAAATCTTCACCTGTATGCAAATATCGGTCTTGGAATGCCACTATACACAAATTTTAACAACGAAGCAAACTTTGCAAGAGAAGACTTGCGTCAGGGCAACGTCAGCGTATTGATTCCAGACATTTCGCTAGAATACAAGCCCAGCGAAAACACGTATATCAGACTCTCTTATGTGAACGAAAGAGACGCGTTCAAAGCTTACGGCCCGCACAGTTTCTTTCATGACTATGGTTTCTCAAGATGCACTGTTCTCTGCCACTAAATTTTACCACTAGTTGAATTCCACATAAGAAAACCATACTGTATCTAATCATCATTGTCACCTCGCGCGCACCGCGAGGTCTTTTTTATTTTTCTAAATTTTACGGCAAAGAATGTTCCACAACTATTCTAAAGCGCTCCACCTAAACTTTGCCGTAGGAGTTTCTTCGGCTGTTTTAGCCGCATTCCTCTTTGCAGGTTGCGAAGAAGAAAAGCCAGCCCCCGTTGTTCGCGAAGTCCGCAGCATCAAGGGTGAAGTCGAAGTGTTGAACAGTTGCAGTATGAAGGGTGCAGCTACCAAAATGCAGGCATTCTTACGCAATAACGGATTTGATGTCGTCCACATCGAAAACGAACGACTCCAGAACTACGACGAGACCGTCATCGTACTCCGAAATCCGGAATGGGAAGGCGCACAAGCTCTCGCCGCCACCTTAAAGACAAAGAACGTTCTCGTATTGCTCAACAAGAACGCCACCGTCGATGCCGTCGTACACACCGGAAGAGATTTTCAACAAATAATAGAACCCGATCAGGGAGAAAAACATGACAGCAACAAATAACCAAGATTTTTCTGAAACCGTTAAGCTTGGTGCAGGTATCCTTTTTGAACTTCGCGCCCAGAACGTGCAGCTCATCGACCTCCGCGGCGTCAAAAACGAAGCGGATTACTTCCTCATCGCCACTTGCGAAAGTGAAGCCCAGATGCAGGCCATTTTGAATGAACTGACCAAGGAATTCAAAGCACGCAAGCTCCACTATGTCGGCGTTGAATACAAGGAAGGTGTGCGTTGGGCCATCTTCGATGCTGGTCTTGACCTGATGGTTCACCTTTTCGAAGAAGAAAAGAGAAACGAAATTTCCTTCGACCGCCTCTATGCAGACGGCAAACTCATGAACCTCGACGAACACGACTTCATCCGCGAAGACGCTAAGAAGTCTGGAGACGACAATGAACTCATTTAATGCAGAAATCGCAAAGGCACTTGCAGCAACTGGAGCTTTTGACGAAGAAGCCGCATTGAAACTTATTTCCGTACCGCCTGATACAAGTCACGGCAACTACACCATCCCTTGCTTTTCTCTCGCAAAGACTCTGCGCAAGGCTCCGAAGCTCATTGCCGAAGATTTAGCAGCCAAGGTTCAGCTCCCGACAGGACTTTCTAAAGTTGAAGCTGTAAACGGCTACCTCAACTTCTTTATTGACCGCGGATTCCTCGCGAAGTCGACTCTCGAAGAAATCGCCGCCAAGGGTTTGGAATACGGCCACGCAGCACCGAATGGCAAGGTTGTCTGCATCGACTTCAGTTCCCCGAACATCGGCAAGGAACTCGCCTTCCACCACCTGCGCTCCACGATGATCGGTAACTCGCTTTCCCGCATCTACAAGGCTGCCGGTTACAAGGTCGAACGCATCAACCACCTCGGTGACTGGGGTACCGCATTCGGTAAGCTCATCGTGATGTACCTCCGCGAAAAGCTCCCGACCGACGAAGCTACTTTGAACGCACTCACCGTGAAGGAACTCAACATCCTTTACGCAAGTTTCTCCAAGGCCTCCAAGGAAGAACCCGGTCTCGAAGACGAAGCACGTGCTGCATTCACGAAGCTCGAACAGGGCGACGAATTCTACCGCAAGCTTTGGACCGCATTCCGCGCCGCAACGCTCAAGGAACTCATGCGCATTTACGACATGATGGGCGTTGGCTTTGACCACTACACCGGAGAATCCTTCTTTGAAGACAAGATTCCGGCAGTGCTCGATGAACTCCGCGAAAAGAACTTGTTGGTGAACAGCCAGGAACGCGACGTGGTGATGCTCGATGAATTCGACCTGAACCCGTGCCTTATCCGCAAGAGTGACGGTTCCACGTTGTACGCAACCCGCGACCTCGCAGCCGCCATCTACCGCAAGAAGGAATACAACTTCGACAAGTGCCTTTATGTAGTCGATTTGGGACAAGCTCTCCACTTCAAGCAGGTCTTCCACGTGCTCAAAAAGATGGGGCGCGAATGGTACAAGGACATGTACCACATTCCGTTCGGTGTGATTCTACAGATGGTCGATGGCAAGTGGGAAAAGGGCAAGACCCGTACAGGTACCGCAAGCCTGCTGCGCGACGTGATTGAAGCCGCCCAGAAGAAGATTCTCGAATTCATCGACGAAAAGAATCCGAACCTCGAGAACAAGGAACTCATTGCACGCCAGATCGGTATTTCGGCACTCACCTTCAACGACCTCAAGAACAGCCGCTTGAAGGACGTCCGCTTTGACTGGGATGCCGTGATGAGCTTCGAAGGCGACACAGGTCCGTACGTGCAGAACGCACACGTCCGTCTTTGCAGCATTATGCGCAAGGCCGGTTACACCGTTCCGGTAGCCGACGTGGATTACGCACAGCTTACCGATGACGCCGCCTACAGCCTCATCAACATTCTCGCCAAGAAGGGCGAAAAGATTCTCGCCGCCGTCAAGGACGATGAACCGAGCGTGCTCGCACAATACGCACTCGAAATTGCCGAAGCCGCACACAAGTTCATCCACGAAGACCGCGTGCTCGGATCCGCCGAAGAAAAGTCCAGACTCTTCCTCGTGCAGTCTACACAGATTGTGCTCGAAAACGTCCTCGACTTGCTCGGCCTCTTCCCGATCCGCCAGATGTAACTTAGACGAAAGAACGCGACTTCGTCGCTACAGACGAGAGACGAAAGTAAAAAAAGCAAGAACATTCATGTTCTTGCTTTTTTCGTAAATGCTAAACTAAAAACGCTCTCTCGTCTCTAGTCTCTCGTCTTTCGTCTAAACTAGTTTCCGTTAATGCATCTAACAGAATAGCCGTTGTTCTTTGCAGTTGCCGGGACGAGCTGGCGGACCATCTGGTCACTCATGCGGCCCATTGCCCAAAGCCAAATCGTTTCATTGCGGCCGTTCTGTGCAGACCAGAAACCAGCGTATTCGCCCATATCTTCATAGCGAACCGTAGACTTGCCAAGAAGCTTGCGATAGCCCGAAGAGAAAATGGTGAAACCGTATTCATCGGTACCGCCACCGCCCTGCCAGCCAGTCGTAGCCTTCATCTTTGTAGCAAAGTTACCGCACTTGTCCACACCATCGTAGCAACCCGTGAGGCCCTTGAGCATGTCGGACCATTCGCGGTCACGCGGCAAATGCCAGCCTTCCGGGCAAGCCTTGCGAGCACCTTCGAGATCGTACAAACGACCGCTACGAGCGCAGTAAGAATCCTTGTCTTCGTAGCACCAGGAGTGGCCTTCGACATTGTAGTTCACGTTCTGAGCAAACCATTCACGGCCTTCGACCTTGATGATTCGATAAACTTGTCCATCACGCGGGTCCGTAAACGAAGTAGACTTGTCACGAATTTCAGCGCGGTGTTCCTGTTCTGCAATACGGAAGGCGGAAAGCTGTTCGCGCTTGTACTTCTGGCGGCCTTCGAGTTCGGCAACCCAAGCCTTCTGAGCCTGCGGATTTGTAAACTTTATACGCAAGTCATGCACGTTGAACAAGTCATTGCCACAAGCAAGGTCCACACCAGCAATATTGATGATAAGGTCTTCGTTGCCAAAGTGACGCGGCTTGTCGAAATACGAAATCCATGCTTCCATGGTATTGCGGCAGTTTTCGTAGAAATTCGGGTCTTCGACCATCTTTGCCGGAACCGTCATGTTACCAGCAACAGAAAAGTCAAACTTGTCATCCAAAACGCGGAAGGAAACCGGCTGGATATTCTTATAATGGGTGTATTCGCCAAAACGAATATTTCCGTCAATCTTGGCCGCGGCATAATCGCCCTGACCTTCGGCGTTAAAAATGGCATCCCAAGTCTTAGGAGGTGCAGCTAACACCTGCGCAACAGACAAAGCGAGCACGGAGTAAATTCCCAGTCTGAACAATTTAATTCTCTCCATTTTTCAATACTTTTTATTTCTTGATGTAATGTTAGTTATTTTTTATCTACTTGGAAATAAAATATTTGGTAACATTGCCTAAATTTTTTAATATTATAGTATGTCTATGACTCGTTATATTCTTCAAATTCTTTGTCCCGACCAAAAAGGGCTTATTGCCGGCACAACACAGGTTCTTGCCAAAGCCGGAGCCAACATTATCGACCTCCAGCAACACACCGCCAAGGATATCGAAACATTTTTCTTGCGCGCTGTATTCGATATTGAATCAGACGGCATTCCCGAAGTCAAAAGACACCTCGAGACAATCGCCCCGCACCTCCAGCTGAACTGGAAACTTTTCGACACCTCCAAGACCGAACGTGTCGCCATTTTTGTTTCGAAGACCGACCACTGCCTTTACGACTTGCTCCTCAAGCACCGTGACGGCGACCTCCCCTGCGAATTCAGCTGCATCGTCGGCAACCACCCGGACTTGGGTCCCGTCGGCGGCTCCTTTGGCGTGCCGTTCTACTACGTGCCGTCCAACCCGGACAAGACGATTCCAGAAAACCGTTTCCGTGAAATTATCGAAGAAACTAAGACGGATACGATCGTCCTCGCCCGCTACATGCAGATTTTGACAGCTCAGTTCACAGAAGAATACAAGTACCGCATCATCAACATCCACCACGGATTCTTGCCGGCATTTAAGGGTGCAAAGCCCTACCATCAGGCATGGCACAAAGGTGTTAAGATTATCGGTGCAACAGCTCATTTTGCCACAGAAGACCTCGACCAGGGGCCAATCATTTGCCAGGACATCCAGCGCGTTCCCGAAACAGCAAGCATCGATGAACTCGTCGAACTCGGCAAGGACATCGAAAAGCGTACGCTTTCTCAGGCGCTCAAATTGTGGCTTGAACACCGCGTGTTCGTTCACGCAGGCAGAACGTTTATTCTCTAGGAGACACCTATGTCCGAAGAAATTAAGAATGAAGCACCCGCTCAAGAGCCGACCGCCACAGCAAATAGCGAAGTTAAGACCGAAGCTACAGCTCCTGCCTCTCCAGCTATTGAAGAATCCTCGGAAGAGCTCGTCAATCCGCTGACAGGCGAAGTCATTTCGCCGAAAAAGCCCAAAGAACCGAAATCGAACTCGCCGTACAAGCAGTTCAAGCCTGAAACCTTCGTGAACCCGATGACGGGTGAAGAAGAACAGACCACCATCGGCTCTCCGGTCATTGTCAAGAAAGACCGCGGACTCGCCTACTACGTTGGCTTTGCAATGTTAGTAGTCATGAGCGTTGCATTCTTCTTTTTGCCGGGCATCACCATCACATTCGCCGTAAGCCGCCTTGCGGACTTGAACACAACCGCTGCATGGGTTTTCAGCACCATCTTGAGCTTTGGAGTCTGGCTCATTTTCAAGCTGAAAATCAAGGGTTTCGAAAAATCCTTCCACAGCTATTTAGTACTTTGCGTCATATGCCTGGTCGCCATGTTTGCGATCCAGTTCATTACCGATTACAATGTAATCTCTAAAGTTGTAGCACTCCTCATCGGAGCAAAAGCCTAGGAATTTGCAATGAACAATACAGATACTTTTGTACACTTTCTCGTAGAATCAGGCGCCCTCAAGTTCGGCAACTTCGTGACCAAGAGTGGTCGCGAAACGCCTTACTTTATCAACACTGGAGAGTTCCGCACTGGCGCATCCCTTTCCAAGCTCGCAGAATTCTACGCAGCCGCATTCATGGTTCATTTTGATGGCAAGGCCCAGAATCTTTATGGACCGGCTTACAAGGGTATTCCGCTCTGTGCCGCTACAGCCATGAAACTTTCTGACGTGTACGCACAGAACCTCACTTTTACGTACAACAGAAAAGAAATCAAGGACCACGGTGAAGGCGGATCCCTCGTCGGTTACAAGTACACCGAAAAGACAAACGTCGTCATCATCGAAGACGTGATTACCGCGGGTACATCCGTCAACGAAACGATGCAGGCTCTTTCTCAAATCGAAAATGCCAACGTCGTCGGCCTCCTCATTTCTGTGGACCGCAAGGAAAAGCTTGAAAACGGCAAGTCCGCACTCCAGACTGTCCAAGATGAATACGGCATCGAAGCCCATTCCATCGTGAACATCAACGACATCATTGCATTCCTCGAAAACGAAGAAAACCGCAAGGCCATCAATGCCCCCGAAGGAATCCTTGACCGCGTCTACGCCTACCGCGAAAAGTGGGGGGCCGTTTAAGGCTTCGCCCACAAACAACGAAAGCGAATGACAATCAGAAAGTCGATACTTTCCATTGGATTTGCAATCTGCATGCTCACCGGGTGTGCAGATTCTTATCATTGGACCGCAAGCCACCCCTCGTACCATAAGGCACCTTATGGTGGTATTGCGGTGACAGGTATCGAAAACGCATTTGTCATTACGCGTTCGAACTGGTTTGCCAAGCGCCTCGAAATCGGCACAGACAGCATCCAAATTAAAGGAACGCTCCACTGCCGCAACACATTCGAAACCGAGATGCGCAAAGCGTACGGGAATCTCATCGTCCTCCCCGATACAGCCAATACCAAGTTCCCCGAAGAAAGCCTAAAACTTGACGAACGCATTTTCATCAAGGGCCATATTCCGGAACAAGGCGTTATGCTCAAGGACTCCGCAGGGAACGTCCCGCCCGTAGTGTTGATTCTGCATGAATTCATCATCGGTACAGACTTGAAGCGCGAAAACTTTTTTGACTACGCGCTCATCCACAACGAAAGTGGGAGTCTACGCAAACCGGACAACGTCAGCGCCATCTTTTCGTATACACTTTGGGACAACTTGAAGCAACGCCCGCTATTTAGCGCCGTTGACGAACTTCAACAGCCCATTACAACGTACAAACTATCGAACTTGACAAACCTCATCCAGCTTGCAGTCCAAAAAATCCGCAAGAACCTTTACGAAGGAGTTACCAAATGAAAAAGCTCCTCGCCATCTTGATGATTTTGGTCGCCTGGGCAAGCGCTTCCGAGGTTTACTTTGATTCGCGCTTTACGCTATGGAAAGACGCTACAATTTATATTTGGACATTGGACGGGAATTCACCCGTCAACGCCAATGAATTTTGCCTTTCGCTCCGCCGCAACAACACGGGCATCGGAGAACCCAAATGCCGCGAACTCGGCGAATGGGAACGCGACACCACAGCCACCCGCTACGGATCCTGGCTTTCGAATAATCTCGAAAAAGGATTACCGTCGAGTTACCTGCGTGCAAGGCACCCCGGCATGGCCGCAAAAATCCAGACGCTCGAAGACAACATTGTCCTATTGCTCATTCCACAAGGAAAGTTCATCCAAGTCGCCATTTTTGACGAAACGGCCCAAGAACCCAAAGCCGCAGGCATCGTCAAGGCGAGCAATGACAAAGTAGCCCTCAGCGATGAAATTGCCTCTACATTCTTTGACAAACGCACCAAGCGCCGCCTCACTAAAGAAGAACGCCTCAAGATGCAGACCGAACCCGATGACCTTTACAAAGAAGTCCCTAACTTGAATATTTGGGCAGGCGTTGGCGTTGGTTACTCACAAGCGCATTTCCCGCTCACTCCGAGCAATTGGACCAGTAGCCACACAAAAAGCCGCGTCAAGAATTACCGCGTCACCAAGGATTCCGTTAGCCTTTGGAACTTTATCGAAGACGACGACGCATTCCTCAGCCTTTACGCAGGCCTTACTTGGCATGGATTTATCGGTGTTGAGCTCATGTACCGCTATTCAAACCGAGACATGAAAACAGACAAGTCCGACACGGTCTATCGCGAACTCGACCACTGGAATTTTGGGCAACATGATATTGGGCTCAATGCATTACTTTCCATGACCTACCCCATTACACCATGGTTAGACATAACCCCGCTATTTTTCCTCGGGTTCCAATACACGTTCTATTCCGAAGATATCGGCCTTAAAAGCGGAGTCAAAGCCCCCTCTAGAGCTTACCAGTACCGCATCAAGTTCGAAGACGTTTACAAGGGAGCGTTAGTTGGCATTGGTGGGCAGTTCGTGTTCAAGAAGCATTACGGCGTTGACCTCCGAGCCGGAATCTCAAGCCGAGGAAGGGACATTTACGAAGCCCCCTCGCCCGATGCAGGCGCCGCCCCCACAACCATCGGAAAATCGACCATCGATTGCTTTGTAAGCCTCGGGCTTGAATACCATTGGACGTTATAGGTTTCAGGTGTTAGGCATTAGGGGTTAGGAAACAAAAGAGGAATAATCCGGCTTCGCCGCCATTTAAAGACGAGCAAAGCTCGCGATACTTTTCCTAATACCTGTTACCTGTTACCTAAAACCTTTTTCTATCTTTATGCTCACTATGAGTGACGAAATTAAAGAAGAAACGAAAGAAAGAGTAAATCCGTTTTTAACGCCTGTCAAAATTATCGAGCCCAAGAACAAGCTCCCCGATTATACGTTTGATATGCTCCCCGAAGAACAGAAGGCGATTCTCCGGGAACACGGCTGGACCGAACTAATGCCTGTCCAGCGCAAGTCCATCCCTTACATGCTCGCCGCCCGCGATATGCTCGTGCAATCGAAGACGGGTTCGGGCAAGACGGGCGCATACGCCCTCCCGCTTTTGCAGGTCATTGTCCGTGACCATCCGTATCCGCAGGCACTTATCCTCGTGCCGACGCGAGAACTCTGCATCCAGGTGCAAGAAGAATTTGAAAAGCTCTCGAAGGGTACGGGTATCAAGTCTGTCGCTATTTTTGGTGGCGTAAGCTACGAACCGCAAATCAAGGCGCTCCGCTCCGGCGTTCATGTGATTGTCGCTACGCCGGGCCGCCTCATGGACCACATCCAGCGCGGAAACGTAGACCTGCTTTCAATCCGCGACCTCGTCCTCGACGAAGCCGACGAAATGCTCTCGATGGGTTTCTACCCCGACATGCAGAAGATCCGCAAGTACTTGCCGAAGGCCATCTCCTGCACAATGTACAGCGCCACGATTCCGCAGACGGTCAAGAGCCTTGCCCGCGAATTCCAGCGTCCGGGAGCCGATTTCCTTTCGCTCAGTTACGACAAGGTCATCGCGAACAACCTCGAACACCGCTACTACACATGCGACGTGATGGAAAAGGATTCCATGACCATCAAGGTTCTGGAATACTACAATCCCGAAAGCTGCATGATTTTCTGCAACTACAAGCGCGACGTGAGCTACCTCGAACAGGTGCTCTCCGGCTACGGTTTTGAAGTTGGCGCATTGAGTGGCGATGTGGCACAGAGCCTTCGTGAAAAGACGCTCAACGCCTTCCGCGACAAGAAGCTCAAGATTCTCATCTGCACAGACGTTGCCGCCCGCGGTATCGACGTGGACCACGTAACACACGTGATTGTCTACGACCACCCCGCCGACCACGAAGTCTATGTGCACCGCAGCGGACGTACCGCCCGTGCAGGCCGCAGTGGCCTCTGCATTTCTCTCATCACTCCAGTCGAAGAAATCGACCTCCGCCAGACAGCAGTTGACTTCGGCATAAACTTCATCAAGATGGATCCGCTCACGAACGAAGAAATCGCGAAGAAGGTGAGTGAACGTACACGCGTCCGCCTCGAAGAAGTCCGCAAGCACTTCGGCGGTCAAAAAGCAACCGAACGCATCAGCCGCATGCTCCCGCTCGTGAAGGATCTCGCGAACGGCACCACCGACGACCAGATGCTACTTGCCTACCTGCTCGACAGATTCGCATGGAAAAAGTAGGTTACAGGTTTTAGGTTGTAGGTTTTAGGAAAATGCGAGAATACCATTCTCTTGAAATATGGAAAAGAAGCCATCAATTCACACTTAATGTGTATGAATTGACCAAAACCTTTTTTCCAAAAGAAGAACTTTTTGTTCTAACCTCACAACTTAGACGATCTGTAACATCAATTCCAACTAATATCGCAGAAGGTTGTGGAAGAAAGACAAATACTGAATTAGCAAGATTTCTTCAGATATCACTAGGTTCTGCGGCTGAATCAGAATATCAATTACTACTTGCAAAAGATTTACATTATATAAGTGACGATATTTTTAACAAGTTTAATTCAGAAATCATCGAAATAAAGAAAATGCTCAACGCGTTTATTCAACATCTACCCCCAAATGCAAAATCTGAAATTAAACCTAACCCCTAACACCTATTACCTAATTCCTAACAATGGCTAAGATCAAAGTAAAATCCGCAAAAGAAATCGAACTGATCCGCGATGCCGGCGCTCTCGCTGCCGAAACGCTGATCCGAGCGGGCGAAATGTGCAAGCCCGGCGTTTCCACGCTCGAAATCGATGAATTCATCGGCGACTACACTCGCCAGCACAAGGGCATCTCCGCCTGCATGGGCTATCACGGTTACCCGCGCTACGCCTGCATCAGCATCAACGAAGTTGTCTGCCACGGCATCCCGAACGCAAACACCATCCTCAAGGATGGCGACATCGTGAACATCGACATCACGACGATCCTCTCCGGCTACCACGGTGATACCTCCGCCATGTTCTGCGTTGGCAAGGTCTCTGACATTGCCCGCGAACTCGTCGATACCGCCAAGTTCTGCATGGAAGAAGGCATCCGCGCTGCAGGCGAAAGAGGCGCACACTGGAACGACATCGGCTGCGCCATCCAGGACATCGCCGACGAACACGGCTTCAGCGTTGTCGAAGACTACTGCGGTCACGGCATCGGTCGTGGTTTCCACGAAGAACCGACCGTCTACCACTTCCGCAACTACGAACGTTGCCCGTTCATCGAAGTCGGTAACGTGTTCACAGTTGAACCGATGCTCAACGTCGGACGCCCGGGAACAAAGACGCTCTCTGACGGTTGGACCGCAGTGACCCGCGATGGCTCTCTCAGTGCCCAGTGGGAACACACCGTCGTGAAGACCAAGGATGGCATCGACATCCTCACGCTTCCGCGCTAACCACCGCATTTTAAAAGCATTATAAAACGCCTCGCGCCGTAAAAAGCACGAGGTGTTATTTTTTGCATTTTTCGCAAAAGAATATATATTACAACCGAAAAAACAGGTACACGAATTAACTAGTAACCAATAACTAGTAACTACCAACTAATAATAAAACCATGTCCTTCCTTTCTAACGCACGCGACAAAGCTATCGAAATGTTTTTCCAACGCAACGACTTCATCAATAAATTTGGTGAAATCCTGAACGTCGATATCGACTCGCAAGAAAATCAAGCAAACGTCACCATCCTTTTGCATGGAGAATTTACACCAACCACGCTTTGTGCACACTATTGTTTTGAAGACACAGATCAAGGCACCATGATTGTTATAAATAAAGTAGAAAGCGCACGAACGTTGGTTAACGAAATCGCAAAGTGGTGGTTTAAGGACAACACCATCAAAAAACAGCTACCCAAAGGCACTGGCTTTTTTGCCAAGATTCTGTTCTAACCGCCATCGAAGGATTCACCATGGAAGAACAACTTCAGAAAGTTTTAAACAACATATCTTTCAGCGTCAATGCCCAAAAGCAGACGATGGACCTCACGGCCCTCCCTCATGGAGAAACTACGCCTATTTCGTTTCACATGAACTACAAGCTTGTCGAAAATGGCGATGAAACCGAAATTTTCGTTCAAAACATCGCTTCAGACAGGCTCTGGGTAGACGAAATCCTCAAAATGTGGCTTGAAAAAAGCAATTTTCAATATAAGATTCCCCAAAACATCGCTGGAATTGTTAAAATATTCTTGAAATAGGAGAAAAAAGGAGCTAGCCCATGTTAAACTTCAATGAATTCAAAGACAAAAAGAACGAATCCATTCAGGAAATGTTCAATTCGATTATATTCAACCTGATTACAGATATTCCGGACTCGCTCCTTTGCCCGAACAACGATCCCGACAAGCGCGCCGAAGTACTGATCAAGCAGGCCGCCCTCAAAGCCGCCACCGTAAGTACCTCACTTTCCATTCCGGCAGGATTCACCGGCGTTTTAACATCTATTCCGGACATCGCCGCCGTCTGGCGCATCCAGGCACAGCTCGTCGCCGATATAGCATGCACCTACGGCAAGTTCGCATTGCTCAGCCGTGAAGCGATGGTCTGGTGTTTATTCCGCCACAGCGCAGCCTCGCTCCTCCGCGATGTCGCCGTCCGCACGGGCAGCCGCATTGTCGTCCAAAAGCTTTCGCTGACAGCACTCCAAAAGTTGCTGCAAAAAATAGGCGTCAAGATTTCGGCAAACTTCCTCGGCCGCATCGCCCTCCGTGCCATCCCGGCCATCGGAGCCATCGGTAACGGTGCCTACACTTACTTTGACACAACGGAAGTCGGTAAAACAGCCATGGCATACTTCAAGGCTCTCGAAGGAGTCGAAAAGCCTGAACTTGTCGAAAACTCCATCGACAAGGATCCAGAACCGGACGAACCCGCTACAGAACAAAATACCACTGGTGAAAATAACGCCGAATCGAATCCCGACCAAAGCGTATAAACAAAAATTTTCTCATTTAAACAAACAGAAGCAGCCATTTTTATGGTTGCTTTTTTGCATTTTAAGCGATTTTAGGGCTTTTTTGCCCCCTTTTATACCATCAAATGAAAAACCGCCCTTGAGTTCGCCCCAAATTTTTCTATTTTTGGGCGCAACATTCAATAACATCAACTCCATTAGTGGAATAAAAATATGAAAGACATTGAAAAGCACAGAAATATTGGTATTTCTGCTCACATCGACTCCGGTAAGACTACTCTTACCGAACGTATCCTCTACTTCACAAAGCGTATCCACGCTATCCACGAAGTTCGTGGTAAAGACGGCGTCGGTGCCACGATGGACTCCATGGAACTT
>CADAWC010000048.1 GCA_902791475.1 Fibrobacter succinogenes
CATGTTGCAGACCGTCATACGGCCTTCCATGCCCATTTCTTCGATGACCGGGCCTGCAAATTCGTAAGCGTAGCCAACGCCACCGTTCACGCCGAGCTTTGCGATGTAGGCAAGTGCCACGTCCTTGGCGGTCACGCCCGGCTTGAGCTTGCCGGTGAACTTGATGCGGCGAGTCTTCAAGGGGCTCATGGCGAGCGTCTGGGTGGCGAGAACGTCTGCCACCTGGCTCGTGCCGATACCGAACGCGATAGCACCGAAGGCACCGTGCGTTGCCGTGTGGGAGTCACCGCAAGCGACGGTCATACCCGGCTGGGTCACGCCTTCTTCGGGGCCCACGATGTGGATAACGCCCTGTTCGCAGGTGCTGGGGCCAAAGAACTTGATGCCGTTGTTCTTCGTGTTGTTTTCGATATGGGAGAACATCTCTTCGGAAATGCCGTCCTGGAGCGGGCGGTTACGTTCCGGGAACGTGGTCGGAATGATGTGGTCCACCGTGGCGAAAGTGCGTTCCGGGAACAGAACCTTCTGGCCTTCTTCGCGGAGCTGGGCGAAGGCCTGCGGACTCGTCACTTCGTGGCAGAGGTGAAGCCCGATAAAGAGCTGGCACTGGCCGCTCGGGAGCTTAGCTACCGTGTGGCTTTCGAAAATTTTCTGATAGAGTGATTTTCCCATAGATTTGTCTCTTTTAGGTTTAATTTGCGGCGTAAATATAGAATTTTAGACGAAAGACGAAAGACGAAAGACGAAAGAATAAACAAAAAACACGGCTTTGAAAGCCGTGCCAATGTAGTCTTAACAAGAAAAACTTGAATTAGAACTGTTCAATTTGGGTGTTGAACTTGTACTTGTCCTTGTAGTAGGCAAGCATTTCGTTGCTGTTGGAGAATGCGCGGCGCAGCGGATCGCGAAGGGCCGGTTCTCTCTTGACCTTCTTGTTGATTTCCGGAACAATGTCCTTGAAGAAGAGTTCGTTGCTGGCTGCAGCAACATGATTCTGGTTGAAGTCCATGTGGTAGCGGCGTTCAACCATTTGGAACAAGTCAGACTGGCAGGAATTTTCGGGCGGCAAGTGGCTTGCAACAGGCATATAGCACTGCTTGATGTAGTCTTGCTTCATGCTGACGATAAGGCTGTCAATGGCAGGAATATCGTGTACCGAATCGGTATGGGTGGCGAGTTCGGCCTTCGGGGTCACAACTCCAGAGCATGCTGAGAAGAACGCTGCGGCGAGTGCGAGGGATGCCCAAATGATGGAATGTTTCATGTCCTAATCCTTTTATTTTGACATTGTTTTTTAACTACATCAATCCCGTGTACCAAAGTTACTTAATTGTGGATTAATTTGCGATAGTTCGGGTGTAAATTTGCTGTTACAAAAGGCCGTTTTTTGCATATTTTTACGTTACGTGTGACGTAAAACACCAATTTTTATTTGGAAGTCGGCTTGAATTTGTAAAACCACTTTATTGGGTCAATTACATCGTAGCGAACGTTCCCGATCCTCTTTTTTCCCTTCTTGCTTACGAGCCCTGTAACGATATGCGCATGCGGTCCGGTGGTGTGTCCGGTGGTGCCTACGGTGGCAATGGGATCGCCCGGCATAACCTCTTGGCCGTTCAGATAAAGGAGCTTGTCGCAGTGCATAAACAAGATAACGTCTTGCTTACGAACGAGCGCTATAATCACGCCACCGCGTTCATCGCGGCTTGTCCAGGCTTTTGCTCCAAACGGGGCCAAAATGCGGGCCCCCTGGCGGCTAGCGACGTCGATGCCGTTGTGCTTTCTCTGCGTGGCCGTGGCTGTTTCGTGATAAAATTCCGTGAGGTAGGCGATGCTATCCGAAATGACGGATGTCCAGAACTTCCATGCGGCGCCGATGGTATCTGCCGAGGCGGGGCGCTTGATTTCGTCCGGACGCGAAAAACGGATAGTCGTTCCTTTGGGCGGAATGTTGTGGCTCCCTTTTTCCCATGCGGTGACGCCGTATCCGTTGTCTTCAAGAGTTTTGGCAACGTAATTCTTGATCATCTTGTCGTTTGTGATGATGGCGTCGAATCGTCCAATGGCGTAACGGGCGATGCGCTGCATATTTTCGTTGCCGTCGAAGGTGTATTCAAACGAAGGGGCTACGGAAAGCTGGTTCCGTTCCTGGATGCGGTCGCGGAGGTTGGAATCGCTTCTGTCGATGTCTGTGACAAAGAGGAACGGTGCGATAATGACCACAATGAGCAATAGCGGGAACAGATTGCGGATAATTCTCGGGAATCCGTCAAGCGGATTTTTGATGAGAATGGAAATTTTGTGGAGTTTTTTGACGACTTTGGCGAGTTCTTCAGGATTTTTCTGGAAGTCGAGCGCGAACGCTTCTTTAGTGGCTTTTGCGTTGCGGCGGATCGCTTTGCTAGCCTTGGGGTATGCTCTGCGGGTGGGGCGTTCCCTGGAAAGCCACAAAATCTCGATTTTTTGAGCTTCTTTGACGTCTTCAATGAAGGACGCTGCCGATTTCATGGACGTTGGTGTCACATGCATAATCAAAAGGCGCGCCATGGAGACTAGGTGTCCGACGTTTTCTACCTGTTCTGTCGAAATGATGCCGATGACTTGAGGGGCTATAGTTTCGAGGCTTCTGATGTTGTGGTAGAGCGTGCGGAATTCACTATCAGAAGTAGGGAGCGCGTTGGTTCCCGTGATAGTAATATTTGTATCCGAAGATGCAATGTGGTTTATATCTTCAGCAGTAAGGATTTTTTTTGAAAGGTCTCCTGCTTGGATGGGGGCGTTCCCTTCGAAGGGGCGTTTCCCGGTAAAGTCAATTACAACAAAACGCGCACCGGCGTTAAGTGCCAGTGCGAATTTATGCAAGGCTTCTGTGGGTAATGTTTCTTCGTCAGAAATGGCGAAAAGCGAGAACCCGCCTTGGTTGTAAAGGCTTTCTAGGACCTTTCTTTGCATGCCTTACTTAGCGGCACCGCGCGGATAGGAGTAGCCAGAAGGAGGAGCGGCGACGAACTTGTCAACCTGGAGATAGAGTTCTTCAGCGGATGCGGCCGGGTTGAAGAAGATTTCCTGGTTGCGGTTCTGGCTGCGGCCCTTGATGGGTTCGTTGCGGCGGCCACGGCTAACAATGCCGAGCGGGAGCACTTCAAGGAGCGGGAGGAGGCCGAAGTAGCGGAAAAGGCTGAAGTTCTTCTGCCAAGTGGTGCGTTCTGCCAAGATAGCGAAGGTCCCTTCGATGATGGACTTGCTCTGGAGAAGGTCTTCAGAGGTCATCGTCACGAGTTCGTGATTGGTGGGGAAGTTATTCTGGAAGTTTACCATGTCGCCTTTGAGATAGTTGGCGTCGCAGAGAAATACGAATTTCATTGTTTTTCCTGGTTGGGTTTAATGATTTATTTCAAAATTAGTTATTTTCGGAGCATTTTGTCATTTTTTGGAGTAGCTTGACGGTGGACAAAAGTCCAAAAACGCTTGGTTTTACAAAAAATTTACATTAAGCGTCCCCTTTTTAGCTGTTTTTAGCCAAAAATGCGAATTTTTTTTAAAACAGAGGGTAGACGGATTTTTAACATCTCTTTTTGTAACTCATTGATACTCAATTACTTACGTAAAATTTTTTAGCGGAATAGACAAAAATGCCATTTTTTGTTATGGAAAAACATTTCCAAGATTTGAAAAGATTTGCCGGAAATGCATTATATTTAGAATCGTTTTTAAGGACGTGTGATAAATTTCACTGTGAAATTTTGATTGCGTGTATGGTATCGGAGATCAAAAATGAATAAACTGAAGAGGTCCTTGGCGACCTTGATTGCATCTGCTAGCGTTGTTGCAACATCATCGTTTGCGCAAAATCCAGCACCTGAGGCTCAGGCTCCACAAGCAGCCCCGGCTGCAGCTCCTGCAAATGAACCTGCAGCTGAACAGGCACCGGCGAACGAACCGCCACAGGTAGGTGGAATTCCTGGTGAATCTATTCAGGAAGGCGGCACATTCTCGAAGATTAAACTCGATAATTTTGTAACGGATGATACGGACCAGCCCTCGCAGATCCGTTGGAAAGTGAGTGGCAACAAAGCTCTCAAGGTGAATATCACTCCGGATCGTACGGTTGAAATTGCAACTCCGGATGCTCTTTGGAATGGTTCCGAAGACTTGACCTTTACAGCAACGGACTCCAAGGGTGCTAGTGCATCTGAAACGGTGAACTTTAGTGTTGAATCAGTGAACAATCCGCCGGTTGTGTCTCAGATTCCAAGCCAGGTGATTACGGAAGGTCAGCAGTTCACAAAGATTCGTTTGGATGACTTTGTGAATGACCCAGACCACAAGAAAAACCAAATCACGTGGGATACCGAAGTAGTCCCGGCTGGTGGCCCGCAGGCTGATGGTGATTTGTCTGTAACGATTGATGCAAACCGCGTGGCGACGATTGCAATTCCTGATAAGCACTGGTATGGTGCTGCAAGAATTAAGTTTATTGCAAATGACCCGGACTACGGTAGCGATAACAAGACGGCTGCATTTACGGTTCAGCCTGTGAACGATCCTCCGACATTCACAAAGAAGATTCCGGATCAGGTGATCGAAGAAAAGAACCAGTTCGACATGCTTTCCCTTGCGGACTATGTCACGGATCCGGATGATGATCCGATGAAGCTCAAGTGGACGGTGACGGGCAACAAGGACCTTAAAATTGAAATCGACAATTATGGTTCTGCCATTGTGACGCTCCCGAACGAAAACTGGAA
Organism: Fibrobacter succinogenes; assembly: GCA_902791475.1. GTDB lineage: Bacteria > Fibrobacterota > Fibrobacteria > Fibrobacterales > Fibrobacteraceae > Fibrobacter > Fibrobacter succinogenes_J. Next base: position 4,749 of record CADAWC010000048.1, read on the forward strand.
TGGTCAGGAACGTGTAACGTTTACCGTGACTGACGCCGCCGGTGCTTCAGCAAAACAGGATGTGCTCTTCAAGGTCAGCTCCATTAACGACCCTCCGGAGTTTGTTCAAAATATCCCGGACCAGACTATTGATGAAAAGCAGGAATTTGCTCCGATTCAGCTTGGCCAGTACGTGAAGGATCCGGACCACCGCATTGAAATGCTCAAGTGGGCGGTCTCTGGCGCCAAGGACCTGAAGGTTTCTGTTTCTGGCGGTGTCGCTACAATCCGCATTCCGAACAAACTGTGGAACGGCTCTGAATCCATCAAGTTCAAGGCTACGGACCCGGAAGGCGCTTCTGCAGAATGCGAAGCCATGTTTACGGTCAATTCCGTGAACGACTTGCCGAAGTTCATTCGCCCGATTCCGAACCAGAACATCAACGAAAAGCAACAGTTCACCAAGATCAAGCTTGATGACTTTGTCAAGGACGAAGACCACAAGAATTCCGAACTCTCCTGGGATGTCGAAGTCAAGCACCAGGGCCCGATGCCGGAACTCGGTACACTCAACGTAAATATTGACGATCAGCATGTGGCTACGGTTGAAATTCCGGACCCGAGCTGGTTTGGTAACACGATTGCCACGTTTACGGTGATGGACCCGGAAGGTGGTTCCGCTAAGCAGGATGTCGCTCTTAATGTGCGTTCTGTGAACGATCCGCCGGTATTCAAAAAGATTGCTGACCAGACGGTTGAAGAAAAGTACGAGTTTACGCCGTTTATCTTGGACGATTACTTGAGCGACGCAGACCACGACTTCTCGAAGCTCAAGGTCGAAGTGACTGGTAATCGTGACCTCAAAGTCAATATTGATTCTAGATCTCATGAAGTTTCTGTGAAGATTCCGCACGACCAGTGGAACGGTACCGAAACATTGATGTTTACGGCGACAGACCCGGAAGGCGCTCGCGCAACGACTTCTGCTAAGTTCACGGTAAAGGCGATTAACGATCCTCCGGTCATGAAGGATATCCGCGAACAGACTATCAAGGAAAAGGGTGAATTCCAGCCGATTGAACTGGATAACTTTGTTGAAGACCTTGACCATGCCAAGAATCGCCTCAAGTGGACGATTACGGGTAATAAGGAACTCAAGGTGGCTATGGATGGCGCTCACGTTGTCCGTATTACGCCGCCGTCTCCGCAGTGGCATGGTGCCGAAACTCTCACCTTCAAGGTTTGCGACCCGGATAACGCTTGCGACGAACGCACGGCGAACTTTACGGTGGAATCTGTGAACGATGTTCCGATGTTTGTGAAGCAGGTCATGCCGCAGACGATTCGCGAAAAGGGCCAGTTCCAGCCGATTAAGCTCGCTGACATGGTGAAGGACTTGGATAACAAGCTCTCTGATCTCACGTTCTCTGTTTCCAGCAAGCCGGCTGCAGGTTCCAAGAAGAGAGAATCTGAACTTAAGGTCAATATTGATGCAAATAAGGTTGCAACGATTGTGATTCCGAACAAGTTCTGGAACGGTGCCGAAGAAATTACGTTCACCGTAACGGACCCGGAAGGCGCTAAGGCTTCTTCTACGGCTCTCTTCACGGTGGAATCTGTGAACGATCTCCCGGAAATCAAGCAGGTGGCCGATCAGACGATTCAGGAAAAGGGCGAATTCACTCCGTTCAACGTGTCTGAACTCGTATCTGACCCGGATGACCACTTTGAAAGCTTGAAGATTGATTTTACGGGTAATAAGGATCTCAAGGTCGATATGTCCAAGACGGGCATCGTGACTGTGAAGGCTCCGAACAAGATGTGGAACGGTTCTGAAAAGGTGACATTCACTGTTACTGACCCGTCTGGTGCTAAGGCTCGTACAACTGCAACATTTACGGTTGTTTCTGTGAATGACCCGCCGGTCATGAAGGATATCCCGGGCCAGACCATCAAGGAAAAGGGCTCGTTCAAGCCGATTGAACTTGACCATTTTGTTGAAGACCTTGACCATGCCAAGAATCGCCTGAAGTGGAAGATGGAAGGCCAGAAGGAACTCCGCGTGACGATGGATGCAACTCATAAGGTGACGGTGACTCCGCCGAACGCAAGCTGGAACGGTTCTGAAAAGATTCGCTTCACCGTGACGGACCCGGATGGCGCAAGTGACAGCAAGGAAGTGACTTTCACGGTTGAATCTGTGAACGATGCTCCGGAATTTGTCCGCGATCTTCGCGACCAGTCGATTGACGAAAAGAAGCATTTCCAGCCGATCAAGCTTGCTGATTTTGTGAAGGATGCTGACCACAAGATTAGCGAACTCAAGTGGACATTCAAGGTTAGCCCGATTAGCCAGGGCTCTTCGAAGAAGAAGGGCAAGGGCGATGAAGAACCGGCTGGCGAATCACTCCGCGTCCAGGTGGGTGCCGACCAGGTGGCAAATGTTGTTATCCCGAACAAGTACTGGCACGGTGCTGCTAACATTACGTTTACCGCAACTGACCCTGAAGGCGCTTCTGCAAGCAAGACCGCTCGCTTTGAAGTGCGTTCTGTGAACGATGCTCCGGTGATTGCTGCAAACGCTTCGACGGGCGAAACGATTCTCGAAGGTGGCCGTTTCAAGACGATTGACCTCTCGACTCTCGCTGAAGACCCGGATCATCCGGCATCTTCCTTGAAATGGGAAGTTTCTGGCAATAGGGATCTCAAGGTGGATATCCGCAAGGACAACACTGTGATTGTCTCTGTGCCGGACAAGCAGTGGAGCGGTAAGGAAAACCTCACGTTCTCCGTGACGGACCCGGAAGGCGCTTATGCTCGCCACAAGATGCTCTTTGAAGTGACTCGCGTGAACGATCCTCCTGCATTCGTGAAGAGAATCCCGGACCAGAAAATCAAGGAAAAGGAAACCTTCAAGCCGATCAAGCTTGATGAATTCGTGAAGGACCCGGACAACAAGCCGAATGAACTTCGCTGGAAAATTACGGGTGCAAAGCAGCTCAAGGCTGAAATCTCTGCAAGCCGCGTGCTTACGGTGACTGCTCCGAATAAGGATTTCTGGTGCGCTCCGGAATTGATGGTGCTCGAAGTGAGCGATCCGGATGGTGCTAAGACTTCTCAGACGATTACGTTTGAAATTGTCTCTGTGAACGATCCTCCGGTTCTGAGAGATATTCCGCCGCAGAAGATTCGTGAAAAGGGCCAGTTCAAGGACATTGACTTGAGCAAGTTTGTCCGCGACCCGGATAATACGATGGAACAGCTTTCTTGGAATGTCAAGGTTGTAAAGCCGGAATCCGAACACGCCAAGAAGAGCAAGAAGGATAAGAAGAAAGGCAAGAAGGATGACGATGAAGAAGAGGAAACCGTAAAGGATGCCTTCAGTGTCGTGATTTACAAGGGTGGCCTTGCTCACATTGACATTGCTGACAAGTACTGGCATGGCGAACGCAATGTGGTGTTCACGGTGAAGGACCCGGATGGTGCAACGGACTCCAAGACTGTTAACTTTGTTGTGGAATCTGTGAACGATGCTCCGGTGATTAGACCGATTCTTGCCCAGACTATCAAGGAAAAGGAACACTTTGAACCGATTGACTTGACGAAGTTCGTGTCTGACCCGGATCATCCGACGAGCTCCTTGAAGTTCGAAGTGGCTCCGACTCGTGCTCTTAAGGCTACAATCAATAGCAAGAAGCAGCTCGTGGTGACGACTCCGGACAAGTACTGGAACGGTTCTGAAAAGATCCGTCTCGATGTGACGGACCCGGAAGGTGCAAGAGCTTCTCAGCAGATTGAATTTGAAGTGACTCCGGTGAACGACCCGCCGACGATTATCAAGCATCTTGGCGACCAGAAGATCAAGGAAAAGGAAAGATTTGCTCCTGTCGATCTTGCCAAGATTGTTAATGACCCGGATAACAAGCCGCAGGAACTCAAGTGGACTGTTTCTGGAAACAAGGATCTTGTTGTAGATATTAAGAATGGCCGTGCAAGCATCACGACGCCGAATCCGAACTGGAACGGCAAGGAAACGATTACGTTTACGGTGATGGACCCGGCTGGCGATAAGCAGTCTACCAAGGCTACGTTCGAAGTGATTCCGGTGAATGATCCTCCGAAGTTTAAGCCGATTCCGCCGCAGGTCATCGAAGAAAAGAAGACCTTCCCGGCGATTGACTTGACGAAGTTCGTGACGGACCCGGATAACGGCGTCGATGAACTCAAGTGGTCTATCGATGGTGAAAATCCGTTTGCCGCTGCTGCACCTGCAAAGGCAAAGCACAAGAAGGACAAGAAGAAAAAGAAGGCTAAGAAACACGAAGAAGAAGCTCCGGCACCGACTTTTGCTAAGCATGAACTGAAGTACAACATCAGCGATAAGGGTATTCTCACTGTTGAAATCCCGAACAAGTTCTGGAACGGTAGTGAATCGGTGATTATCAATGTGTTTGACCCAAGCAAGGAAAAGGCTTCTATTGAAGTGCGCTTTACGGTGAAGTCTGTGAACGATGCTCCGGTGGTGAAGGAAATCCCGGGACAGACGACTCTCGAAGGCAAGGCCTTCAAGTCTATCAACCTCGATGACTTCGTAACGGATCCGGACCACAAGAAGAATGAAATCCGCTGGAAGGTTTCTGGTGCTAAGAACCTCGACGTGAGAATCAACGCCAATCGCGTTGCCGAAATCAAGCCGAGAAGGGATAACTGGTTCGGTGATGAAACCATCATCTTTACCGCTACTGACCCGGCTGGCGCCTCTGACAAGTCTGTCGTGAAGTTCATTGTGAAGCATGTGAATGCGGCTCCGGTGATGCGCGATATTCCTGACTTTACCATCAGGGAAAATCAGAATGAAGGCGTGATTGCAACGATTAAGCTTGACCAGTACGCTCGCGACAAGGACCACAACTTCGAAGACCTCAAGTGGAAATTTACAGGTCAGAAGCAGTTGCAGGTGACTTACAACCAGGCTAAGAAAACTGTGATTGTGGCTCAGCCGTATTCTCACTGGAAGGGCAAGCCGGAACGCATTACCTTCACGGTTACTGACCCGGAAGGTGCAACGGCTCACAAGACGGCTACATTTACGGTGATAGCCGTGAATAACGCTCCTGAAACGAAGCCGCTCTCTTACCAGACTCGCGAAGGTGAAACGCTTAAGGTTCCTGCTTCTACTGGCCTTATGTCTGCAGCTAAGGACCCGGATGGCGACAGACTTCAGTCTGTGAAGACGGTGATGAAACCGCGCAATGGCCGAATCATCTTGAATGAAACGAATGGTTCTTTTGAATACACCCCGAACAAGGGCTTCTCTGGAATCGATGAATTTACGTACAAGGTGTTTGATCCGGCAGGACTCGGTTCCAAGGTGACGAACGTGGAAATCAGCGTCCAGTTCAAGCCGAAGGACGTCCGCAGCAACAGCGCGAACAACAAGAAAAAGAAATAAGGTTTTCCTTGTAAAATAAAGAGCGCCTCGTGGTTAAAACCGCGGGGCGTTTTTAGTTGTTAGTGGAAAGACGAGAGACCGCTTCTCTTCAAAGAGGATAACTCAACTAAGGTAACAAGTTGCCAAGTTTCGTATAGCTGGTAGACGAAAGAAGAATAATCGCGGCATCGCCGCCTATAAAAAACTCTCGTCTGTAGCTACGTAGTAGCGTCCTTTCGTCTGATTTCCTCATACGCTTCTACGAGCTTCTCGAATTTGACGGCGCAGTTGGCGGGGGAGGTGGAGGGGAGTTTTACAGCCTTGATTCCGGTTGCTGCTTCGCAGTACTTTTCGTAGAGCTTGTGGGCGGTGGCGCCTGTGCAAAAGATGCGCTTGATTTTTGTTTTCGAAAGGAGCGAGGCGATGTCGTTCGGCACCACGTCTTCGATGCTCGTGTCGCTTGCGCCAATGATGGTGCAACTGTCGAGAACGTCCCAAAGGGCGATGTGATGCTTTAAGAGCATGGCGCGTTTTTCGTCGATGGTCGCGGGGAGTGGCTCGCTCAAGACGCTTGCGAGAACTTTCCAGAAGCGGTTTTGCGGATGCCCGTAATAGAATCCCTGTTCGCGCGATTTGGGTGAGGGGATGGAACCGAGCAAAAGAACTTCCGAATTGGCGTCGAAAAGTGCGGGAAACTCGTGCGTTACCCGAGTCCTCGTATTCTTAGCGGTTCTAGATTGCGTCTTCTTTGTTGCCATGCTATAAGAAAAATAGAAAGATTTACCCCAAAGTGCCCCTTCGATGTAACTCAGGGGAAACTCCGGCACGACCCCATAGCCCAACGCTTACTGTTTACTAACCACCAACCGCTAACCACGATCCCCAAATATTGAACTAAACCCCTAAAGTTACTATATTTGCCGCGTCAATTGGAAATCGCCGTAGGCGACATTTCAACCTAATACCTATTACCTATAGCCTGTAACCTATCTATGAATCCAGAAATTGAAAAACGCCGCACTTTCGCTATTGTCAGCCACCCTGACGCCGGTAAAACCACCATCACCGAAAAATTCCTGTGGTACGGGAATGTGATTCGCGAGGCTGGTCACGTGCGCGCGAAGGCGAACAAGAGCTACACCGTCAGTGACTGGATGAAAATCGAACAGCAGCGTGGTATTTCTGTTTCGAGTTCCGTGTTGAACTTCCCGTTTGAAGGTTGCATGTTCAACCTCGTCGATACCCCGGGGCATCAGGACTTCTGCGAAGACACGTACCGTGCGCTCACCGCCGTGGACGCCGCCCTCGTGCTTATCGACAGCGTGAACGGTGTTGAAAAGCAGACGATTCGCTTAATGAACGTTTGCCGCATGCGCCATACGCCGATTATCACGTTCATCAACAAGATGGACTTGGATGGCCGCCATGTGCTCGACTTGCTCGACCAGATTGAAAGCGTTTTGCAGATTAAGACGGCTCCATTTACGCTCCCGATTGGCGTCGGTAAGCTTTTCAAGGGCGTCTATTCCATCGCCGAAAATACGTTCCACACGTTCAACCCGGACGATGGCAAGCAAGAAATTATCCAGATGGAAGGCCCGGACGATCCGCGCTTGGTTGAACTCTGCGGTGAAAACTGGGTAAATCAGTTTAAGGAAGAATACGAAATGGTCACGGGTGGTATGGATCCGTTCGATCACGAAAAGTTCCTGAAGGGCGAAATGTGCCCGGTGTTCTTCGGTTCTGCCGTGAACAACTTCGGTGTGCGCCAGCTTTTGAACGCTTTTGCAAAACTCGCTCCGCCGCCGATGATCCGCGACACCGACAAGCGCCCGGTCAAGCCGGACGAAGACGCTTTCAGCGCATTCGTCTTCAAGATTCAGGCCAATATGGACCCGAAACACCGCGACCGTACGGCATTCCTCCGCATTTGTTCGGGCAGCTTTACCCGTGGCGAAAAGGTTTTCCACGTGCGTACCGGTCGTGACATCCGCTTGGCTGCTCCGACCGCGTTCCTCGCGAAGGACAAGGAAGTGATTGACCACGCCTGGGCGGGCGACATCGTAGGTATCAACGACCCGGGACTTTTCCGCATTGGCGATACGCTCACGGACGGCGAAAAGATGAACTTCACGGGCATCCCGGACTTTGCGCCGGAACACTTTGCCCGCGTGACGCTCTTGAACCCGCTCAAGTCTAAGCAGATGGCGAAGGGCCTTGCCGAACTTTCGGAAGAAGGTGCAACGCAGCTCTATGAACCGCTCAAGTCCGCTGTGCCTGTCGTGGGCGTCGTGGGTGAACTCCAGTTCGACGTGCTCAAGTTCCGTTTGCAGAGCGAATACGGCGCCGATGTGCAACTCGACCGCGTGCCTGCCCATTGCATCCGCTGGGTGAAAGGCCCTGAAGAAGATGTGGGCAAGTTTGCCGATGAATACGCCGGCGACTGCATGATGGACAAGGAGCGCAATCTCGTGTGCCTTTTCCCGAACGAATACCGCCTGAACCTTGCGCTCAAAAACTACGAACGCCTGAGCTTCGCAGAAACCTCGCAGGGATAGTTACTTTTGTCATTCTGGAGGCCCGACGGGCCGATAGAATCCAGTGATTTCTTTTAACGGCAACTTTTAGCGAAGTTGTCGTTTTTTGTATATTGAAAAGTATGAAGTGGTTCTTTAGAACGCTGTTAATTTGTATTCTATTTTTTATTGTAACAAGCTTTGCTTGGAATGTAAGGCTGGGCTTTGAATCGTCTTTTTTAGTTGCCTTCGCTTCTTTGTTACTTTATATGTCCAAAAAGGTCAACTTCGGTTTTTATCGAGTGGCTTGTTTTTACGATTATTATTACCGTGTGCTTACTTTTATCTCTGCATTTGGGATCGAAAATACCGACGCGTACTGTGCCATTGAACGAACTTTGGCTTAGTGTCCCGCATACTTTAAGTATATCGGGTTTGATTGCGTGGTATTTTACGAAGAAGCGTAAATAGCCGCCTTCTATTTTTCTAAATTTACCCCGTTCAAATTTAAGACGTGATATATTCACGAGGTAAAATAATATGGCAATGCAAGATATGAATGACCAGGTGATGGCTCGCTTGGCTAAGCTCGATAAGTTCAAGGAAATGGGTGTGGATGCTTATCCGCACAAGTTTAACAGGACCCATGATTCCAAGGTTTTGAAGGAAAACAAGGATGCCTTGATGGCTTCTAAGGAACCGGTTGCATTTGCCGGCCGCGTGGTGCGTTTCAATCGCAAGGGCAAGATGTGCTTTATGCACCTCAAGGACCGCTATGGTCGCTTGCAGGTTGTGGTTGCCCGTGACGAAGTGGGCGAAGAAAACTACGAAATCGTGAAGATGACCGACCTCGGTGACTTCATCGGTGTGAACGGTACGATGTTCGAAACGCAGAGTGGTGAATACTCTGTGCGTGCCGAAAAGGTCACGATGCTTTCGAAGGCTGTGCGTCCGCTCCCGGTCGCCAAGGAAAAGGTTGACGAAAACGGCAACAAGGTTGTGTTCAACGAATTTGCCGACGTGGATACCCGCTACCGCCAGCGCTATATCGACATGGCTTTGAACGACGACGTGAAGGAAGTTTTCATCAAGCGTTTCAAGATCATGCAGGCAATCCGCGAATACCTTATCGAAAAGGGATTCATCGAAGTCGAAACGCCGACCTTGCAGCCGATTTACGGTGGCGCAAACGCCCGCCCGTTTACGACGCACCACAATGCCGCTGACATGACGCTCTACTTGCGCGTGGCTCCGGAACTTTACCTCAAGCGCTGCATCATCGGCGGTATGGAAAAGGTGTTTGAGTTCTGCAAGAACTTCCGCAACGAAGGTATGGACCGTACGCATAGCCCGGAATTCACTGGCCTCGAATTCTACGAAGCCTATGCTGACTACAACGACATGATGGTTCACTTCGAAAACATTTACGAACGCGCTTGCATTGCCGCTAACGGTACGACCAAGATCAACTACCAGGGCAAGGAAATCGACTTCAAGGCTCCGTGGCCGCGCTACAGCATGATTGAAGCCATTGAAAAGTTCGGTGGCATCAAGGTCAATGACATGAGCGATGACGAAATCAAGGCCAAGATGGAAGAACTCGGTGGTCACCTCGATGGTGAATTTACTCGTGGTCGTGGCATCTTGGAACTCTTCGACCTCACGGTGGAAAGCAAGCTCATCCAGCCGACGATCATCAAGGACATGCCGACCGAAAGCACGCCGCTCTGCAAGAAGCACCGTACCATCGCAGGCCTCATCGAACAGTTTGAACCGTATGCCAACGGCTGGGAACTCGGTAACGCTTATACCGAACTTAACGACCCGATCCGTCAGCGCGAACTCTTGGAAGACCAGGTGCGTCGTGGCCGCGGTGGTGAAGGTGAAACCCACCCGATGGACGAAAACTTCATGCATGCTGTGGAAAGCGGTCTCCCGCCGACGGGCGGTGTGGGCTTTGGCATCGACCGCATGGTCATGCTCCTCACGAACCAGCAGACCATCCGCGACGTGCAGCTCTTCCCGCTCATGAAGCCGGAGGTTTAGACGAGAGAACGTCGCTTCGCGGCTACAGACGAGAGACGAAAGAACGTAAAAGGAAAAAATCTAGAGAATGTTTGCGTATAGAAAACTATTGGTTTATCAGAAAGCTCTGCAATGGTTGCTAGACGTTTATCGTTTGTGTAGAACTTTTCCTGATTACGAAAGATTTGCTCTAACAAGTCAAATTAGGCGAGCTGCTGTTTCTGTGACTTCAAACATCGCAGAGGGTATGAGTCGTTCTTCGGACCGTGAAGTTGTACATTTTCTTGAAATAAGCTATGGCTCATTGATGGAGGTTCAAAGTCAATTAGAAGTAGCTCAGTTGTTAAACTACATTTCAAAGGATTCTTTGGATGACGTCGATCCGAAGACTGAGGAAATCGCAAAAATGCTTTCTGGTTTGAAAAAGTCTAAAACGCGATAATCTCTCGTCTCTCGTCTCTCGTCTCTCGTCTATGATTAGTAAGTTAGAACTCCTCATTGCTTGGCGTTACTTGGGGGCTCAACGCAAGAGTCTCTTTGTTTCGCTTATTGGTATTTTCAGTATGCTCGGCGTTTCCATTGGCGTGTTTGCGCTAGTGGTGGCGCTTGCGGCGGTCAACGGTTTCGAAGAAGAGGTCACGGCCCAGATGATTGGGAAGGACGCTCACTTTGAACTGATGGCGTATAATGGCAATCCGATTGGGCCGTACGATAGCCTCACGCAGGAAGTGCAAAAACGCGTGCCTGACGTAGTCGCTTCGTCGCCGTTTATCGTTTACAAGGTGGGCATCAGCTCCAAGAAGGTGAACGATGGCATTGTCATTTACGGCATTGACCCAGCTACAGCCAAGGGAGTGACGGACATCCACAAGTACATCAAGTGGGGCGAATACTCTGTCGATAGTTTGCAGGACATGGGTGGCAAACTCCGTCCGGGAATTATTCTCGGGACTGGGCTTGCGGCGCGCTTGCGCGTTGTCGTTGGTGATAAACTCGTGTTGCAGACGTTCCAAAGCCCTGACGAAGCGATGAGTGCTGGTGGTCCGAAAATGATGATGTGCGTGGTGAGCGGCATCTTCGAAACGGGCACTTACGAATATGACGGCAACCTTGCGTATGTCGGCATTTCGGATTTGCAGAAGTTGCTTGGCATGGGAAACACCGTGACCGGTATCCAGTTCCGCATCAAGGATCATTGGAAAGCGGGCGAGGCGGTTGATAGCATGGCGACTTGGCTCTCTTATCCGTACTACGGAATGGATTGGAAGTCCAAGAACATCACGCTCCTCAAGTGGATGAACTACGAAAAGTTCATTGTGGCGGCGGTGATTTGCCTGATTATCTTGGTCGCTGCGTTCAACATCATTAGCTCGCTCATCATGGTTGTGATTGACAAGACGAAGGAAATTGGCATTTTGCGTAGCATGGGCTTTAGCAAGGCGGGCATCATGCGTGTGTTCATGCTGATGGGAAGTTTCATTGGCGTTGGCGGAACGATTGTGGGGGGCTCGATTGGGCTTATCTTGTGCAAATTGCAAGAGGCTTACCACTTCATCAAGCTGCCGGGCGATGTGTACGTGATTCCGTATTTCCCGATTTCGGTGCATGCGATTGACGTTATTTTGATTTTTGTTGTCGGTATTATTTTGTGCGTGTCCGCGACGCTTTTGCCGGCATGGAAAGCAAGCCGATTGGATCCTGTAGGGGCGATTAGACATGAATAATTTAGACGAAAGAACGCTCGTAAACTCGCTACAGACTAGAGACGAAAGAGGTGAAAATAGTGCTTCGCGCAAAGAAGGAAATATCTCTCGTCTCTCGTCTCTCGTCTCTCCTCTCCTCCAAACAGTCGATCTTCGTCGTGTTTTCTCCGAGACGGGTGAATCTCTTGAGATTCTCAAGGGAGTGAATTTTTCGATGGATGCGGGCGAACTTGTGGCTCTCACGGGTTCGTCGGGTTCCGGCAAATCAACGTTTTTGAACTTGGTCGGAATGCTCGATACTCCGACTTCGGGCGAAATTTTGTTCAAGGGCAAGCCGCTTAGCAAGTTCAGTAGCGAAGAGCGCGATATGTACCATCGGAAGCATGTTGGGTTCGTTTTCCAGTTCCATCACCTGTTGAGCGAGTTTACGGCGATTGAAAATGTTTGCGTGCCGGGTCGCATTCTCGGGACTCCCGAAAAGGAATGCCGTGAACGCGCCGAAATGCTCTTGGAAACGGTGGGCCTCAAGGAACGCTTCAAGCACTTGCCGCGTGAACTTTCGGGCGGCGAACGTCAGCGAATTGCAATTGCGCGTGCGCTCATGAACAATCCGTCGCTTGTATTTGCAGATGAACCGAGCGGAAACCTGGATGAGGCGAATTCGGCAAAATTGAATGAACTATTTGGCGAACTTAACGAAAAGTTCCATCAGGCGTTCTTGATTGTGACGCACGATGAAAAGCTTGCGCAGTTTGCAAAGCGCCGTGTGATTATGCATAATGGTGTTATTCAGAATGCGGAGTAGGTGGAAGGAAATTTATGGCAGATATTAACGGTATTTTTTCAGCTAAGGCAAAAGCAGCGCTGCAGGCGGCTCGTATTGCTGCCCGCAATTTAGGGAGCGACTGCGTTACAGTAGAACACCTTTTGTTTGGTCTTGTCCGCGAGGATTCTGGTGTTGCCTCGGAAACGCTCAAGGCTTTAAAGGTCAACTTGGCAGAACTCAGCGAGACGATTCAGCGTGCGCTGAGCACGAACGGTGGCCTCATGACGGTCGGTGGCGATGCCCATGGCGGTCTTTTGACATTTACGGGGCAGTGCAAGGCGGTGCTTTACAATGCCGCGAAGATTGCTAAGGAAGAGGGCGTCCAGTTCATTGGCCCGGAACACTTGATGCTTGCCATTTTGCAGCAGACCGATTCTCCGGCGGCAGCGACTCTCTCGACGTACAACGTGACGTTTGAAAACTATCAGGAAATGCTGATGCAGATCAAGCGCCAGGCTGATGGTCAACCGATGGATGACGGTCAGTCCGACGATGAACCGCGTGAACGTTATACGCAAACGCGTCAGGCGGCTCCGTCGCGTTCCAAGACTCCGATTCTCGAGCACTTCGGTCGTGACCTCACGGCGATGGCCCGTGCGGGCAAGCTCGACCCGATTATCGGTCGTGAAGCCGAAATCGAACGCTTGATCCAGATTCTTTGCCGCCGCAAAAAGAACAACCCGGCGCTCATTGGCGAACCGGGCGTGGGTAAGACCGCGATTATTGAAGGCTTGGCTCTCAAGATTGTACAGCGCAAGATTCCTGATTTGCTCGCGAACAAGCGCGTGGTAACTCTTGATGTTGCCGCTATGGTCGCTGGTACAAAGTATCGAGGTCAGTTTGAAGAACGCGTGAAGGGCCTTATCATGGAACTCCAGCGCGTGGGCAATTCCGTGATTCTCTTTATTGATGAACTCCACACGATTGTGGGGGCAGGCGGCTCTGAAGGCAGCCTCGATGCTTCTAACATCTTTAAGCCCGCTCTTGCACGTGGCGAACTCCAGTGCATTGGTGCTACGACTTTTGATGAATACCGCAAGTACATCGAAAAGGACCCGGCTCTTGAACGCCGCTTCCAGACGATTATTGTGAATCCGCCGACGGTCGAAGATTCCATCCAGATTCTCGATGGTCTGCGCCCGAAGTATGAACAACATCACAATGTCCATTACACGCCGGATGCCGTGCGTGCCGCCGTTGAACTTGGTGAACGCTATATCAGCGAACGCTTCTTGCCGGATAAGGCGATTGACGTGCTCGATGAAGCGGGCGCTCGTGTGCGCTTGAATTCCATCAAGATTCCGCAGGACTTGCAGAACATGGAAGACGAGCTTGGCGAATGCCTCCAGAAAAAGGAAGAGGCTGTCGCCAATCAGGATTACACTTCGGCTGCAGCGCTCCGCGCTCGCGAAGAAGAATTGCAGAATAGCATTGCCGAACGCAAAAAGCAGTTGCAGAGCGAAGAATCCGAAACGCCGATTGTCGATGAAAACGTTATCCGTGACGTCATCAGCAAGATGACGGGAATCCCGGTCCGCAGACTCGGTGGCGAAGAAGCTCAGAAGCTCATCCACCTCGGCGATGAAATCAAACAGCGCGTGATTGGCCAGGACCAGGCTGTGGATGCGATTGTGAAGTCCATCCGCCGTAGCCGTGCAGGTATCCGCAACAACAAACGCCCGATGGGTAGTTTCTTGTTCCTTGGCCCGACGGGTGTCGGTAAGACGGAACTCGCGAAGGTGCTTTGCAAGGAGCTTTTCGGTAGCGAAGATTCGCTTGTGCGTATTGACATGAGCGAATACATGGAAAAGCATAGTGTGAGCCGCTTGATTGGCGCTCCTCCGGGATACGTGGGCTTTGAAGATGGCGGTGGTCAGCTGAGCGAAAAGGTGCGCAAGCATCCGTATTCTGTGGTGCTGCTCGACGAAATCGAAAAGGCGCATCCGGACATTTACAACTTGCTCCTCCAAATTTTGGACGATGGCATTTTGACGGATAGCTATGGCCGCAAGATCAACTTCAAAAATACGATTATCATCATGACGAGTAACGCCGGTGCCCGTGAAGTCCGCCATAGCAGTGGCATGGGCTTTACCAAGATGGGCGAGACGGACGATTACGAACGCATGGAAACCGCCATTCGTGAAGAAGTCAAGCGCGTGTTCTCTCCGGAATTCCTGAACCGCGTGGACGAACAAATTGTGTTCCGCGCTCTATCGAAGAAAGACCTCGTTTCTGTCGTGGACATCCAGATGGGATTCTTGCAGAAGAACCTTTCTGACCGCGGTATCCTCTTGGAAATGAGCCAGGAAGCAAAGGAATTTGTCGTAAACCACAATTACGATGCTTCGCTGGGGGCACGCCCGATTCGCCGCTCCATCCAGAATCTGGTGGAAGACGAAATCGCCGAAGGGCTTTTGCTCGGGACGATGACGGACTTCTCCACGATTTACGTGGGCGTTGAAAACGGCAAACTCTCGTTCAAGTGCGAAAAGATAAAGAGTTAGACGAAAGAACGGCGCTACGCGCCTACAGACGAAAGACGAAAGAAAAAGTAATTTTGATGCTTTTTTAACTAAAAATCTCTCGTCTCTCGTCTCTCGTCTCTCGTCTAAATTCTATTTTTACCCGCGAAAAATTTTAACAATCAACCTATGAGGTTTATAATGTCTCAGATTTCTGCAGTTCTTATCTTCGGTGCACCGGGTTCTGGCAAGGGCACTGTGGGCGCAAAGCTCGCCGCTACGACCGCTCTCAAGCACCTCTCCACGGGCGACATCTTCCGTGGCATCGCTCCGTCTAGCGAATCCGGCAAGCTCCTTGCTTCTTACTCCAGCAAGGGCCTCCTCGTTCCGGATGAAGCAACCGTTGAAATCTTCGGCCGCTTTGTTGAAGGCCTCGTGAATACGAACAAGCTCAACCCGGAAAAGGATACCCTCCTCCTCGACGGTATTCCTCGCACGGTTGCTCAGGTCGACCTCATCAAGCCGATCGTTGACGTGAAGCACATCTTCGTTCTCGACATCAAGGACGAAGCAACAATCGTTGCTCGCCTCCTCAACCGCGCTAAGATTGAAGGCCGTAAGGACGATGCTGACGAAAACGTCATCAAGAACCGTCTCAAGGTTTACAAGGAATCTACCGCTAAGGTCCTCGAAAAGTACGATCCGAAGATCATCAGCCACATCGTTGGCGACAACACTCCGGACGAAGTCTTCCTCGACGTGCTTAAGGCATACGTGGACTTCACGAAGAACGCTTAATTCGTTCGCTGAAATTTATTCAGAATGCACCTTGCCTCGCGGCAGGGTGTTTTTTTGTGCGTTTTTCGAGCTTTTACGTACTAAAACTAGTGAAAACATGGCTCAGGTACGTAAAATTTTATGTTGTGTGTACTTTGTTTCGGAAATTAACGTACTAGAAACTTTAAATTTATGCATCCAGTACGTAAAACTATGCAAAAATGGGAATTTTGCGAGTAAACTTGTTTGTAAAATCACGAAAATTACGTACTTGGCGAGCTTGAAAACTCCTTGAAGTACGTAAAAAACGCAAAAGGCTCCTTGTTTGCCCCCGTTTTGATTGCTAAGCCTTAAACTTCAAGTTCTAAGTTGTTTTACCTTGATTGTGTCATATACGAAAAATCTTTAAATTTCTCTTTGAATTTTAATGAAAAATAAGTGTTTTGTGTCGTTGAAGAAATTGAATAGGTGTATTTGATAACATGAAACCAATAGTGTTTTTAGTCGTTTTTATTATTTAAGGCAAAATCTTGGAGATGACTATGCGTCACTTTCCGAATCGGCGAGGACTTGTGTTGATAGTACCTCAAGAGTGTTGGTTAAGTTCTTTGACCAAAAGGCCGCTGTGACGCAAAATCCTTGTGATAACCTAATTCCACAAGAGATTATGTGTACTGACGGAACTACAAGTGATGCGCTTGAGTTTACTGATGCTATGACGGAATTCAATGGTAGGCTTGCGACGTGTTACAGATGTAGGTGCTGTTGTAAGGATGGCGGAACTTGATTCCATTACCTTAGATACTACGGGAGTGGTGTTTTATAGCCACTGCGATGGTTCTACAGGTGATTTTGCATTTGATCATGTTTCATTGAACAGTCCGTATGTAAAACTTGAACTCTCTCCGGCTGAAGCTAAAGAACGTGCCGATAAAGAAATCATGAGTGCCGTTGGGCTTCCGGGCAAAACATTCGATTTTGATAAACGAGAATTTGCTCATAAGTTTTTATAAATGGGTTTATAGCAGCCCTTCAAGGACAAAGAAAATAAAAAATCATAGGAGAGAAAACTAAAAAGGCGGCTGGAGAAAATTCGGTCGCTTTTTTTATTAGAAAAAGTTTGTTTTTTATGTATAAACTTTGTATATTTGGCCTTACGATTAAAATAAAACAGGAGTGTTATATATGAATTACAAAAAGATTGGCCTTGGCCTTTCTCTTTCTATGGCTATGAATTTTATGGCTTGCGGTGATGATTCCTCATCTCCGATTGCGCCTACCGATACGCCTGATAAGCAGATTTCTTCTAGCTCAGTTGAATCGTCCCCGAATTCTAGTTCTGATGTCGCAAGTTCTTCGAGCGCTGCAGAAGAACCGTCTAGCTCTTCCGTAAAAGAAGCAGACCCCTGTGGCTTTGCTGCTTCGGACAATGTTTGGACGATTTCGTACAAGGGGAGTGATGGAAAGAACAATGCTAAGATTACGACAACGTATGAAATCAAAGGCGAAGACCTTGTCATTCGCGATTCCATCCGCTATACGGGCAGCATGACGAGCATGATGTGCCGCATTGATCCGACTTCGTCCAATAAGTCTTCTGATGGTGCGTTTGTGGGTGAACGTTCTTGCGATGAAGATGGCAATACGGTTATCTATGTTTCTAGCACGACTGAAAAGGGTTACTTTGCAAATAATGCTCGCGAAACGGTTTTCAATGCTGTGCAGAATGCATGCAAGGCCGCTGTTGGGGAAGGCGGCTATGATAAGTATACGTTTGTGCCTGAAACCAAATGCGACTTTACCATGGATGATGCTGAATGGAGCTACTTCTATAAGGATGAAGACTTGAAGGGCGATACGGTTCCCAAGAAGAAGCTTGTGTTCCTTGATCCGGAAGATGGACGTTATGTCAATATGAACTACTCGATTTACCCGATGTCTCATATTGAATGCGTTTCCAAGAACTTTGCCGATTTCAGCGGCATCCACTATTGCGCTGCTGATGCCTATTTCAATATTGCATCTTCTAGCACGTCCTTTGAAAAGGCTACGCTTTTTGAAATTGAACAGAAGGCTTGCAAAGAATTTTTGCCGGCAGAATCTAACACGACCGAAGAACCTGAAAACAATCAATCTGGTGAAACGCCGGCAGGCGACATGGTCTCTTGCGATATCCCGGGGGTTGTAGGTGAATGCCTTGAATTCCCGGCTGGTAGCGAAGAAGCCATTGCTATGAAGGCTCAGTGCGAATCTGTTTTGGAAGGTACACTCGGCACTGGTTGCGCTAAGTAATAAGCGTAGTCAGCCTCACAAGGGTTTGATTTCCCATCATACAAAAAAAGGCGACCGGAGAAATCCGGTCGCTTTTTGCAAAGAATGGTGATTCCGGCACGGAGGCCGGAATGACAATGCGATTAGGCGAGGGCCTTAATAATAGCATCACCCATACCAGTCGTGCCGACCTTGGTGCAGCCTTCCTGGTAAATGTCGCCAGTGCGGTAGCCCTGAGCGATGACCTTTTCGCAAGCAGCTTCGATAGCCTTTGCAGCTTCTTCTTCCTTGAAGGTGTAGCGGAGCATGAGGGCCACGGAGAGAATCTGTGCGAGCGGGTTGGCAATACCCTTGCCTGCGATGTCCGGAGCGGAACCACCGGCCGGTTCGTAGAGACCGAAGCTTCCTTCGGCGATAGAAGCGGACGGGAGGAGACCCATGGAACCGGTAAGCATTGCGCATTCGTCGGTGAGGATGTCGCCGAAGAGGTTCGGGCAGAGGAGCACGTCGAATTCGCGCGGACGCTTGAGGAGCTGCATGGCAGCGTTGTCCACGTAGAGGTGTTCGAGAGTCAGTTCCGGATAGTCCTTGATGACTTCGTTCACGACTTCGCGCCAGAGCACGCTGGTGGTGAGCACGTTGGCCTTGTCGATGCTGGCAACCTTCTTGTTGCGGAGCATGGCGGCGTCAAAGGCGAAGCGGGCAATGCGTTCGACTTCGTAGCGG
>CADAWC010000049.1 GCA_902791475.1 Fibrobacter succinogenes
TGGTAGAGCCCGCGACTGTTAATCGCGTTGTCCTTGGTTCGAGTCCAAGTGAAGCAGCTCAAAACCCTCGATCGAAAGATCGGGGGTTTTGTGTTTTTGGCCTAAATTGCGCCATGACATCAGTTGAAAAAATCCCGGGCGGTGGAACCGTCCGGGATGAATTGTTTGATTTTTGCTAGTTGCGTGTTTGGCAAATCGCGCGATTTACCTGCTGTAAGCAGTCCAGCGTTTCTTGAATCTGGGTTCGTTGATGACTTTACCCCAGATGAATCCGCGACGGACGCTTTCACGGCTTATCGAGCGCACGACAGTGCGCTTGTTAAGCGTATCAGCAGTTTCGCTAGGATCGCCAGAATAGCCGTTTAAGATGTCGCTTTGGCGTGCTGCTTCTGCGGCCTCTTCGCGAGCCTTGCGGGCGCGTTCTTCGAGTATTTTCAACTGGCTCTGCTTATCGTTTTCAGATGGCTTTGCAATCGGTTCGGGCTTGGTTACTGTAGCCTTTGCAATCGGTGCAGCCTTTTCGTGCGATAGCAGATTGTTGAGTTCGTCGATGTCTTGCACGAGAACGTCGTAGGCGCCATCACCCATGTCATGGCCGATAATGCGGTGTTGCTGGAGCTCGTAGATTAAATCGATGGCGCGAGATTCTGATACTTCAAATTCGGTTTTGAGGTATTCAATATCGACAGCGCCAAGCTGAACGATGTCTTCTGCGACTTCACGCATGGTCACTTGGTCACCCAGGCGATGGTAGTTCTCGGGAATTGGAGGCGGCATCGGGGATTCCATTGTTCCTTGAGATGCTTCACGCTGCGCTTCTTCGAACTGCTTGATGTACTCTTGCAGTTTGCGGTTTGCGGAAGGCGATGGCTCGAGGGATGGTTCCTCGTTTTCGTCGAATTCCTCGTTTGCTGAATCATCGGAACTTTCTTCGTTGAGTTGCTTGTCTTCGAGTGCTTTCTTTTTGGCACTAGCTCTCTTGATAAGCGCGTCAATGACGAAAATTGCAATGAATATGAGTAATGATTCCATGGGCTAAACCCTTTTGGTCAAATTACTTGGTCGTTTCCGGTGCGGTTCCGATTTCCTTACGCATCTGCGTATCGGCTTCGATGTTCTTGAGGTTGTAGTAGTCCATCACGCCGAGCTTTCCATCGCGGAGGGCGGTTGCCATAGCCATTGGGATCTGGGCTTCGGCTTCGACGAGTTTTGCCTTCATTTCCATCACCTTTGCCTTCATTTCCTGTTCGGCGGCGAATGCCATGGCGCGGCGTTCTTCGGCCTTTGCCTGAGCAATCTTCTTGTCGGCTTCGGCACGGTCGGTTTCAAGGATAGCACCGATGTTCTGGCCCACGTCCACATCAGCAATGTCGATGGAGAGGATTTCGAATGCTGTACCTGCGTCAAGGCCGGAGGCGAGCACCTTCTTGGAAATCATGTTCGGGTTTTCGAGCACTTCCTTGTGGCTTTGTGCAGAACCGATGGAGGACACGATGCCTTCGCCAACGCGGGCGACGACCGTTTCTTCGCCGGCACCACCGACGAGCTTCTGGATGCTGGCGCGCACGGTGATACGGGTAATGGCGTGGAGCTGGATACCATCGAGAGCAACAGCGGAAACCTTCGGAGTTTCAATGACCTTCGGGTTCACGGACATCTGCACGGCTTCAAGCACGTTACGGCCAGCAAGGTCGATAGCGGCTGCTTCCTTGAAGTCGAGCTTGATGTTTGCCTTGTTGGCGGCGATGAGTGCCTGGATCACGCGGAGCACGTTACCGCGGGAAAGGTAGTGGGCTTCGAGCAAGTTTGTATCGACGGGAAGGCCAGCCTTGCAGCTGAGGATTCGAGCTTCCACAATGACCTGCGGCGGCACTTTACGGAGGCGCATACCGATGAGCTGGAAGATGCTCACGTTTGCCTTGGAGAACAAGGCCTGGAGCCAGAGGCTAAAGAACTTGCCGATAAAGGCGAGAACGATGATAACGACGATGGCGGCAATGATAATGCCAACGGTAAGAAGTGTATCCATTTGTTTTTCTCCAAGTTATGTGTTTTTGTTTTAATCTTTATTGAAAAAAGTACGATCAGACTTGAACTATCTTTCGTCTTTCGTCTAGAATTACCCATATATGACCTTCCTGTATTGCTTCTATCTTGACGTTTTCGCCAGCCTCGATGATTTCTCCGTGAGTCTGCACGTCAAAAAGCTTGGTGCTTCCGTCCGGCATGGTAAAGCTTGCTTGGCCTACAGGGCGAAGGAACGTTTTGGCGGTTCCGACAGTGCCGATGGCGACTTCTTGCACAGCTTCGGTCGGGGAAACGGCTGTTTCCATGTCGGTCTTGAGCATCGGAGTCCAGCCTTCTGGTAAAAGCGGAATCAGGTACTTGCTTGCGGCAATCGGGATGATGAGTGCAATTGCTGCACTTCCGAGAACAAAGAATAGCCCAAATAGCCATGGGGTTGCATCGAATGTCGTTTCGACGGCTTCAGGGACGTATTCCGGGATGTTTGCTGTGTCAAAGCTCATGATAAGTGCGATAATCATGCAGGCGATGCCGCCAATGCCAAACAGGAACGTGCCCGGCATGACGAATATCTCGACTAAGAACAGGATCACGCCCGCGACAAGCAGGATGGCCGGGATGTAGCCGTCGAGCTGCGGTGCGAACTGCCCGAAGAATACGATGCCGATAAGGATAATGCCGATAATGCCGAACATCCCGAATCCAGGCGTCTTGAATTCAATATAGAGGGCTCCGAATCCGAGAATCAGGAGAATGCCCGAGATGGCGGCGATGGCGCTTGCGATTTTTTCGCCGGTGTTCGTTTCGACTTCGCTTTTGCGTTCGATAGCAAGCTTTGTTTCAAAGTCTTCGCGGCTCTTGAATGTGCCTCTGGAAAATCCGAGTTCCTCGGCTTCCTTGTCGGTCATGGTCAAGAGTTCGCCTTCTTTCACGAGAATCTTGGGCGAACCCCAGAATTTCTTTTCTGTGCTGTCCATGACGGCAAACTTTTTGCCTTCAATGATAAGCGTGGTGTCACGCTGTGTCGGCGTTCCCTTGTCAAGCGTGGCGGTGAGCTCGAGGACTTCGAGTTCCGGAGTCACGAAAGAGGATGCCAAGAGTTCGGGGTAGTTGTTGCGCTGGGCAAGGTTCCTGAACTTGGCGCGGAGCGGGGACTGGATCTTTTCACCGACGATTTGCGGTGTGCCGTCACCACCTTGCACAATTGGGGCGCAGTCGCCAATGGTTGTGGCTTCGAGCATGTAGAGGCGCTTGCAGGCAAGGGCGATGAGCGAACCCGCGCTGATGGCTTTCTTTTTCACGAGAGCGATGGTTTCTGGGCCCTTGACGGCCATGATGGTATCGACGAGGTCGAATGCGGCATCAAGGCGACCGCCGAACGTGTTTATTTCAAAGACGATGTAGTCCGGTTTCTTTTCGAGAGCTTCACCAATAGCTCGGGCGCAGAATTCGTACATGGCGGGGTCGACGTCGCCTTCCAGTTTAATCCAGACAGCCTGCTTCTTTGGGGCTGAAATCTCGACTTTTGTGGTATCGGCGAAGGTAAATGAGGCTAAAAATGCTAAAAGGAAAATTAATTTCGGTAATATTTTCATATCGTCAATGTATAAAGATTTGTTTTCGTATGGACACTTTTTTGTGAAAAAAAGCACGTTTTTGCAGAAAACTAGTTCAAAAGCATTTATTTTTTTGAAATTTCCCGTCAAAACGCGTTTTCAAAATGTATAATATAATTGGAAATGTTACAAAAAACTTATGAACAATAATTTTTTTAAAAGAAATCTAATTGTATCGCTGCTACTTGTTGCGTTTTTGTTTATTGTAACAAACGTTTCTTTTTTGTACATAAACAGGCAGGCGATTGACGATAGTTGGGACTCTCTTGATGAAGTCGCCTATGCTTCCGAAGCGAAGATGGGCTTTTTAGGCCGTTCGCTTTTGAGCGCTCTTTCCAATATTTCGACCGTGGTGGGGATGGAAGAAAACCTCCTCTCCGAAAATATGGTGCGTATGATTCGCGGCTCCCGCATCGGTCCCTTGGTGTCGGTGGTTCGCCTTTATTTGCCCGATGGTCACATTATTGCAGACCATGCCGTTGTTTTTGACTCTTCGTATATTCAGCATTATCAGAAAATCGTTTCTCCCAAGCCGTATATTTCGAAAGTCGGCCGCGATGTTGTCCATTCTGAAAATATTGTGTTTGAACAGATGGTGCCTGTCCGCCGTAGGGGTCAGGTGGTGGCTATGCTTTCTGCGGTTTCCGAAATCAAGCCGTTATATGGCTATGTTGCATCAAATGCGTTCAAGGGTAAAGTTTCTCTGATTGTGGTTGACCGTCGAGATGGGTCTTTTGTTGTCGAAAAAACGGGAAAATGGAAAAATTTCAATGAATTTGTAAGGACTATTAAGCCCAAGAGCGGTTATTCTTTGGATGAATGGGCTGCTAATGTAATGAAGGGCGAAAATACGCATTTGGCGTATGAGGAAATATCGTCGGATGAGGCTAAGCTTTTGGTGGCTCTACCTTTGTTTGGTGGCAGCTGGACTCAACTTTTGTATGTCAATGAGAATATCGCCTTTGCACGTGTCGATAAAATCCGCAAGTTCTATATCGGGATTTCTGCCATTGAACTTCTCGTGATTCTCTTGTATTTGCTCCGTATGGTGTGGAATGCCCGCCGTATGGCAGAAGCCGAAAGTAACGAATATTCTGAAATTGCAGATGCCTTGAGCGGAACTTATGAATGCATCTTCTATGTGAATGTGCTAGACGATACGTTCGATACGTTCCATTCCGACAGGCTTATGAATAAGTTGCACGAAGAGGTGCATGGAAAAGACTTCTTCTTTGAATCGATATCGAGCTTGCGTCATAATCTTTACGAAGACGATCTTGAGGTTGTCATGCACTTTATGGAAAAGGGTTCCTTCTTAAAACGTCTTGAAGAAAATCCAAGTGCATCTGTAGAGTACAGGCTTGTCATTGATGGAAATCCGCAGTTCTATCGTATGAAGGCGATTAAGTCCAGTAAGGACGAAAATCATGTCATCGTGGCTGTTGAAAATATCGATTCCGAAGTCAATAAGGCTATTGCTCAACGTCAGGAAATGGACCGTAATAACAGGGTGATTGAATCCCTGGCTTCTGACTTTGACTTTGTGAACTACGTAACGATTGGCGAAGACTCCGCTTCTGATTTTGTGGTCACTTACCGCGCAAGTTCTGTGCTCTTGAAAGCGATTCCGGGCTGGTCTTCGGAAAAGAGCTTTGCTAAGAGAATGGATTTGTTGCTCAAGTATCTAGTCTGTGATTCTGATAAAAAACAGTTCCAGGAACAGACGAACCGAGATCGCCTTGTTTCAACGTTGAAGAATGAATCTGTGATTCATGTCAACTTCAAGATTAAGCTTGAAGGCAAGGAAGTCTGCTACCAGATGAAGATTATTGCCGACAAGGATGAAATCGGCAATCTCAAAGGTGTCGTTTTTGGCCTGCATAGCGTTGACGACGAAATCAAGAAGCAGATGGAAATCCAGTCGAACCTGAAGCAGAACCTTGAAATTATCGACATTCTTTCGGAAGACTATTCGTCACTCTTCTACTTCAATCTTGTCGATAACACAAGCGGTGTCCTTGCTGTTCGTGAAGATATTAGGGCTGCTTTAAAGGATCCTTTTGCCAACTGCGAAAGGCTAGAAGATGTCTTTAAGGCGTTTGTCCTGGATATGGCGCACCCGGATGACCGTGAAAAGCTTATCGGGCTTGCTTCTAGAGAGTATGTGGCCGGACAGCTTATGCACCAGAAGCGCTTGACCATTGTATTTAGACACCTCTATGGTACTGAATACAAGTACACGCGTCTCGTGTTTGCCAAGGCTGAACCGATCGATGTCCCGCCGAAGCTTATCGCTGTTGGCTTTGTCGAAGTGGATGCCCAGTACCGTGCAGAAACGGAACACCAGGAAAATATTGAACGCATTATGAGTCTTTCGGACCAGTACGAAGTCGTGTTCGATGTCAATATCGATACGGGCTTGTTTAGCGTTTCGTTGACGGGCGGAAAGTTCAAGGATGTAGTTAATGAAGAAACAGGAGAAGGCGTTGACTTCTTTAAGGACAGGGTGAAGGATGTCCGCAAGATTGTCTATAAGGACGATGTTGATTCCGTGCTCTCTTCGCTTAATCGCGATACCGTAATTGCCCGCTTGCAACACGATAACTCCTTCTTCCAGGATTATCGACGTGTGACTAGCGAAGGGCTCAAATGGTACCGTATGAAGGTGACCAAGATGGGCGACTGGTCCAAGTCTCGTCGAGTGCTTGTGGGACTTTTCAATAACGATGTCGTTTACCGCAAGGAAATGGCGCAACAGGCAGCCCTTGAACAGGCGCTTGAAATGGCAAAGTCTGCATCGCGTGCAAAGACGATGTTCCTCAACAACATGAGCCATGATATCCGCACTCCGATGAATGCTATTATCGGTTATACGGAACTGGCGACCATGCACATTGGCAACAAGGAACAGGTCAAGGGATTCCTCGGAAAGATTGAACTTTCGTCGAACCATCTGCTTTCGCTTATCAACGATGTGCTTGACATGAGTCGTATTGAATCGGGCAAGCTTAACTTGAACGCAAAGCCTGAACACCTGCCCGATATTGTTCATACGCTCAAGGATATTGTACAGGCGGATATCAATGCCAAGAAGTTGCAGTTCTTTGCCAATAGCATAGGCATTCACAATGAAGACGTTGTCTGTGATAGGCTCCGTTTGAACCAGGTTCTTCTGAACGTGGTTTCTAATGCTATCAAGTACACGCCGACGGGTGGTTCTATTTGGTTTTCCGTGGAACAGAAGGAATCTTCGGAACCGGGCTATGGCGCCTTTGAATTTAGAGTCAAAGACTCGGGCATCGGCATGAGTGAAGATTTCTTGCCGAAGATTTATGATGCCTTTACACGTGTGAATTCCTCGACGGTCTCTGGTATTCAGGGAACGGGTCTTGGCATGGCGATTACAAAGAATATCGTCGATATGATGAAGGGCTCCATTGATATCAAGAGCAAGGTAGACGAGGGAACCGATGTCGTTATTGACTTCAAGTTCAAGCTTGTGGGGGCTACGCAGGAACCGTCACGCATCAAGGAACTGGAAGGCAAGAGAATTCTTGTGGTTGATGATGATGTGGATTGTGCTAAGAGCATTCATCAGATCTTTAAGGAGCTTGGTATCGAAGCGGATTGTTGCTATTCTGGCGCTGACGCTTTGGAATATGTAAAAGCTGAAAAAGCTAATGGTCGTTTGTATGATGCGTTCCTTGTGGACTGGCGCATGCCGAACATGGATGGCATGAAGACGACACGGATGCTTCGCGAATTGTTGGGGAATGATATCCTCGTGATTGTGATGTCGGCTTATGAATGGTCGGATATAGAGGACAAGGCAACGGAAGTCGGAATCCACAACTTTGTAAGTAAACCGGTGTTCCCGTCGGATGCCCGAGATTCGTTGTTGCGTAGTTTTGGGCTTCTGCAGGCGGAAACTCCAGTTTCGGATAAGAAGTTCTCTTTCAATGGCAAAAAAGTGCTGCTTGTCGATGATAACGAACTGAACCGTGAAATCGCTCAGGAAATCTTGGAAGACTGTGGCATTCAGGTGGCTACGGCTTGCGATGGCGAAAAGGCTGTGGAGTACATGAAGAATGTGCAGCCGGGCGCCTGCGACTTGATCTTGATGGATGTCCAGATGCCGATTATGGATGGTTACGAGGCGACTCGCCAGATTCGTAAGCTCGATAACAAGATTGCGGCGGAGATTCCGATTATCGCCATGACGGCAAATGCCTTTGCAGATGACCAGCAGGCGGCTTTGGATGCCGGCATGAACGAGCATGTGGCAAAACCCGTGAACGTCAACAAGCTGAAGGAAGTGCTTTCGAGATTTTTGTAGATAGGTGTTAGGTCACAGGTGGTAGGGGTTAGGATTAATTTCATGCGCTATGCGCATTTGTAAAGGGCGGCGAAGCCGCGATTATTCACCTAATCCCTAAGACCTAATACCTAAAACCCATTAAAAATGGCTTTATTCTAACCACTAACCACTAACCACTAACCACTATTTTTCTATATATGAGCTCAAATTGCATTTTTGCCTGGGTCCTGTGACCAGATTCGCCAATTCCACTGGTGCTAGAGCAGTAAACTCGGACAAAAACATGTAATGAAACAAACAATCAAAAAAAGGAATGGCTACAATGGCTACTATCACTAAAGAAAAGGCTGCAGAACTCACCGCTAAGTTTGGTGCTAACGAAAAGGACACCGGTAACGTCCGCGTTCAGATCGCTATCCTCACGGAAAAGATCAAGAACCTCACCGAACACATCAAGACCAACAAGAAGGACTTCCACTCTCTCCGCGGTCTGTCTGCGATGGTTGCAAAGCGCAAGAACCTTCTCAAGTACTACGGCGAAAAGGACATTATCGCTCAGCGTGCATTGATCAAGGAACTCGGTCTCCGCGGCTAATTCTCTGACTGGAGATTTTTTATGTCAACAGAAGCTTATCAAGCTAAATACGGCAAGATGCTCGATCCGAAGGAAGTGTCTGTAAACCTTCCGGATGGCCGTGTCATTACGTTTGAAACTGGCCGTATCGCAAAGCAGGCACGTGGTTCTGCTGTCGCCAAGATGGGGGACGCGTTTGTCCTTTCTACCGTTTGCTACGGTGAAGAAAAGGATGGTGACTTCTTCCCTCTGACAGTTGAATACCGCGAAAAGTCTTATGCTGCCGGACGCCTGCCTGGTGGCTATAGCAAGCGCGAACCGGGTCGTCCGAGCGATGAAGAAATTCTTTCTGCTCGTATCATCGACCGTCCGATTCGTCCGATGTTCCCGGAAAACTTCACTCGTGAAGTCCAGGTCATCGTTCAGGTTCTTTCTTCCGACAAGAAGTTCGCTCCGGACGTTCTTGGCGTAAGTGCAGCATCTCTCTCTATTGGTCTTTCTGAACTCCCGTTCGAACAGCAGGTCGCTGCCGTTCGCGTGGCTGTCGTCGATGGCCAGAACATCGTGATGCCGACTTATGACCAGGTTGCCGTGGCCGATCTAGACCTCGTGGTCGCCGGTACGGAAGACTCTGTGTGCATGGTTGAAGGTGGTGCTTACGAAGTGTCCGAAGACACGATGATCGGCGCTATCCTCGCTGGTCACGAAGTCATCAAGCTGATGTGCAAGGCCCAACAGGAACTGGTGGACCGCTGTGCTAAGCCGAAGATGGAACTCAAGCCGAAGTTTGTTGGTGAAGAACACGACAAGCTCGTTGCTACGGTTAAGGAAGTTGTCTGGGACGAACTGAACAAGGACGTCCACTCTAACATGGTGAAGACGGACTTCTATCCGGCTATGGCAGACCTCTGCGCTCGTATGCTCGAAGATCCGCGTATCCTCGCTATCATCGGTGAAGGCGAAGCACAGAATGCTCAGCTCGCTGCAGATGCAAAGGGCATCTTCAGTGACCTCGAACGCACGGCTATGCGCGAAATGATTTTGAACGAAGGCGTTCGTCTTGACGGCCGTACCACGACCGAAGTCCGCCCGATCGAAATCGAAATGGGCGTGCTCCCGCGTGCTCACGGTTCTGCAATTTTCCAGCGTGGCGAAACCCAGGGTCTCGTCATTTGTACGCTTGGAACAAAGGCTGACGAACAACGTTTCGAAAGCTTGCAGGGCGAAGGCGCAAAGAGCTACATGCTCCATTACAACTTCCCGCCGTTCTCCGTCGGTGAATGCAAGAAGCTCGGGCTTTCTCGCCGTGAAATTGGTCACGGTCACTTGGCCGAACGCTCCCTCGCCGCAGTTCTTCCGCTCCCGGAAGACTTCCCGTACACGATCCGCGTGGTTTCTGAAATCATGGAATCCAACGGTTCTTCTTCCATGGCCTCTGTTTGCGGTGGCTGCCTCAGCTTGATGGACGCTGGCGTTCCTATCAAGGCTCCGGTTGCAGGTATCGCCATGGGCCTCATCTCCGAAAAGGGCTCCGTCAAGGAAGGCGGCAAGATCAAGATCTTGTCCGACATTACCGGTACGGAAGACCACCTCGGCGATATGGACTTCAAGGTAACGGGTACTGCAGAAGGTATCACTGCATTCCAGATGGACATCAAGATCCGCGGTATCACCCCGGAACTTATGCGTGAAGCTTTGGAACAGGCTCGTCAGGGCCGTATCCACATCCTCGGCAAGATGGCTGAACTTGGCCTCCCGGCACCGCGTCCGCACGTTTCTGAAAAGGCTCCGACGATGCTCAAGATGCGCATCCCGACCACGAAGATTCGTGACGTTATCGGTTCTGGTGGCTCTGTCATCAAGGGTATGCAGGCTCAGACGGGCTGCACCATCAACATTGACGACAACGGCAATATCGACATCGCCGCCCCGACGGGTAAGGCTGGTGAAGTTTGCCGCCGCATGATCGAAGAACTCACTGCAGAACCGGAACCGGGCCGCAAGTACAAGGGCAAGGTGAAGACGATCCAGCCGTTTGGCGCATTCGTCGAAATCCTCCCGGGTCGCGATGGTCTCGTGCATATCTCCGAACTTGCCGACCACCGTGTCGATAAGGTCGAAGACGTGGTTCACGTTGGTGACGAAGTCGAAGTGCTCTGCCTCGGTGTTGACCCGAAGGGCAAGGTGAAGCTCTCCATGAAGGCTTTGCTCCCTCCGAAGGCTGCCCCGGCTGCTGAAGCCGCTCCGGAAGCACCTGCTGCCGAAGCTCCGACTGAAGCATAGTCTTGGATTAGTCCAAATAGACTCTTTTATGGAAACGCATGGTTTTGGCCATGCGTTTTCTTTTTTATTTTTTTTGTATGGATTTTTTGCAAAGAGGACTTTTTTAGGAGGCGGATTGTTCTTTTCTGCAAAAATAGATTACCTTTATAAATGGTTACTTACCAGTTGCGGATATGGGTTACATCTATTTAACTTTGATGCTTGTGTTGTCTGCTGTCAACTTGGCAGTCCTTTCGCTTCGTTTCCAAAATCAGCGGAACATTTACGTTTACTATGCCTTCTACGCGATTCTCGTCGCGAATTTTGGCCATTGGCTCCTGGGCTTCTCGGAGTCGGTTGAGGGGGCTATTATCGCGAACAAGGTGAACTACCTTGGCGGGTCGTTCCTCCCGATGTTCATGTTCTTTGCACTTTTGAAAGTTTGCAAGATGAGCATTCCGAAGTGGATGCACTTGATGCTCATTGCCATGAGCTTTACTATTTGCGCACTGGCAATGACGGTTGGGTATTTCCCGGCTTACTACAAGACGGTGGAATATGTTGTTCAGGCGGGTGTCGGTAATTACGTGGCGACGTATGGATGGGCTCACGGCTTGTTCAATGCCTTCTTGGTGAGCTATGTCATTTTGGACATTTGGATTATTATCCGAGCCATTTTGCACCAGAAGATGGTTTCGCTCAAGAATATCATTGCGATGATTATTGGCGAAATTGCGACGATTATGTCGTTCTTCCTGGCCCGATTCCTGGGAAGCGACATGCTTATCATGCCGTTTATCTATGTCCTTGACCAGATCCTCCTGTTGTACATTTGTAACAACGTCAAGTGGTACGATATTACGGAATGCGTGATTGAATCCATTGAAACGGAAAGCTCTTGCGCTTACTTGTCGTTCTCGATTGATGGTGCCTACTTGGGCGCAAACCGTATTGCGATGAACTTCTTCCCGGAACTAGTCAAGATGAGAGTGGATGCTCACTTGAAGGGTGAAACGGAACTGCAACAGCACATTATGTCCTGGATAGAGAAGTACAGGAAGTCCAAAATTTTGACGGATTACTGCCAAATGACCGAATTCAATTATTCGGGGCGCCACTACAAGTGCGAAGTGAAAGTCTTGAGACAGGTCCATGGCAAAAACGTGTTCTTGTTCAGGATTGAAGACAATACGCAGGAACAGCAGTATATCGATGCCCTTGGCCGTAGCAATTCCATGTTGCAGAAGAACATGGTGAAGACCGAAAATGAAAAGCTCTCGGTGCAGGAAAAGTGGATTGTGGGCATGGCGCAGATGGCGGAAAGCCGTGCAGGTAACATGGATGGTCACATCAAGCGTACAAGTGAAGTTGTGAAAATCCTGGTGTCGATGATGCGCAAAAAAGGTATCGACAATTTGTCGGACAAGTTCTTGGATGTGCTTATCGCTGCAGCTCCGATGTATGATTTGGGCAAGGTCGCGATTGACGATGCTGTGTTGCGTAAGCCGGGCCGCTTTAACTTTGATGACTACGAAATCATGAAAACCCATGCGGCGAAGGGTGCAAACATTATCGAAAAGCTCCTCTCCGAAGTGAAGGACAATTACTTTGTGAGTGTCGCCAAGAATATGGCTTTGTATCATCATGAACGTTGGGATGGCACGGGATACCCCGAACAGCGTTCAGGTGAGAATATCCCGATGGAAGCTCGTATTATGGCTCTTGCGGACGTTTATGACGCCTTGGTGAGCAAGCGCTGCTATAAGGAACGCATGTCGTTCAGGGAAGCGCGTGATGTGATTTTGGCCTCGATGGGCAAGCAGTTTGACCCGCATTTGAAGGACTGCTTCCTGGAATGCCAGGACCAGTTGATGGATTATTACTGTTCTGTGGATCATTGATTGAACTTGTTTGAGAGAGTGGTATGTTTGTCATCTATTACTTGATTGCCATGTGCGTCTTTTCGGGGATCAACGCCTGCCTGCTTTCGTATTTTTATCGCAGGCCGTTGAATACCTATTTTACGGCGTTCTTCTTCTCGATTGTCCTTGCCGACTTTGGCTATTTGTTCCTCGCTCTTTCGACGACGATTGAGGGGGCGATTGTTGCAAACAAAGTGTGCTATTTGGGCGCATGCTTCTTGCCGCTTTTCTTGTTCCTTTTGATTTGTCGCTTGTGCTCGTTTGATTTGTCCAGGTGGATTAAGCTTGCCCTTTTCTTGTATAGCACCTTGGTGTTTGCGCTTTCGTGTACGGTAGGCTTTAGCGATGTGTTCTATGAATCGGTTCGCTATGTTGTCTTGAATGGCTTTGGCAGTTATTTGCCGACATACGGCCCTGGGCATGTCCTGTGGAATATCCTCCTGTACTTTTATATGGTGGCCAATGTCGTTGTCATTATTGTGGCCGCCAAAAAGAAACGCAATGTCAGCTACAAGACGTTGATTGCTATTGCTGGGCTTGCTTTTGTTTCTATCGGAGCGTTTATCTTGGCCCGCAACCTGGAAAACGATACCTTGCTCATGCCGTTTGTGTATTTGATCGATGAACTGGTATTGCTCTATATTTGCGCTTTAGTGAAAATGCACGATGTGATGAACAGCGTGCTTGAATCGCTTGAGGCCGAAAATACGGCTGCATATTTGGCTTTCTCGCCAAAGGGGCTTTACCTTGGATGTAATGATATCGCTAGCCGTTACTTCCCGGAACTTTTGGAATGCCGTGTGGACCATGTTTTACCGACTGATGTTGAAATTGAAAGTGTCTTCAAAGAAGGCATGGAGCAGCTGAAGGGCGCTAGCGGGGACAAGGTCTATCGCTTTACGTACAAGGACCGCTATTTCAAGGCGGTTATGCGTAATGTGCACCAGAACAAGAAATTGCAGATATTCCTGTTCCGCATTGAAGATGAAACGAATATCCAGCGCTACATTGAACGATTGGATGCCAATAACACGGAACTTGCGGCCCTTATCAAGAACAATAAGGATCAGATTCGCTTGTTCCAGAACCAGATGCTTGTCGGCATGGCCGAAATGGTCAATAACAAGGATGGCTTTACGGGGGCGCACCTCAAGCGTACTAAGGAAGTGGTGAGCATTCTTGTTGCAAAAATGCAGAAGGACCCGGATCTCAACTACTCGAAGGAATTTTACGATGACATGATTGCCGCGGCTCCTATGCACGACATCGGTAAAATTGCCATTGATGACAAGGTTCTTTGCAAGCCAGGCAAGTTCACGCCTGAAGAATTTGACGAGATGAAGACTCATGCCGAAAAGGGCGCTATCATTATCAAAAACCTGCTTTCGAATTTCCAGAGCGAGTTGTTTGTGGAAATCGCAAAGAACATGGCAGGAGGCCATCACGAACGCTGGGATGGCAGTGGATACCCGTATGGGCTGAAGGGTGAGGCGATCCCCTTGGAAGCCCGTGTGATGGCTGTGGCGGACGTGTATGACGCTCTCGTGAGTAAGAGGTGCTACAAGGAAGCATTCTCCTTTGACGATGCTTACGATATCATCGACAAGTCGATGGGCAAGCACTTTGATCCGAGCCTCAAGAAGTACTTTGACCAGAGCCGTGCGGAATTGGAAGAGTACTACCGCAAGGAATGCGAAGCTGAAAGAGCTGAAGCCGAGAAATCTTCAGTGGAAAGCCCCGCGAATTAGGTCTGTACGCTTTATGTAATTGTTGCTAAATGGCTCCCTATTTTACTAAATTTGAGCCATGCTAGATTTTACTACACTTCCGTATGTTGAAGACCGTTTTAAGGCGGTTCGCAGGGAAACTGTTCAGGTCCGCGTAGGCGAGGCCTTGATAGGGGGCAACGCCCCCATTTTAGTTCAATCCATGACGACCACCAAGCCGAAGGATGTCGAAAAGACTGTAGCGGAAACGCTCGCCCTCGCTAAGGTCGGTTGCGGTTTGGTGCGTATTACGGCTCCGACGTTTGCCGATGCGCAAGGACTTGAAGAAGTCATGAAGCGCGTACGCGCTGCCGGTTGCACGGTTCCTGTTTCTGCCGATATTCACTTCCAGCCGAAGGCTGCTTTCGAAGCGCTCAAGTGGGTGGAAAAGGTCCGCATCAACCCGGGTAACTTTGTAGATACTGGTATTTTGACGCTTGACCAGCAGACGGACAGGTCTTTTGAAGAAGGCAAGGAAAAGGTTGCCGAAGCTTTTACTCCGTTTGTGCAAGAAGCGAAGCGCCTTGGCCGTGCTATCCGTATTGGCGTGAACCACGGTTCCTTGAGCGCCCGTATGATTTATCGCTATGGCGACACCGTCGAAGGCATGGTAGAAAGCGCCATTGAATATTTGGCTGTTTGCGAAGCCGAACATTTTGATCAGGTGGTCTTGAGCCTCAAGTCGAGTAACCCGCGTGTGGCGATTTCTGCTTACCGCATGCTTGCCGCTCGCCTGAAGCAAGAACATTTTAAGCCGTATCCGTTCCATGTGGGCGTGACAGAAGCGGGAGCCGGTTCTGATGGACGTTTGAAGTCTGCTGCTGGCATTGGTGCGCTTTTGCTCGACGGTCTTGCCGATACGATTCGCGTGTCGCTGACAGAAGATCCGGTGGCAGAAGTCCCGGTGGCTCAGGAACTCATCAAGGCATGCGAACTCAAGGCGGATGCACCGAAGTTTGCGGTGCCGGTTTTGGAAAAGGATCCGTACCACTACGAACGTAGGGAAACGGTCCCGGTGACGCTTGCAGGCGTAAAGATTGGCGGTTCTGAACCGGTACGCGTCGGCATGAACGCTGATGCCGTGAGCCTCACGGGTGAACGCCGTAACGCAGAATTTGCTTTGCCGGGTCTTGATGCTAAGCCGGTTGTTGAATTTAAGGATCCGATGGATATTGCTGGTTTTGCCGCAAATCCGAATGCCGTGCCGGAAGGTTCGCTCTTCTGCTATACGGGCCCTGAAATGGTGATGGGCGTACGCGCTCTCGCTTCGGCTTTGTATGCAGCAAACCGCAAGGATCCGATTCTCCTTTATGCAAAGATTACCGATAGTGAAAAGGATACACTCCGCGTTTCCGCCGATATCGGAAGCCTCGTGACGGATGGTCTTGGTGATGCCGTTGTAATCGACGGTTACAAGAGCCCGAAGGATTCTGTGATTCTCGCATTCGATATTTTGCAGGCTGCTTATTGCCGCCGTAGCAAGACAAACTTTATCAGCTGCCCGAGCTGCGGTCGTACGCTTTACGACATCCAGCAGGTGATGGGCAAGATCAAGGCTCGCTTTGGACACCTCTCGGACATTTCGATTGGCATTATGGGCTGCATCGTGAATGGTCCTGGGGAAATGGCTGATGCCGACTTCGGCTATGTGGGCGGTGGCCCTGGCCGTATTACGCTTTTCGAAGGCAAGACTGCAGTGAAGAAGAACATCCCTGAAGAGGACGCCATCGAAGAATTGGTGAATCTCATCAAGGAACGTGGTCGCTGGCAGGAACCTTGATAGGTGTTAGGTTACAGGTTATAGGTTATAGGAAAAAGAATCACGCGCAAGGCGCGTTAGCAAAGGGCGGCGGAGCCGCGAATATCCTAGCCTAAAACCTAACCCCTAATACCTAAAACCTATTTAACATTAACAAAGGAATGAAAAATGGCAACTATTAAGACAATGAACAACATTTCCAAGAAAGGCTTGGGCTTGTTTGGCCCGTTCTATCAGGTTTCCGATTCTATCGAAAATCCGGATGCTATCTTGGTGCGTTCTGCTCAAGTTGATACCGACAACTTTGATGGCCTTTTGGCTGTCGCTCGCGCTGGTGCTGGCGTGAACAACATTACGATAGACAAGGCTTCTGCAAAGGGCATCTGCGTGTTCAATACTCCGGGTGCAAACGCAAACGCTGTTGCTGAACTCGTGATGACCGTGCTCGGCATGGCTGTCCGTAACGCTGACAAGGCTGCTGCTTGGGTCAAGGGTCTCGATGTGAACGATCCGGATCTCGCAAAGACTGTTGAAAGCGGCAAGAAGAAGTTTGCTGGTATGGAACTTGCCGGCAAGACTCTCGGTGTTGTTGGCCTTGGCAAGATTGGTGTGCTCGTTGCTAACTATGCCCGTTGGAAGAACATGCGCGTGATCGCTTACGAACCGTATCCGAATGCAAACAACATGCATGAACTTTCTAACAAGGTTGAAATTGCTGACCTCGACACCGTGATTGCAAATTCTGATTTCCTCACGGTTCACGTTCCGTTCATCAAGGGCGTTACCGAAAACCTCCTCAACAAGAAGAACCTCGCTCAGTTCAAGGGTTCTTACATCATGAACTTTGCTCGTGGTGGCATTGTTGAAATGGATCCGGTGAACGAAATGCTCGCTTCTGGTTCCCTCCAGGGCTACCTATGCGACTTCCCGACTGCAGAACTCATCAAGAACGACAAGGTCACTTGCTTCCCGCACCTCGGCGCTTCTACTGAAGAAGCTGAAGAAAACTGCGCCGTCATGGCTGTTGAAGAATTGAAGGACTACATCGAATTCGGTTGCGTCCGCAATTCTGTGAACTTCCCGGCTCTCGTCGATCATCCGCATGCAGGCATCAAGAGCCGCGTGGTCGTGATCAACCAGGACGTTCCGAACATGATTTCTGAAATCACGAAGGTGTTCGGTGCAGAAGGCATCAACATTGCTTCTTTCAGCAACAAGAGCAATGGCAAGATTGGTTACAACCTCGTTGACGTCGAAAGCAAGGTCGATGATTCCATCATTGAAAAGCTCTCCAAGCTCGACAAGGTCATCAAGGTCCGCGTGATTCATTTCTAGGTTACAGGTTTTAGGTTATAGGTTGTAGGATCGAAATCACGCGCATAGCGCGTTTGATAAGGGCGGCGAAGTCGCGAAAATAATTCCCTAAGACCTAATACCTATCACCTAATCCCTAACAGTACATCTTTTCAATTTGTTTGGCGTATCGTTGTTCTGCAACGGTGCGCCGAATTTTTAATGTGGGCGTCAAGAGCCCTGATTCAATCGTGAGCTCGTCACCGACTAGAGTCCATTTGCGAATTTGTTCCCAATGGTTCAGTTTTTGGTTGATGTGCTCGATATGGCGATTGATGGAATTTAAAATTAGCGGCGACTTTAGCGCGTTTTCGACATCGTAATCTTCGTTTTGCGGCTTGAGCATGCGGCGGGCGCCTACGGGGTTTAGCCAGATAATGGCCGAGGCGAACTTGCGGTCGTTGGCGATGACGAGTGCCTGTTCTACAAGCGGATGGCGCGTGATTTCAAGCTCGATGGGGTTCGGGCTTACGTATTTCCCGGTGCTAGTCTTTAGCAGTTCTTTGATGCGTCCTGTGAAATACAGGAATCCGTCTTTATCAAAATAGCCCTGGTCGCCAGAATGGTAAAAACCGTCTGGTGTGAAATTTTTTGCGTTTAAGTCAGGACGATTATGGTAGCCTTTAAAGACGCTCTCTCCACGAATCTGGATTTCGTTGCATTCGCCGATACGTACATCGAGATGGGCAAGCGGCTTGCCGATGGATCCTGGTCTAATAGCTTGTTTGCAATTTGCTGAAACAACCGGCGAACATTCTGTCATGCCATATCCTTCGAAAACGGGGAGGCCGATGTTCAAAAGGAATCGCAATATAGACTTGTTCAAGGAACTGCTACCGGAGATTATCATTCGGAAATTTCCACCGACGGCTTCGCGCATTTGTTTGTAGACAATCCGGTTGAATACCCAGTGGAGGGGCTCGAAACGCCTGTTCGGGTCTTTAATCTTTGCAACTTTAATGGCTTGCTTGATTAAGAAGCGCTTGATGCCCTTGGCGCGATCCGATGCTGTCGTCATGCTTTCGTAAAGGCGTTCGAGAATGCGCGGGACGACAATCATGATGGTGGGGCGGACTTCGCGTAGAATGTGCGAAAGATTCTTTGGATTGTCTCCAAAGTAAACGGTAACGCCGCAGAACGTGTAAAAGTAGACCGCCATGCGTTCAAGGACATGCGCTACCGGGAGAATTGTGAGGCATGTGTCTTTTTTAGTATCAAATCGGAACATCGGCTTGATGTTCTGAATTTGTACTAACATATTCCGGTGCGTGAGTTCGACGCCCTTGGGACAACCTGTTGAACCGCTCGTGTAGATGATACTGAAAATATCGTCAGGATTTATTGTCGAAAGCTGGTTGTCTATCCATTTTGCTCGAACTTGGTCGGCGAGGGCATCGTAGCCGCATTTGAGAAGTTCGTCCCAGTATATTCCGTTGTCAGGAAGGAACGAATCGTTGTCAATGCAGATGATTTTAGTGAAGTTGTCTAAAATGCCGAAAAGCGGTTCGTCAAGTTCTTCGAACGAATTGATGATGAGAATCTTGATGTTGCTATCGATACTTTGGTAGGCGAAGTTTTCGGACGAAATGTTCGGGAAAAGAGGGACGACGCGCGCATGGTTCAGTTGAACGGCGATATCTGCGATAATCCAGTTTGGTGAACTTGGCGCAATGATGCCTACACTTTCTTTTTCCTTTAGTCCGAGCGCGTTCAAAGCTAGTGCAAGCGCCTTAGTGTTGCGTTTGAGCGTTTCTTTGGAATAGTGGATCCACTCACCGTCTTTACGATGATACCATCCTTTAAAATCGGCTCTGTCGCAGTTCGCAAAGAACATGGACGGCAGAGATTTGTATTCCAACGACTCCATACTTTTAAAATAACATTCTATTTTGCAATAGCTCATTTTTTTTCAAAAAAAACAGTATATTATAAATATGCTGAAAAAGTTGAGCGATTACGAAAATGAACTTTTGAAAATGGTTGAGGCGGGGGCGCCTTTGACGGCGGAACAGCTCTTGTCGGTACGGACGCATATTGGCTTTTTTCAGCATGAGCGCCTGGTGCACGAACTCGTGATGATTTTGTTTGCGCTTTTGACCGTTGGTGGAATTTTGTTTTTGGTGGTTGTACCGGAAATACCGGTGCTTGCGTTGGACGTACTTTTCTTTGCGCTCTTGGTGCCGTACGTGAAGCATTATTACGGGCTTGAGAATGGGGTGCAAAGGCTGTATGATGTGTACGATAAATTGGAAAAATTGTAGGAATGGCGACCCCGGCACGATGGCCGGGGTGACAGTTCGGAGGCAATGAAAAAAGCAAGTCCGAGGGACTTGCTTTTGAAATTTGTTAGGCTTTCGGTTTGATAAACTCAAGCCCACCCATGTACGGACGAAGCACTTCAGGAATCTTGAGCGAGCCGTCTTTCTGCTGGTAGTTGTCGCAGATGCCGACCATCACGCGCGGAGTGGCGAGGCCAGAACCGTTAAGTGTGTGGAGGTAGAC
Source organism: Fibrobacter succinogenes (assembly GCA_902791475.1). Taxonomy (GTDB): domain Bacteria; phylum Fibrobacterota; class Fibrobacteria; order Fibrobacterales; family Fibrobacteraceae; genus Fibrobacter; species Fibrobacter succinogenes_J. The sequence goes on from CADAWC010000049.1 coordinate 20,098, forward strand.
GTTCTTGCCGTTAATCTTGGTCTTGATGTTCGCGCGACGTGCCTGGTAGTCTTCGAAGTTAGAGCAGGAGCTGACTTCGAGCCACTTCTTTTCGACTGGAGCGTAAACTTCGAGGTCGTAGCACTTGGCGGCGCCGAAACCGAGGTCACCCTTGCAGAGAGCGAGGCGGTGGTACGGAAGGCCGAGCTTTTCGAGAAGCTTTTCACCAAAGCGGGTGAGTTCTTCGTGGTCTTCGTAGCTGTGTTCCGGATGAGCGAAGTAGACCATTTCAACCTTGTTGAACTGGTGCAAGCGGAGGAGACCGCGGGTGTCCTTGCCGTAGCTACCAGCTTCACGGCGGAAGCAAGCGGAGTAGGCGCAGATGCGCTTCGGAAGTTCGGTTTCCGGAATCACTTCGCCGGCATAGAGGTTTGTGAGCGGGACTTCTGCTGTCGGGATGAGGAACAGGTCGTCGTCTTTGTCGCAGCGGTACATGTCTTCTTCGAACTTCGGGAGCTGACCCGTGCCGCGCATGGTGTTGCGGGTAACGAGGTACGGCGGCGTGAATTCTTCGAAGCCGTTCTTCATGTGTTCGTCGAGGAAGAACTGGATGAGGGCG
>CADAWC010000050.1 GCA_902791475.1 Fibrobacter succinogenes
GCGCTGCGGGAGCGGGATGTAGGTGTCGCAAGCGTCCATGAGTTCCATGATCTTGTCCTGGTATTCCGGATCGCCTTCGAGGGCCTTGAGTGCGGAACCACGGATGATCGGGGTGTTGTCACCGTCAAAGTCATACTTGGAGAGGAGTTCGCGAACTTCCATTTCGACGAGGTCGAGAATTTCAGCATCGTCAACCATGTCGCACTTGTTCATGAACACGACGATCTTCGGCACGCCAACCTGGTGAGCGAGAAGAATGTGTTCGCGAGTCTGCGGCATCGGACCGTCAGTAGCGGCAACAACGAGGATAGCGCCGTCCATCTGAGCAGCACCAGTCACCATGTTCTTCACATAGTCAGCATGCCCCGGGCAGTCGACGTGTGCGTAGTGACGGTTAGCGGTGGTGTATTCGACGTGAGAAGTATTGATCGTGATACCACGAGCCTTTTCTTCCGGAGCGTTGTCGATTTCATCGAAACGCTTTGCAGCGGCGAGACCCTTAGCTGCGAGAGTCGTGCAGATTGCTGCAGTAAGAGTGGTCTTACCGTGGTCAACGTGACCGATGGTGCCGATGTTGCAATGCGGCTTACTTCTGTCAAAATGTTCTTTTGCCATTATTCTATCTCCATTTTAGTGAGAGCCCAGATCGGGAGTCGGACCCGAGACCTCTTCCTTACCAAGGAAGTGCTCTACCACTGAGCTACCTGGGCATAAGCCCTACGATGCCTTAGACACCGTAGGGCTGATTGTCGTGGGCCGTCGTGGTTTCGAACCACGGTAGGCGTAAGCCAACGGATTTACAGTCCGTCCCCTTTAACCACTCGGGCAACGACCCATTATGTAAAGCCAAAGATAGGAATCGAACCTACGACCGGCTGATTACAAATCAGCTGCTCTACCAGCTGAGCTACTTTGGCACTCTTTGTTTCAGTTCACTTGAAGAACTAAAGCGTGGCAAATTTAATAAGATTTACCTGGTCTTGTCAACAAGAATCGCGTTTTTTCTGAAAAAAAATTGATTTTTTTTAAAAAAGAGGTAAACAGAATACGGAAAAGAATGTTAGTTGAATGTTGATAAATTTTTAAGTGAAAAAATGAGCACTATTTTTAGTGGTTTTTAGTCATTAGCTATTAGTCATTAGTTATATTTTATTCTCGAAACAACCTGCGACTATTGACCAATGACCAAATTCTAATTAGCTACTTTATACACCCGAACTTAATCCACCTCCTATATAATAACACATGGAAAACAATTTTTCTTTCAAGACCCGCATTCAAGTCCGCTACGCAGAAACTGACGCTATGGGCGTCGTGCACCACGCCACCTACCCCATCTGGTTTGAACAGGCCCGCGTGGACTTTTTCCGCGCTGTAGGCGCCCCTTACGACGAAGTGGAACGCGAAGGGTTTGCAAGCCCCGTACTCGAACTCAACGTACAGTACAAGCGCCCGTGCCGCTTTGGCGACTTTGTCGATGTCGAAACCAAGCTCGTCCACGAAGGACGCTGCAAGTACAAGTTCCTCTACCAGGTGACTTTGAACGGAGAACTCTGCACGACCGGTTATTCCGTACACGTATTCACGAAAGGCGGAGTCCCGACACGCGAAAAGCCTGAATGCATCAAGAAAGTCGAAGACAAGATTTTTAGCGATTAATTTTATATAGTATAACCATGGACGCCCCTTTAGCAGAACGCCTACGCCCGCAAAACCTGGACGAATTCCTCGGCCAGAACAAGATTCTTGGACAGCAGAGCCTGTTGCGCAAGAGTCTTGAAAACGACTCTATCCCCAGCATGATTTTCTGGGGACCTCCGGGTTGCGGAAAGACGAGCCTCGCCCACGTCATCAAGCAGCATACCAAGAAACGCTTTGTCGCGCTCTCGGCAGTTGCTAGCGGCGTGAAAGAGGTCAAGGAAGTTCTCGCGGACGCACGCCAGATGAAGCACGCGTTCATGGACACGATACTCTTCATCGACGAAATCCACCGCTTTAACAAGGGGCAACAGGACGCACTCCTCGGCGCCGTGGAAGACGGCACGGTAACGCTCATCGGCGCGACCACGGAGAATCCGGGCTTCGAAGTGAACGGGGCTTTGCTCAGCCGCTGCCAGCTGATTTTGTTCGCACCCCTCAGCAAAGAAGATTTGCGCACTTTAATTTTTAGTGCCTTGCGTGACCATCCACGCGGACTCCAGCTCAAGGATGTCGAGGTTGAAGACGCCGTTGTCGACAAGCTCATTGCACAGTCCGAAGGTGACGCCCGCTTTTTGCTGAACCAGCTCGAATGGATTGGCAAGAACCTCGGTGACAACAAAGTCATTGACGAGAAACTGCTCGAAGAATTCCAGTACAAGAAGCCACTGCGTTACGACAAGAGCGGCGAAGAGCATTACAATTTGATTTCGGCGTTGCACAAGTCCGTGCGCGGCTCGGACCCGGATGCGGCGCTTTACTGGCTCCACAGAATGTTGCAGGGTGGCGAAGACCCACGGTTCATTTTGCGCCGCCTCATGCGCATGAGCATGGAAGATGTGGGACTTGCAGACCCTAACGCGCTTTTGCTTGCGACATCTGCCCGCGAAGCGTACGACTTCATGGGAATCCCCGAAGGCCTGATTGCACTTGACGAACTCGCCGTTTATCTGGCACTCGCGCCCAAGAGCAACAGCCTCGAACTCGCGGGCATGAAGGCAGACGCCATCGTGAAACAGACGGGAACGCTCCCTGTGCCGCGCGCCTACCGCAATTCCGTGACCCGAGTCGGGAAACAGCTTGGCTACGGGAACGGCTACGAGTACGACCACGACAGTCCGGGCGGCTACTCCGCGCAGGAGCACTTGCCCACGCAACTTGTCGGCACGACGATTTACGAACCCAAGCCGTATGGACGCGAAAAGGCACTCGGGGAACGGCTCGCGCAGTTGAAGCAACTGAAGAAGGAACGCAACGAGCGAGAAGGAAAGTAAGGGAGATGCCCGCTTAGTGGCGGGCATGACAAGAATCGCAGGCGATACGCAAACTTGGAGGGAAGGAAATGGACTTAACAGCAATCAAGAAATACCCGAGTCAAATCACGAGCGCATTCAAGCGGTTTCCGCTTGCATCGGCGTTGGCATTCTTTACGTTTATCGCACTTGTCACCGATACTGAATTTGCACGATTCGGCAATGACCATTTCACGCGGCTATTTTTATGGCTTGCCATCTACCCCATTGCTGCATTGCTCATTGCCCTTGCGACATCGCTCGTCCAGGAATCTCGAAAAAGCACAAACGCGCGCCCACAAGCTATCGCGAGCGGCACATGGTTTTTGCTATCCATTGCACTTGTTGCAGGCTTGCCACTTGACGACGATCCCTTTTACTTTGGGTGCACCGTCACCCTCGTTTACCTAACCGCCACCTTTGCTGTTTTTCTCGGACCGTTCTGGAAGCAGCCTAACGAAAACGGCTTCTGGAACTTTTTGCAAAAGAACATTAAGTCAGTGATAATCGCCATTCTCGTCTCGGCAATTTTGCTCGGCGCCATCGAAGGGCTCGTCTTTGGCTTTGCAGAACTGTTCGATTCCGACCCCGGCGAAACCATCTACCTTTACATTTTCTATTTCTGCGCCAGCGTTGTCGTCCCTATCCTTTACTTTTCCGGCATCCCGTCCATTGACGAATGCATCGAAGAACCGCCCGCCCTCAATAAGTTCGCATCAAGCACCATTCGGTTCCTGTTCATTCCGGTGCTCGCCATCGGCATCCTCCTCTTTTACGCCTATATTATCAAGTTCATCGTCTTGTGGGACATGCCCGATGAAGGAACCGTATCTGCATTCGTCTCGGGATTTATCATTTACTTGATAGCGCTCATTATTGCCATGCATCCGATGCGGCTCTCGACCGAGCAGACCACAGAAAAGAAGCTCCTGAAAATCTTCCCCGCCGCATGCATCCCGCTCGTCGTCCTGATGTCCATCGACGTCATGCACATATTCATTCAAGAAAGCCTCTCGCCAGAAATCATCTGGGTCATCACAATCAACATCTACTTCTATATCATCATAGCCATCCTGCTGAAAGAAAAAATCCAGCACAAATCAAGGTACATCGCCATCGTCTTCTGCGCACTGTTCTTCATCACCACCATCAGCCCGCTAAACGCACACAACATCGCTGATCTCGTAGAACCGAGCAAAATCGAAAGCGAACTGGCCCAACAAAGCAACACAAAGACAACGCCGATCGAAGAAGACACAACCGCAAAATTCGACTCCTTCGAAGCGGACATATCAAATTCCGACATCATTTCGTTCATCATTCCCGAAGGCGCCAAGGAAGTCGCCATCTTGGACCATTATTTTGACAAAAGTGAATTTGAATACCGGGGCGACACGATTACCTTCCGGATTACGCTCTCGGAAGATGACGAAAACGCCGACTCTACAAAAACCGAAAGTGCCACGGATTCAAGTGTCGCAAAACCAAGTGCCGCAGATTCCGCAAAAACAAAAAGCAAGGTTTACAGTTTCTACACGACAAAGCAAAAACTGAACGATTCGCTCGAGTCCATCACCACAGACCACGCCGCCATCGGGATCAAAGAACTGCATACGGGCCAATGGTCCAAAACAGGGCGCTCGCTCCGCATCAAGGGACTGTTGTTTACAGAGTAAATTGGCCGTTAGGGTCATTGCGCGACCGATTTAGCTTGACTAAAGCTATGCATATAACTATATTTACGCATAAATAAGATTGATAAAATTGCGCGGACGCAAAACCACGCCAAAAGGAAACATTATGGAATACAAAATTAAGGATATCAACCTTGCGATCGAAGGCCGCAAGGAACTCGACCTCGCCGAAACCGAAATGCCGGGCCTCATGGCTCTCCGCAAGGAATATGCAGGCAAGAAGCCGCTCGCGGGTGCGCGCATCATGGGTAGCCTCCACATGACGGTGCAGACCGCCATCCTCATCGAAACGCTCGTGGACCTCGGCGCAGACGTGCGCTGGGTCAGCTGCAACATTTTTAGCACGCAGGACAACGCCGCAGCCGCCGTCGTGGTCGGCAAGAACGGCAGCGTGAGCAATCCGCAGGGCGTGCCTGTTTTCGCATGGAAGGGTGAATCCTTGGAAGAATACTGGGAAAACACCGCCCGCGCACTCGTATGGCCCGACGGCAAGACCGCAGATCTCATCGTCGATGACGGTGGCGACGCCACCATGCTCGTGACCTGCGGTGCAGAATTCGAAGACGCGGGCTCGGTGCCTGAATTTAACCCAGAAACCGACAGCGAAGAATGGGGCGTGTTCCTCGCCACCTGCCGCAAGATTTTCGAAAAGGATCCGAAACAGTGGACCCGCGCACGCGAAGCTTTGAAGGGCGTTTCTGAAGAAACTACGACTGGCGTGCATCGCCTTTACCAGATGGCCCAGGCTGGCCGCCTCAAGTTCCCGGCAATCAACGTGAACGATTCCGTCACGAAGTCCAAGTTCGACAACCTCTACGGCTGCCGCCACTCCCTCATCGACGGCATCAACCGCGCCACCGACGTGATGATGGCAGGTAAGATTGCAGTCGTGTGCGGCTACGGCGACGTGGGTAAGGGCTGCGCTCAGTCGCTTCGCGGTCAGGGCGCTCGCGTGATTATCACCGAAATCGACCCGATTTGCGCACTCCAGGCCGCCATGGAAGGCTACGAAGTCAAGACCCTCGACGAAGTCGTGAGCATGGCCGACATCTTCGTGACCACCACCGGCAACACCGGCATCATCTCTGCCGCTCAGATGAGCAAGATGAAGCACCGCGCCATCGTCGGTAACATCGGCCACTTCGACAACGAAATCGACATGGCAGGCCTCAAGAAAATTCCGGGCATCAAGCGTAACGAAATCAAGCCGCAGTACGACGAATGGATTTTCCCCGACGGCCACAGCATCCTCGTGCTCGCCGAAGGCCGCCTCCTCAACCTCGGCTGCGCCACCGGTCACCCGAGCTTCGTGATGAGCGCCTCCTTCACGAACCAGACCATCGCTCAGATCGACCTCTGGCTCAACGCTCAGGGCAAGCAGACTGTCGCCGGCATCAAGTACGAAAGCGGCGTCGTCTATACGCTCCCGAAGATCCTCGACGAAAAGGTCGCACGCCTCCACCTCGAAAAGCTCGGTGTTCACCTCACCCGCCTCACGCAGGCCCAGGCCGACTACATCGGCGTGCCTGTTGAAGGCCCGTACAAGGCAGATCACTACCGCTACTAATCGCGGACGACAAGTGCCGCGAGACGCAAAAGCGAGAAGCGCCGCGCGTTAACGGGATTCGCGCGAGATGCACTCGTGATGCGCGGCACTTTATACAAAACAGGGCTCCATACGGAGCCCTGTTTTTTTACCGGTTCCAACCGGTATGCCCTTCGCCATAGGCAACGCCACCGCCATTGTCATCGTAACCGCCCAACGACGATGTGCTTTTCACACCGAGCCAGCCGCGCATACGCTTGATACGTGCGGAAGAAAGAGTCTGGGACGGAGCTGCAGAGGCTTGCTCCGAGGAAGCGGCTTTATCGGCCGGGGATTGGTTATTGGTTAGAGAATCGGGCATGATTACTTTTCCGCATTAACAATAGAAAATTTTCCAAGTTCTGCTACGAGCTCCATGGAATCTTTCCTATAAATGTTCAGCCGAATTTCGGACGGACCATTCAACATCAAAGCAATACTCATCGGAATCTGCAAATTTGACGCTCCGTCCTTCTTTATTTCAAGAGTCAATTCAGGAGTGTGAACCACGCCATTATCAACTTCAACCTTGACAGTATAAAAACCCGCATCAATAGCGCGATCCACCTTTAACGCAAAATAGACTCCGAAAAACAGCGGGTTATTCCATCGATTTTCCTGCGGAATGTTATTTTCAATAACATCCGTACCAAACACGCCAATAAGCATGAACTTGCCCGTGTTTTCCTGGCGAATCTGCTCGCACAATACAAAAGACTTTACTTGCATTCTAAACCTCCATCAAAGCAGGCTGAGCAAAGGAAGACAACTCAGCTTTTTCGTTGCTTACGGCATTATTGAATGCCACAATTCCGGCCGCTTTAAAAACGTCAGTATTCAAATAGAACGATCTTACCGATGAATCCACGTCCTTTATTTTATCCACAGTCTTTTTAAGAACCGCAGCTCGTGCGTATGATTCGTCAAAACCAGCCTCAGCCACAAGAGTTAACTCGGGCAATATCGAAACAAACCTAGACAAAGCAATTGCCGCAGCAGATACTTGAGTCCCCTGTTTCCAGCGATTAATCGTATGCGGAGCCAATCCCAAAGCACGCTCCAAACGACTGTCGGAATAGCCGCACTCGTTCACTTTTTTCAACAAGGTTGGGACACTCTCCTTTGCCCGTTCTAGGATTCTACTCTGCACAACCTTTTTCGATTCGGAATCCAGCAAGATATCTGACATGCAATCCTTGCAATGACATACGGAAATTTCTTGTTGCACAGGTTCCGCCAGTGGAACAATCAGGGTCCGAAAATTCTTCTTGATTTCAATATTTTCTGAATCGCATACAGGACATTTTGTAATCATAAAAACCTCTATAACATCGGGAAACGGTTATCTAATTTCAAGGACTTGATAAACATTATCGTGATAATCTTTTCCGCCTTTTGATTCACCTTTTCGCATAAAGCCAAATAGTAATGTTGATCATCGTAAGGAATACTATAAGCATACACCGGAGTGCCGATTACGCCGACCTCGGGCCTGCGCAAAGGTTTTACTCCCAGACATTCAGGAACATCCTTGATTTGCAACAGCCATCTGCAAATATCCTCGCGGGGATTGATAATATTTAACCGGTAACTTACTTCTTCCGTAGGGGCCTTGGCATACAATTGTATTAAGGCACGCTTCTTTTTGCTGTAACTCAGTAACTGTAGCCATATTTCAACAGGGTCCTTCGGAGGCGAAGAAAAGGCAACGATTTCATCGTTTTGCGCTTCCATACGCCCCCCTATTTACACATTATGTGTAAAAATATAAATTTTTGACAACAAAAAGACAACCCCAAAGGGGATAAAAGCCTCCAAAACCGCATTGTCCAGAGAAATTGACGAAGCGCCCACCTCAAGGCAAATAATCCAACAAGCATATACATCCTTTCCGCCTACAAGCAAAAAAAGCGGAGTAAATCGTTCACTGACAAATATAATTTCACTCAAATGTCAAAAGATGACAAATTGAAATTTTAAGTCATTTTTGGGACCAACTTTGCAGTTGCCGAGTTTTCCTCGGTAGCAGAACTGTTTCCAAAATGGAAATAGTTGAAAAATCTACTATAAGCTAAATTGTGCAGTTGTTAACTGCAAATTTTTTTTCAAATCTTCCGCAGCTGTTCGGAATTTCCGAACAGCTCAAATCAAATTTAAACATTCTGTCCCAAAATACTTGTATTTTGTCCCACAATTATTTATATTACGAAATAAGGTAGGTCAAGTCCATGAAAAAGAAGAATGTCATCAATCTGATTCGCTATTACGCCGAGAAAAACGACCCCGCATTCCGCGAGGAGGCGTACGAAATTGCTCGGGATTTTGACGCTAGCGGCGATTTTCAGCTTTCGGAATACATCATGGCCCTTATGTCCAGCGCGAACGCCTTTGTGCCGCAAATGCACGAAGGCCAGATGACTTTTTTCCGCAAGGTCGCCCCTTCGCACGATTCGCTCCCGCTCCCCACGCCCATTGAAAAGGATGTTATCGGAATCATCAACGCCATCCAGCGGAACATGGGAATCAACAAGTTCCTGTTCCAGGGCGCACCCGGAACGGGCAAGACCGAATCCGTACGGCAAATCGCCCGCATTCTGGAGCGCGACCTATTCTGCGTCGATTTCGACACCATCATCGACAGCAAGCTCGGCCAAACGCAAAAGAACATCGCCGCATTGTTCGACGAACTGAATCATTTTGCGCACCCCGAAAAAATTCTCGTCTTGTTCGATGAGATAGACGCCATCGCCCTCGACAGAACCAACTCTCACGACCTTCGCGAAATGGGCCGTGCCACGCCGGCCATTCTCAAGGGCTTCGACAACCTGAACGAACAAATTACCATCATCGCCACGACGAACCTTTTCAAGCACTTTGACAAAGCGCTTTCCCGCCGATTCGATTTAATTGTCGATTTTAACAGATACAAGCAAGAAGACCTGCAAGAAATCGCGGAATCTATTCTAAATAGTTTCTTGACCAAGTTCAAAATTGCAGGGCGAAACCCACGCCTTTTCCGAAAGATTCTCGGCTTGAACAAGAAATTGCCCTATCCCGCTGACCTGAGAAAAATCATTAAGGCAGACCTCACATTCAGCGATGCATCCATTGAATGCGACTATCTCAAGAATATTTACAAGTCATTCGTCGGCAGCACCGCCGAAGACTTGCATAAATTGCAAACACAAGGTTTCACTGTCCGCGAAATTGAAATACTTTCCGGCATTTCGAAAAGCCAAGTATCACGAATCCTGAATGGCGACGGGCAAATAAAAATCGCCCCCAAGGAACACCAGAAATGCCATTCCTTGAACGCAACCAATTTACTCTTTCACAAGTCCAAAAAGAAAATCAACCTCGCAGAAGTGTACCGCAAGGCTGAAGAAGAAATCGTGTGGAAATAGAAGTTTCGACACAACGAACACGCTATTCCAATTTATTTGAACATTCGAATTTTCCTATGGACACTCCGAAATTCCAGGAATCTTGAGACACCCCATTATCTAAATGTAAATCTTCTTTTTTTTCTTGAAGATTCAAGGATTCCATTAACTGTTCATAATTCTTTTTTTCTTTTTCAATATCAATCGTAGCCATAAGAATTCTACTGCCTCGTCAAGTATGTTGCGCCTGTTGAACTCTGTATTATTTTTGTCACTGGGCTCTGATCAATAGTAATCACAAATGCATGATGAACGCTCAAAACAGATTCCTGCAAATCTTGATTAGCTTCTAATTCTGTAATTGGCAAGCCTAGATTCTTACAAAATTCAACATCAAAATGTCTTGAATGGGATTTATTGTTTGAATTCAACTGAAGAACAATTTGTTTAATCTTTTTTGTTTTTCCTTTAGATTTATCTGAAGCGAACATGTATTTATCAAGCCATTCTGTAACCAATGATTCGGATAAGGATATTGAATCCAAAACTGTATAGAAAAATGCAGCGGGATATCGGCTTAACTGTATTTCCCAATATGTTTTAGATTGGGGATTTGCATCTAAATTTGATTTTGCCTCTTGGAATTCTTGCATTATATTATATGCTGGAACTCCACCAAATTGTGGGTCAAACGGCCCTAAACAAGAATGCTTGCCAAGGACAAGTTCATTTGCCGCACAAGCCAACATTGTCCCTGCAGACATCGCCATTTGCGGTACAATAACCCTAACATTATCAAATTTATTATGAAGGTATTTTACTATTCCCTCCGTTGCAGTAGGATTACCACCAGGAGTGTGCAAAATTAGATCAAGTCCTTTAGTGCAATCCATTCCATGAATTGCCTGCATAAAACCTGTCATATCACTATCATTAATATCTATATTCAAATTACGACCAGGCTTTAACCAACCAGAATAATAGGCAATAACATTTCGGCCTGTTTGAGTAGACATTTTTTCAATATACTTTCGGCGTAATCCGTCTATTGTCAACGGAGGTAATGCGTTGCCAGCATTATCATATTGCGGTTGACCAAGTTCATCTAATAATTTACCCCAAGATGGCATAATTTAACCCTTTTTTATAAATACACTAGTAAACAATTGAAATGTCCGAAGGAGATGCTTCAAAAGTTAATCCATTTAGTTTTAAAAACATATTGACAGACAATTTGCCATAATCAAATACGCTTTTGGGCAACATGACACATTTAATATCAGCAGCAACATCATCTAATTTGAATTTAATATATGGCACCAACCCCTTATCCGATTCTTTAAATTCAAGATCTTTTTTTCTATGCACAACAATTCTCCATTCTTTTTCTTCATCCCAACATTTTTCCTTTACAAATAAAGCACTTATGAATACATCTTTCTTCAGCTCAAATAACCCATCCTTGCATAAACCAGAACCATCGTCGTTCAACTCTATCAAATCACAATATTCTTTTAATTTTTTACTAATCGTATCAATTTTGCCGTATTCCACTTTTGCAAAGTAGCGACTATTCTCTAATCCTTTACATTTTTCTTTAATGCTTTCATAGTCAAAGCCCAAACATATACTTTTTTCTTTTTTTCCATAACCCCTCCATTGGCTTAATTTGTCTTTTTCTTCACTAAAACATACTACGTAAAAACATTCTAATTCTTCTACTTTTTCTTTATTTTCTACAATATTTTTCATTGATTTTAGAAAAGCAATTGTTTCCTCTTTTCGATATGCGCCCCCATTTATGAGTTCTTCAATTTTTTCAGATGTCTTTGATAGACCATATTTAAATTCGTTTTCATCGTTCAAATATCGAAAATGAGTTGCCCACAATTCTTTATTTGAGACAATTCCCTTCATTGCGCCAACATCAGTATATTGATAAATTACTCCCCCCTCTATTTTTTCAGAAGGATTATTTTCTGCAAATGTATTAATTGCTTTCTTAGCAGTGTCATGAAAACATGTCATAATGTATCCTTTTTATTTAATGGTTACTTGGCCGTTCATTAGGAGCGGGAGGAGTTTGTCGCAGAGAGCGGTGAGTCCTACACACGAGAACGCTTTACTACAGACGAGAAACGAGCGATTTTCTAATTGATTTTCCATCTTCCATTCCTCTCTATGCAACCGCCACTTGTCCGTTCATCAATAGTGGCAAAAGTTTATCTCGTAGTTTTGTGAGGCGAGAGATTTCTTTGGTATTTTTCTGAATTATAGCTTGCATCGGGATTGTCAAAGCACTAATCTTTTTTATCAGTTCGTCAAAATTTTCTTTCGCGATGCAGATAGGGTAATTCATGATTCTCGTTTTGTCGCCACGAGGCATTTTACTGCCTTTTGCACCCTGCATTACATAGTCAAAGAAATCATCTTGCCATAAGGTCTTATAGACAAAATATGAATTATCCGAATTTAGAGAACGAATACAAAGGACATCTGTAGAGCATGTTCCACTTTGGTCTGCATACCATATTTTCTTGAAATACGGACGAATGTTTGATATCAGAATGTCGTTTTTTTCGTAGCACAGAACATTTCCAGATGCCGGTTTTAAGATTTCACCGCTTAATCCCTGTTTTTCTGCCAACATATTGTCTGTAGAAACATAATTAAACGCATTATCAAATTTGGTTGTTGTTTTGACATATTCCGCAAAATTTGCCAAAGTTGAAACTTCCCAGCCCACAGGGATTTCGCGTTTGAGGGTGGGGTTGTATTCCATTTTGCCGCCGGTGGTTTTGTAGGGGCGGCCGTTTTTGTCGGGGAAGTCGTATTGGACGAACCAGTAGTCATACAGGCGTTTTGCCATTGCTTCGAGTTTCTGGTTCATCTTTTTGTTCAGGGCGATTTTGTCATCTAATGCGGAAAGAACGAAAGCGATTTTCTTTTGGTCTTTTAATGAAGGCAGAAGTACTTCAAAGTTCTCCATATTTTCTTTCGTAATATGGATCATTGTGCTTCCATGAGTACTTCCCATAAATCCTTTCGTTTGATGATTTAGGAAATAATACAAAAAACTTTTGTCTACTAATGAATCATTTGGCTTAACTTTCCAAATATGGTAATGAAAAATCGTTTTGGGACCATGCCATATATAGGGACCAAAAGTACAAGCCCACGAATACAGCAAATCACCTTCATTACAATATTTATCCTCTTCCAATTCCATATCCGAATAGTACCAATGATTACCATCAAATATGTTGCCAACTCTCAATACTTTATATTTACCACTATCAAGAAGTTCAGGCTGAGAATAAGCACGCCCATTTATAAACGTGCAAACATCACCCAATTTGTATTTAGTCAATTCCATATTCAAATTCACCTAGATTCTTCAACTACGCTTACGCTTCGCTCAGAATGACACTGTTTCTATAGGATATTCCCAGTCAGGCCGGGAATGACAGCGAAGCAAGCTGTTTCTGTATTTCCTTTTCGAGTTTGTGGCTTTCGGCGAACATGGCGGCGAGTTCTTCGGTGTCGGCTTTCATCTGGGCGTTGAATTCGTCGGCGGTGATATCTACGTAGTCTATCTTGATGTCGAAATACTGGCCGGCACTCAGGCTGTAGCCTTTTTCCTTGACTTCGCTGTAGGTCACGACTACGCTGAAGTCTTCGACGGCTTTGGCCTTGCGGAAGGTGGTCACGATTTTTTCGATTTCGTCGTCTTCAAGGCGGACTTTCTTGAGACCGTTCGCGTCCTTGTATTCCTTGCCGAGTTTGCTTGCGTCAACGAGGGTGACCTTGTCGTTATCGGTCTTTTTGCGGGTCTTGTCGAAGAAGAGCACGCTCACGTTGGTGCCGGTGTTCGCGAATACGTTGCTCGGCATGCTGACCACGCCATAGACGATGTGTTCGTCAACGATGCGTTCGAGGATTTTGTGCTCGATGCCGGATTTCGCGGTGATGAACCCGGTGGGGATAACGATGGCTCCCTTGCCGCCTGCCTTGATGCTGTTCACCACGTGCTGGATAAAGCAGGTGTAGATGGCCATGCTCTCCTTTTTCTTGTTCGGGACTTTCGGCACGCCTGCCCAGAAGCGGGCGTTCCATTTCTTTTCGATGTCGTCGCGGGTGTCGCTGAAGTCCATCTTGAAGGGCGGATTGCTTACAACGTAATCGAACTGCTTGAGGCTCTTGCCGTCGTCGCTCTTGTGGTAGGGTTCCAGGAGGGTGTCGCCCTGCACGGCGTGATCGAGGCTCGAAACGAGTCCGTTCAGCAGCAGGTTCAGCTTGAGCATTTTGTTACTGCGCTGCGAGATGTCTTGCGCAAAGATGGTGCAGCGGTCTTCGCCAATCTGGTGGCTGAGCGCCATGAGCAAGGTGCCGGTGCCTGCGCTGGGGTCGTAGCATTCTACGTTGTGCAGGTCGGCGTTGTCGCCCACCAAGAGGCGCGCCATGATTTTCGCGATGGCCTTGGGGGTGTAATATTCGGCGTACTTGCCGCCGCCTGCGGTGTTGTAGTCCTTGAGCAGGTATTCAAAGATGTCCGAGAAAAAGTCGTAGTGTTCGGCGAAGGCGTCTTCGAAGCTGAAGTTCACGAGTTTATCGACAAGGGCGCGGGCGAAGTTTGCACGCTGGGCGTCGTCGGTCACGAAGATGGTGAGCTTTTCGAAGATGGGGATTTTCGTTTCTTGCGCGGTCTTGGTGTAGAATACGTCCAGGTTGTCCTTTGCGATGGCGACCATGGTCTCGTCAAAGATGACGTCGAAATCGCCCTTGGCCTGCTTGTTCCAGAGGTTTGCAATCAGGTAGTCGGGCTTGAACACCGGGACTTCGGGCGGCAAGAAGAGGCTCACCTTTTCGCGGTCGGCCTTGGAGAGTTTCGCGTATTCCTCTTCCCACTTTTCGGACTTCTTGAGAGCCTTCAAACAAGGGTCATTGATTTTCTTGATTTCGTAGCCGAACTTGTCGGCCATAAACTTGTACAGAAACACCTGGGTGATAATCTTGTATTCGTTGCCGTCATTGCCCATGCCATACGTTTGGCAAGTAGCCTTGAGAGAGTCGATAAGGGCAATGGTCTTGTCTTTGATGTTCATGGTATTATTTACCATCCTTTATAATCCAGTGGCCGCCCTTCTGGCTGCCAACATACTCAATTAAGCCGTGTTCCTTAAGAATCGCGAAATGTTTCTTCACGGCCCTTGAGGTAAGGCCAATAATTTTGCCGATTTCTGTAGAAGACGCACTGGGATTCTTTTTTAATTCCTTAAATGTTTTCACAGCCCCTTCGGATAGTGTTTCGGGGAGTTCTGGGGAACTTTTTGGGTGAACTTTTTCGGGGAACTTTCGGGGAACTTTCGGGGAACTTTTGGGGAACTTTTTGCGTCTGCGAATTACAACGGTAAAGAAGTCTTCATCCGCAGAATATTCAACATCGGCCAAGCCATTTTCCTTGCAGAGTTCCCTGACTCGCTTTACTCCAGTCCCCCATTTTTCAACGATTCCCATCTTCAAGAAAATATCGGCAATCAATTCGTTTCGGATGCTCGAAATTCCCGACAGCATCTTTTCCAAGGTCAAACCACCATAAAGGCCTCCCGGATTCGTAATTTCGATACGATCGTCAAAAATGCAAACCTGAATATTCGAATGAGCCAGATAATTTCTGTGCATCACAGCATTTACGATGAGTTCACGAATTACTTCGGTGGGGATTTCCGGGACATCTTTGCGATACAAACCCTTAATTTCGGCACCGATGTTTATATGCTGCAAAATAAAGTTGTAGGCGTTATCGATTTGTTCGTTAAGTGGACCGTCAAATTCCTTGCGGTCGAGAAAATATACTTTGTCAATTCCCCTGAAAAGTCCGCACTGGATACGGGCAAAATGCAGGTCGTTTTCAGCCAACAGCCTAAAGGCAATAGAGGGAAGTAATTTACCACTTTCCTCTTTAAGGAGTCCCCATCCAAGCATGTTTTCAAGCCGGACAGAACGCTTATGGCTGTATTGTTCTATCACCCTGCAAAGATTTTTGATAGCCTGTTCACTCGCGGGGGCATGCCTTTCGAAAAGCTTGTCGTATGATTTCCCTTCGCCTAAAAGAACCAGTTCCCTTATTTTCTCCCGTTCCGCTTTTCTTGTGGTGGCGGCTACGCGGATATATACACCATCAAGGCTACCTTCGGCTTTAAGGCAATACGGCTGGTTTTGACCGGGCAAAATATCAGCGATTACAATGGTCTTGTCGTCTATGGTTTCAAACGTGATACGCGGATTAACCTGCGGATAAATTGCATCGCTAATCATATTCGCAAGGGCATCCATAAACTTGAAGACTTTGCTAGCCTCAATTCCAACAATATCAAGCGTTCTGTTGTCAACGCCAAATACAATCCTACCGCCCCTGCCGTTAGAAAAGGCGACAATAGTTTTCAAAAGCTTCGAGTCTTTCGAAGGCATCTCTCTTTTGAATTCAAGGGTATCGGATTCACCCTGCTTGATTTCATCTATCGTCATCTTTTAATTTCCGTAGTAGGCGTTATACTGGTTAATATACTGCTTGGCGATGCGCTGCTGGATAAACAGGTAATCGGGCATTTCGGGCTTGATTTGTGGGAAGTGCGCGAGTCCGTCTGCAATTTCTTTCATCACGGTCTTGCCGAAGTAGGCGTCCTGCTTGAGGATGTCGTTGCGGTCGAAAACCTTCGCGTCAATCGTCCCCTTGATGGTCAAAAGAGCCTGCACAATTTCTTCGTCGAACTTCGAGATAATCGGCGCCTGGTGCTTGGGTTCGCGGGCCTTGTTCTCTTCGCGAATGCGCTTGTGGACGTAGGCGAATTTCGTGTCGCCGTTGTACTTGCGCAAGAGGGCGTCGTTAGCCTTGCGAAGTTCTTCAAGGCGTTTGAGGATGTCGTTCATCGCCTGGTTCTGCTCGTTATAAACAGCAAGGTTTTCCGGGGTAAAGCCGTGCTTGTCAAAGATGCGCTTGAACTCCTGTTCCAATTCAACAAACACGGGGTCTTCGTGGTCGAAGTTATCCAGGAACCCGCGGAGTGCGCGCTTGTATTTTTCACGCAGTTCCGTGCCGTTGTCGATGATTTTCAGTTCTTCCGTGCCAATGCAGCTAAAGTTGAACTCAATGTTCATCATGGCTTCGTTCACGGCAAACTGAGTCGCTTCGCTATTGGTCCACGCCTCTTTCTGGTTGATCATCGCAATGCGGTGATTAACTTCCGAAAGCATAAGCGGCAACTTTTCGATGTTCAGCTTTTCAAAGTCCTTTTTAAGGGCATCGTCACCGAAAGTACGCACAAGGTTCATCGCATCCTTGGCGAGTTCCAAGGCCTTGCGGAGTTCAATCAAAACCTTCTTGTCTTCCAGGCTAGAAATCTCTGTAGAGAAAACTTCCGCGTTGTCGGTGGTATAACTGAACAGAGCCTGACGTGCCACCTTCATGTGATTGATAAGGGCTTCCTTGTCTTCCATGACCTGGCTGTACATATCGGGCAAGTTATCGTCCGGGTCAGTATCGGCATCATTATAGCGGTTCAGTTCCTGCAAATACGCGGCATTGGTCTCGTCGAAATTCTTCTTGATGTCGGCAAAGTCAATCAAGAATCCGCGTTTCATGTTCTTGTACGGGCGATTCACGCGTGTAATCGCCTGCAACAAATTATGATCTTCGATTTTGCGACCGAAATACAAACGCTTGAGACGCGGAGCATCAAAGCCCGTCAGCAACATGTTGTAAACAATCAGAATATCAATCGTGTAGTTCTTCTTGAAATCGTTGATAATCTGCTTGCGGGTTTCCTTGTCGTCGCTATCGAAGAGAATCAGGCCCGCCTTCAAGTTGATTTTCTGGATGTGGTTTTCATTCAGTTCGTCCTGAATCTCATTGAAGAACTTGTACAAGTTTCGCGCCTGTTCCGAAGATTCTGCAATAATCATGCCGCCAAGGTCGTTGTCGCCCTGCATGGCACGGAACTTCGCCAAATCGTTGATGATGTAGCGGAGCAACGCCTTAACGTATGTGGGGTGCCGAATAATCATGTCCTTCGAGACAGAACCCTTCTCCACCAGTTTCTGCACGCTTTCGTAAGCATCGTTCAGCTTTTTGCGGTAACTTGTTTCGATATCTTCGCGGATAATCTTTAACGTATAGCCGTCTTGAATGGAACGGTCGTAATAATACGTGTGGAAGTAATCGCCAAAAACCTTGCAACTCGCCTTTTCGCTCCCGATGAGCGGCGTGCCGGTAAGTGCAATCTTGATGGCGTTCTTGTCGGCATTGAAAAGGTTAGAAAGGAAACATCCGCACGGTTTGTAGCCGCGATGCGCTTCGTCCATAATGAACACGCGCTGCAAATTCGTGGCGTAATTCGGGAGTTCCACCTTCTCGGTGTCATTTTCAAACTTCTGGATGTTCACCACGGTAATTTCATCGACACCGGCGTTGCCCTGCAAGGCCTGCTGTGTGCGGAACTGCTCCATGAGTTCCGTGCGGGAATTTGCCGTTGTCACCTTGAGGCCGCGGTTGCTCAATTCTTCGGTTGCCTGCTCCAGCAAATCCAGACGATCTACAATAAAGTAGAATTTGGCAACCTTATTCTGCTTGGCGTAATAATCCTTGAAGACTTTGCTCAAGTGAAAAGAAAGCGCCGTCTTGCCCGAGCCCTGCGTATGCCACACAATGCCGGACTTTGCACCCGCTGCGAGTTTTTCACGGATAATCATGGCCGCAAAAAATTGCTGGTAACGCATGATGTGCTTTTCGTGGCGGCTCTCGATTTGACCGTCCTTCTCTTTTTCGACATGCAAGTAAGCGATGCCGTACTTGAGCAAAAAGAGCAAACGCTCCGGGCTCACCATAGAAGTAAGCACGCGGTTCGTGGGCGTGTTGATATCGAGATTCGTCTTGTATTCCGGATTCTCTTTCAAGACCGGAACATTGAAATCCATCAGGACTCTCTTTTCGAGATCCGCGGGAATCGGCAAATAAGGATAATTGGCGTGGAACGGCGCAATCGCCGCACGCTTGGGGTTCTCTTCCCTAAAGCAGTTGAAACGCGCTTCGCTTTTCGCTGCCGTGCAATAGAACACGCCTTCAATCGGGACAACACCGCCCTTGGCATCGTACTCCATGTTGTTGGAGAAAATCATCAACTGCGTGATGTTGATAAAGCGACGGAACTTTTTCTTCGGGAAGCGTTCGTCGTTCATCCGCTTGCTTTCGGCCACCATGCCACCTACGTTGTTCGGCTTCTTGACCTCGATAAACACGAGCGGGAGCCCGTTGATGAACAACGTAATGTCGGGGCGGAAACTTTCATCGCCATTCTTGCAAGTGAATTCCGCCGTGCAATGGTATGTGTTATTTTCCGGGTGTTCGAAATCAATCAAGCGAAGCGGAGAGTAGCTGGTCAAACGCTTGTAGAACTGCTGGCCCAAATCGTCGTCATCCAGTTCCTTCTGGATGTCCGAAAGTACGCTCTGCGCAGAAACGGTTGCAGTCGGATTCAGCTTCTTGAACTGTTCCGCAAAAATATCCACAAGGATGTTTGTTTCGGGATCATAAGGGATTACCGATGTTCCGTTAGATGTTGCTCCGGACTCTGAAATTTTTCCCAAATACGTGTAGCCGATGCGAGCCAAATGCTGAATCGCAGTCAGTTGAACGCGCGTCGCTTCCGTAAAAAGATTAGGCATATATCATCCCATCAACAAAACTTGTATGTATATACTTACCAAACAAGAATATAAGTTTTTACAGTGTCAATAAAACGACATTCAACGAAAAAACGCCCACTTTTAAGCAATTTTAAAAAACACAGACGCACCCCTTGACAAACACTGCACAAAAGTATAGCTTTAAATAGTCTTTGATAAAACATCTGCGTTTGAAAAAGCATGTACGCAGAAAGGAGAAAATAATGTACAATACCGCCAATGGCACCGTCACCGACGCCCAAGCCGCCGAAATCGATTCCCTCAATAACGAAATCTGGAAAAACTTCTGGAGCATTCCCCGCGAAAAGCGCACCAAAGCAGATTGGGAAAAGCTGCTCGACATCCAAATATTGGTGAAAAAGGGGTGAAAATAGAGCGGCATTCTCTATTTTTATAAATAAATATATTGTATTTTAAACAATGAAATTTAAAGAAATCTGCGACTACGCAAAGAAAAAGGGATGGGTTCCACACGCCATGAATTACGCAGCGAAAATTGAGAAAGACAAGGATATGGGTTTCGTGGCTTCGTTCCCCGATCTGCCCAACGTGAACGCGTTCGGTGACACGCAGGAGGAAGCTCTCAAGCAGGCGAAGGACGCGCTCGACAGTGCGATGGAATGCGACCTGGATCTTGGCAACACGATGATTCTCCCCAAGACAATGCCCGATTCCGACAAGGGGCTCTACCCGGTCGAGCTTTCCCCCGCGAATCGAGATTGCACACAAACTATTTTAAGTGCGCAGAGGTCAAAAGAAAAGCGATGTGGCGCATCGCGCAAACATTACCCCGCAAGCGTACCAACGTTTTGAAACTCCAAAGGGCTCGCCTTCCGTCGAAACGCTCTACAAGCTGGCACACGCCCTCGGCAAACAACTCGTGGTCGAGTTCGTGTAGTTCATATTCCAACTGTCGCAAATTTTGCGATAGTTCAAAACTGCCTTTTTTACCGAAATTTCGCCAATTTTCGCAATTCACAATCAATTTCATTGAAAAATCTATAATTTTTAACAGATTTTATGTTGAAAAATCTATAATTTTAGAGTATATTTATATTGAAAAATCTATAATTTTTGGATAGAAACGGCGAGGAAGTATGTTCAAACGCAAGGCATACGACAAATTGAAGGAGTGGAAACAGACTTACTCCGGGCAGTATGCCTGCCTGCTGGAGGGTGCGCGACGTGTGGGCAAATCCACCATCGCCGAGGAATTCGCCAAGAACGAATACGAATCCTACATCCGGATTGACTTCGCCAATGTCACAGACGAAATGCTAGATGTC
>CADAWC010000051.1 GCA_902791475.1 Fibrobacter succinogenes
TGCGTCTGGCGCTACCGAGCGCTCGGGTTGCCCATCTCCTACCCATTTCTAAAAATAGACTAATGAAGGAGTGATTTTCGTTTCTTTTAAATATAGGACAGAGCCTAGCATTTGCTGTTTGAGCGAAGCGAAAACAGAAAAGAACCGTCGATACGACTACACCGAATGAATCCGTCGGCCCTGTATCACGGCAGGCATCATTCAAGGTACGATGAACCACAATGTCGCCTGGAACTTCACGCATCTCGGCCATTGCACGTCATTTATTTTGTATATTCCGAACATGGCGTTTTCTAAGGAATATCTCAAAGATTACGAACGCAAGATTCGTGAGCTCCCTGTCGAGGAGCTCTACGATATTTTAAGCCAAATTCGCGATCATGCATTTCAGGCAGATGATTCTCCAGAACGGATCCGAATTGTCGAAAAACGCATAATCGAACTTACAGGCGACAAAAATGCCATTTTGCCATTGCCACAGTATACACAAAGTCTCAATGAAAAATATCAAAACAGAATGACGCCAGGCTCTGTTGCATTTAAAGTCATTGGTTTCATCTTAATCTTAACTGGCTTCTGCTTTTTCGATAATCATTTAAAGCAATTCACATCTTTTAACTTTATTATAAGCGGACTAGGATTTTTAACATTTGTAATAGGCTGTACATTTGATGGCCAAATAAGACTGTGCTTAAAAGAATTTACCGTCATCAGAACAAGAAAAGATCACACCAAAGAATTTAAACGCATTACAGGCATTCTAGACATTATCGGCTTTGGGCTCATAATTTACGGCCTTTCAACTTTATAAATTTCTATTTTTGCAAAGCGAGCCATCAACTCGCTTTTTGGAGCATTTATGAAAACTTGCAGAATTTGTGGCAAAACATCCGAAGCGAAATCTTACTTTGCAAAAGAGATGATGTATTTAAATGCAGGTCGTTTTGAATACTTTGAATGTCCGCACTGCAAGTGTCTGCAAATCAATAGCATTCCTGAAAACTTAAGCGAATACTACGGTCCCAATTACTATAGCTACAACAAGCCCGCCGACACAGTCTCTCGCGCAAAGACGCAACACAACAAGCGCATACTTGACGTAGGTTGTGGCGCAGGCGCATTGCTCTGTAGCATGGCGGCAACATCAGGCATCGAGAGCCTCACCGGTTGCGACCCGTTCATCGAGAAAGATATCTCGTACGAAAACGGCGTTCAGATTTTCAAGAAGACAGTCCACGAAATGACGGGCGAATTCGACGTTATCATGCTCAACGATTCGTTCGAACACATGACCGACCCGCACGAGACCATGGACAGCCTCAAGCGCCTTTTGGCAAATGGCGGAACCATCAAGATGACACTCCCCATCTACCCGAACATTGCGTTTGAAAAATACAAAGAGAACTGGTACCAGCTCGACGCCCCGCGCCATATCTTTTTGCACTCCATCAACAGCCTAAAACTACTCGCCAACCAGCACGGCTTCAAGATTGTGCAGATGATTTTCGACTCCAACAACTCTGCCATTTTGAGGAGTTACCTGTACACCAAGGGCATCACGTTCTGGAAGCAGGACCCGAAGGAAATTTTCAAGTATTTCACCAAAAGTGAAATCATCGACATCGACAAGAAAATGGCCGAAGCAAATAAGAAGGGCTACGGCGACCACGCCACGGTCTTCTTCATGCATAAGTAATTGACAGGAAAATAACAGCACAAATTAGTCACAAATTCTTTTTTTTGTGCCATTTTACCCCATTCCCCTAAAAAAATTCTCAACGTTTACAACAGTAAATAAAAAAAACAAATAAAAGCGGTCTATTATATAGAAAACCGCTATATATTCCATTATAGAACGTGTGGGTTTAGTTTTTTCAAGGGATGAGATAATAATGAAAAAACTGTTGGTTTGGTCACTCGCTATTGCGGGTACATGTTTTTATGGGTGTGCAGACGAAAACGCAGCTGCACTTGGTAGCATTGCGCCAGAAATTGGCGAAGTTTCATCTTCATCTGCTGAAGAAGATGATCCAGATAATCAAACTCTTCCGCCATCAACAGAAGAGTCTTCTTCGTCCAGCGTACTCGAAGGCGTCTCTAGTTCACAAAATAATTCTCAAGAAACTCCTGCTCCGAGCTCATCTAGTGCGGGCTCTAATACGGATTCTGGCGAAGACGCTCTCGAAAGTTCATCCTCGCCCGCTCCGAATTCTAGTTCTGCAATCGCTCCGGCAAGCAGCTCTTCTCCGGCTCAAATTCCGTCACCTTTATCCTCAAGCTCTATTGCAAACGCAATTTCTAGTTCCGCAGCAATAGCCGCGTCATCTTCTAGTGGGCTTGCTGAATACGATGACAATCACAAGCCCAAAGCAACGTTCCTCCCGAAAGCAGGCTTTTACAAGAATTTAACGATTGAGCCGCTCACTCCGCAAAAGGGTGGCGAAATCCGTTGCACATTTGACGGTTCCTTCCCGACGGTCTCTTCCGAGCAAATCACAGTAGCAAAGCAAATCACCGAGAACTCGGTTGTACGTTGTTCTGAATTTGTAAACGGAGTCGCCGCAGATACGACAACGCAAACGTATTTCATCAATGAAAATGTTTCGATGCCAGTGGTTGCACTTACGGTCAATCACCACGACATGTTCGATTCTACCGATGGTCTCTACGCTACCGGAAACCTCACTGGCGGTGGCATGGGTGGCGGCATGTGGGACTTTGGCGGCGGCGCAAACGTTACCGACAACAACAACCCGAAATGCACAGAACCCTGCAAAGCAGCAAACTTCTGGAGAGACGACGAGCTCCCCGTCCATGTGGAATACTTCGAAAAGGGAAGCTCCACCACAGAAAAGACTTGGGAAATCGACGCAGGCATTTCGATTATCGGGAACTACAGCCGATACAAGCCCAAAAAGAGTGTCGCCATCAAAATGGATAACGACACCTACGGCGACAAAACCATCAAATATTCTTTGTTCAAAACGCGCCCTGAAGCCAAGAAATTCAAGAGTTTCAATTTGCGCAACAACGGCAACCGTTTCTGGACGGACTATGTTGGCGATGCCATGATGACCTCACTTATGGAAGGCACAGAAGTCGATTACCAGCGCAGCCGACAAGTCGTCGTATTCTATAACGGTGAATACTTCGGCATTCACGATATGCGCGAACGCTTGAACAGACACTTCGTCGAAACAAACTACGGCATTGATTCCAAGTCCATCAACATGATTAAAATCACCGGTTCCAGCTACGAAGCGAGCGGAACAAACGGAGCCTCAACGGAAGATTACAAACAACTTATAAATAGCATTTCCAGTGCCAATTTTGCAGGCGAAAACAACGCACAGTACGAACAGATTAAGAGCAAAATCAACGTCAATAGCTTTGCCCAATACATGTTCGCTGAAATGTACTACCACAATGGCGACTGGCCGAACAATAACGTGCGCGCCTGGGGTGGCAACGGACACCCGTTCAAGTTTGTCGCATTCGACACCGACCACGGTTTTGGCTTTACACCGGGCATCAGCGGTTTTGATGAAGAAAATCAAAACATGTTCGACTGGGTTCTCGGTGCAAAACAGACAAGCAATCAAGGCGGAAATGGCGGCATGTGGGGCGGCTTCGGCGGAGGCTTTGGTGGCGGTTTTGGCACATCAGTCGATAGCAGGGCTCCGGGCGGAATGCTCAAGAAACTCCTCGAGAATCCGGATTTCAAGCGGCTGTTCATCAACAACGCGTGCATACTCCTCAACAGCTACTTGACTTACGAAAAGGTACAGAGCACGGTCCAGTCTATGATGGCAACGATTCCATCTTCGGAACAGCAGCGTGACGAGCAACGCTGGCCGCGTAACCAGGCAAACTTCAAGTGGGATCCGACCGGCAACACGCTTATTGCCTATGCCAAGAATCGCGGCGAAAAGCTCAAGCAAGAAATGGTTGAACGCTTTGACCTCGAAAACGAAGTTACTGTAACCATCGGCGCAAGCGGAAACGGCTCTGTACTAGTGGACAACATGAAGCTTCCGAGCAACAATTATCAATGCAAGTTCTTCTCAAACAATGAACTGCAATTGACTGCAGTTGCAAGCGCCGGTGCGGTATTTACAGGATGGTCTGACGGATCAACCGAAAACCCGCATAAAGTTACACCCACAGCAGGCATGACCATCACAGCGCAATTCAGATAAACACTTTTTATTCTAGTCTCCTTTCCCCGCGGATAATGCGGGGATTTTTTATATTAGGATTATGTCCAGAGCAGCCAAAAGACGCAGAAATCTCATGATGATGGAGAGCCAAATGATGGAGAATCAACCTCTCCCACCCTCCAATGTCAAGCTGACAAGTTCTACTAAAAAGCTGTCACCAAGAAACAAGATTCTAATTATTTTATTCATACTAGAAGTATGTTTCACTGCAATATTTTTCCTTCTAAGAGCAAAAACACATTCGTTTGATCTCGGCTATATCATCGACGATACTTTTTTGAACAAACTCGCCGAACGTGAGCTATACAGAACATTGCTTAGAATTTCATTAGCGTTCTCTTTAAGCTTTGCAATTGGCATTATTTTCCACATCCTTAAAATATTGCCAGCAAGAAAAAACAACAAAGAACCATCTACAAAAAATTTTATTACTGAATTCATCCTTCTGCTAATACTCGCCATTGGCGTTTCAATTTCAGAAGTTATCGAACTTCCTGCAAGGTTCACAAAAAAGCCAATACTCAAAAAAGAAATCCTTATTAATAAAGATACCTGGACAACGAAATCAGGAATGCATTACGACCTTATATTCAGTAGCAAATCGAGCATAACGGTTAGCAAGCGCACTTATTTAGCAATGGATATCGGAACTGAATTTTACACTGTTTATCAGGGGTCGTTTCTTATTGATTTTTTCCCGATGGATAAATATTTTTTGAGAAAGTAATAAAGAAACGAAACAAATACAATTAACACAGTCATATCATTTGGTGAAGTAAAAAACAACATTTTAAAGATATCTAATAACTATATTAGGGACATATCCCCCAAACAACAAAAATCTACGTAGCTGTTGGCTACGTAGATTTTTTTGCTTGGAAATGTTTTTAGGGTAGCCGATGGGCTGCGCGGGCTTCCCGATTGAGCATCGGGGTAGCCAGATTGCCAAATCGTTCACTTCGTTTTTATGCTAGGGGTAGCCAGATTGGCTGCGCTGGCTTCGGTTTCGCTACGCTCACTACCCAGCTTGCCCTACGGGCTTCACCTTCGGTGAAGCTGATCTGGCTATCTAAGATACGAAAAAAGGCCCCACGAGGGGGCCTTTTTCGTATCGGGGTAGCCAGATTCGAACTGACGACATTCTGCTCCCAAAGCAGACGCTCTACCAGGCTGAGCTACACCCCGAAGTGACAGCAAATATAGCAAAGATTGATGCAAAATTTGAATGAAACCTCTAAAAATTTTCATCTATAACAATTTTTTTCATAAAAACTTCACTTTTGTGCACTGAAAATATTGACAATTGCCCAGTTGTGCATTATATTTATATTGTCCAAATTCCAGAACCCTTTATGACGAGAGGCTAAACATGGAAAACTTTAATGAAAAGCGCAAAGAACTGACGGCAAGGCAAGAAGAAATCTACGAATACATCAAGAAGTATTCCAAGGAAAACCGCATGCCGCCTACCGTCCGCGAAATCGGCAATCACTTCGACATTTCTTCGACAAACGGAGTGCGCTCCATTCTCGCAGCCCTCATCAAGAAAGGTTACATCAACCGCTCCCCTCGTCTTAGCCGTGGCATCGAGATTTTAAGCTCTGACGAAACCGATTCAAACAAGAAGGCCGCAAGCAATACGATTGAAATCCCCATTGTCGGTCGCGTTGCCGCAGGAACGCCGATTCTCGCCGTGCAAAACCTCGAAGGAACAGTCACCATCGACAGAGACTTCCTCGCCTGCCGTAGCGATGTCTTTGCTCTCCGCGTCAAAGGCGACTCCATGATCAACGCCGGCATTTTCGATGGCGACTTGATTTTCGCTCGTCAGCAAAAGACTGCCGATCTTGGCGAAATCGTTGTGGCACAGATTGATAACGAAGCTACGGTCAAGTACTACCACCCGAGTGCTGACCACGTGGAACTTCGCCCTGCAAACCCGAAGTATAAACCGATTATCGTGAACAACAGAAAAGATTTCTCAATTGCAGGCCGCGTCATTGGCGTCATGAGAAAAGTCAATTAATTTATTTTAAAGACTATACAAAAACCGAGGCTTAATGCCTCGGCTTTTATTTTATACTATTTAATGGACGCGACTCTCGCCTATCGAAGTTGTCCCAACACTTCGAGGAAGACGGATTAATCGTCGAAATCGGCGAGTTCTTCTTCAGCTTCCTTCAAGTCTGCTGCGTCCGGTCCTTCGATATCATCGTCCTCCACTTCATCAAGAGAGTCACCGCCCATAGCACCTAGCTGGTATTCCACCTTGCGAGCTTCCTTAGACTGGCCCAAGTGCAAAATAGCGGCACATTCTTCGCAGTAACCGAGATGCTTGTCGACCCAGAATTCCGGAGAAACAAGATTCTTGTTGCAACGAGTGCAAATCTGCGTTGCAGCTTCGCGCGTGAAAGCAGCGTTCTGTTCTTCAAGTTCCTTCAAAATACGTTCTGTCAATTCTTCCTGAGTTTCTTCCGCAAGAGAAATCTTGTGACGGATGGCAGAAGTCGGCTTCTTTTCGAGGTTCTTCATTTCAGAAGTCACCTTCTTCTTGTTGGCGCGTTCTTCCTGCTCATCAATTTCAACAAACATAATGAACTTGCAAGGCTTCTTGCCACCTTCAAGCAAAACAGCATACGGATAATCAGACTTCACTGGAGCCTTCTTCGTTTCGACCTTTTCAACGACTTCAACTTTTTCAGGGGCTTTTTCAACCACCTTTTCAGGTTCCTTAACAGGTTCTTTTGCAACCTTCTTTTCGACTTCCTTTTCAGGAGCCTTCTTTGCAACAGCCTTAGCCTCGACTGCCGGTTCAACCTTTTTTACAGTCTCAACATGCTTCTTTGCCGGAGCTTCGGCAACCTTAGTCACCTTTGCAACTCCTTTCTTTGCAGGTTCTTCCTTTTTGGCGACAGGCTTCTTTGCCGGAGCAACCTTAGCCGGAGCCGCTTTTACTGGAGCAGCCTTCTTTGCTGGTGCGGGTGCAACCTTTGCAGCAGGCTTCTTAGCAGCTGCGGCGGGCTTTGCCGGAGCCTTAGCAGGGGCAGCCTTCTTTGCAGGTGCCGGAGCAGCCTTTGCAGCGGGCTTTTTGGCCGGAGCAGGCTTTGCAGATTTCTTTTCAGAAGCACTCGCCTTTGCAGGCGCTTTAGATGTCGCTTTTTTAGAACTCATATTTACTTCTTTTCCACAATTTTAATGTTCAAAATCGGATCATTCGGGTCAATACGGCACACGACATCGTGCCCTTCAATGACCTTGCCAAACACCGTGTGCTTGCCGTCCAAATGCGGCTGCGGAAGGTGCGTAATGAAAAACTGCGAGCCACCGGTATTCGGGCCTCTGTTAGCCATCGAAATCACACCCGTCTCATGCTTGAGATCGTTTGCTTCGTCATCGATAGTATAACCAGGACCGCCCGTTCCATCACCATTCGGGTCACCACCCTGAATCATGAATCCCGGAATAACACGATGGAATACAAGACCATTGTAAAAACCCGAATTAGCGAGTTCCACAAAATTTGCCACGGTATTCGGAGCAGCCTTGAAATTCAAGTCCACAACGATTTTACCCTCATGAGTTGTAATCTCGGCAAGAATCTGAGTCGTCCCCGTGTAATCCTTGTTGAAAACCTTTCCCGCAGCAAAAGCGTTTGCGGCAAGGCAAAGGGCACTGCAAATAATGAACTTTTTTAACAAAACTTATCTTCCGTCGTTGAAACGTTCTAAAAGTATATCGTACTAAAAGAACAAATTGTCCACCTAGAATATAGTTTTTTTTTAATGGGTTCACAGCGAGTTCCAATAAACAGGCACAAGATTTCTATATTTATGCAAAAACTCTTCAACATCTTAATATGCCGCAAAACAACAATATCCGTAATTTTAGCATTATCGCCCACATCGATCACGGCAAATCCACCTTGGCCGACAGAATGATTGAACTGACCAAGACGGTCTCCAAGAATGAAATGATGAACCAGCTCCTGGACGACATGGATCTGGAACGCGAACGCGGCATTACCATCAAGGCTCACGCCATCCGCATGGTCTACGAAAAAGATGGTGAAGAATACATTTTGAACATGATCGATACGCCGGGGCACGTGGACTTCACTTACGAAGTCAGCCGTTCCCTTGCCGCTTGCGAAGGCGCAATCCTCGTCGTGGACGCAAGCCAAGGCATCGAAGCACAGACGCTTTCGAACCTCTATCTCGCTATCGAAAACGACCTTACGATCATTCCGGTTTTGAACAAAGTAGACCTTCCGGGTGCACAGCCCGATCACGTGGCTCAGCTCGTTGGTGACCTACTCGGCTACGATCCAGACAAAATTCCGCGCATTTCCGCCAAGACGGGTCTCAACGTGGAACAGGTGCTCGACAAGATTGTCGACGAAATCCCGGCCCCGAAGGGCGATGCTGGCAAACCACTTAAGGCACTCATCTTTGACTCCGTTTACGATTCCTACCGTGGCGTGATCAACTACATCCGCATTGTCGAAGGCACGCTCAAAGCGGGCATGAAGATTCGCATGATGAAGACGGGGGGCGAATACGTCGTCACGGAAGTCGGTACATTCAGCATGCGCCGCGACCCGCGTCCGGAACTCACCGAAGGAATGGTCGGCTACGTACTCGCCAACGTGAAGACAATCAGCGACGTGAAAATCGGTGACACGCTTACGGACGCCGCCAATCCGGCCGAAGAACCGCTCCCGGGCTACAAGGACGTGCTCCCGATGATTTACTCGGGTATCTACCCCATCGATCCAGAAGATTACAAGGATTTGCGCGAAGCCCTCGAAAAGCTCCGCCTCAACGACTCCGCCCTCTGCTGGGAACCGGAAACTTCCGAAGCGCTCGGCTTTGGCTTCCGCACTGGCTTCCTCGGACTTTTGCACATGGAAATTGTGCAGGAACGTTTGGACCGAGAATTCAACGTGGACATCATCACGACCGTGCCGAACGTGGAATACCACGTTTACATGAGCGACGGCTCCATGGTGAAAATTGAAAGCCCGTCCAAGCTCCCCGACGCTAGCCGCTACGACTACATCGAAGAACCTTACGTGAAGGCACAGATCTTTACGCCAAAAGAATATGTCGGCGCTATGATGACGCTTTGCGAAGAAAAGCGCGGCACATTCGAAACGATGGAATACATCGACGAAACGAAGGTCATCCTCAAGTACGACCTTCCGCTTGCCGAAATCATGTTCGACTTCTACGACCGTCTTAAGTCCTTAAGCCGCGGTTACGCAGGCCTCGACTACACGCCGAGTGAATACAAGCGCAACAACCTCGTCAAGCTCGACATTCTCCTGAACGGAGACCCGGTCGACGCCTTCTCCGTGATTATCCACCGAGACAAGGCAAACACCTACGCCAACGCCATCTGCGTAAAACTCAAGGACCTCATTCCGCGCCAGCAGTTCGATGTTGCCATCCAGGGTGCTATCGGCGGAAAGATTATCAGCCGTTCGACCGTGAAGGCTGTCCGCAAGGATGTGCTTGCCAAGTGCTACGGCGGAGACATCACCCGTAAGAGGAAGCTCCTCGAAAAGCAGAAGGAAGGTAAGAAGCGAATGAAGAGCATCGGCTCCGTGGAAGTACCGCAGAAGGCGTTCCTCGCCGTTCTCTCTCTCAGCGACGATTCCACCGGCGGCAACGATTAATTGCAATTTGTAGAGCAATGTCAGCACTCGATCGTAAAGTCAGATCATTGCAACGACGCCATTCCAGAGCGCACGTGTTTTTCCTCGTCTTTATCCTCGGCATCGTGCTGACAATCATGATCGGGGTTCGCACCTATATTTTCGAGCCCGTCCGCCTGCAAGACAACTCGCTACATCCCAAATTCAAAAAGAATAGCATCATGTGGATGTGTAAGCTCCCTAGCTGTACAGAAAACATCGCTGACGGCGATTACGTCTGGGGCATCATGCGCAACCAGGACAACATGGTACGCAGAGTCATCGGCGTTCCAGGCGATTCCATCACGATTACGAACAACGGCAAAGTCTACACGCCACACCGCAACTTCAGATGGAAAGGCGAAGACGCATTCATCGAAACGCGCAGCATCTACGTTCCGCGCAAAGGCGATACACTCCGTTTTGACCAGCTAAGCGATGTCGAACAAGACTACTTGATAGCTCTCATGCACGAGCAGAACGAGAAAATCTACATCAAGTCCAGTCTTTGGCAAGGCAACCGAGAAATGCCGCTAGAACGCATCGGTTCCACAAAGCTTGGGAACCGCCTTGTAAGTTTGCAGGAAATCGACTACATGCCATGGCAAGACAGGTTCCTTGTTGAACTCCAAATATTCCTTGCAGAACCGGGTAACACCCCCATCCATATCAAGCGTGAACTATACAACGCTAAGGATTCTTCGAAGATTTCTTTTTACGTTGTTCCAGAAGACTGCTACTACCTCCTCTGCGAAAAATCCAACCATTGCGCAGACTCCAGAGAAATCGGTTACTTTACCAAAAATCGTCTTATCGGTCGCGCCAACAAAACGGCAAACAACATCCAAAAGCAAATCGACAAGCGCATTTCCGAACTTCAAAAGTCCGCAAGATCGCTGTTGAAACGCGCAACCAAAACAGACAAGAAGTCTGAAAAAAAAGACAAAAAGAAACCTGTAAAAAAAGAATCTACCAAAACTTAAATCGTTTAAGTTTCAACAGAATAATTAAACCGGTAAGATGCAAAACATGCATCCACCTGTGCTTTTGACTTAAATCCATATTCCACCGCCATATTAAACATCACCGGCGGGAAATGTAGAATTCTATCACAACAAAAACGAATTATTGACTCATTTTGCAAACAACCGTTTGCAGGAACGCAAAAATAAAAGCATTGCGTATCAAAAAGCCAAAACGCACCCAAGCCGGGTGCGTTCTGCAATTTTCACTATAGAAGTCCGCGCCTCTCGTACGAGAGGTTCGCGCGGCCTACAAACAATTAGTCGAGCGTGTGGACCAGGAGACCGTCGCGGAGCTTCGGTTCAAACCAAGTGCTCTTCGGCGGCATGATTTCGCCAGCGTCGGCAATGCTCATGAGCTGATCGAGCGTGGTCGGGTACATCGCAAAGGCGCAGGCGCATTCACCGCTATCGACGCGCTTCACGAGTTCGCCGAGACCACGGATGCCACCGACAAAGTCAATGCGCTTCGATGTACGCGGATCGTCGATATCGAACATCGGCTTGAGCACGAGCTTCTGGAGGAGAGCCACGTCGAGGCTGTCGACCGGGCCAAGATTCTTGAGGAACTTGTCCTTGAAAGTGCAAGCATACCACTTGCCGCCCATGTAGAAGTTCACCTGATTCTGCTTGGCCGGGCTCTGCATGCTCGGCAATTCTTCGATATCGAACACAAGCTTCATTTCTTCCATGAGCTGTTCCGGCGTGCGGCCGTTCAAGTCCTTAAGCACGCGGTTGTAGTCCAAAATCTTGAGCTGGGTGCTCGGGAAGAGGATAGCGAGGTAACGGTTGTATTCTTCTTCGCCAGTGTTCTTCGGATTCTGTTCGGCGCGATAGCTCGCGGCGCGAGCACCAGCAGCACTGCGGTGGTGACCGTCAGCGATGTAGCTTACCGGAACAGATTCAAAGGACTTGCGGATGGCTTCGATTTCGGCATCGTCGTCGATAATCCAGACGGTATGGCCAAAGCCGTCGCCCTTGCTCACGAAGTCGTAAACAGGCTTGCGCTTGGTCACGGCACCGAAGATATCAAACTGGCCGTTGTCGCGGTAAGTGAGGAACACCGGACCCGTATTGGCGTTCGTGGCGAGCACATGGCGCAAACGGTCTTCTTCCTTGTCAGCGCGGGTAAGTTCGTGCTTCTTGATGGTGCCGTTGAAGTAGTCGGCAGCCGGAACGCAGCACACAAGACCGTACTGTTCGCGACCGTTCATCGTCTGGCGATAAACGTAGAGGCACGGCTTCGGGTCGAAAGCGATCACGCCGTCTTCGATCATCTTGTCGAGATTTTCACGAGCGTGGGCATAAACCTTCGGATCGTAAGCGTCGACAGAATCCGGAAGTTCGATTTCGGCACGCGTCACGCGCAAGTAGGAGTGCGGAAGGCCCTCAGCCATAGCCTTGGCTTCGGCGCGATTCATCACGTCGTAAGGGAGCGCAGAGATAGTCTCAGCTTCAGCCGGGTTCACCGGACGCAAAGCCTTGAACGGATAGATGTGCATCATAGGT
Source organism: Fibrobacter succinogenes (assembly GCA_902791475.1). Classification (GTDB taxonomy): domain Bacteria; phylum Fibrobacterota; class Fibrobacteria; order Fibrobacterales; family Fibrobacteraceae; genus Fibrobacter; species Fibrobacter succinogenes_J. The sequence continues at coordinate 12,447 of CADAWC010000051.1, forward strand.
TTCTTTCCTTTGTGTGCTTCTTTGATTAAAACTTCGTCTTCGGCAATCAAGTTATGGATATAACCCGTCTTTGCCGCAATCCATTTTTTCTTCCTGTAACTTACGATGAAATAAGCTAGAAAAAAGAAGATGGCGCCGCCAATAGCAGCGACAATTGTAATGCCAATCATGAACGCCAACAGGTGGTCCGCAGCATCATTCCACAAATGACTGATAACAGATGTGAAGTTCTTGAACGAAAGCCCCTGGAATTCTTCCAAAAAGTCAAACTTAATCGCCTCCGGATGGACAATCTTGCACCCGAGCATATATCCCGTCGGGTAGAAAAATCCGAACTGAGTCAGCGGGTTTGCCACAAACGAAGCGACAACCCCCGGAACCTTCGGAAGACGGAACAAGGCACAGAACGCAACCGTCAAAATAATGGCAACACCAATCGTCGGCCAAATGCCAATAAAGACGCCCGCCGCGACAGACCACGCCACACGCATGGCATCCTGACGCCTCGGAAACATCCTATTGTAATAAATACGGCTTAAGCGCTTGTACTTCGATTCGTTCCTTCTCAATTTAACCATATCACCTCTTAAATAACCGAGCCAAAGATAGTAAAAGTAGGAAGTAGGCAGTAGACTGTAGGAAGTAGGAAAACGTCATTGCGCAGAGCGCATGACAACATCGGCTCGGCAATAGAACCCGCAAGCGGTTCTGCTGCTCTCGCCTCGTACGTCATTGCGAGGAACGCAGTGACGAAGCAATCCACCCCCAAAGTGTCATCCTGAGCGAAGCAACGAAGTTGCGAAGTCGAAGGATCCAGTCAATTCTTGTTCTACAAAAGGGGGAAGCCTCCCCCTGATTGCAGCCCCGGCTTACATTGTCACCTCGGCCACCGTGCCGGGGTCACCTTTCCCCATTACAATAAAAACGCCGGGTCTTCCATCACCCCCTCGAACGGGGCTTCAATCGCCAGCCCCGTAACGCCCCGGCTAATCCTTCAGACAACGGACTGAAAAGGCGGTATCCTTGAGGCCAGGCTCTAGGCCTGCATACTCGGTGTAGTCCAAGGACATGTAAGAGGCGTAGTACGGACCCGCAGAATTAGAGCACCAGAAGTAAGCGAAATTGCCATCAGCGCCAAATTGGCCACCATTGTCCCGGCCTCCTGCAGGGAGGGCAGAAAATCCCACGCTGTCTGTACCATTCCATCCCGTCTGAGCTTTGAGAATCTTACCAGCCTCTAATTCCCCACCTACTTCGGTAAATAGAGTTTTCCATTCGGTTTCAGTCGGCAGGTGCCAGCCGTTGGGGCAAATTCCCTGAACCGTTGCTGGGAGCGTACAGTTCCAGGCCTTGTCGAAACCGCAGTCCTGCGGATTGTCGGCATCGGTCGCGAGTTTCACCGAGTCTATCGCCGCCGCCCAAGTATAAAGGCGACCGGCTACGTCGCAATTCTTCGGTTCATCGCCGTAGCACCAAGACCAATCGTATTTAGTATCGCCAGAACCACCCTGCCCTGGATCAAAGTTCAAATTTTCGGCCATCCATACCTGGTCACCAATTTTCACAGTCTTGTAAATTTGACCATCGCGGGAGTCAATCATGGTGCCATAGGCAATATCCGGATTGAAGCGACATTCTTTAGGAACATTCCAACTCCAGCCCGTTTCGCCTTCCAAAAGAGCCGAACAGTTCAATTCTACTGATGAACTGCTAGAAGGCTCTTTTTCACTGGAACTACTGGATCCTATCGTTCCTTCGGAACTCCAGGATGACGACGAAAGGGCGCTGCTGGATTCTTCGTGGCTATCGCCACTCAGAATGACGCTTGACGACGATTTTGCCTTTTGGCTACTAGAAGACGAGCTAATCAATTTGCTAGAAGACGAAACGAACTCCAAACTTGAAGACGAGCTTGATTTCTGACTTGAGGAGGAATGCCTTTGAAAGCTAGAAGAACTCTGATTTTTTTCAGAATCAGATGCACCATTGTCACTTGGAGCGTTAGCACCACTGTCGCCACCGCAGGCAGCAAATAAAAACACGCTAGAGATTGCAGCAGTAGCAACAAACCCTCGCAAAGATATATTTCCACACCAAAAATTCATCAATGACATAGGCATCCCTTATGCAAAAATGTTCTTCTTCAATATTATTTTAAGATAAAACTAATTTCCGCGGTAAAATTCACCGCCGTCATGCTGTTGCCACAACAAGTACATTTCCTTGTAATGATCTTTGATGAACTTCTGAATTTTCAAAAGATCCCGATCATTCAAAGCTCCTTTATTCTGAACAACCGTATCACCATTTTCTTTCACAAAGAACTTTGCTGAACCGGTTTCCGTCAAACGACTATCACTAGCATGAGCGTGAAAGCACTCCACTATACACATTGACGTGAAATAAAGAAAATATCCAGCAATCTTAAAGTTGTAGAACTTAGGCATAAACAGATTCGTCCATATATTCCAAAGCGTTAGACAAATAACCCTTAGCAATATCCTGCTCTACCGAATCCATATTGGTTTCTATAAGCGTTCCGTCTTTCTTAAAAACAGCAACACCATGACCATTGTTTAAATCTACCACTTTTACTTTTTCGCCTTCGAATAAAAAAGCAAAGCCACTGATAATGACATCAGCTTCTTCTGCTATAGACTTTACATCAAGCATACCACACCTCCACTTTTTTTATCGGTGCCAAAAATCGATCAACATCAATATATAAATCTTTCAAAATCGGAACAAGGTCTATATATTCTTCAACCAATTCCTTACTGTAGCTGTACTTTGTCATCACAACAATATACCCATTATCCCAAGTTAAAACCTTTTCATACTTTTCAAGACAACGGGGAGCAATGAACCTAATGGTCTCTTTACCAAACTGGAACAATGTATAGGACGACTCGCTATACAAACGAGCCGTTTGATTCAAAGAATATTCTTTTTCCTTTTCCATAACATTTTGCTCCAATCATTCCTTTCATTAAAAATAATATTTTTTTTCAATCACATTTTCTAAATTTCCTCACATGAAACACTTGATTTCGAAAGAAGGCTTTGAAAAGTTCAAGGCGGAATGGGAACATCTCAAATACGTCGAACGCCCGGCAATGATCAACCAGGTCCAGGCCGCCGCCGCCGAAGGCGACCGCAGCGAGAACGCCGCCTACACTTACGGGCGTATGCGCGTACGCGAAATTGACCGCCGCTTGCGTGAACTCGACCGCATTCTGGATGGCGCACAGATTGTCGAAAACGCCGCCACCAAGGACGGCTCCATCCGCTTCGGCGCTACAGTCAAAATGGTCGACAAAAAGACCAAACGCGAAAAGGTTTACAGCATCGTCGGAGACAAGGAAATCGACCCGCTCCAAGGCCGCATCAGCATGAAGTCCCCCATCGGCGAAGCCCTGCAAGGCAAAAAAGCAGGCGACACAGTCGAAGTCCAGGCCCCCCGCGGAAAAATCGTTTACGAGATATTAGAGGTAAATTATTAAGTGATTAGTAAACAGTGGTTAGTAAACAGGAAAAAGATGTATTTCCCTAACCACTAATCACCAACCACTAACCACTAGAACCATGTTCATCGATACTCATTGCCATATTGATTCTTACGAGCGCCATGCGGGCGAATCCTTTGACGCACTTTTAGAGCGATTCCAGACCGCCAGTTTCACGACCGAACGCAGCTCCGCCAAGGAAAAAGTGGCAGCCTCCAAAATTGCACAGCCCGAAGCATTCATTCACGTTGCCTGCGACCCGGCAGACTTCGACCGCGCCCGCGAACTCAGCGAAAAATATCCCTTCGTCTACTCCGCTTACGGCATCCATCCCGAGTACGTCGAAACAGAAACAACCGAAGACGAAGCCCGGATGATGGAATTCTTGAAGCACCCCAAGTGCGTCGCCTGCGGTGAATTCGGCCTCGATTACCATTACGGAGCCGAGACTAAGGCTGCACAAGTCAAGCTTTTCGAACGTCATTTACAGCTCGGTATCGAAAGCGGCAAGCCTCTCGTACTCCACCTGCGCGAAGCCGATGACGACGCCCTCGCCGTGCTCCGCACCGCGAGCCTCCACAACCGCAACGTTCACGTTCACTGCTTTACAGGCACGCCTGAATTCGTCGAAAAGCTCCTTCAGCTAGACGCAAACATCTTCGTCGGATTCACGGGAATCGTCACGTTCAACAACGCGCAAAACGTCCGGGATGCAGCAGCGCTCGTACCGCTCGACCAGATGCTTTTGGAGACCGACGCCCCTTACATGGCGCCCGTCCCCTTCCGCGGCAAGCCTTGCCACTCCGGCTACATCCCCTTCATTGCCGACAAACTCGCCGAAATAAAAAACGTGACGGTAGAAGAACTCTACCATCACTGTCGTGAAAACACGAAAAAATGCTACGGAATTTAATAAGGGTTTTAGGTTGTAGGTTACAGGTTTTAGGATTAAGTATCAAGCACTTCGTGCGTCGTTTCATATGCGGCTCCGCCGCGATTATTTTCCTAACCCCTAATACCTAATGCCTAACACCTACTACGCCTTAACGGTTTCCGGTTCCGTTTCAAAGGTAGAACTTTGCATGGGAACATTGTAATGTTCCTTCATGTACTCTAGCGCCATATCCGTATTGAGCGGCCTGCTAAAGTAGTAGCCTTGAATCAAGTGGCAACCTTCGCGGTACAAGAAGTCGAGCTGTTCCTTTGTTTCAACGCCTTCGGCGATGAGGTCCAAATTCAATGACTTCGCAATGCCAATCACCATGCGGGCAAAAGAAGCATCTTCTTCGTTATCCGCCACGTGATCCACAAAGTACTTGTCCATCTTGAGCGTATGCACTGGATAGCGCTTCAAGTAAGAAAGTGAACTGTAACCCGTTCCAAAGTCATCAATCGAAATCTGGATACCCATATTCGAAAGCGCACGCATGATTTCAATCGTCTTGTCCGCTTCACACATGGCTGTGTATTCCGTAATTTCGAGCTTCAAGTTACGCGGATTCAAGTTTGTTTCGGTCAGCACGCGACGCACATCATCGACCATGGAATCCATCGAGAACTGCTTTGCCGAGAAGTTCACCGCCACCTGGATATCCTTAAATCCCATATCGACCCATTGCTTGGTCTGCTTACAAGCCATGCGCAAGATGAGCGCACCCATCGGTACAATGAGCCCAGTTTCTTCAGCAATCGGGATAAATTCAGCCGGCGAAATAATGCCTCGTTCCGACTGGTTCCAGCGCACAAGCGCTTCAAAGCCCACAATTTTGTTGCCCGCCTGGATATCGACAATCGGCTGGTACATCAGCACAAATTCTTGAGCCTGGATAGCCCTGCGGATTTCGAATTCGAGCTTGTAAAGCTTCATCGCCTTTTCGCGAATGCCGCCGCTAAAGAACTGGATTCCGCCATGGTTAATGCCCTTCTTCATATCGCGAAGGCTAGCGTTTGCATTGGCGAGAATATCTTCAACGCAATCCACATCCTGATTCACGACAATCGACATCGAAACGCTGATGTAAAGGTCCTTGCCTTCCAACGAAATCGGAGACTTTACCTTGTTATGAATATTGCGAACAAGCGGAATCAAATCGTCATTCGGGTCACGGCTCTGGATGTTGTGCAAGATAACGGCAAACACATCAGGACCAATTCGAGCCACGCAGTCATCCGGGCGAGCAATTGATTTTAAGCGGTCAGCAATCGTGCGAAGAACGTTATCGCCAATATTGATGGAGTAAGAAGCATTGATAGCACCAAAGCTATCGACATCCAAAAGCGCCACTGCAAAAACATAACCTGGACGTTTTGCAGCAATATCCACATCGTTTTTCAGCTTTTCAAGGAAGTACTTGCGGTTATAAATGCCAGTGAGAGCATCCTGATAAACGTAATTGTAATGTTCACGTTCTACAGACTTGCGATCCATCGCTTCCGTCAACGAACCAATCACGCGAATCGGACGACCTAATTCATTGCTCTGGACGCGTCCGCTAATCACGAGCTTCATGTTCTTCTTAGAAGCGTCGAGCAAGGTCAGGTTACAGGAGAACGTTCCTGAGGTCTGCAAAGCTGCATTCAGCTGTTCACGGAATGCATTCCAGTCACTTTCAATCACACGCTGTTTCAGAGGCTCAAAAGAATCTTCAAGAACCGCATTCTCGGTAGCAAGCAACTTGGCAATGCGGTTCGACCAGTAAACCTTCCCTGAGGCCACATCAAACGTCCAAAAACCATCCGACGACACATCAATCATCATCTGGAACATTTCATCTTTTTCGATAAGATCTTTTTTAAGATCGCGAATCGGCTCCACAACTTTCGGTTCTGGAATATCGACGTCATTGCGAAGTTTCCGACCATCCATCGGAAACTTGTAAAAAAGCGCAACATACGCCAAGAAAACTATCGCCAAAAAGTACGGGATAAAATTATAAGCGTGTTCTGCAAAATTCAGAATATCTGGAATCGATTCTGCAAACAGAAAACACGCTAACAATAGCGCAAAGCGCAAGACTACATGTTCGTCAAATAATCTCATGTCAACCCAATCCTATATTTACACCTAAAATAAGCAGAATATTTCAAAATAGAGCAACTCGAAAGAATTTAGTAATGATTTATTTACTCCAAGTTCTAGTATTCCAAGTTGGAATATTAAAAGTGTTAATTAAGAGGGATACTTACGGTTAAAAATTTGCAAGTATCCACATCTTCTATAGTTGAATATAGGCTTAAAATATCGAAAAAGCTCATTTTGTATAAAATAAATTTTAACATTTTAACAAATTAAATCCAACCTTTTTTCAACACCGATAAACACTGGGATTTGTGAGATACATCACGCTTTTAAACATAGCAAAAAGGTCCAAATCGTTCCGAAAAACTCCCCAAAATGCCCACAAGTGATTCCAATTTCCTAAAAAATCCCGGTAAAAAATTTACGAAGACACACCCACGCACCATCACCCGTATGTAAAAAGTCATCTTTCCGTAATGTAAACGTCCTTAAATATTTACGGCAACAAAAAAAGCCTCCGGCTTTGGCCGGAGACTTTTTTAATGCTTTTCGCAATTAGCATTTAGCCATTGGAAAAGGAGGGTCTTAGGGAGGGCGAAGCCTTCCCTAGTAAAAAGCGATGCCTTGCGTTAAGCAAGGCATTGCATTAAACCGCACCCTGCCACTTCATGGCATCGGCAACCTTGAGGAAGCCAGCGATGTTTGCGCCCATCACGAGGTTGCCCTTCTGGCCGTACTTGACAGCGGCAGAAGAAGCAGCGGCGTAGATGCTCTTCATGATGCCTTCGAGCTTCTTGTCCACTTCTTCGAAGGTCCAGGAGAGACGTTCGGAGTTCTGAGACATTTCGAGGCCGGAGGTAGCAACGCCACCAGCGTTAGCAGCCTTGGCAGGTCCAAAGAGGACGCCAGCCTTCTGGAAGGCTTCGATAGCTTCCGGAGTAGACGGCATGTTTGCACCTTCGGCAACGGCCTTCACGCCGTTAGCGATAAGAGCCTTTGCACCTTCGAGGTCGAGTTCGTTCTGGGTAGCGCACGGAAGAGCGATGTCGCACTTGACCGTCCAAACACCCTTAGAACCTTCGTGGTATTCAGAACCCGGAACGAGCTTGGCGTATTCGCTGATACGAGCGCGCTTCACGTTCTTGAGGTCGAGAACGATGTCGAGGTTGATGCCGTTCGGGTCGTAGATGTAGCCGTTGGAGTCGGACATGGTCACGACCTTG
>CADAWC010000052.1 GCA_902791475.1 Fibrobacter succinogenes
CTTTTGGTAAAGCTCTAGAGCGGCAGTCCATTCATTTTCTGTGTGTTTCTTATACATGAAAACCCCGAAAGTTGTGTCCAACTTTCGGGGTTCACATCACTTTCGAGTCCTGTTTTTTTTAATGGCGACCCCGGCACACTTCGACAAGCTCAGTGACCTGCCGGGGATCTTTCGTCTGTAGCCCGCCGTGGCGGGCGTTCTTTCGTCTAATAGCGCGACTTAGTCGCGCTTGAGCGTCTTGTACTTGATTGGCTTCGGATTGTCGGCGTCTTCGCCGAGACGCTTGCGGCGGTCGGCTTCGTATTCGCTCCAGTTGCCTTCGAACCACACCACCTTCGAATCACCTTCATAAGCGAGGATGTGCGTTGCGATACGGTCGAGGAACCAGCGGTCATGCGAGATAATCACGGCGCAGCCTGCAAACTTGAGGATAGCCTGTTCCAAAGCCTGCAATGTTTCGATATCCAAGTCGTTCGTCGGTTCGTCGAGGAACAAGAGGTTGCCCGGTTTCTGCAAGTTCTTTGCCATAAGCACGCGGTTGCGTTCACCACCGGAAAGCTGCGAAAGCTTCTTCTGCTGGGCTGCACCCGTGAAGTTGAAGAGACCGCAGTAAGCACGGCCATTCATCTTGCGGTCGCCCACCAAGATTTCGTCATTGCCACCCGTGATGGATTCCCAAACCGTCTTGGAATCGTCCAAGCTTTCGCGGCCCTGTTCCATACTGATGATTTCGACAGTTTCGCCAATCTTGAGCGTACCGCCATCCGGCTTTTCCTGGCCCATGATCATCTTGAACAAAGTCGTTTTACCAGCACCGTTCGGACCGATAATGCCCACGATACCCGAGCGCGGCAAGCTGAAGTTCAAATCGTCGAACAGCACCTTGTCGCCAAAGGCTTTCTGCAGGTGTTCCGCCTGAATCACGATATCGCCAAGGCGCTTGCCGTTTGCAATGTGAATCTGAGCCACCTTGATCTGTTCGCGAGAATCTTCGGCGAGCAAGTCTTCGTAAGCCTTCAAACGAGCCTTGCTCTTGGCCTGGCGAGCCTTCGGAGAAGCCTTCACCCATTCCTGTTCGCGAGCGAGGCGTTTCTGACGGTCAGATTCGCCCTTTTCTTCGTTCTTCATGCGTTCAAGTTTCTGATCAAGCCACTGGGCGTAATTGCCTTCCCAAGGAATGCCGCGACCACGGTCAATTTCCAGAATCCAATTCGTTACGTTGTCAAGGAAGTAACGGTCATGGGTCACTAAAATCACGGAGCCCTTGTATTCGCGGAGGTGGCGCTCGAGCCAGGCGACCGTTTCGGCATCCAGGTGGTTCGTCGGTTCGTCGAGGAGCAACAAATCTGGTTCTTCAAGGAGCAAGCGGCAAAGAGCCACGCGGCGCTTTTCACCGCCGGAGAGGTTCGTCACCGGCCAATCGCCCGGCGGGCAGCGGAGAGCGTCCATTGCAATTTCAATGTTACGGTCGAGGCTCCATAAGTCCTGAGCGTCGATGATATCCTGGAGTTTTGCCTGTTCGTCCAGGAGCTTGTTCATCTCGTCGTCTTCCATGGGTTCGGCAAACTTCATGGAGATTTCGTTGAAGCGATCGAGAATGGCCTGCTTCTTGGCGACAGCCTGCATCACGTTTTCCTTGACGGTCAGGTTCGGGTCCAGCTGCGGTTCCTGCGGCAGATAGCCTGCGGTGCGGCCCGGTTCAATCCAAGCTTCGCCCTGGAATTCCTTGTCGATACCCGCCATAATGCGGAGGAGCGTCGACTTACCGGCACCGTTCTGGCCGATAATACCAATCTTTGCGCCATAGTAGAAGCTCAAAGAAATGTCCTTCAGCACCTCTTTGTTAGGCGGATAGGACTTGGTCATTTTGTACATGTAGAAAACGAATTTTTCTGCTTTGTTTTGTTCGGCCATATTTTAATGATTTATGGTTAGTGATTAGAGGTTAGCGGCCATGCCACAGTTTAATTATGCATTCCTAATATAGAAATATCTGTTCAAAGCCTGCATTACAAGCTGCATCGAGACTGCGAATAGCGCCATAACAGCGATGTAATCCAAAGTAAATAGCAGATATCCGTGCTCGAGACCACGCCCATCGCGATATCTAAAGCACACCGAGAAATTTTAACCACTTATCCACATCCTTCTGAGCTTTTTTACGATTATTCTGAGCAATATGCCCATAGATAGAAAGACCTTTCGTCACAACAGCTCCTGTTGCTGCCTTTTTCAGTTTTGCAATGGCAGAAAGACCACTCCCCTCATGCGTCACGAACGGATGAACCAACTTCCCTTTCAGATTATACTTTTCAAGGAAAGTATACATCGGCATAGGCATATCGTTCAACCACACTGGATAACCAATATAAATTTCATCAAACTCCTCGGGATTAATATCCATCGGTTTAATCTCTGGGCGAGCGTTTTGCGCAAGTTCCTTTTTTGCCACCTTGAGGCATTCATCGTAAGTTCTAGGATATGCTGTAACGGGCTTCACTTCCAAAAGCGTGCCACCAGTCCTTTCTGCAATCATCTCGGCAACAATTTCGGTATTCCCTTTGGCAATCATGCCGAGACCAACGTTTTCGCCAATATGGGAAAAGTAGGCGATCAAGATTTTCTTGTCGGCCGCCATGGAATACCCAACGAGGAACATCAATAGAATTAAGACTATTTTACGCATGCTCCGCTCCTGTTCTCAATTTTTTACCACTCTCTAAAATAATATAAAAAAACACATGAGAAACTACACACAAAAACGATAAAGCAGAATACGTCTGTGATAAAGCGCAAAAAGCAGCTTTCAACCACTAAGAATTCGCCAAATATTGCTTGATTTTTGCTTTGACAAAATTCAAGTCCGGATTTGTGAGAATTGGAATAAGCGAATTGATTTCTTCGACCGGCTTATCCCACCATTTCCACTGGAGCAAGAGCGCCGTCAACTCTTCGTCAAAACGATTGCGGATAAACTGCGCCGGATTACCCACCACAATCGTATAAGGTTCCACATTACTCCCCACGACAGCATTCGCACCGACAATCGCACCATTGCCAATATGCACACCCGGCAAAATCACAGCGTTCTGCCCAATCCACACATCGTTCCCAATTACCGTATCGCCCTTGAATGGCAAATTTTCTTTAGCAGGAGGCGCCATATTCCAGCCCTGCAATGTGTAAAACGGGAACGTCGAAACCGCATTCATCTGATGGTTCGCGCCATTCATCACGAACTCCACCCCTGCCGCGATTTGGCAGAATTTTCCGACAATTAACTTGTCGTCATTCCACGGATAAAGATGCGTCACGTGACTCTCGAAATCGCTATCGGCAATGTAGGTGAAATCGCCCACGACAATCTGTGGGTTCTTAAGCGTCGGTTTCACGTAAATTTCCTTGTCATACACCGCAATCGGGTGGACCGTCATCGGATCAGGGAGTGAGTTTAGCATAGGGACCTCTATTAACAAATATAAGCAAAAATTTAAAACTGATTTTGAGGATCAAGAAACTACCCAATCCTACCCAATCCTACCCAATCCTATCCAATCACTACCCAATATAGCGAAAAAGTGCTTTTGATTCTCCATGACCTCAAAAACAAAAGAATCCGCAACATATTGCAGATTTTCATTGACAAATCATATCAGGTCATACATTTTAATATAAAAACCGCAATATTTTGCAGGTTTCAGCGTATTTCGTATTGATTTAATGGTTGATATTGGAGCTACAGTTATGGAAGGACTCGGAAAACAAATCTCGGAAAGACGAAAGAAGCTAGGTCTGTCTCAAGAGGATCTGGCCGAGATTTCCGGCGTTTCTCCCAGAACAATCAACTCTGTCGAACTCGGGAAAGCAAACCCGTCCATCAACGTGCTAAACAAGATGGTAAAACCGCTCGGTTTCGTAGTCACCTTAAGCGAGAGAGTGACCCATGAATAACTACAAAATTTCAACAATGTCTAAATCTGACATCAGTCGTTTATATATTTATCGGTGAAAGCAATCAAAAGTCATAAAAGGGGATAGTTTACGAGGTTTCCATGAGCGAAGAAAGAAAAACAAACAAAGACTATTGTCGAATTCAATGCAAATTGGTTCTAGCAACCTTTCAAAAGGTTGAAAGAGCTGAAGAAAAAATGAAAAAAATGTATTTTTGATCCAAAGAAGCTATTTTTCTATTCCATTATATCCTTTGGGCATATAATAGAATGTATAATTAAAACAAAAAAGGTCCTTTATGGCAAAAGAAATTGAACCCAAATTGAAATTTATTAGCGATTACTTAAAAATTGATGAACAAAAAAAGTTTGTCATTCCAGAATATCAACGAGGATATTCCTGGACAATAGCTCAATGTGATAAACTTTGGCAGGATATTGAAGGCTATATCGATGAATCAAGTGCAAAGGATCCCTATTTCTTTGGAACAATCATTCTTGATTGCTCTCAAGATGAAGAAAAAAATGAATTAAATCTAATTGATGGACAGCAACGAACAACAACCTTTTTACTACTATTAAAAGCCTTGCTTATTAGACTAGATGAGACTCTAAAGTCTATCAAAGTCAATGAAGATTCAAGAATGTTAGTAGCTGGTTTAAAAAGCAGTCGTAGAACAATACTTGAAATTTTATATAAAGCAGATGAAGAAAAACAAGTAATGATTGCAGATGATTGGAATATAGTAAAAGAAAGCAAACTTCTATTGAACAAATCTATAAATGAGTCTTACAAAAATGAATTGACAACCATCCTGCTTGCGGAAAAATACTACGATGCCGAGGCTACAGTTTACAAGATTCCCAAAAAACAAAAGGATAACAAGTACACTAATTTCTTTAGAAATTTCAAGTATTTTTACGATCGATTAGGGAAATTAGGAGAATCGCAGCTGAATGTTTTTGCGAAAACATTCCTAAAAAAATGTCAAATTATAGAAATTAAAAGTTGGCAAGTTGAACAAGCCATAACAATGTTTAATTCTTTGAACTCGACAGGAATGCCTCTTTCTGATGCTGACATTATTTCGGCACAGCTATACTCCCATTCTGGTGATAATAAGAATGATTTCAACCTTTTGTGGGAAAAAATTAATAAGATTGCAAATGAATTAAGTTCGAAAAAGATTATCAGCATTGATGGAGTTCTGCAAGAATTCATGTATATGAATCGAGCAAAAAATCAAGACTACATTCGAAACGAAAGTGTTGATGTCACAACTCCCGGCTTAAGAAATTTTTATCTCAACATCAAGCCGGAATTATTAAAAGAACCTATGGAGCTGTGCAAAAAATTAAAAAAGATTGTTGATATTTGGGATATAGTGAAAGACTATCCAATTGTCAAGATTCTTTTAAAATTCAATGAAAATGCAAAGCTTTACTTGATTTCGTATATGATGAGATTTGAATTAGAAAAAATTTCTGAAGATCTCATTAAAGGGATTGCAGAAACATTGATCCGTCTTTTTGCTTTGCTAGAATTAGTAGATGCAGGTTATTCAAGCTCTAATTTCAAAACATTCCTATTTAAGGAAAACACAAAGTTGGTAAATCCATCTATTTCTGAAAAGGACATTATTGCTGATTTTGATGCTCATATTTCTAAAGTATGGAACGAAACAGATATTAAATCATCTATAATGGATTATGATGGTAATATTCTTGTTTTCTTAAATGACTATCTTTACGCAAAAGCAAAAGGCCTACCTTTTGACTTCGCAGAAAACGTGAATATCGAACACATTATGCCAGCCAGTGGACGAAATCTTGATTCAATTCGAATAGCTGCAAAAATTGATAGCAGGGATGAATTTAGAGAATTCGTCAATAAACTCGGTAACAAAATCTTACTAGAAGAGGACATCAACAAATCAATTGGAAGCGACTGGTTCCGCACAAAGAAGCAAACATCCATTAAAGACAAGAAGGGTTATAACGACAGTTCTTTTGCAATTGCAAAAAGCATCGCTCAGGAATATTCCAAGGATGTCTGGACTAAGTTGGATATAGAAATGGCAACAGAAAAAGCTGCTAAAAGAATCATGAAGTTCATCTTCAACAAGGGCTAAACACGATTTCCCTCCCTACAAAACAGAGGCAACACATGAATGAACAGCAGCAAATCCTTTTTATGCAAGTCCGCATTCTTAGAATTGCGGCCCAAAGATTTAATCTTTCATTGAAGGAAGCTGCACTGCTTTTCAAAAAATTCGATGTTCTTAGATACATTCGCGAAGGCTTTGGGATTTTCCATGTAGAAGGCGATGAGGCTGTTTTTGAAGATGTAAAGTCTTATCTCAAATTCAAAGGTGCAGGTGTATGAAGCAATTAGAAAAAGACATGCTCCTTTATCATGGCAGTTTTTGTATTGTAGAAAATCCTATTTTAAAGCGATGTGCAAAATTCAAAGATTTCGGACAAGGATTCTATCTTACGACTTCGATTGAACAGGCTCGTAGTTTTTCCAAGATATCTGCATCAAAAGCAAAAAACAACGGCTTGATTTCTGCGACTACAGAATTTGCATACGTTTCTCAATTTAAGATTTCAGACGTTTCTGATCTTAAATGTTATGCTTTTGAAACAGCTAATATAGAGTGGCTCCATTGCATAGTCGCTCATAGAAGAAATGGGGTGTTTACTGATATTCGTAAACAAATGGAAAATTACGATGTCATTGGTGGTAAAATTGCAAACGACGATACCAACACCACCATTACGGCGTATATGGGGAATGTCTTTGGACAAATGGGAAGCGAACAAGCAGACAACATGTGTATAAGTCTTCTGTTGCCAGAACGTCTGCAAGATCAATTCTGTTTTAGAAGTTTCTTAGCGATTTCAAAACTTCAATTTATAAAGAGCGAAAAAGTTTCATTGAGGTAAAACATGGTTAGTGACAAAGTCTTATTTTCCATGGATCTTGTAGCCCTAATGGCTATTGAAGAAATCGCCGAAAGAGAACACAAATCAAAAGAAGACATTCTTATTTCGTTCATGGAATCAAATACAGCAAAAATGCTCTACGACGATTCAACAAAACTTTGGTGGGACGGCCCGGCAGCGGCTGCAGAAGAATACGAAAAAGAACTCGCCCGAAGCATTTCGCCTAATTCATAATAATGCCCACCTCTCGTGAAATTTTAAAATCTGTTTTCGGCTACGATTCCTTCCGCCCCATGCAAGAGGAAATCATCGAGCATGTCGTATCGCGGAGAGATGCGCTTGTGCTGATGCCGACTGGTGGCGGAAAGTCCATTTGCTACCAGATTCCAGCCTTGATGTTCAAGGGCATCACGGTCGTTATTTCGCCGTTGATTTCACTGATGAAAGACCAGGTGGATGCGCTTAATGCAAACGGCATCGGGGCTGATGCGCTGAACAGCAACAACGAAGAAGGCGAAAACGCGGCGATTCGAGAGCGTTGTAAAGCAGGGCAAACCAAGATTCTCTACATTTCGCCGGAGCGTTTGCAGCGTGAAATTCCGTGGTTGCAAAATCACTTGAACGTTTCGCTGTTTGCTATTGACGAGGCTCACTGCATTTCGCAATGGGGGCACGATTTCCGTCCGGAATACACACAGCTCGGTGGGCTGCACCAGGCGTTCCCGAGCGCAACAATCATGGCACTGACGGCAACGGCAGACAAGCTCACAAAAGAAGATATTGTCAGGCAGCTGAACTTGCGAGATTTTAGACTTTTCGTGAGTTCGTTCGACCGCCCGAACTTGAGCCTCGACGTGCGACGCGGTTATTCGGCGTCCGAAAAGCTGAAGGCTATTTTGTCCATCATTTCAAAGCACAAGCACGAATCGGGAATCATCTATTGCCTTTCGCGCAAGAATACCGAGAAGGTCGCCGCAGACCTCATCAACGCAGGCGTTTATGCAAAGGCGTATCATGCGGGGCTTACCGCCGAAGAGCGCAACAACGTGCAAGAGGATTTCATCAACGACAATGTTGATGTCGTGTGCGCGACAATCGCTTTTGGCATGGGAATCGACAAGAGCAACGTCCGTTACGTTATCCATTACAATCTCCCCAAGAGCATCGAGAGCTTTTACCAAGAGATTGGTCGCGCGGGCCGCGACGGACTCCCCTCTGAAACGGTGCTGTTCTACAATTTCCAGGACATCATCACGCTCCGCAAATTTGTAAATGAAAGCGGCCAACGAGATATCAACTCCGAGAAGCTCGACCGCATGCAGGAATACGCCGAATCGCAAGTTTGCCGTCGTCGCATTTTGCTCAATTACTTCGGCGAAAATAACAGCAGCAACTGCGGGAATTGCGATATCTGCAAACACCCGCCACAGCGTTTCAACGGCACAATTCTCGTGCAGAAAGCACTCTCGGCCATCAAACGCACTGGCGAGCATATCGGCTTTTCAATGACCGCTGACATTCTCAAGGGTACTCTCAGCGACGAAATTGTCCAAAAGGGTTACGACAAACTCAAGACTTTCGGTGTTGGCAGCAAAACAACGCTCAAACATTGGCACGATTACATGCTGCAGATGTTGCAACTCGGCTACATTGAAATCGCCTACAACGAGAATAACCACCTTAAAATAACCGAAAGCGGTAACGAAGTCCTCTTCGGGAAGAAAACGGCAGAACTCGCTATCGCCGCAAAAATTGAAGCCAAAGAAGACACAAAACCGAGAGGTGGTCGCGCATCATTCAATCGCGCAGCATCCAACAGCAACATACACGCCACCAGCCCTCGCAGCACTTACTCGAGCATTTCAGCCGACAACGCGGAAGACAATTCCCTTTTTGAAGCTCTGCGAAAAGTCCGCAGGCAAATCGCCGATGAAAACAATTGGCCAGCCTACGTTGTGCTCTCCGACCGCACGCTAAAAGACCTCGCCTACAAGGCGCCCACATCCATCAACGAACTACAGGACGTATTCGGCTTTGGCGAAATGAAAATCCGAAAGTTCGGCCAGCAATTCGTGGACGCCATCTGCGATTACATGAGGCAATAAAAAAATCCCGCAGTCTTCTGAACTGCGGGATGTTCTTTTTCAAAACTTAACTAGATCCTTCGACTTCGGCGCATCGCGCCTCCGCTCAGGATGACAAGGCAAAAGCAGCCAAACTAAGAGATTGCTTCGCGGAGTTTATCCCGGACTTTGTTCCGGGGCTCGCAATGACGTGAACGGCGAATGCAACGACGCATTCAGCAACTACCTGTTATTCAAATAGTTCAGTACCTTGTTCGTAAGGTCGTTTTCCTTCTTCCAGAAGAGAACGGCACCGGTAGCGCGGTCAATAACCATATCATAGCCTTCCTGCAAAGCAATTTCGTTTACCGCCTTGCGGATGAGCTGGATAATCGGAGCACTCACCTTTTCGTTTTCAGTGATGAGCTCGCCGTTACGGCCATAGACGCGGTCGATGAATGACTTGAGTTCCGTATCCTTCTTGTTATACTCGGCCTCAAGTTCGCGTTTCTTTTCGTCCGAGAGCATCAAAACCTGCTTATCGAGCTTTTCCTTGATAGCGGCAAGTTCCTTCTGCAAGAGGTTCGCCTGTTGTTCCCACTTAGCCACCTGACGGTCGTATTCTTCCTGGGCCTTTTTGGTGCCCTTGAACCCGTCAAAGATAATCTTTGAATCCACATGGGCAATGCGAAGGCCATCTTCGGCAAAGCTTGCACATGCAAAGACTACCGAAAGTAAAACGATCAACTTGCGAATCATAGTGCTCCTCCAATCAGGCTAGAAGGCCTGACCAATGACAAAGTTGAATTCCATATCGCCCACCGAGGAATACTTTACACCTCGATAGTCTTCACCCGGATCGAGCGGCCATGCAAAGTCGAAGCCGATAATGCCAAGCATCGGGACAACCACGCGGAAACCGAAACCGATATCCTTCTTGAGCGTTGTCGGGTCCCATTCGCTGAGCGGGTTCTTCGACGGCTTATCAATACGTTCATCCAGATTAATGCGTTCACCAAACACGTTACCGGCATCAAAGAAGAACGGCAAGAGGTAGAAGGTCTGCGGCACGAGGGCAAGCTGGAGTTCTGCGCCGATGTACTGGTAGCTGCGACCCAAGCGGCTGTAACCGATAGAGCCAGAGCCGTAACCACGGAGCATACCGTCGTAACCAAGTACGCCACCCATTCTATACAGAGTGCGGTGCTGCAACTTGTCGCCGAAAATCACGCCGTATTCGTTTGTAAGGGCAATCGAGAGACGGTCGCGGAAGAGCGGGAACCACCACTTGATGGAGAGGTCAGCCTTCACGAATTCGAAGTCGCTTCCAAAGGCGGCGTTCGCCCACTGCACGTCGAGCACATAGCGGGAACCTTCCGTCGGGAACTGCGGCAAGTTCTTGTCGTCACGCTGGATGCGGAAGTTGAATGCCGATTCAATACCCGTGTAAACCACATAGCTATTGTCGATGTTCGGGCCCTGATCGTTCATGAGCCAGCTATAACCGATCTGACCGTAGAAGTAGTCATCCGGCCACTTGAGGCGCTTACCGGCAAAGATGCTACCACCATAACGGGTAATGTCATGTTCGTAGGAATCTTCCATGTTCCACCAAGAGTAGCTGAGGCTTGCGCCAACAGTAATCGGCTTGTCGAGGAACCACGGTTCCGTAAAGCTGACCGTTGCACTCTTCTTGTCAGCACCGTATTCGAGGTTCAAGGCAGCCTGCTGGCCATCGCCCATACAGCAGTTCGGGATGGAAATACTTGCCGTACCGACAAAGCCATCGCTTTCACTATAAGAAACGCCCAAGCTGAACTGACCCGTACCGGCCTGCTTTTCTTGCACGGCAAAGTCGAGGTCCACTTCCTGTTCGCCCACGACCTTGATATCGGGCACGACCATGTCGAAGTAGTTGAGCTGCATAATATCGCGGAAGCTACGTTCCAAAGCGGACTGGCGGTAAGTATCGCCCGGGTACAGACGCACTTCGCGGCGGATCACCTTTTCGTTCGTCTTGGTATTGCCACGCACATGCACCTTGTGGATCTGTGCCGGCAAGCCTTCGTTCATCTTAAACGTGAGGTTCACGGTAGAATCGTTTTCGAACGTTCTTTCTTCATCGAACTGGGCAAAGAGGTAACCGTCTTCGCGGTAAGAATCAAGCAAAGCCTTACGGGATGCTTCGTAGACATACTGGTCAAACACAGCACCGCTATCGAGGCGGAACACATAGCCGAGCATTGCATCGCTCTGGACTTCGTTACCCGTAAAGTGGAGCCCGCCCATGTAGTAACGGCGACCTTCGGTCACGTCGATGTGGACGATAATATCGCTAGAGGTCTTGATGTTATCGTACTTATAAAGAGCAGGAATCATGTCCTCGATCATGTAGCGCACGAGGAGCTTGCTTTCGTAAGCGGAGCGCTTCTTGATTTTGAGGAGGGAATCAATCTTCGGATTATTCCACTTGCGGTCCGCCACCAGGTCAATCCATTCCTTGCGGGCGCTTTCGTAACGGATAATGTCGTTCAGAAGTTTCCATGCGCCTTCTTCGTCCTTGACTTGCGGCTTACGTCTTGCAAGCGGATACTTGTCAGAAGCCTTGCGCATGTTCCTATAATAGTGCGTCACTTCCATCGTCGGCTTGCCCGCAATCTTGTAAAGCGGGTTCGTCGAGTCGGACAAAGCCTCGTTCAACTGCGTGTAAAGCGGAGCCAACTTTTCTCCAACCGGCACCATGCGTCCAAGATAGAACAGGCAGGTGGAATCCGGGAGGTATTCGGCATGGTAGTCATTAAGTTCGGCATCCAAGAAACCGAAATGGCGGAAAACATTCAGCACGGTATCGCGGTCGGCTTCAAAGACGTTTTCCTTGAATTCGCCACCACCCCACCACTGGTTTTCTTTCGAAAGCATGTGGTCCGTGATTTCTTCGACCGGCACATGATCATTGCCCTTGACGTCAAAGCCACGAATGCGCACCTTGGAGCCTTCGCGAATCACAAAGGTCACCTTGTTCTGGTATTCGTCCACCGGTTCTTCGCGGTAGCCCACTTCGGCAAGGAGGAACCCTTCGGAGCGGTAATGGTCGAGCATTGCCTGACGCGTGCGTTCCAGCTGCGCCTTGCTATAGACCTGACCTGTAATCATGTGGATTTTCAAACGAAGGTCATCTTCGGAAACTTCGTCGCAACCATCCAAAATGGCGGTATCAAGTGCCGGGAGTTCCTTGACCTTGAATACCAAGTCCACATAAGAGCCGTCATCGCCAACATAGTCCACCCAGGCGGTCACATCGTCAAAAAGGCCCGAAGCATAAAGCGAACTCACAGAGTTTTGGACTTTTTCAGAAAGCGAGGTCGGGGAATAGCTTTGCCCCGTACGGATGCCGATACGCCCGAGAACCGAACGTTCGTCCATGTGATGGGTGCCTTCGACACGAATCTTGTTGATCTTATTCTCAACCATATACTTGTCGGAAATCTGCGACATGTCCAACAATTGGGCATTTGACATACCGACCAAAGCAAGAACAAATAAAAGCGAACGGGAACGCAGAATAGACCTACCTATAAAGCAGTTTATTTTAATTTCTGCCCAAAAATACAAAAATTACACTCCCCCGCCCACACGACTTTTTCAAAAAAGCCCAAACGGCCGACGAATAAACAGCAATGATTGAATAAGAGTTATTTCGTCCCGATTTTTACACTTTCTGAAAGTGTTACGTTATGGGCTAAGGGACTCCATATATATGGATAATCGCAAGCCGAGCATTTTCGCAAAGAAAAAGAAACGCACCTAAATGAAACACAACGCAAGCGCATTATATATATTTAAGGCGGAAAATTTTAACCTACACTTTTATTGAAGGATACTATGCGATCTACAGCCTGGAACGACGAAGAAAACAAAATCTTGCCCGAAATGGCGCTTGATTTTATGCCCGAAGAAAAATTGCGCGAATTGCAGTTGCAGCGTTTGCGTGCAACCGTGAAGCTCGCCTACGAAAAGGTTCCGCTGTTCCACGAACGCATGGTCGAAAAGGGTGTCAAGCCCGAAGACATCAAGACATTAAAGGATATCGTAAAGATTCCGTTCTCCATGAAGAAGGACTTGCGCGACACTTATCCGTACGGTCTCTTTGCCGTCGACATGAGCGAAGTCGTGCGTCTGCACGCAAGCTCCGGCACTACCGGTAAGCCGATCGTTGTCGGTTACACCAAGGAAGACATGGAAGTCTGGGCCCAGGTCGTCAAGCGCGGCCTTTTGGCTTGCGGTTTCCGCAGCACGGACATCGTGCAGAACTTCTACGGCTACGGCCTCTTTACGGGCGGTCTCGGCATTCACGGCGGTTTCGAAGCCCTCGGCGCCACAGTCGTGCCGATTAGCGGAGGCAATACCGAACGCCAGGTGATGCTCATGAAGGACTTCGGCGTGACCGCAGTCGGCGGCACCCCGAGCTATTTTGTCCGTATCATTGACGTTGCCGAAAAGATGGGCGTTGATATTTCCAAGTTGAACGTGAAGCGCGGCATCTTCGGTGCAGAACCGTGGAGCGATGGCATGCGCGACTACATCGAAGAAAAGACGGGCATCAAGGCTTACGACATTTACGGACTTTCTGAAATTGTCGGCCCAGGCGTGGGTTGCGAATGCGAATGCCGCGACGGCATCCACATTTTCGAAGACCACTTCTACCCCGAAATCGTGGACCCAGAAACGCTTGAACCGCTTCCGGACGGCGAAGAAGGCGAACTCGTCATCAGTACGCTCAGCAAGCGCGCTATGCCGATCCTCCGCTACCGCACCCGCGACATCACTGCTATTGAAAAGACCAAGTGCAAGTGCGGCCGTACCATCCGCCGTATCCGCCGCATTGGCCGCCGCAGCGACGACATGATCATCATGCGTGGCGTGAACGTGTTCCCGAGCCAGATCGAAACGGCTCTCCTCCGCGCAGAAAAGGCTTTGCCGCATTACCAGATTGTGCTCGATACCAAGAACAACATGGATACGCTCGAAGTCAAGGTCGAAGTTTCTCGCGACATGGTGAGCGACTCCATGAGCGATATGGAACAGCTCTCCAAGAAGTTCAAGCACTCCATCGAACAGATTCTCGGTATCTCCGTGATTGTCACGCTCTGCGAACCGGATTCTCTGCCGCGTAGCGAAGGCAAGGCAAAGAGAGTCATCGACAACAGGAAGAAGATTTAAATTAGGTTACAGGTTGTAGGCTGTAGGTATTAGGAATAAGAATCATGCACTTCGTGCATCTCTATTGGGCGGCTCTGCCGCGATTGTTCACCTAAAGCCTAATCCCTAACGCCTATTACCTAGCAACGTTTATACAAGGAGAAATTTTATGAAAATTCCACAGGTTTCAGTTTTCGTGTCGAACCGCCCAGGCCGTCTCCAGGCTGTTTGCCGCTCGCTCGCTGATGCAGGCATCAACCTTCTCTCGCTCACGCTCGCCGATTCCGGCGAATTCGGCCTTATCCGCCTGATTGTGAACGATTCTGAAAAGGCTGTCAATGTTCTTGCCAAAGCTGGCCTCAGCGCCACCGTCACAGACGTTGTCGCATGCCCTGTTGCAGACAAGGTTGGCGGTCTTGCAGACCTTCTCGACGTTCTCGGCGACTTGCAGATTGACTACATGTACGCTTACCCGTCCGAATGCTCGACGGCAACGAACGTCATGATTCTTCGCTTTAGCGATACCGAAAAGGCGCTCAAGGTCTTGGAAGAAAAGAACTTCAAGACTCTCAGTACCACAGAAATGCTGGGCTAAAATCGCGAGTTGCGCAGTCTGTGCAAGTTAAACGCGCAGACGAGATGCGCGAATGCACGGACTAAACTACGCACGCTATTGCAAACAAAAACAGCTAAACGGTTTCCCGTTTAGCTGTTTTATTATGGATTTCAGTTGAGATAAACTACCTGAACACGGCGGTAACAGACGTGACTTCACCCGGATTCACCTTGCGGGTCATATCCGTGACACCATCGCTCCAGCCCGTGAAAGTGCTGCCAGAATTTGCCTGAGCTGTAAGCGTGACCGGCACATCCCTGTAAAGCGAGACCGTCATCGAAGACTTATCCAGAGCGAGTCCATCCACGAGAATCGTGCCGGAACCCTGCGCCGTAAACGTCATTTCAACCGGAGAAGAAAGCGTAAAGTACGATTCCATCTGTTCACGAACTTTCGCCTGACGCGTCTGAGCAAAGCTCTTTATCGTTTCCAAAGCGTTGCTCATGCTAGATGCATTATAACCCCAGAATTCCTGATCGCGCGCCACTTCAGGTTCCACCTGCGACTGCAAATCGTTGATGCGCTTGAGGAGCCTATCCGCCGAGAAGTTCATCGAAAGGAGCACGCTAAAGCGGTTGATAAACGCATTCTTGAAGCCCTCGTTACTGAGCAAGCGAATCATAAGAATCGTGTGCGGAGAAATAGAGCCGTTCGTCACCTGCTGTTGGCCACCGCCCATGCCACCCATGCCGAAGCCCATTCCCATACCCATGCCACTTGTGCCGCTAGCATTCGTCACATAGCTGAACACGTTTCCGGTCTGGGTATTGTAAGACACACCGAAGCCAAAGTCCGTATCGTACATGAACCATTTCCACTTCGTCTTCTGACTTGCGACACGCCACTTTTTCATGTTGTTGTGCGGCCAGTCGCTATTGTTCAAGAACATTTCGGCTTGCATGTAATTCATGTAGTTGTCGACATCAACCTGGTCTGCAATCTTCTTGTAGTTTGCATCCGATTTCAAATCGTTGTTCTGCAGCCAATCCAACATAGATTTGTAATCCGCAGAAGAACCGACACTCGCTTCATCTGTACCGCTAGATGTTGTTGCAAGAAGGTCAATATCGTTCGGGTCATAGCCGTACTTGGTTTCGTAATAGTATTCGTTATTGCGTTCACGCAAATCGTGGATACCGTAATACTTGCCATTGTAATACACGATAACATAACGGCCACGCTGGTAATCGACGCCCAAGCCTTCCGTCATCGAAGTACCCACACGGTCACGCACATAATCGTCGCCGGAATTGTTACCAAAGTTTCTGAGCGAGAAGGCCTTAAACTTCTTGAGTTCCGGATAATCCGGGAACAGCGTGTATTTCAGGCGCTTTTCGCCATACTCTTCGCGCAACGTCACCGCAAAGGACTTCTTTTCTTTTGCACGGCTGTACTGGCCAGAAATCTTGTAATCGCCCATTACGCCGAATGCCGGGGCCTGCGGCTTGCCAGGTTCAAACATTTCCACATAAACCGGGAGTTCTCGGTTGCTCCAGAAGTTTGCACCTTTTTTCGGATCCATCATCGAAGCGTTATTACCCGTCATGTAAAGGCCGGAATCGGGGCTGAACATCGAAAGCGGATCAGTCGTCACAAAGAGCGCGGCAAGCGTGGGCTGCTTTTCGAAAACGTAAGTACGGATAATTTCTTCGCTCGGGTAAGAGCCGCCGACATACGCACGGCAACGCAAAACCGTCGTAGCGCTAATCGTCACCGTAGTCTGCACCACCGGAGAGTTTGTAGTCGGTTCAGCACCTCCCTGTTCGCAACGAGTGCCCGCCGGGAACGTAGCCGTCACCGCAGACGTGTAGAAACCAGAAGGCGGAATGTTCACTTCGGCAACTTGAACTTGTTCGGCAAAGACCTCGCCTGCCGTATTGCCATAAGGCGACGGAATTGCAAAGCCCCACTTGCCGGCACCATCACGAGACCAAGAAGCGGTCGTCGGAACTGCACCAAAACGCACAGAGTCCTGCAAAGCGCCTTCGGCATTTACAAAGTACAAAGCACCGCCATCCTTGTCCACCTTGAACGAAGCATGCGGTTCATGGCCGCGATTGCGAGCAATGTACGACGTAATCTGAATGGTCGTCGATTCACTTCCCTGAGTTTCAGTTGCAAACGTCGTTGCAGTCACATTATTGCGCTTGAGATCCTTCGCATTATCATCGAGGCGAACATAGAACACCGATGACAAATCACCTGTACCGCGGAGATTCTTGCCGCTCCAATTGCTAAGCGAATCACCTTCCTTAAAGTTCACACGGATTTTGTGATTTTTGGTGATAAAGCCACGAACAACAAGCTGGTTGACCTTGCTAAGGCTAGATGCATTATTGGTCTTGACAACCACGCGAGAGTAATCCCCACCCTGGGCAACCTTCATCACAGACCCAATCTGGACAGAGCCATTTTCGCTAAAGCAGAGCGAAGACTTACCTTGCAAATTTTCGACATTGTTGCCAGAAGATGCAGCACCGGTATTGCCACCCATACCGCCCATGCCGCCACCCATGTTGCCACCCCAGCCGCCGCCACCCCAGTTGCCCATTCCGCCACCGAAATCGCCAAAGTTAAAGCCGCCCATGCCACCCGATGCAGATTCAGAACTGCAATCCGAGCTCATCATATTAAGCGAATCAGAAGGCAAGACATAGTCAGGATAATTCTTGCCCGAAAGGAAAACGATCATGTAGCTCTTGGCTGGAATTGTTGCGTTACCAAAAACCCAGCGACGCGAATTAGACAAATCATCCGTAAGCGAATAGCCCTTCAAACTCACCGGAGCGTCTGACGAGTTGTAAAATTCGACCCACCCCGGATCGTTACCGTCATTGTCCTTGAGATTTGCATTTGTCGGAGAAACTTCCGAGAAGAACACCGGGCTATTCCCTTCGAAATGCGGAATAACAGTAGCGGCGCTCGAAGCCGGAGGAACCTGAGCACTAGAAGAGGGAACTAAAGCCGAGGAAGATGACTGAACTACAGGAGACGACATTCCCGGAACACCCGCGGAGGAACCTCCCGGAATGCCAGCTGAAGAAAGTCTCGGGACGCCAGCCGAACTGGACCAACCGCCCAATTGACCGTCATTGGAATCGGAGCTAATTTCACCAAATCCCGGAGCCGCCATGCCGAAATCCGAAGGAGTCGAATCACCGCATGCGGATAAAACCAAACCAAAACTAATCCCAAATAACGCTACACCAGAAAAGATTTTTTTCATGTCTGATCCCTTAGAATTGAGCGATACATTTTGAGCGCCACACCAATCCAATCCTTGAGTTAAGTATATATTTAGCCGCGTTGCAAAAGCCTCTTTTTTTAACTTCACGTTGTAAAAGGATTGAGCATTTGACAACACGCAAAAAAGCGGAACAAGGCGTTCCGTTTTACTATTTTTGTCGTGAAAAAATTTTAACAAAAGCAGGATTTTACATGAATTTCAGCGACTTCAGCAAGGCGAGCCAGCAGTTCAATCAGTTCAGCCCCGAGATGAAAGAACAAATGATGAAGATGGCAAAGGCTCGCGTTAAGGAAAAGTTACTCAAGTGGTTTGCAACACCGACATTTGTGCTGCTCGGGATTGTACTCGGCGCAGTCATTGGCGCATTCACCGCATGCTTTGGAGACATCAGTGACAGGCTTTCTGCAATCCGCGACGCAAACCCGCTGTACTTCATCCCCGCCCTCGCCATCGGCGGTGCTGCCATCGTATTCGCTTATAAGAAATGGGGACGCTGGACGGAACGCGGCATGGACCAGGTCTTCGCCGTAGGACTCAACAAAGAATCCGATTTCCCGCTCGTCTCTATCCCGATGGCCGCTGTGAGCACTTGGCTGACGCAACTCTTCGGCGGAAGCGCAGGTCGTGAAGGGGCCGCTATGCAAATCGGCTCCGCACTTTCGTACAACATAAGCAAAAAATTGCCATTTGAAAACGCAGCGCATGTTATGCTCGTGACAGGGCTTGCCGCAGGCTTTGCAGGAATTTTCCAGGCCCCGATGGCAGCCACCGCATTCGCATTGGAAGTTTTGCTCGTTGGCCATTTGGAACTTGGCGCATTGCTCCCCGCAGCCGCTGCCGCATTCACCGCCTGCAAAGTTTCGAGCATGCTCGGATTCCACAAGTTCAGCGTAGATTTGAGTTCGCTCCTTGATGCAAGCGGATTCTCGGCAAGCATTTTCACGAACGAAGGTGCGCTCGACGGAAAGTTCCTCGTGAAGCTTGCGCTGATGGGCGTGCTCTTCGGAATTGTCGGTGGCGGATTTGCAAAACTCCTCGGACTCTCGCAAAACTTCTTCGCAAAGAAGTTCCCGAACAACATCAAGCGAATCGCCATTATGGGCGTTGGAATAAGCGCTTTGCTGCTCGTGTTTTTCCAGGGACGTTACGCCGGACTTGGAACAAACTTGTTGGATATGTGTTTTGGGATTAACACCTTTGGAAATGCCGCCGGTGATGCAGCAAATGCTGTTGGAACTGCCGCCGATTTAGGGAATGCCGCCGGGAATGCTACGGGGAGTGCCGCCGGAACCGCCGACTTGATTGGGAACGTCGCCGGGTACGACTGGATTCTGAAATTCGCTCTCACAATTCTTACACTCTCCGCAGGATTCATTGGCGGTGTCGTCACCCCACTTTTCGCCATCGGCGCAACCTTCGGAATCTTCATCGCAAGCATGTTCGGAATGCCCGTTGCCCTCGCCGCAGCACTCGGCTTTGCCGCCGTTTTCGCAAGCGCAAGCAACACGCTTTGGGCCCCCATCCTCATCGCCGGCGAAATCTTCGGATTCAATTGCCTCCCCGCATTCTTCATCGTCTGCACGGTCGCCTACATCTGCAACGGCGGACAATCGATTTACAAGCAGAAAAAGATTAGGATTAAGATTTAAAAAGCGAAGTCTTTTCATTACAAAAAGTCGTCCGAACATGATGTGAACCCCGAAAGTTGGACACAACTTTCGGGGTTTTCATGTATAAGAAACACACAGAAAATGAATGGACTGCCGCTCTAGAGCTTTACCAAAA
>CADAWC010000053.1 GCA_902791475.1 Fibrobacter succinogenes
TTAAGGTAACGCATGAACTACTGCACTTACGAGGACATTCAGGGGCACATCCCCGAAGCGCGTCTGGTCGAGGTCACCGATGACCTTGCACCGAACGCCTCTGGAGAAGTCAAGGTCGCCATCGTTGAAAAGGCCATCAAGGAAAGTTCAACGCTTATCGATTCTTACGTGAGAAAACGTTTCCCGCGTCCGTTCCAGAGTGTCCCGGAAGTGTTGCGCATGGTCTGCGTTGACCTGAGCATATACAACCTGTACGAACGCGTGACGGAGCTGAATATCACTGACGGTATGAAGCTCCGCTACGATAACGCCATCAAGCTGCTCATCCGCATTGCCAATGGCGAGCAGGATATCGGCGTAGATCCCGATGAATCTGTTACTGAAACGGGCTTTTCTGTCGCCTCGAAGCTTGACGGCGGACCGGCCATGTTTTCGCTTAGCTCCATGAGGTTCTGATGCCTGTAGCCGTAACGAATGACTACGTGATTGAAAAGGCTATCAAGGACCTTTTACGCGACGACAATACGCCTATGAATTTCAAGGCGATAGACGTGTCGCATAACATTTCAGCCCTTTCCCGCCCGGGCCTTGCGTGTGCAGTTGTTTCGGGTGAATATACCACGACGGACAATAGCGGCGAGGTCGAGGAAAAGGCAAAGATTGTCGTTTCGCTCGTGTTCAAGAATGTCGCGAACGAGGAAGAACGCCGAAAGCTGGCTCATCCGGCTGTCCGCTACGTCATCGGCAAGCTCCACAAGAACAATTTGGGGCTTGATATGGAACCTTTGACTGTAGGCGATTGGCGTGAAGTGACCACCGCAGAGCACGTGGCTGTAGCCTGCATGGTGATTGAGATTGAATTTACGACGCAGTTCACGGTCGTGCCCGAAGCAGCCGAAGAAAACTACAGGGAACTGCTTTCCATCTGCTCTACGTTCAAGAGTGAAACGCCTGAAAACGAGACTCTTGCCGAGGGTAAAGTGATTTTCAACGAGGTAAACAATGAACCTGACCAATAACATTCCGGAAACGATGATTCCGGGTTCCTATTCGGAATTCAACTACTATGCCGGACCGAACGGTCTTCCGGCAAATATCCAGAAGGTTCTTCTGGTTGGCG
Source organism: Fibrobacter succinogenes (assembly GCA_902791475.1). Classification (GTDB taxonomy): domain Bacteria; phylum Fibrobacterota; class Fibrobacteria; order Fibrobacterales; family Fibrobacteraceae; genus Fibrobacter; species Fibrobacter succinogenes_J. The sequence continues at coordinate 1,121 of CADAWC010000053.1, forward strand.
ATATTGCTGACGGAGGAAGTCTTGCTGTAGCAAAGCCTACGGCAGTATACAACGAAAGCGAAGTTCTCGCTCTCGCCGGTGCTGGTTCGGTGCTTCACCAGATGTATAAGGCGGCAAAGAATGCCTGGAAGTATGCTCAAATCAGCCTGCTCCGTCATACGGCTGTGGCAGGATCCGCAGCTGTATGGACGATTACTCTTTCAGGCACTGCGACTAAAAGTGGTCTTGTACGCGTAATTTGGAACAGTAAAAAGGTGGCGGTCGGCGTTTCGGTTGGCGATACGGCTGACTATGTGGCTGATAGCCTTGCAGTCGCCTTGAATGCAGAGACCGATGCTCCATTTACAGCAATTGCTGAAAACGGTGTTGTAACCCTCACGGCAAAGAATAAAGGCGCTTATATCTGTGCAGAAAAGGGAGGCGTCAACATTTCTGTGGAAACGGAATCGACCGATCTTACCGCGACGGGTGTCGTTTTGACGGCGGGTTCGGGCGATGTCGATGTGGAAGATGCTCTTGCGGGCGCTTTCCCGGAACGCTACCATTTGATTGCACTTTCTGTTTCCGATGCTACCAATATTGGATATTTAAAGACTCATCTTGAAAAAGCTGCGGAACCACTTGAACAGCGTGGTCAGCGCGGTATTGTGTCTGCGATTGTTTCGGGCGTTTCAGATGCTATTAGTCTTGCCAAGAGCTTCAATTACGAACGTCTGCACATTGCTGCCGTTAAAAATTCCATCCCAGCCACTACCTGGGAAATTGCAGCGGGCCTTGCCGCCATCTTTGCCAGCAATTCCCAGCCCAACAAGCCCATGAACGGGCTCCCGATTCCTGGCATCGGTCTTCCGGATATCGCTGACAAGTGGAGCGGCGATGAACAGGACGCTCTGCTTTATGGTGGCGTGATCCCCTTGGTCGAAACTGACAGCGAACTTTGCATTGTCCGTGCCGTGACTACCCGCAGCACCAAGGACGGCGTCCGCTTCACAAAGCTGATTGATACGGGCGTCATCGCTTCCCTCGATTATTTCCGCGATTGCATCCTTGCCATGCATAAGGTGAAGTACAAGAATAAGGTTATCCACGAGCTTCTTGCCGACGCCTTGAACGAAGACAACATTGCAATTGCGAAGGAACTCGAAACCGCGCAAATTTTGCGTTATATCGATTCCTATGCCGATCAATTCATTACCGAAGAATCGACGGATGAACCTGGTCGGATGCTTTGTCAGATTCCTGCCCCCGTTGTGCCTGGCTTGAATCAGATCTATTCCACCATCGACCTTTACCTCAACTAAGGAGTGAACCATGGCCAAGATTTCTCAGGTGACCCTTATCCTCAATGGCGATAAAATCACGGGATTTTCCAAATTCAAGGAAAATGATATCGAAATCGCGCAAACCGTGGAGCTTGCCGATGGAGAAGACGTTGTCGAAGTTCCGGCAAAATATGGTTTTTCTCTTACGTATTTGCCGAATTCTGGTGCCGATATCGATTGGGTTTCGTCTTCTTACAAGGACGACGTGACTGCGGTTGTCCAGTATACCGGTGGCAAGAAGGTGGTTTATACGGGCTGTAAACTCTTGAAACAGACTTCCGGCGACATCGACGGTAAGACTGCTAAGGAATATCAGTTGGATTTCCACGCTAAGTATCGCAAGGTGAGCTGATGAACGAATTCCAAAGAAATATTCGTGACGGCAAAGCCTCCGAAATTCTTGATCAAATCAAATCTTCGCATGATAAGCGTCGGGTTCTCGATTGGCCTGGCCGTCCGGATGTGAAGATTGAAATGCGCCTGTTGACGCTTTCCGAATGCCGTCAGGCTAAGGTCGAGAACCAGCAGGAATTCAAGAAAGACGGCATTGACATTGCTGTTCACAATCTTGTCGATTACCGAGAACAGGAAGCTGTCCACGGTATGTGGCGTGTTTTTACCGATCCGACAACGGGAAACCGTATTTTCAACAGTGCCGAAGAGATGCGCTCCTTTTGCACTCCGGATGAGTTGACAGCCCTGTGTGCAGCTTATAACGCCTTTGCCGAAGAAAATGACCCCAATGTAGGCAATCTTTCCGATGAAGACGTTAAAACTTTGATTGAACTGTTAAAAAAAACGCCGGACCAGGTTCAGCGGAAAGTTACAAGCTTGAATACGGCTTGGAAGCTGCTGCGTACTTTGGTTGCCCAGCAAGCAAACTAAATGAAGCTCAGTGGCTCCTCGTCTTTGCGATGAAGGGGGTGCTGAATTCTAATAACGAAGGATGGCAGACAATTGGCGAATAATGAAGTCACTTTGCGAATCGGTGCTGATGCCGCGAAGCTCAATTCTGGGCTTAATCGTGCCAAGGCTGCCGTTACTTCGTTTTCGGGAATGGCACGAGCGTCTCTGTCTTCTGTAGGCAAGTCTATAGGGAACATGCAACTCGGATCCATGTTCGCTCCGCTCCTTATCGGGGGCGGTCTTCATTATACCGTGAGCGCTGTCGGCGACTTGTCCAAGGAACTGCTGTATTACGGCATGGCGGCTAAAAAGAGCGACGCGGACACAGAGGTGTTCCGCGAATCGCTGCATGATATGGCCATTCAGACGGGAATTGACGCAACGACTATCCTTGGAAGCGTTTCGAAGATTGGTGAAATTACGGGAGACTTCAAGTTTTCTGAAGAAATGGGCCTTACACTCGCCAAGACTTCTCTTGCAGCGAATACTTCGATGGAAGACTTGGCACTACTTTCGTCTGCAATCAACGCGAATGTCGGCTGGGGAATGGAGCAGATTACCCGATACTTCAATTCGCTGATTATCCAAGGAGACCAAGGCTCCTTTACACTCCAAAAGTTCGCCAGCCAGGGTAAGGCTCTGTTCTCCCAAGCAGCGGCTTTTGGTCTCAAGAGCGAGGAACAGTTTGCCTATTTCGGGGCAATGTTGCAAACGATTGCTCCGTCTATCAAGAGCGAAGCCGAAATCACCACGTCGGTCGGGGCGCTTTTCCGCGACTTGCAGGATAAGCAAAAAGACTTGGGAAAGAAAGGTATCAAAATTTTTGACAAGGTGGACGGGAAAAATCAGGTTCGTGACCTGAAGTCTATCATCGATGACATCATGAAGTATGTCAACGGAGACGCCAAGAAACTTGCTCAGATAGGCCTGACAAGCGAGTCCATGAAGGTCTTGAACCCACTCATGGCAGATTACCAGAAGGGATGGGTCAAAATGCAGGCCATCACCGATTCTGGCATCAAAGGAATGTCCACTACCGACGAACTCGAAAACCGGTACCAGAGGGCAACGCGAACATTCGACAAATCGATGGACAAGATGAAGGCAAGTGCAGTGAAGTTTGTCGACTTGAATCTTGCGGGGCCCGTGGAGACCCTTTCAAGCGCCCTTCAGACCTTGAGCGAACACCAGACTATTGTGAAGACCGGTTTTATCGCGATGACGGCTGCGGCAAGCCTTGTCGGCCTTGTTAAGGCAGGGCAGTTCGTCGCCAGCGGTTACGAGTCCTTTAGAAAGTTTTTCCCTAGCAAGCAGGTCAACGAATCAAAGCCATCAAACCTGATTCCGTTTAGCCCGAACGACGTGCAGAAGGTATTCGTCACCAATATGCGCGGCGGTTTTGGTGGCGGTACTGACTACATGGACGATGACGTGCCTATGTCTCAGCCAGCTACCCAGAAGGCGGCCCAGACTATGGAATCGACCACAAAAGAGGTCGGCAGGTTCCGACAGGGCCTTACCACCGCACGTTCGGGGCTGAACAAGTTTGGCAGCAGTCTCCTTGGCGGCACTCTGCTAACGGCGGCTACTGGCTGGGCTATGAATCAAATCTACAACTTTGGTCAGGCATTTATGGATTGGCGAAATGTCGTTGCCAATTCGCTCGAAATTGGGCAAAATACGATCAATACTAACGCCAAGAGTTTTGAACAAAAATACGGTTCCAATATTTCTGCGAAAAAATATGACGAAACCTTAAAAGCTATCCAGGAGGAAGAAAACAGTTTTTGGCCGTCGCAGAAGAAGCTGGATAAATTGTACAAGCAACTGAACGTATCGCGTACTTTAATGGCTCAGGATATTGCTAGCGGGACCCAGCGCGTAACTGCACAAGACTATATGCAGGCACTGAACCAAAACATAGTCATTAACGTGGATTCTAATGGCAAAACCGTTGTAGAAACGGATAACGGTAAACCGCCTAAAGTTCAATCCCGCAAAAATACGCCTAGTTGGGGGGCTTAAATGGTAGAAGATAAAGCAAAACCAACACTTGGTCCTTGGGAGTTGAATCTTGTTTCTATAGGCAATGAAATCAGCCATTCCATTGCAAAAACAATGTTCCCATATAAGAATGGTGCAGAACTTGAAGATATGGGTGTAAATCCCGAAATTTTCAAGTTTTCATGTGTTCTGCTCAACGACGATTACGACAACAACTATTATCAGCTTCGGCAGTGGTTTTTGTCAATTTTCCCGGAACCGATCGAGCTTTTTCACCCGGAACATGGCACGCTCTATGGGTATCCCGAGAACGTTTCGTTCCGCAATGACCGACGCCATCGGTATGCAGAATTCACATTCGATTTTGAAATTGCAGGAATTCAAGCTGACACACAAAGCTATACGAATCCTTACGACGCCAATTTTGAGGAAGCACAAGCCCTCAATCTGGAAGTCCAAGAAAGTGTCGCTGAATCCATGCAGCAATCCGGTGTCCCAGATATCGAAGGGTCTTCTGATTGGTCTCTCATCGATGTTTGGGCGTCACTTGGCGATGAAGCTCGCGCTTATGGCGAGGCGACGAATCAAGCGATAAATAAACTTTTGGGAGTTATCGAAAGCGTAAAGGCCCCTGTTGATGCAATCAATTCAACCATCGATTATGCGGATTCTTTGTCAGGAACATTGACTAAAGCAATTCAAGAATGTTGCGATTCCTTTGTGACTCTTGCTCGTAAATCGGGATCAAGTAAAGGAAAATCGAGGGCTTCTACGGCTACTTTGGTGGCAAGTGTGTCATCGATGCTCACGTCTCTTTATGGGGCTCCGGAAAGTGTCTGCGCGGCATTCGCAACGATTGCAGCTGCCACGATTGCAACCGAGACGGCAAAGGCTATCACAGACGACGAAAAGAAAATGGGAGAATCCATTTCTGTGGAATCAGGTGCCGTCGATGATGCGGAAGGTCGCGAATTGGCAACAGAAAGCGAACCTTATTTTCTCACGCCAGAAGATCTTGAAGAAACGCTAGCCTTGGCCAGAGAATTCATTCAGCAGGTTCTTCCTCAGGCAACAAGCCCTTACAGACTCAAAAAAATGGCAGCGATGCTGTCTGACGCTGTCCGAAGGATTAAAATCGAATTCATGACTACCAAGGCCGTCTACGTGAACCATGAGACGCCGCTCCATAAAATTGCCTTGGATAACGGATTGAATTACAAAGCGGCTGATCGTCTTTGTGCGCTGAACAACGTCAAAAATCCCACTTTTATGAAAGGGGAGGTCCTTGTCTATGAATCGTGATGAAGTCCTCTTGCTTGTTCGTAAAGCCCGCGTGGATAAGTTCGTGAGTTACACGATCGATGCCGACCTCTATTCCCCAGAGGGCTCGTTCTCATTCGAATGTGATTCCAAATACGATGTGAGCAGGGGCGATACATGCCAAATCTTTGTGAATCGCAAGTGCGTGATGGCTGGCCTTATCGATACCGTGCGCCGTTCGCTTTCTCGCAGTGGACCCAAGATGGATATCGAAGGGCGTTCCGTAGCAGCGGTACTCGCTGACTCCAGCGTGACAAAGTTTGCAACATTGCCCACCACGCTACCCCAGCTAACAGAACGGCTCGTTCGCGATTTGCCATTTCTCTCCAGGAAAGATTTCGTGTTCAAATCGGGTTCGGATAAGGCGAAGGTCCAACGCAAGTTCGTTGAAGTTTCTCCGGGCGATTCCGTTTTTGATGTCATCAAGAAAGCAGCCAACTCCCAAGGCTATCTGTTTTGGGCCTCTCCCGAAGGTCAACTAGTCTTTGACAAGCCGGTTGAACGCGGCAAGGCTGATTTCAAGATCCACGCCTTTGAAAATGGCGAAGAAATGGACTATATCGAGGGCTCTGTCACCGAGACCTTGAACGGGCAGCATTCGCTTATCAAGGTTATTGGCGAAAGTCAGGACGATAGCGACATCAAGTATGTAGCCGCCTCGGTCAAAAATGACGATTTTCCGTTCTATCGCCCTCTTGTCGTGAACTGGAACGAGAACGAAGGTCCAGCCAAGAAAACTGCCGAACTTCAGCTGGCAACGGAAAAGGCTTCCGCAATCCAGCTCGAATACACTATGCCCGGGCACTCGCAAAACGGCATTCCCTGGACAATCAACGCTTTTTGCGACGTGGAAGACCATTACAATGGCGCTGTTGACTCGTATCTGATTAAACGTCGCACGTTTACGCTCTCCAGGAGTGAGGGCAAGCGCACCCGCCTTGAATTACAGCCCGGAGGCTCGTTATGATGAAATTTTTCACCAGTTTGGTTACCAGCTGCAAGGATGTGGCAGGCAAGCTCCGCAGTATCAGCGGCAAGGCCAACGGTATCGAATTTGAAGGCCGTCAGATGATGCAACAATTCGGCTTCATCAGCATTCCCAAGGCTGGTGAACGGTGCCTTTTCCTGCAATTTGGAAACGTTGTCATTGCAGTTGCAAGCGACGGCAAGGAGCGTCCTGCCGTGAAGGAAGGCGAAACGGCCATTTACCGCGAAAAGGCACACTATATCATCCTCAAGGACGATGGAACCATCGCCATCAAGGCCGAGGGCGGTCTTGATATCGATGGCGACGTGCGTGTCAATGGCGAAGTAAAGGATAAAATCGGGAACCTTTCAAAGCTTCGTGATACATTCAACCAGCACACCCATGTGGGCAACCTCGGAGCACCCACTGCACCGCCTACACAGCAGGATACGGGGGTCTAAATGCTTGACCTAGACACACTCGATTCTGAATTTTCGCGGATTGTGGCCTCTGCTGATGGAAAGACTAGTGTAGCCCCGCAGCTTGCAAAGGCTTACGATGACTACGCCAAGGGTGGCATCATTCTCGGTGCAGACCTTTCTGCCGGTGGTGACAAGTCTCTCCTGGAAAGCGCCTTTTCGGTGCTTGACCCGTCCAGCGGGACGCCTGCCAACATGGCCGCCAGGCTCTGTGCTTATTGGCAGAGCCTGCCCAAGCCTGGAATTCCATCACACGGTGGCGTGGCCGTCGTTTCTGTCGTTCCGACTTTTGCAGCGGCACAAGCGGGCGTTTTTGCGGTCATCACGAATTTGGTAAACGCTCAAGCGGCTTCCAAGCAGGAAGTTCAAAAGCCCTACAAGAAGCTTTTTGGTGCCATTGAAACGGTCTTGAAAACCGCCGTTTGCACCGTGACTGAAACCATGCCTACAACACCGCCTAGCCCTGCAGCGTTCCCGGAGACTTTACAATGACAACAGACCAGATTAAAGAAGAGGTTCAGCTTTCGCTTACCGTGGCAAAAGGTTCATTTTACAAGAAACCTGAATTTGGCCACCGATTCAAGGAACTTGCCCGTGAAGTGGCTTCCGAAAACACCAGGAGCAGGGCCGAAACATACGCCGCCGAGGCGCTAAAGTGGATGCTGGACTACAAGCACCTTAGAAGCGTAGAATCGACGGCAACCTATGCCGATTCCGACAAGCTCCTGGTGCATGTTGTGTGCGTCGCTTACAATGGCGACGTGATTGAATTTAAGCGTTTTGTGGAGGTCGGCGATGTCCGTAACAGTTGATCAAATTTTACAGCGCATGATTGTCGATGCGAAAAACTACAACCCGACGATCAAAATTAGCCAGGGAACGGAAAATTATATCCGTTTTGCAACGGCAGCATCTGCTATTTGGGGTCTTTACAAGCAGATGGACTGGACTCTTGACCAGATTTTCCCGACTACGATGAACCAGGAGAGTCTGGAACAGTGGGCAAATGACCGTGGGCTTGACTACAGTAATCTGACGGCAAGCGAACTCCTGGCACTCATCTTGTCGTATCTTCGTAACCCGAAGAGCGGCGGCAAGCCTAGTGATTACGAACGCTGGGCCTTGGAAGCATCTTCTACCGGCAAGGCTATCGGGCTCGAATCCTCGATGATTTCCGGCAACATGCCCGACCTGAACGCGGCCAACGCTGTCAAACCGCACGACCGCGAAAACATCGCCTTTACTTGCGGATCCAGCGACTATGAAAAGAATGTCGTGATTGATTTGGGGGATTCGGAGGCAATCTTTGGAATTGGTCTCGGTTTCATTACCAACCGACCGGCTACCTTTGGCGTATTCACGTCCGACGATGGAGAGACATGGACACGACAAGGGCATATTGATGCGGCCTATTGGTGGACTATGGCTAATTTTGGCGAAATTTCAGCCAGATATATCAAAATTGAACTTGAAGAAATTGAACCACTTGAAAGCTGGCAATCCGAGGCACTGAATACTGTAAAGTGTTTCGGCGTCGAAATTTATGTGCCTAGTGACTCAAATGAGGCCCCGACATCATCCCGATGCCTCAAGAACTACTATGGCGTGGGAACGGTTCTCATGCTGATGGGTCCGAGTTCACTCTCGATGCGCTGCTGTGAAGCTATCCGGGCAAAATGCGAATACGAAGGCCCTGTCGCGCCTCGCGAAATTTGGGTAAATGTCCCGACCGAGTCCGTTCTGTCTCTGCGAGTCACTGTGCTAGGATTGCAAAATATGGACGAAGAAGCGTTCCGGGAAGACGTTGCCAAGTATTTCGCCGATCTTGAACCTGGAGACCTGTTTATTCCTGCCCAGATTGTGGTCTATGTCCTTAAAAATGGAGGAACCAACGCCACGATCGAGGTTTCGCAGAATGGCGGAGCCTACCAGGAACAGACAGACGCTATTCCGTCTGGAAAAACAGAACAATTTACTCTCGGCGATCTGGTGGTACAGTAATGGTTGAGAATCCCTTTGAAAGTCCGCACTACAGGGCACTTGCACAGCTCTACCCGCTCCAGATGGATGCGGAAGAATATGCTGTCGCCCGTGAATTGGATCGTGCCCTTGATTACGCCGATGACGCCTATCTTGAAATTTTCCCAGGCACAGCAATAGCAACATTGGATCGGTGGGAAAGCCTTTACGAATTGGGCCATTCTGGTACACTTGAAGAACGACGTCAGAATCTTCTTGCGGCAATCAATCGAGAATCAGGTATTGCCGAACGCCATTATAGAGGCTTGGCGGCAGCACTCGGCTTTGAAATTTCGATTGTAAAACCGCCTAGAATGCTTAGAGCAGGTTTGGGAAGAGCTGGCTTTGAAGTGTATGATCAAGATGAACAGTATACATGGACGGTGGTTTGTACTCGATTGGAATCGTCTTGTTCTCGATTAATACAGACCTTAGAACAACAAAAAATCCCGTTCACGCAAATCAAATGGCAATTCGAACAGCCATCTTCCGGCCGAATTCTGCTCGAAAATGGTGGTGCTTTGCTGTTGGAAAACGGATCACAACTTTTAATGGAGTAATAAAATGTCGGATCAATCGATGTCTCAATTGCCGAACTTGACGCTTGCCGAGGCTCTTGCCGTTCTTGGTAAGCTTGCGGGGTTTTACGACGGACATAATTTTACAATTAACGTTGCTGAGCTTGCTGCAGCCGCTAATAGCGTGTACCAGCCTCACGCGAGCACACCTGTAAAAGGCGTACTTACAATTACGCAAGGACGTTACACGACCCATTACAAGGTGTCTGTCGGAGATTCCGGCGAAATTGCTGCATTAGTGCCTATTCCGTCCAGTGGATTAACGGGAAAGGTTCTGAAGATTTTAGACTCCGACGGAGAAATCGGTTGGGGGGATGCTGATGGATGCGGAGCCAATGACAAGGTTGCCGTGGATTCGACTACAACGGCGGGATACCTCGAAGATGTCCTGAAAAGTGAAGACGATAACTTGATTACTATTACTAAAGTAAAAGGGCAACTTCGAATCGGTTTGAATCTTTCAGGCGAAAGCGATCCGAAGCTCTCGACTATGCCAGAATCTTTGATCAACGGCTCTACGTCCAATTATGGCGCATATGCGTTGCAGGAAGGTGCAGAAAAGCTTGTTTGGGGGGATGCAAGTTTCGAATCTTTCCGCTACTGTAACGCCCTTGTTTATCAATCAACACGGATTTCAGAAGCTCAAGGGGCAATTACAAAATGTAACGTGGCTATTTGCGGTTCGATATCCCTTGAAAACCCTCCGGCATGTCTCAATATCGGAATTTTTGATACAGAAGGGAATCTTCTTGGGCAGACTGGCTTAAAATTCTACGGTACTGATTTTACCAGTGGACAGGAACTTTGCTCTTTTGACATGCAAGAGACAACTTCAGGATCATTGAACCTGAAACGCAATACGCGATACATAATCCAGGCTTGGACTTGTGGTTTGCAACTCGCTGCGCTTGATCGCAGTTCTTCATCGGCAACAACCAACTATGTATACGACTATGCTATGCGTCAAAATCTGCAATGTACAGTCAGCAATGTTATTTCTTTCGTCCATCCGAATACAACATCCATGACACAGGGAACGGTTATTCCGTTCATTACATTCGGTGCCGCCGACCTTTCCTAAGGAGAAATGATGTATAAAAGACTGGAATATCTACAATCCAATGACTGTAAAAAGCAAAGTCTCGCACGAAATCATGAGGGACTGGATTGGAATTACGCGATTGCGCCGATTCTCGACCGCGATTTGCACGAAAAACTTCTCCCTTTTGATAGCAGTATTCTGATTGGTTTTGTCTCTATTTTGCCGTTAATTTCAAGTGGATATTTTGAAACGGCAAAAAATCAGATTTCGGCGCTTGCTTGCGACGAATCTCTTGCCGGCGTACAGGCTTGGCTTATTCAAGCTCTCGACGAAGCTGATGATATCAATAACTCTTCAACGGAGGTTGAAAATGGATAAAAAGGTGTTTAAATCCGGTGATATTATCACACCGGAATTTCTGAACGAATTGCAAAATCTTTCGTTTGAAAAAGGTCCGAATGAAGTTGGTGGTTTACCTGTTTTTGTGATTTTGGTGGACTCCGAAGATGCAGATGCCGCTAATTATCCTTATTTGATGGATAAATTTATTGCGGCAGGAAAGACTGCCGATAATTCTTATGGACAAGATGTCGGTTTTGATGTTGTCGAAACAAGAGGCGGTCACCGAATTATTGGAATCATTGAAAATAAAACTATCACAACGGATAAATTGGCCGATGATGCGGTAACTACTGCTAAAATTGCCGCCAAGGCCGTGTCCAACGGATGTTTAGGCGATAGCTCCGTCAGTACGGGAAAACTGATGGATTCGTCTGTTTCGAGGGAGAAAATCGCAAATGGAGCCGTATCAGCCGATAAGTTAGACTCAACAGAATCGTTTACGGCAACCGGCTGGATCGCCTTTATTAATGATTCGAATTTTGCCCGGTATCTGCCGACGTCAATGACGTTGAATGCAACAACGTCAGCTTCTGTTGCTAAAACTGCCGGCTTTTCGTTTTCGACTGGTGGGTTCACTTGCTATGCCGATATGGGCAACTTTAATACTTTATCCCTTGGTGGCCGGAGCATATCTTTGCCGTTGATTCAAAACGGATCTGTGTCTTTATCTTTTTCTACGGCTGGAGTCCAAGATATTTTAGCGATTTCGATTTCGCCAGGGCAAATCCTTGAAATGTTTGTCCGTCACAGATGTACATGGACAGGTGGCAATGGGGTCTCTGACGCATATACATATCTGATTGACGAAGATTCTCATGGAGACCGTATTCATTGGAATTTTTCTGGAATAAATGGACTATATCAAAGTCAAAGTTTGATTGTACAAAATACGACAGATACGAATAAAACTTTTTATTTGCGTGTAAATTTCGACTTAGCAGAAACCACTTCGGTCGAAGACTCGGTTGATTATCGATATGTCATTCGCTCTTTATAAGGACCTTTAAAAAAACACCTTTCGTTTTTGTCTCACGAAAGGTGCTTTTTTTTCTCATCAAAGGTGCGCCGTTATATCCTTCTTGGCGTAGATGACCGCGCTCGTCGTATCGACTTTCGCTTCGCCACTTTCATCGGTATAGCTCCAGGTTTTATTGCGGGAACTTGCGTCCGAAAGCGAATTTACAGTTCCATCCACCAGCATGAAAAAGACCTTGTCTGCGGACTGCACATAAATCGGAGCATCGCTTGCGCTCGTCAAAGTAAGGTCATTCAGATAAAGGTAAACCTTTGATGCCGTATCCGCATTCACAAGGACCTGAAAATCATCCGAAGAACCGGTCATGTAATAGCTGCCGGCGCAAGTGATCGTTGCCAGGTTGCCATCGACCGTCACACAGCTGTTCACATCGTTTGTCACCGCAAGGCCCGATGCAGAAAATGTCATTACCAGGTTTTCGTCCGATGCTGTATAAACGACCGCAGAACTGACGGATTGCGATGTCACCGAAGAAGAGGAGGTTCCGGAAATGCTCACAGAAGACGTTCCCAAAACACTCGACGATGAAGTTTCTGAAACCGGAATTCCACTATTGATTGCTGCCGCAGAAGTCCCATCCGTTGAAGTGGAGCATGCGGACAATGCAAAAGCGCTACCGAAAATCAAGACAAATTTGAATGTCGAATTCATCATTTTCCGTCCTTTTTTCTTTAAATATCTTTTTTTCAAAACGGGACGGGAACATTTGTACCACTCGCATTCCTTATTTTTTTCGAAAAAATCGAAACCCTTTACCCCTACCGAAACATTTTATCCCATATAAAAAATTTTTCTCTCTGACAAAAAAAATGCAACCTCCGTTGCAACGCGGATCGATGCCCATGCATCCAAATCATGAAATCCAAAAGATTTCATAGTCCCCTCCCCAAAAAAAAGCCGGACCCGCAAGGATCCGGTTTTCTTTTTTCTAAAAAGGCTTTAGAACAAATTAGCGAGCGAGGAACTTCATGTACGGAAGTTTGCCAGCAAGCTTTTCCACATCATCCGCATGGGACATGAGGACAGCGCGAGCGTGCCAAGAGCCGTCGAGGAACTGGCCACGCGGACCGTCGGCGAGTTCGAGAGGAATCACTTCCCCGCCCATCGTCAAGGTACGATCCTGAGTGCTCGTCACGATTTCTTCCGACGGATGTTCTTCGATCCAGGAAAGGATCTTGTCCGCAACTTCATGAGAAACGCGGAAACACGGCACGCCGATAGCGACGCAGTTGCCGAAGAAGATTTCGGAATAGCTTTCCGCGATGATCGCGCGGACGCCCCAGCGCTTCAAAGCCTGCGGAGCGTGTTCACGGCTCGAGCCGCAGCCAAAGTTGCGGTTCGAAACGAGGACGGTGCCCTTTGCATACTTCGGGTCACGGAACGGGTGAACCTTACCCTGCGCTTCGAGGCCAGCGATATCGTCGGCAAAAGCGTTCTGTCCAAGACCGTCGAACGTCACGCACTTGAGGAAGCGGGCCGGAATGATGCGGTCCGTGTCGATGTCGTTTCCGCGCAGAGGAATGCCGGAACCCTTTACAGTATCAATCACAGTCAACATAATCTTTGCGCTCCTTACTTGATGTACTTACGAACGTCGGTCACTTTACCTTCGATAGCGGCAGCAGCCACCATGATCGGGCTCATGAGAATCGTACGACCAGTCGGGCTTCCCTGACGGCCCTTGAAATTGCGGTTGCTCGAGCTTGCGCTGACCTGACGGCCCTGAAGCTTATCCGGGTTCATGGCGAGACAGAGAGAGCATCCTGCATCGCGCCATTCTGCGCCTGCATCCGTAAAGATCTTATCGAGACCGAGGTCTTCGGCTTCCTTCTTGATCTTCTGGGAACCTGGGACAACCCACATTTTTACAGTCGGAGAAACGTGGTGACCCTTCATGATTTCTGCAGCGGCGATCAAGTCCGGGAGACGGCCATTCGTGCAGCTACCGACGAACGCGATATCGATCGGAGTGCCGAGCATCTTGCCACCTTCTTCCCAGCCCATATATTCATAGGCTTCGCGAATCACCTTCTGTTCCGAACCAGTGAATTCGCTGATCTTCGGCATATTTTCGTTCAACTGCATCGCCTGTGCCGGGGTGATGCCCCAGGTAACCATCGGTTCGAGCTTATTGCAGTCGATTTCGACTTCGTCATCAAACGTTGCGTCCGGATCGGAAGCGACGGACTTCCAGTAAGCGACCGCTTCGTCCCACTTGTCTTCCTTCGGAGCAAACGGCTTGCCGCGGAGGAATGCAAACGTTTTTTCGTCCGGATTGCAGTAACCGACACGTGCACCGCCTTCGATGGCCATATTGCAGACCGTCATACGGCCTTCCATGTCGAGGTTTTCGATCACCGGACCAGCAAATTCATAAGCGTAGCCGACACCGCCGTTCACACCGAGCTTTGCGATGTAAGCAAGAGCGACATCCTTCGCAGTCACACCCGGCTGAAGCTTACCGGTGAAGTTGATGCGACGGGTCTTGAGCGGGCTCATGGCGAGAGTCTGCGTAGCGAGGACGTCTGCCACCTGGCTTGTACCAATACCGAAAGCCACAGCGCCGAAAGCGCCGTGAGTTGCCGTATGGGAGTCACCGCAAGCGACCGTCATACCCGGTTGAGTCACGCCTTCTTCCGGTCCAACGATGTGGATCACACCCTGTTCGCCAGCATCCGGGCCAAAGAAGCGCACGCCAAAGTCGCGGGTGTTCTTTTCGAGGTGTTCAAGCATTTCTTCCGAAATCGGATCCTTGAACGGACGAACACGAGCATCGGTCGTCGTCGGAATGATGTGGTCAACCGTCGCGAATGTACGTTCTGGATACTTGACCTTGAGACCTTCTTCACGAAGCATCGCAAAGGCCTGCGGACTGGTCACTTCATGGCAAAGATGAGTTCCGATGAACAGCTGATACTGCCCGCTCGGGAGCTTGCCCACGATGTGACTTTCAAACACTTTCTGGTATAAATTTTTGCCCATAGAACACCTTCTCGTAGGGATGTACGAAATGTTGCGCGTAATATAGAAAATTTCTTGGGCGTTGTCCTGTGGATTGCTTCCACGACAACTAGGAAATGGCATTTCTCTTGACACGTCTGTCGTGCGCCTTATCCTTGTAAAATTCATGCTTCATCGCATACATTCGGGAATCGACAATCTTTTCCAATTCTTCGATGTTCGCATCCGGGAAATCCTTTTTGCAGACATACCCGATAGAAACAGCCAAGCGGTCAACCCGATTTCCAGACCAAGCTCGAACCTGTTCTAGGAAGCGATCCTTGACCTTTTCAAAATCCGTGGCCGTATAAGCCACCACCATGAATTCATCACCGCCAATGCGATAAATTTTTCCAATGTTCCCAAAGACAGACACAAGGCAATTTGCCGTCGCCATAATGATTTCATCCCCCGCTTCATGTCCGAGGGTATCGTTCACCTGTTTAAGTCCGTTGGTATCCGCCGAGACAAGCACCAAGTTCGGATTGATATCCGCGGCATTTTTATAATGGTGCACATCATTTTCATAGGATCTTCGATTGAACAAATGGGTCATTTCATCGGTATTCGAAATACGGATTAAATGCTCTTCGCGCTTTTTATCCTCATCGATATTCTGGATAGTATAAATTACCTTATTCGGAACCCCTTCCGCATTCCGGTTCACGACGATATATTGGGCGCGGAACCAACCGTGAATCACACTGATGAATTCATCGCTGATGACCTTCTTTTGACCGATACGGTCAACCAAGGTCGACAAATTCGTAAAGTGAAGGAAATTTTCATACTGGTCAAGCATCACCTGTCTGGACAGCTCTTCATTCAGTTTGGTACGCGTACGCTTGGACCAATCCAAAATTTCCAGATCCTTGCAATGCTGTCCAAAAAACGTAGAAGTCTTGGCCTCTAGATCGAGCAGGTTGACGCTCTGGTAGATTTCCGTCATCGAGCTCAGGATGGCAAACTGTTCCGTAATTTTTTCTTCCTTTTCTAACAGCTGCGCCTGATTCTTGTAAAAATTCGAGAAGTAGACGACCATATGCTTGCATACCAAATAACCGGCCGCCACCAAAATCGACGATTCGATTACATATCCTCCGATCAAGTTCAAATACCATTCCAGCGGGGTTTCGTTCGTAACGGTCGTTTGCGCATAATGTTCCGAAATATTCCACACGGAAGTCAGCATGACGATAAAATTCAACGCGCACGTCAAGAGGTACAGTTTTTTATCGCAAAAAAGGAGGGCCACCAACGGCACAAGGAAATAGGTCAACGCGATATTTACATGGCAACTTGCCATATAGAACAAGACAACATCCAGTGCGATGAGCGCAAAGTAGCTCGTAATTCTGGATTCCGCAAATTTGCTGACTAAAAATTTGTGGCAGATGGCGACCAGCGTCAATAAAGCCGTAATGGAAAAACTTGTCGAATACTGCACTCTCGGGAAAATTCCGGCCCAAATACCCAAAGCCAAAGCCGGACCCGCGATAATGCAAATCCATAAAACCTTATTCAGCATTCCATTGATCTTGATTCTCGTCTGCTTCAAAAAAGTTTCGTAAGAATCTATCGTGGAAAACTGTCCGTCGCCCATCAAGGCCTCCTTCATTTTAAGAAAATATACTAACAGATTTTGCCAAATTTCCTCAATTTGTGCATTTTTATCCCGAAAATGCTCAAGAAAGTAACCCATATCACTCCGCGATCCAGCATTTCCTAAATTTGCAAAAGAGGAACATATGTCAGGAACTCAAACTTACGAAGTCAAAGACGAAAATTTGGTTGAACAGATCCAAAACGACGCAACTAACGCAGCCAAAGAGCTTGTAGAAGAAGCAAATCTTCACAAAGGGTCCATCGTTGTTGTCGGGTGCAGTACAAGCGAAACCCTCGGAGAGCAAGTCGGCAGCCATTCCGTGCCGGAAGTCGGCAAGGCGATCCTCAAAGGACTCCAAAGCATTTTCGAGCCTCTCGGCATCTATGTTGCCGCCCAATGCTGCGAACACTTGAACCGAGCGATCATCGTAGAACGCTCCGCAGTCCCCTATGCAGAAATTGTGAACGTGGTTCCTCAGCCCAAGGCCGGCGGTTCGTTTGCGACCGCCTGCTACGCATCCTTTCAAAATCCGGTCGCCTTGGAACATATCAAGGCGGACGCCGGGCTCGATATCGGCGGGACCCTCATCGGCATGCATTTAAAAGAAGTCGCCGTTCCGGTCCGACTCAAGCAAAAATATATCGGAAAGGCCATTTTGATTGCAGCGCGTACACGTCCAAAATTTATCGGCGGCGAACGCGCTCACTATGATGAAAGCTTGAAAGCCGGATATCCGGCTTAAGCGGCAATCCATTTTTGTTTCCTTTACAAAAACCTCTACATTTTTGTAGAGGCTTTCTTTTTGCATTCCGGTCGCATTCTGAATTCAAAATCATCAAGTGAGGAAAAAATCGAAATGAAAGTTCTCAACGAAATAATTAAACTCCAAAACGCGGGAAAGCTTAACGTTCTTACCGTCGGAAAGGCGAAAGAACTCCGCGGAAAGAAAATCCAAATCTTAAATTTCGGATACGCCCACCAGGATCACACAGAAGAATTCGTAATCGGCGACGTGATAAGCGAAATCGAATATTAGCTTTTTCCCCAGCTCATAAAGAGCACCTATAAGATATGAAGTTCTGGACGGTGTGGGCACGTGTGCTGTCGTCGAGAATGGCCTGCCAGTCCTTGTCGGACGGGTCAATATCCTCTGTGCTGAAAGTGGCTGGGACGAATATCACGAAAGAATGGGCGGGGATTCCGCCGACTGTCTCGTTCTTCGTGTTTTCCTTGAAGGTGATACCGTCCGTGATGTTCTCTTTCAGGTAGGTCGTCATTCCGTCGGGAGAGGATGGCTCCAGGTTGATAGAGGCGCCAAACACCTCCGTAAAGCTGGTGGCGATGGCTTGACGGATTTCGCGGTAGCTCTTGATAGAGATACCCGATATAGAGTCCACAATGACTGCGTTTATCGCCATCGCTAGAATTCCCCGTTGATGGTTCTGCCGTCGACGCTTTGGACGCTGAATTTTCCAGTAAGGTTTCTTCCGTCTGTCGCGAGGTCTATCGCGATTGCGGATTTTACGCCCTTGATTGCCTCGATTTTTTCGCGAATGATACGCTGGGCTACGTCAAGGTGTGAAACGGGTAAACCGGCTATCTTTTCAAGCCAGG
>CADAWC010000054.1 GCA_902791475.1 Fibrobacter succinogenes
GCCTCAAGCCGATCATCTGCATTGGTGAAACTCTCGACCAGCGCAACGGCGGCATCTTGAAGGAAGTCCTCGGCCTCCAGATCAAGGGCGCATTCAAGGACGTTTCTGCTGAAGACGCTGCAAAGTGCGTTCTCGCTTACGAACCGGTTTGGGCAATCGGTACCGGCGTTACCGCTACGGACGAACAGGCTCAGGACACGCAGGCTTACGCACGTTCTGTCGTGAAGGAAATCTACGGCGAAGCTGTTGCTGAAGGCATGCGCATCCAGTACGGTGGCTCCATGAAGGGCGCAAACGCTCCGGGCCTCCTCGCTCAGAAGGATATCGACGGCGGTCTTATCGGTGGTGCAGGCCTCAAGGCAGACACTTTCAAGGCTATCATCGACGCTGCTGAAGCTAAGTAACTTTTAACGAAAGGAAACGTCACTAATGACAACTCTCTTTTGGGTATTGATCGTCCTCCACGTGTTTCTTTGCGTATTCCTCTCTCTCCTCGTTCTCGTGCAGAACGATAAGATGGGCGGCCTCGCAGGAATCGGTGGTATGACTTCGCAATCTGCATTTTCTACCGCCGGCGCAGCGACCTTCATCCAGAAGTTGACCCGTGTCGTTGCTGTGATTTTCTTCATCGTGGTTTTCGCTCTTGGCCTCATCACGGCTAAGCAGGATCAGGCTGTCGAAGAATCCGCTATGCAGAAGGCAACTCGCGAAAGCGCTGCCGAGCAGGCCGCTCCGGAAATTCCGACGCTCCCGGCTACATTCAACGCTCCGGCTGAAGCAGTTCCTGCTGCACCGGCTGCTGCGGAAGTCAAGGCTGAAGCTCCGGTCGCACCCGCTGCCGAAGTGAAGGCTGAAGCCGCTCCGGCTCCGGAAGCTGCTCCTGCAGAAGCTCCGAAAGCTAAGAAAGGCAAGAAGAAGGCCAAGTAAAAGTTTAGATTGACTTGGTTTTCAAGTCGGTCAAACCGCATTCAGAAGTCCGCTCTCGAAAGAGAGCGGATTTTTTTGTTTTTGATTATCAGTGCGCCCATTTGTGGTAAGGGTTGCTAAATTTTAGGCGAAAAATTTAGAGGTTTTTATGCAAAACACACTCGTTTCTCCGGTTGGAATTTTGGGCTTTGGCGTTGAGGGTCAGAGCACGTTGCGTTACCTTTTCCGCGAAGGTGTCAAGGATATTGTCGTGATGGACAAGAATCCGGTAACACTTCCGGATGTGCCCGCAGGCGTGAACGTCAAGGTTTGCAGCGGTGAAAACTATTTGGACGGACTCAAGGATTGCGTGACGGTTGTGCGTTCGGCAGGCGTTTATCCAATGAGCAAGGAACTGTTCCAGTTCCAGATGAACGGCGGGCTCATGACGAGCCAGATCCAACTATTTTTAGAACAAACTCAATCAAAGGCAACTGTAGGTGTCACAGGGACACTCGGCAAGGGCTCTACCGTGAGCATGATCAGCCACATTTTGGACAAATGCGGTAAAGCGAACGCCATTGGCGGAAACTTTGGCGTGCCGGCTTTGGACTTGCTCGAAGACGAGACTCCAGACCGCATCAGCATCTTGGAACTTTCAAGTTTCCAGTTAATGACTTTATCTGTATCACCAGATGTAGGCGTTGTTTTGCGCGTGTCAACGGAACATTTGGACTGGCACAAAAGCGTTGAAGAATACCGCGACGCCAAGGCAAATTTGGTACGATGGCAAAAGCGTGACAGCGCATGCGTTTATCTGAAAGACGCAGAACCGACAGCTAAGATTGCATCGGAAAGCCCGGCCAAGACAAAGTACGCCGTCAGCCTCGCTGATGGCGCAAGCAATGGTGACGGAGACGCCGTAATTGACGGCGCAACACTTACAATTGACGGAGTTACTTTGTACCTCGCCGATTGCAAGGTGCGTGGTATTTACCAGCTCGAAAACATGGCGGCAGCAACGCTTGCCTGCAAGGCTCTGGGCGTAAAAGCAGCCGATGCATTCGAAGCACTCAAGAGTTACGAGACGCTCCCGTTCCGTATGGAATTCAAGGGCGAAAAGAACGGCATTGAATTTTATAACGACAGCTACGCTACCCGTCCGGATGCAACTATTGCAGCTACAGGCAGCATGAAGCGTCCGTTTGCATTGATCCTCGGCGGTTCCGAAAAAAACGCCGACTTCACGGAACTTTCGGAAATTCTCGTAAAGCAGCGCCCGAACCTGAAGCGCGTTGCGCTGATCGGCGCGACCGCCGAGCGCATGCTCGCTGATTTGAAAAAGGCAGGCGTGGATGAAGCGGGAATCAAGACAGCCATCTTCCCCACACTCGAAGAAGCTTTTGCAGACAGCTTGAACATTGGCGAAGGCGGAACGGTCATCATGAGCCCCGCATGCGCAAGCTTTGGGCTGTTCAAGAACTACAAAGTCCGCGGACAAGTGTTTGACAAGCTCGTTGAAGGAGTATAAGGCCAAGCCTTCGCGCAAAAAAAATGATAAAAATGCGCGCACCCCCCTTTACAAGATCAAACATTTAAACTAAATTTGTGCCGTTCCGCTAAGGACCACGCGGTCGTGGTGGAATTGGTAGACACGCTAGCTTGAGGTGCTAGTGGGAGCAATCTCATGACAGTTCAAGTCTGTCCGACCGCAGAAAAAGACTCGATGTAAATCGAGTCTTTTTTCATTTTTGCACGAAGGGAGATTCCCACCTAAAGGTGGCCATGTGCACTAAGGCAACAAGTTGCCAAGTGCTGTCCGCCCGCTCGTCCCCGTCATCCCCGTCAAGCGAGGACAGGCGCGAGGACAGGTAGGCGGGAATGACAAATAAAATGCCGACCCCGGAATAAATCCGAGGTGACATCGTCAAAAAAAATTCAATTATTTTTGCAACAAGAGTTTCCAAAATCAAAAAATTATACTATCTTTGTGTTCGTTCCGCTAAGGACCACGCGGTCGTGGTGGAATTGGTAGACACGCTAGCTTGAGGTGCTAGTGGGAGCGATCTCATGACAGTTCAAGTCTGTCCGACCGCAGAAAAAGACTCGATGTAAATCGAGTCTTTTTTCATTTTTGCACGAAGGGAGATTCCCGCTCGGAGGCGGGAATGACAAATAAAATGCCGACCCCGGCACAGAGGCCGGGGTGACAGAGCGAAAAAAAATGTCTTCACATCCATTTCATAAAATTCTACATTTGCGACCATGAACCGTTTTGAACTGAAAAAGACGTCGAAGAAATCCAAGGCCCGTCTGGGTGTTTTGCACACCGACCACGGCGACATCCAAACGCCGATTTTTATGCCGGTGGGCACCGAAGCAACCGTAAAGGCCGTAACACCCGCACAACTCAAGGAAGACATCAAGGCCCAGATTATCCTCGCCAACACGTACCACTTGTACTTGCGCCCCACAACGCCCAAAATCGCAGCCGCAGGCGGCATTCACAAGTTCATGAGCTGGAACGGCCCGGTGCTCACAGACAGTGGAGGATTCCAGGTGTGGAGCTTGAAGGACTTGCGCAAGATCAAGCCCGAAGGCGTTGAATTCAGAAGCATTCTCGACGGTTCTAAGCACTTTTTTAGCCCGGCAAGCGTGATGAACGCCCAACGCGAAATCGGCGCGGATATCATCATGGCGCTCGACGAATGCACGCCATACCCAAGCACGGTCAAGGAAGCGGAACACAGCTTAAACTACACGCTTCGCTGGACAGCCGAAGCGATGGAATGGCTCAAGGAACACCCGCCGATTCACGGTTACGATCAACAGTTCTTTGGAATTATACAAGGCGGCATGCACACGCATTTGCGCAAGCAGGCCATCGAACGCATCGCAGAACTCGGCCCCGATGGCTACGCCATGGGTGGCCTTTCGGTCGGCGAACCGACCGAGACGATGTACGAGATTGCAGATTTCTGCACGGACTACTTGCCGGCAGACCATCCGCGCTATGTGATGGGTGTCGGAACGCCGTGGAACTTGCTGGAATTAATCGGTCGCGGCGTCGACATGTTCGACTGCGTGATGCCGACGCGCAACGCCCGTAACGGCATGCTTTTCACAAGCGAAGGCGTGCTCCGCTACAAGGCAGCCCGCCACGCTGAAGAATACGACAAGCCGGTAGATCCGAATTGCGACTGCTACTGCTGCCGCAACTTCAGCCGTGCTTACTTGCGCCACTTGCACCACGCCGGCGAATCGCTCGGCTACACGCTCGCCAGCATCCACAATCTACACTTCTACCTGCATTTGATGCAAGAAGCGAAAGACCACCTCGCCGACGATACGTTTGAAGAGTGGGCCAAGGCAAAGTGCGAGATTCTTCAGCGCAATCTAGAATAGTTATTAGCGATTGGAAAAGGTAGGTTTGTGAGCGGAAATGCCTAGTATCAACTAGGCATGCACGCGAGAGAATCCGCCTACCACTTTTTCAAATGATTCTAGCGGATTCGGTCTTTTTAGGGAGGGCGAAAGCCCTCCCTTGTCATAGATGCCTTGCGATAAGCAAGGCATCGAACCCAATGGGCCAAGGCCAAGTGCGAAGTGTTACAGCGCAACCTTGAGTAAAAGGCGACCCCGGAACAAGTCCGGGGTGACAGCCTGTGTCCTTCCGCCTTCGGCGTCAGGATGACGAAAAAAAACGCCCCAGACTAAATGTCCGGGGCGTTTTTGATGGTTACTTAAGCGCTCCACACGAGAGCGGGGAGCGCTATCAGTCTTTACTTGATGGAGATACGAGCAGTCTTTGCTGCACCGTTCATCATCACACGCACAACGTAGTTGCCGTTAGCAACGTTCTTGAGAGAGAACTGGTTTGCACCGGCAGAAACGTTAGCAACGCGGCTTTCAACAACGTGACCCATCATGTCGAACACCTGGATACGTGCTGAGCCAGCCTTTGCGAAGTTCACATTGAGCATATTGCCAGAGAAGCCAAGCTTGATGCCGCTTGCAGCGACAGAAACCGGATTGAGGCCAACCTTCGGGACTTCGACGCACTTGAGGTCGTCCACATAGAGGTAGTTGATAGCCGGCTGATAGACAATTCCCTTGTAGCCAACAACTTCCCAAGCCATCTTCTTGATAGCAGCCCAGTTGAGGTCCTTCGGATCTTGAGTCCAGTTCGGCTGAGCAATGTCTTCGATATTGATGACCATGGTCTTCCAAACCTGGGAATCATCAAGAATATATTCGTGGTAAGCATAGTCCGTCACGGAACCATCCTGAACCTTGAAGGTATGAGCAGAACCCTTGTAACGGTAGCTGATAGCACCGCACTTGCTCAAGTCAATGCCCTTGGAGGTATCAGCATTCGTATTGAGGCCGAGAGCCACGAACGGAGCTTCCGTATAGGTTCCCTGATCCCAATTGATGTCCTTCAAGCCCACAAAGCCCTTAGTGCCATTCGTCGGATCTTCAGTACCCGGGAAGGCAACCACATAGCCACCAAGCTTCTGGTCATAGACGTTAGAAATAGTGGACTTTCCACCCGGATCCTTATCCGTGTAAGCATACCAGGTACCCGTTGTCTTGAGAACTTCATCAAGATCTTCAACGTCGTCGATATCAACAATAGTCTTGCCCGTTACCGTAGCAGAAGAACCCGGAACGATTGCGCTAGAAGAAGAGACTGCCTTTGCGCTGCTAGAAGAACCAGCAACAACAGAAGAAGAGCTCTGACCAACTGCAGCACTAGAAGAAGACTTCGGAGTTTCACTAGCACTACCGCTAACAGCAGTGAAGGAAAGACCGTCGCACTTCACGTCATCCACATAGAGGTACGGATACTTGGGCTGGTTCATATCGTCCGGAACCTTTTCGAGGCCCTTGATTTCCCAAGAAAGACGAGTTGCATTTTCCATCTTGATTGGCTTGGAGCGAGAATCGTCACCCCATGTTTCCTGCTTCAACATGTCCGTCGTAATTTCGACTTCCTTCCAACCTTCAGAAGCGTCCTTGTTCACGCGGTGATAGTTGTAGTCGGTAACATCGGTCGTTTCGATAGCGAAGTTGTGGCTAGCTCCCTTGTACTTGTACTTGATGGTCTTGCACTTGGCGAAGTCTGCATAAGCCTTCGGGGAATCCTTTGCCGGTTCCTTCAAAAGCGTGAGGAACATCTTGATGTACGGACCATAACTAAGGGAACCCTTACCGATCTTGACATCCTTAAGGGCAGCAACATACTTGGAGGTATTCTTGTTGTCGCCGCTGACCGGATAGACAACCTTATAGGTCGTATTGCCAAAGTCATCTTCAATCTTTTCGTTAGAAATAGAGCTTGCACCACCATTTTCCTGGTCTTCGACAGCAGCCCAAGCACCACCGAGGTAACCATAACGGTCGCCATCTTCCATGTCATCTAGGATAGAAGTCGATGTACCGTTTGCAACGCCCGTAGAGAAGCCGGATTCTTCTTCGGCATCACCATTCTGGAGGCCGCAATCCTTATAAGATGCGCCACCGAGCTTGCTCTTGACGTACTTACCAGAATTGGTGTAGGTGAAACCGTTTTCGAACACGGCATTAGCAAATGCAGCAGAAGTTTCGTTCATAGCAGAAGCGTTCCAGTTCGTCCAGGACACGCCCTTCTGAGCCATCCATTCTACCCACTTGTTGCTGGAGCCTTCATCCGGCTGGCCATCACCGTTAGCATTGACGGTACCCCATTCGGTAGCAAACACAGGCACGCCTGCAGCCATAGCCGTTTCAGCAGCCTTGTTGTAACCGCCATCGCCCATATAGTGAGTTGCAGCATAGAAATGGAGCGTACAACCATAGTTCTTGTCGTTGATGCCTGCGGAAGCACAAGCATTCGGCTGGCTGGACCATCCCGGGCTACCCACGAGGATGAGGTTGTCGGAATACTTACGGATAACCGGAATCACCTGATCGGCATGCTGCTTCACGGCATCCATGCTACCGGTCGGTTCGTTCCAGATTTCGAAAATCACGTTGTTGTACTTGCCGTATTCCTTGGCTGCATATTCGAAGAACTTGACAGCATCGTTAGTAAAGCCATCAGAAGATTCGATGTGCCAGTCAATGATGACGTAAATGTCCTTATCGACAGCAGCATTCACTACGGACTTGAGCAAAGCCTTCTGGAAGCCTTCGCCACCCGTCGTGTAAGAACGACCCGAGCTATTGAACTTTTCGTCAGCCGCACCGAGAGCAAAGCGCACAACTTCGATACCCATGTCGTCAACCAGGCGGTTGATACCTTTTTCGGAGTAGAAGTCGGTAGAATAGGTGTTGCCCGAGCTCCAGAAGAGGCTCATACCCTTGACCTGAACAGCCTTTTGAGAGTATTCCGGGCAAGAACCAGAAAGCTTGCCACCATTTGCGACGAGTTCACCGTATGTGCTCACAGGGCCAACACGGCTTGCAGTCACTGCCATGGCAGAGGTCACGGCAGCGCACGTCAATAATGCGAAGACTTTTTTCATAAACATCCTTTTGGGTTCACCCAATCTCCGCAATCACAAATCCCAAGCGAAAGATATATAATATGGGGTTACTATAGTTGTAATTAATTTGGAAACATTCGAAAACGCTCAAAAAACGGCATTTTGATTAAAAATGTTTACTAAAGTCAGTAGTCATCAGTCAATGGTCTATAGTTTTTAATGCCCCCAAAAGATCTTTCAACCAAAGACTAATGACTAACAACCAATGACCAATAACTAGTTTTTCACGAACTTCATGGTCCGCAAGCCGAGAAGCGTCTTGAAGCGGACGATGTAGACGCCAGCGCGGAGAGTGCTCAGATCAAGCACGCGAGCATCGCCTACGATCTTGAGGCTAGCAAGATGGACACGGCGGCCATCGATACCGACAATATCCAAACGGGAGACGTCGGAAGTTCCGATGACAAGGTGTGCAGAACGGGAATCGTAGAAAATCTCGCGAGACACTGCCGGCATGACATTTGCAATCCCAGTCGTTTGAGAAGAACTCGAGCTTTCGACCTTTTCGCTGCTGGAACTAGACTTCGGCGATTCCGAAGAGCTTGAGGATTCCGGATCGGGGTCCAGAATGACGCTAGAGGAACTTTCACTGGATCCTTCGCTCGATGAACTCTGGATGTCAGAAGAAGAGGACTGCGGCGCAACGCTGGACGAAGAAGAATATTCCATCACTTCGCCGTTACCGCCCTTGTAAGCCATAAGCGCGTCTTTGAGCGCCTGGTTCACGTCTGAGGAGGCGTCATCAACAGAATTGTCAAACACCCACTTGAAATCGCCCCCCTGCAAGCGGCCTGCATAGGCACGAACGTTCGCCACGGCCTGCTCCGGAGAATCCACCGTGTAGCTGTACATGATGGACTTGTCCGTATCGAAGTTGCTGTAAGTATTTGCACCCTCGTAAGACTTCACGCTAGACGGCACCTGATCATTGCGCGAGGTCACCACATAGGCGTCAAAATCGACCTTGGAATCAATATCACCAATTGCAGTTTCTTTACCCTTCAACATATATTTGCTTGCACCGTACGGAATGAACGTGTAGGAGCCTTCCATGTAATTGTTGTAAGCCTTGATGGTTCCGCCCGCTTCCTTGCTGAACGTGCCGTTGTTTGTCGGATCGCGCTTAGTCGCACTCGCATAGACGTCGGTCCCCTGCAACGAGGTCATCATCGGATACTTGCAATTACGGAAGTAGTTTGCTTCCATGAACACGGACGAACCAAGCGTAGAGCCAGCGCCATACTTGGCATTGCCATCGTAGTAGTTGTTGTAAACGTGGGCATTGTAATAACGCACACGCGGATGACGGCTATCAGAATGGTCGTACCAGTTGTGGTGATAAGTGATGTAGTAACCATCGCTCGAACCTTCCTTGAGACCTAACAAGTTTGACTTGCCATTATCCCAGAAGTGGTTGTAGCTGAACGTCACATAAGTAGAAAGCTTGCAATCCAAGGCGCCGTCGCCCTTAGCCTGATCCTTGTCACTACCCGCATGGCCGTAGAAAAAGTCGTTGTTGTGCACCCAGACATACTGGTTATCCTGCTGTAGCGTGATATTGTCGCCTTCGTCAGAATCAACATTCATAATGCCGATATTTCGGATTTCCAAGTCCTGGGTTCCTTTGACACGAAATCCCCAGCCGTTCGCCGTAGCATCATTGCCGATACCTTCAACAGTCATCGAAAGGCCTTCTTTTTTGCCCATATCGATGGTGATATCGCCCTTGTCGGTCACTTCCGGGTCCGTCACATTGCCAATAAGACGAATAGCAAGCGGACGCTTATCAAAGCCTTTCTTGAAGCCTGTCAAGATATTCTGGAGCCCGACACATTCCGTAACGGCCCCCTTGTTGCTCGTTACCACATTGAGCTTGACCGTATTCTTAGTCGATTCCGAGATGTAGAGGACAACAGCACCGTCCTTGAGCGAACCATCGACCTTGTAAGCGCCCGGAACATGCCCGTTGCTAAAAGCAAAACCCGCGCGGTCATGAGCCTTGACCGTCAGCGACTTAGAAGTCGTCGAAGCAGTCTCCTTGCCGCCTTTTACAGATGCGACCTTGAGCGTGTAGCTGCCCGCCTTGAGGCCGACCACATCGACACGGTACTTGGAACCATATTTGCGGATAAGCGGAGCATCCACCTTGACGTCACTAGCACCAGCGCCCGAATAATAAACGTTGTAGCTATCAGAACCATCAGATGCCCATTCAGCATAGGCCGATTCTAAAGCACCTGAAGCTGTTTGAAGAGAAACTTGTGCGTTGGCCACAACAAAAAGACCAGCACACGCGAAAAAAGAAACGACGTGTTTCATAAAACATCCCACCACAAAAAGGGCTAAAACTAGCCCCACACCAAGGATTAATATAAAATGTTTGTCAATTTTTCGCAACATATATTTTTATTGCATTGAAAAAGTTACATAAACGGCATAAATTCCCTTTTTGTTAGAATGGTGAATTTTATTTTGCGTGAAAATTTCCCATAAAATTTTATATTGTGGACGCTATAGTGTGGATGGGAAACCTTAGAGGATGACAATGTTAAAAAAGACTTTTTTAGCAAGCCTTGCTGTTTGTGGGTTTGCATTCACCAATAGTTTCGCCGCTTTAAGCAATGACGATTACATCGAAGCCGCTTGGATGACCACCCGCTTTTTAGGGGCTCAGCGTTCTGGTCAGGGTCCGAACTGGGTTTTGGACGGAACGAACAACACAACAAGTTTTTTGAAAGACAGCTATAACGGGCATGACGTGAGTGGCGGGTGGTTTGACTGCGGTGACCACGTGATGTATGGTCAGTCCCAGGGCTTTGCCTCCTATGTTTTGGCACTCTCTTTTGCCGAATTTACAACAGGCTTTTACGACCTTTACACCGGTGACTACACCGACTACAAAGCCAGCAACGATTATTCCCGCAAAGGCGGTAAGTCTAACGACGTGCGCGACCTTCTCGAAGAGCTCCGCTACGAAGCTGATTTCTGGGTCAAAGCAGCCATTGACGAAAACAATTTTGTGACCGTGAAGGGTAACGGCAACCAAGACCACATGAAGTGGGTAACCGCTGGTGCCATGAGCAAGCTCGGAACCGGTGACGGCGGTGAACCGCGCGAAATTACAGGAAACGCTAACGACGCGTATACGCCAGGCATGGCTGCTGCAATGCTTGCCATTATGGCCCGTGTCGACCCTGATGAATCTGCTCGCGCCAAGTACTTGAAGGCAGCAAAGACAGCTTTTGCATACGCCAAAAAGCACAAAGGCGTCACAAACTCCCAAGGTTTCTATGAAAGCAGCTGGTGGCAAAACATTTGGGAAGACGGTCCGTGCCTCGCAGCCATGGAACTCTATCGCACAACGAAGGACGAATCCTACAAAACCGAAGCTAAGAGTTTCTACGACAAAGTCGACTTTGAAAAGAACAGCTTCACTCGCTTGAGCTATTCTGACGCAAGCCCGATAACCTACATTCTGGGCGAATACTATTTTAACTGGCATCCGCAGGGTGACCTTGCCGGCTCGGAAGTCTACCTTGAAAACATGTACAACCAGCCCGATTATAAGGACAGCAAAGGCATTTTCATCAAGGACGCCAAAACAGCAGGTTTCCCAACCCGTTCTCCGTCTGGTGGAGCTTTCCTTTACGCACTTTATTCCAAGTTCTCGAAAGATAATTCTTACGATGAGGTTATCGAAAAGAACATCGCCTACCTCCTCGGCGACAACAGCAGCAAGAAGTCTTATGTCGTAGGCTTTACCCGTAACGGAGCCAACGCTCCTACGCGTCCACATCACCGCGGCTACTATGGCAACGAAGATCCGGGTCGCGATGTCAACGGCATGGGCGACGGACTTGCAAAGAACAAGCTTTTGGGCGGCATGATTGCAGGAAACTTCAACAGTGGAAGCCACGACAACAACGTTTCCAACTGGCAAGTCAACGAAGTCTGTGTCGATATCAACGCTCCTCTCGTTGGCGCTCTGGGCTACATTTTGAGCAAGAAGGCTCCGGTAGAAAAGGTCGCTAGCGACGTTGAATCCGAAGAAGATAAGAAGAAGAGAGAGGAAGAAGAAAAGAAGAAGAATGAACAGGAAGGAATCGTTGCAGGACGCGTTTTGAATACAAATGCATTCAGCATCGTTCAGGGATCTTCTTCCATTACTATCAATAGCGCAAATTCCGCTCCGTTCAAGGTTCATGTATTCGGCCTCAATGGAAAGCTTGAACAGGAATTCACTAGCAAGGGCGCAACTTTGAATGTAAGCCTTAAGAATAAGGGCATGCAGATTATCAAGGTTAGCTCCAAGAGCGCCACCAAGACGTTCAAGGTGAATAATTACTAAAGCGGCTTCGCCGCAGTTACTAGTTATTAGTCAATAGTTACTAGTAGAAAATGTCATGCCCGCCTTGAGCGGGCATCTCATTTTTTGAACTAATTCGGCTTTTACTTTATAATGCGATCAATCGCTTCTTTGAAAATCGCAGGGTCTTGCAACAAGCTCATGACCACCCAACCATCTTCATCAAAATCAAAGAAGAAGCCCGGCTGCACAAGCACATGCTTTTCGCGAAGCAAGCGGAGCGTGAGTTCTTCATCGTCTTCACCAAGACGCACAACGGCATACCAGCCGCCGAGAACTTCAGGGCAATACTTGGATGGGAAAGCGTCGCGAAGCGTTTGCCAATTTGAGAGGAGGCGTTCGCGGACTTTGGATTCGTAAGCTATCGAATGCTTTAGCAGGGATGTGCCAAGCGCCTGTGCAGGTGCCGAGACGCTCAAGTAAGCGTCTTCGACGAATTCGAGAGCCGCGCGAATTTCTTCGAAATTTTCGCGCGGGGCGTAAAACGCCATCCAGCCGAGCTTTAGCTGCGGCGAGCCAACGGCTTTGCTAAGACCGTTCAGCCAGAAAATCGGGCACTTCGGACCGTCTTCGGGAAGATTGATAAAGTCACCTCCACCTGCATCCCAGATCCCCTTCCCTATCGTGCTACGCACTCCAGGGTCGAGGATGACATCCGCACTTTCGTCTCTCGTCTGTAGCGAGCCTGCGAGCGTTCTCTCGTCTAAAACGTACTGCCAAGTGCGCGAGACTTTATCCGAGAAGGCGTAATCGCCAAAGACTTCATCGACGACGAGAATCATATTGTTTTCTTCGCAGAATCGCACCGCCTCGTTCCATTCTTCGCGCGAGACACAATGACCCGTCGGGTTATGCGGCGAAACGAGC
Organism: Fibrobacter succinogenes; assembly: GCA_902791475.1. GTDB lineage: Bacteria > Fibrobacterota > Fibrobacteria > Fibrobacterales > Fibrobacteraceae > Fibrobacter > Fibrobacter succinogenes_J. Next base: position 12,670 of record CADAWC010000054.1, read on the forward strand.
AGCAAAATCTTCGCATGTTCCGGCGCAGCGAGCAAGCTGTCGGAATCCAGGACAAAACGGAAAGTCGCGCCCTTTTGTCTCTCGTCTGTAGCGAGCTTGCGAACGTTCTCTCGTCTAATCTTAAGAAAGTACGGTGCGCATTCCAAATGTTCAAGCTGCGCAAGCGTATCCAAAAGCGGATAGCCAGGCATCGGCGTCAAAATCACATCGCCCGGATCGCAGAACGTCTTGAAAAGCACAGAATAAGCTTCGCTCGTACTTGCGGTAAGGATTATCTGTCCTGCCGTAAAATTACCACCGCGTTCACGGTAATACTCCACCACCGCTTCACGTGCCGATTTCCAACCCGCCGCATCTGGACTCCAGTTGCCAAAAGCTTTACGACCTTCATCGACCGCCACATCCAAATCCACCGGCAAGCCAGCCTTCACAGGCGAACTCACCGTCATGTCGATAAACGGAAGCGAGTTTGCTTCGGCGCACTCTGCAAAAACATCGGCCTTGGCGCGTTCCAGTTCAGCAAAAAACGGCGACGGTGTAAGATCTTTTGGCAAGCGAGATGAAAGCATAGGAGACTAATCCTTCACGCAACGAACCGAAAACCCATAATTCCAGTTAACACCGCCCACCCCCGCCTGAAAGTCGAAAATTACATTTTCCGCGCCTAAGCCATACCCCGCGGTAGAAGAGCTCCAAAATCTCGCTTCGGCACCACCAAAGGCAAAATCACCATAAAGATCCCTGAGACCGGCAGGCAAAACATTGAACCCGAAAGCGTCTGTGCCATTGCCGTATTTACTCCAACCACTTGTGGACTTAAGAACCTCGTACGCAGTCGATCTTCCACCAACCACAGTAAATAGCGTATCCCACTCATCTTGAGTAGGCAGATGCCAACCACTGGGGCAGATTCCACGCACAGGATATATCGGTGAGCATTCCACGTAATAACCGCAACCCTTGCCGTTATCCGAAAACTCAGCAATACTATCCATGGCCGTAGCCCAGGTGTAAAGGCGACCATATTTTGTACAGTTTTCCGCGATATTACCATAGCACCAACTCGAGGAATCGGAATCACCGCGATAGTATGTATAAGGGATACCTGTGTGAGCGTAATTCAAATTCTCAGCCATCCATATTTGATTGCCGATGGTCACAGTCTTGTAAATCTGACCATCTCGTTCGTCGGTCATAAAGCCCATGGCAACGCTGCTGCTGGACGAATAAACCGAATCCACAACACACATCTTTATCACGTTTTCATTTCCGCCGCCATCTTTGCACGTAGACCTGGCGGCGCTAAACGCCATCTCCACCCCCACCTCAGTTTCCATGTTGTACATGGAGTAAGACTTGGATTCGGTAGTCCCATCCACGTTTTTGATAGTTACAATCAAGTCCCCACCTTCAGCCCTGTAGATGTATTCTGCATCATCGCCAAACGCATCCTTGCGTACAAAATGCCATGTACTCACATCGGTTTTGACCATGGCATCGCACGCACCAACTTCGGTACAAGTTTCCGTTACCGTAAACCCAGGTCCATCGTCCGCCTCATTAGAACTGCTACTGGAACCTTCAGCAATTTCAGAGACCTCGTCACTACTAGACCCTTCGGCAGGCTCCGTGGCCTCGTTTACACTGCTCGAACTGGATTCATCCAGCAAATCGTTCAAATCGAGGCAACGTTCCATAATGCGGTCAAAGAACTCGTCACGATTCACATCCACATAGGTTGTGTCGTCCTCATCCATGTGGTAGGAGTTCATGTATTCCTTGAATTCCACCGTAGATTCATCGACCCATGTATATTCTTCGATATAGTTCCATTTAGAGTAGGAAAAACTCCATACATTATCGGCCTTTTTAAAGTCGCACACTGAACCGGTTTTGCCGCAGTCACTCGAGCCGACCGCATCGTTCGAACCGTCCGAAATGCCCGAATTACTAGGGCTTGACGAGCCCTCGCCACCACAAGCAGAGAAAACGGCACAGCACGCCAAAGCGAGAGAAACCAAATATTTCATTACAACCTCCTTACAGATTTCCACAACAAATCGTGAAAAACTACTTCTTTCTGCGTTTAAAGAAACTTGCGAGTGCGACGGCAATGAGGATGCCCGCAGGGAGCACGACGGCGATAGTCAAGAGAATCAGCTTTTGAAGGTCGCTTAAGCCCTTGAGCGATTTTTTGAAATTCTTGAGGCGAGCGCGGATGCCCGGCTTTGCAGCAGCTTCGCCAGCGTTTTCACCTTCTGCGGATGCGCCTTCGGCCTGGTCCTCGGAACCCGCAAAAGCTTTGATGTTCGGGAAAAGCGCCAACAACCTGGACGCCGATTCCTTAACAGGGCCAACAAATCCGTCCGCACGCGAACGAACTTTACCATAGACTTTTTTGAATGGCGTCTTAAGCTGTTGTAACATAATTTTCTCCTTTAGATTGCTTCGCTTCGCTCGCAATGACGTCTAAGACGAGAGTCGCAGCCATGCTTGCATGGATATGACCGAGTCGATAGTCTTGTGCTTGCACAATGATGTGCAAGGTTACGAAGCAATATTTTTACACTTTCTTGTACAAGAGGTTCACGCCGCCAAAGAGGGCGCGCATGTTGGCCTTGAGCGTATCGCTCGAGACACCGCGACCTTCAACTTCTTCGCCGTTAGCCTTCAAGACAATGCGGCTTAAGCCACGACCTGCCCACAGCGTATCCTTTTCAGGAACGACGAGCTGGCGGTACTTCACAAGTTCCACCGGCATGCCGATTTCACGCATGAGCATAAGGGCAGCTTCGATCGGACCTTCGGCCGTCACGGACTTCACAAGCGCTTCGCCATCCTTCTTGAAGTGGAAAATGAAGCGGTTTTCGTCCGGGATAACTTCGATGTTATTGAACACCAGGCGACCATTCACGTTGACGAACTGTTCGCGGAACACGTCGAGCACGCGTTCGGCGCTGAGTTCGCCTTCCTTTTCGCTCAGTTGCTTGAGCACCGGTTGCAACACAGACGCCTCTTGCAAAGTCATCTTGTAGCCGAACTTTGTAATGATTTCGTACACGGCGGTGCGACCACTCTGGCTTGTGAAGCTGAGGGCATCGTTCTGGTGACGACCAATGATGGAGTAATCAATCGGACGATACGCCCCCTTCTTCATGTCCTTCGTCTTGGAAGCGCCATCCTGATGGATGCCACTGCGGTGGACGATGGCTTCAGTACCAATCAACGGAGCGCGGATGTATATAGGCACGCCACTCCAATGGCTCACGAGAATTGCCGTTTCGTAAATGCGTTCGAGATGCAGTCCCGTTTCGACACCGGAATTGTGCAGGCCAATCGCCACTTCGTAGAAGTTCGTGTTGCCGCAACGTTCGCCCAGGCCGTTCAAAGCGACTTCGAGCTGTGTTGCACCGACAAAGAAACTTTCGACAGTTGCTGCAGTTGCCATGCCGAGATCGTTATGGCAGTGGACAGAAATCGTGATGTTCTTGGGCAGAGCTTCGTAGACCTGCTTGACCTGATCAACATAGAGCTTCGGGCGGTAGCGTTCCACCGTATTCGGCAAGTTGATTGTCGTCGCACCGGCTTCAACAACAGCCTTCAGAACGTCAATCACAAAGTCCATGTTTTCGAGGCAGTCGCCAAAATGTTCGGCACTGAATTCCACATCGCCCTTGTCGCCGACGAGCGACTTTGCAAACTTAACGCACTTCACAGCCTTTTCCTTGACCTGTTCGGGCGTCATGTGCAGCACGTTTTCCATGGACAAGGGGCTTGTCGCGAGGAACGTATGGATGCGCGGATGCGGAGCGTACTGGACAGCTTCCCAGCAGCGCTGGATATCGCTTTCGATGCAGCGAGCGAGGCCAGAAACCACGACGTTCTTTGCAGTTTCGTCGCCTTCTTCCGCCATCTGCGCGGTGAGCTTTGCAAGTTCCATGACCGATTCAAAATCCATTTCGCTAGAGGCCGGGAACCCGACTTCGGCCCCCTGCACACCGAGCTTCAAGAGCAACAGATAAACATCTTTTTTCTGGGCATTGTTCCAAGGCTTCGGAAGAGCCTGGTTACCATCACGCAGTGTTACGTCATAGAAGAATGGTTTTCTCGTTTCAGTCATTTTTTATCTCCTTGCCGGCTTCAAGACCGCAAAGTTCCTTTAATTTTTCAATTCCAAAAATAGAATTTCACCATAAAAAAGAACCCGCTTCATTCTCGAAGCGGGCGCTTTTAGGTTTAAATTCTTTGAAAATCTTTGAAAAATCCCTAAAACCTCGCTTCGGTAGCGATGCTAAGTAGAAGTAGAAGGTTCAAGGTTTTTCTCATGTGCATGAATATACAAAGATTCGAGGGGAATGGCAAGGGGGGAAGCAAGCCCAATTGTTGGTTATCTCACACAAAATAATGTATATTGAAAAAGTTGATTTTTACAAAAGAGTTTTTCAAGCGTAAATAAAATGATGTTGCGTACTAGTTTCATCAAGGCGGCCGCTATCGGGCTTGCCGTAGCCTGCACTTCTTTGTTTGCAAAGGCCACCGACACGCCGAACCAGTATCAGCAGGATGAGTGGTCTCCCGAATATGGTAGTAGCACCTGGATGTACGAGAACTCGGCAGGATTATTTGAAACGGGTCCGCTCGACGACTACCGCGCCGCTAAGCGTCTTTTCTTGAATCGTCAGTTCTTGGATGCGGCTTACGCCTTTGGTGAAATCCAAACGAAGTACCCAACATTTCGCCTTGTGGACCAGGCTGCTTTCTACGAGGCAAAATCTTTCGAAAAGCTTCGTATGCACAAGGCTGCTAGGGAAATTTACCGAGATGCCATCAAGCGCTATCCGCAGAGTGACCAACTTGCCAAGTATCACTTTCAGTTGATGAACATCGACTATAAGGAAGGAAAATATACAGAAGCAATGAATAAGTACCAGTACATTGCTCAGAAGTTCGGCAAAAGCGATGCGAAGGCTGACGCCGACTACGTTGCCGGCCAGATCAAGTTCGAACAGGGGCTCTATAAGGAATCCATTGACCTGCACGCATCCATCCCTCCGGGTAACGCCAACTATCTCTACGCTCGTTATACCATGGGTATCGCCAGCAGCCGTATGCATAAGTGGAACGAAGCCGAGAACTGTTTCCACGATATTACGGAACAGCCGGTTTCCAACAAATCCGAACGCGACATCCAAAATGCCGCCAAGGTCAAGCTCGGCCACATCATCTTCTCTGCTGAAAAGCCGGACATCGCAGCAGCCGCTCAGATTTATGGTCAAGTTCAAAAGGAATCTCCGGTGTTCGACGAAGCTATGCTCGGTATTACATGGGCATTCCTCAAAGTCCATAAGCCGGATGAAGCTATCAAGTATGCCAAGTGGATTATCTCTAACCTTCCGGAGTCCTTCTCCGTGCCCGAAGCTTATCTCGTGGTCGGTTACTGCAACTATATTAAGAAAAACTATCGGGAAGCCATTGATGCTTTGGATGAAGCTGGGAAGCGTACGGAACAGCCGATTGTGTCTGTCGCATCTCGCGATAGCGCTCGTCAGGCTTTCGATGCCATATGGAGCAAGTTTGACTCCGTTCAGGTTCTTGCCTTGGATCTTGCTCGTCAGTTGCCGACTCCGCGTGTGGAAAGCAAGCGTAAAGCATTGCGCCCGACGTTCGAAAAGGTTCATCAGGCAATTGAAGATTACGTAACGTTTATGCAAAGAGCTATCCAGAGTGACCGCTTTGAATCCAACCGCAAGCGTATCTTGGATGATATCGGTCCAAAACCCATGCCCGGTCCCGGACCTCGACCACATTATCCACCTAATAATAGTACGCCCAATGATGAACTTGAAGATGATTTGTAGCGTATGGAATTTAAACAAATCGGTTTTAAAAGCAGTTTGCAAAATGCAAAAAAGAAAACCCGACTTAGTCGGGCTGGATATTTCACAACACATTACATATCCGTTTTTTTCTATCACAAACACTATCTTATTGACTAAAATTTCAGAAAAACATATATTGGTGAAAAGTATTTCACCATTCGGAGGCGTCCATGACAACAAAAAAAGACATCAATTCGTACAGATTGACTGATCTAGACGAACCTTCCGATGAAATGCTTGCTCAAATAATGAGTGAAGCCGCCGAGGACGCTCGCAAAGCAAACGCCAAGGCAACAAAGCAATTTTTCGACGAACTAAAAAAAGCAGCTCTCGCAATCCACTAAAATGACTACGGAAACAACACAACATCGCCCCGTACTCATAATTGTTGCAGGGCCTAATGGTTCGGGCAAAACAACCATAACATCTAAAATTCTTCGGCACGAATGGCTGGAGAATGCAGTTTACATCAATCCCGATAATGTAGCCCAAGAAAAATTTGGAAACTGGAACTCACCCGAAGCGGTGCTTAAAGCAGCTCAATTTTGCGACGAATGGCGAGAACACTGTTTAAAAGAACGACAGAACATAATTTGAACTGACCCCAGAAAGTTGGACGGTTTAAAGTTAGGATAAAATTGAGTTATGAGTCCGGTATTGTACCGGACTCATTCCTTTTAGGCGCAACTTT
>CADAWC010000055.1 GCA_902791475.1 Fibrobacter succinogenes
TTAAGGTAACGCATGAACTACTGCACTTACGAGGACATTCAGGGGCACATCCCCGAAGCGCGTCTGGTCGAGGTCACCGATGACCTTGCACCGAACGCCACCGGAGAGGTCAAGGTCGCCATCGTTGAAAAGGCCATCAAGGAAAGCTCCACGCTTATCGACTCTTACGTGAGGAAACGTTTCCCGCGTCCGTTCCAGAGTGTCCCGGAAGTGTTGCGCATGGTATGCGTTGACCTTAGCATATACAACCTGTACGAACGCGTGACGGAGCTGAATATCACTGACGGTATGAAGCTCCGCTACGACAACGCCATCAAGCTGCTCATCCGCATTGCCGATGGTCAGCAGGACATCGGGGTCGCTCCCGATGAACCTGTTACTGAAACGGGCTTTTCCGTTGCCTCCAAGGTCGATGGTGGGCCCGCCATGTTTTCGCTTAGCTCCATGAGGTTCTGATGCCTGTAGCCGTAACGAATGACTACGTGATTGAAAAGGCAATCAAGGACCTTTTACGCGACAACAACACGCCCATGAACTTCAAGGCGATTGACGTGTCGCATAACATTTCAGCCCTTTCCCGCCCGGGCCTTGCGTGTGCAGTTGTTTCGGGTGAATATACCGCGATGGACAATAGCGGCGAAGTCGAGGAAAAGGCAAAGATTGTCGTCTCGCTCGTGTTCAAGAATGTCGCGAACGAGGAAGAACGCCGAAAGCTGGCACACCCGGCTGTCCGCTACGTCATTGGCAAGCTTCACAAGAACGATTTGGGGCTTGATATGGAACCTTTGACTGTAGGCAATTGGCGTGAAGTGACCACCGCAGAGCACGTGGCTGTAGCCTGCATGGTGATCGAGATTGAGTTTACAACGCAGTTCACGGTCGTGCCCGAAACCGCCGAAGAAAACTACAGGGAACTGCTTTCCATCTGCTCTACGTTCAAGAGTGAAACGCCTGATAACGAGACTCTTGCCGAGAGCGAAGTGATTTTCAACGAGGTAAACAATGAACCTGAGCAATAACATTCCGGAAACCAAAATTCCTGGTTCCTATACGGAATTCAACTACTATGCGGGCCCGAACGGGCTCCCTGCCAACATTCAGAAGGTGTTGCTTATCGGTGACAAGTCGTCTGCCGGTAGCCTCGCCGTAAACAAGCCCACGGCTGTTTCCAGCGAACAGGAAGCGATTTCTCTCGCTGGTGCGGGTTCCGTACTTATGCAGATGTACAAGGCTGCTAAGAAGGCTTGGAAGTATGCACAGATTACGCTGCTTCGCCATGCCGAAGTGACTGGCTCTGCGGCAACTTGGGCGTTTACCTTTGCGGGAACAGCAACCAAGCCGGGTAAGGTGTCTGTCATCTGCAACGGCGTTGAATACGCCGCTGGCGTAAAAACAGACAATTTGGACACGGTTGCAGTTGATCCTGATGATTGCGGGAAGGTTGCAGTCAATCTTGCGGAAGTCATCAACAACACCCCGGATGCTCCGTTTACAGCCGTTGCTACCACGGAAGAAGTCACGGACCAAACCACCCATGAAACATCGAATGTGGCAACCGGCGAGGTGGTGCTTACCGCAAAGTGCAAGGGCGAATACGTTGCGAATGGCACATTCACGACTGGCTCTGGCTCTTCTGAAAGAACCTTTACCGTAAGAGGCGGTCTTAGCGTGTATGTCAAGAGCGAAGCCGCAGGCATCACCGTAGGTGGTGATTCCTATGTGGTATCCGACGGCTCTGTCAAGGCTTCTCCGGGTGTCGGCGACGTGGATCTTGCAACTGCACTTGCTGCAGCCTTCCCGGAACGCTATCACATTATCGTTTCTCCGGTAAACGATGCCACTAACCTCGGCTACCTCAGGGAACATCTTGATTCCGCTGCCGCACCGCTCGAACAGCGTGGTCAGCGTGCAATCTGTGCAATGGTCTCTGCAACGGCAAGTTCAGCCGCTTCTGTCGCAATCGCCAAGAACTACGAACGCTTGCACATTGCGGCTGTCAAGAACAAGATCAATGCGACCGTGTGGGAAATTGCGGCGGGTCTCGGTGCAATTTTTGCCAGCAACTCTAAGCCGAATATTCCGATGAACGGTGTCGCCATTCCGGGGCTTGCAATCCCCGATGTAGAAGACAAGTGGAGCGGCGATGAACAGGATACGCTTCTTAACGGTGGTGTAATTCCGCTGGTGGAAGAAGATAGCATGCTCTGCATCGTGCGTGCCGTTACCACGCGCACCAAGAATAGCGGTGCTGAATGGAACAAGCTCAACGATACCGGGGTCATCGCTTCGCTTGACTACTTCCGCGACTGCATCCTTGCGATGCATAAATCCAAGTACAAAAACAAGGTCATCCACGCATTCCTCGCGGATGCTTTGAACGAAGATAACAAGGCTGTCGCTTCCGACCTCGAAGATGAACAGATTCTGCGTTACATCGACGATTACGCAGACCAGTTCATCACGCAGGAATCTAAGAATGTTCCGGGTCGTATGCTTTGCCAAATCCCTGCACCTGTTGTGCCTGGACTCAACCAGATCTACAACACTATCGACCTTTACTTGTAAGGAGATGAATCATGAGAATTTCTTCGCTCTCTCTCATCCTTGACGGTGAACAGATTACCGATTTTTCCAAGTTCAAGGAAAATGAAGTTGAAGTCGCCCAGACTGTTGACCATTTCTATGGTCAAGATACGGTCGATGTTCCCCCGGCCTATGGCTTTGAGCTTGCATACCTCCCGAAGTCGGGTGCTGAACGCGACTGGCTCAAGGAAAAGGGCAAGGTAATGACGCTTGTCGTCAACTATGTAGGTGGCAACAAGGTGACTTACACGGGTGTCAAGTTGCTCAAGTTTACGCCGAACGAACTTGACGGCAAAACGGCCAAGGAATCCCAGCTTGTCTTTTCCGCAGCTGACAGGAAATAGCTATGAGCGGACTTTCTGATAAAATTCAAGCCGCTCACGATGCAGCCGAAAAGGTCGATGCCGCAGAATCTGCAATTATCGACCAAATCAAGAATGCCCACGAGGCCACCAAGGATATTGAGTGGCCGGGCATTCCCGATGTGAAAGTGCGCATGAGACTCTTGACGGTTTCCGAAGCCCGCAAGGCGAAAGTCGATAACCAGCAAGAGTTCATGCGTGACGGCATCGAAATCGGTGCGCAGAACTTTGCGGATTACCGCGAACAGGAAGCTGTGCACGGTATGTGGCGGGCTTTCTCCGACCCTGAAACGGGAAAGCCTATTTTCCGCAATGCCGAGCACATGCGAACCTTGTGCACCAATGATGAACTAAAAGCCTTGTGCGATGCTTACAATGCCTTCACCGACGAGATGGACCCGAACCTGGAAAAACTCACGGACGAAGAATTTGAACAGCTCAAGGAAACTCTCAAAAAAAAACCGGACCAGATTCGCTCGAAAGTCTTAAGCTTGCCTGTAGCATGGAAGCTTCTGCGTATTTTGGTTGCCCCGCAAGAGAACTAAACGACGCCCAATGGCTCCTCGTCTTCGCGATGAAGGGCTATTTGGTTGACAACGATAAAGGATGGCAGAGCATTGGCTGACGTTTCGATAAGAATTGGTGCTGACCCGACTAAGCTTCAAAACGGCTTGAAACAATCTTCTGCCGCCATTGACAGCTTTGGCTCTCGTGCCCGTGCAAGCATTGCCCGTGTCGGAAGTTCCCTCAAGGGGCTTGCCGACCGTATGGTTACGCCATTCAATTCGTTGGTTCTTGGCGGTAGTCTTGGTATGGCCATCAAGAACGTGGGCGATCTCTCCGAATCGCTCATGTATTACGGCTTTGCCGCAAAGAAAAGCGACGCGGACACGAAGGTGTTCCGCGAATCGCTGCATAAGACGGCGGTCGAGACAGGGGTGGATGCAGATACCATTTTGGCAGGCATTTCCCGCATTGGCGAAGTTACAGGCGACTTTGACTTTTCTGAACAGATGGGAGAAACGCTTGCTAAGGCCGCTAAGGCTTCCGGGGCCAGCGTCGATGAACTTGCCGCCGTCGCGGCTTCGATGAAAACGTCAATGGGTTGGGGTGCGGAACAAATTGCAAGTTCGTTCAACTCCCTCATCATTCAGGGCGACCAAGGCTCATACACTCTGCAAAAGTTCGCTGCCGAAGGCAAGGCTTTGCTTGCGGCGGCATCGTCGTTTGGCATCAAGTCGCAAGACCAGTTCGCGAATTTCGGGGCTTACTTGCAGGTGATGAACACTTCCATCAAAAGCGAAGCTGAACTCACTACATCTGTTTCGTCTTTGTTCAATGAACTTATCGGCAAGGCGAAAGACCTTAAAAAGATTGGAGTGCGTGTATTCGATAAAGACGGGAATCTAAACGATTTCGACGACATCATGCACCAGTTGATGGAGAAGACTGACGGCAACATCAAGAAGATATCGCCGATGTTCGGAGCATCGGCTTTGAAGGCTCTCACCCCTGTAATGGCTGAATACAAGAATGGTTGGCAAACGCTCGATGCCATTACCAAGAGCGGTCAAGACGGCATGAACAACACCGAGGAACTCGACAAGCGTTTTCAAAAAACATCTGACGATTTCAACACGAACGTGAACAAGATGAAGGCCGTTGCACTGCAATTTGCCGACACGAACCTTGCAGGGCCTGTAAATCAGCTTTCAGACGCTCTTAAATACCTTGGAGAACATCAAGGTCTTGTTACGGCTGGATTTAAGGCTATGACGGTAGCCGCTGGTGCTCTAGTGGCTGTCAAAGTTGGCGAGTTTGTCAAGTCTTTTGGTGGACTTGTCGGAGACTTGAATGGTTTATGGTCCAGGAAAAACGGCAACGCGACCGCTGATGCTATTGAAGCGGCTGCGGGCGGTGTTCAGAAAGTATTCGTCGTCAACATGGGTGGCGGCATGGGTAGTGCAAACTACATGGACGATGACGACCTTCCGGTTACCACCCAGAAGACGGCAATCGCGATGGAAGCGACCACGAAGGAAATGGGCCGATTCCGTCAAGGGCTTTCAAACGCACGTGCAGGGCTGAATCGTTTGGGTAGCGGTGCTATTGGCGGTACTTTGCTTACGGCGGCTACTTCCTGGGCAATGAACCAAATCTATAACTTCGGTCAAGCCTTCATTGAATGGCGGCAAGTTGTCGCTAATTCTCGCGAAATCGCAGCCAACACCATCGACACGAACGCCAAGAGCTTCGAAACGAGATACGGCAAGAACGTCCATGCCTCTCGCTACGATGAAACGCTCAAGGCAATCAATGAAGAAGAAACAAGTTTTTGGCCGTCGCAAAAGAAGCTCGACAAGCTTTATGAAACGTTGAAGATCCAGCGTGAGCTGATGTCGCGGGATATCAAAAGCGGTAGCCAGCGTGTCAACGCTCAAAATTACGAGCAGGCATTGAACCAGAATATCGTTATCCATGTCGATTCTAATGGTCGTTCCATGGTCGAAACTGACCATGGCAAACCGCCAAAAGTCAAAACATTCAGAAAGAACACACCGACTTGGGGGGCTTAAATGGCAGAAGGAAAGATTGCACAGCTTGGCCCGTGGAAACTCAAGCTCGTATCTATTGACGATGATATCTCTCACGCCATTTCTGAAACGGTTTACCCGTACAAGAACGGCGCAGACCTTGAAGACATGGGTGTGAACCCGGAAGCCTTCAAGTTTTCTGGAATACTCTCCAACAAAGAGTACGACAAGAATTACAAGTCTTTGCGTAAATGGTTTTTGTCCATTTTCTCGAAGCCTGTAGAATTTTTCCACCCAGACCACGACACACTATACGGCTATCCGAAAAACGCCTCGTTCCACAATGACCGCCGTCGCCATTTTTGCGAGTTCACTTTTGATTTCGAAGTCGCCGAAATCCAGCCCGACACGCAAAGCTATACGGATCCTTACGAGGCGAACTTTGAGGAAGCGAAAGCCCTCAATGAAGAAGTTCAGGTAGAAGTTGCGGAGACTATGCAACAGGCAGGTGTTCCCGATGTTGAAGGGTCCTCAGACTGGTCTTTGATTGATGTGTGGGGCTCTCTTGGCGATTACGCCCGTGAATTTGCCGGAAATACAAGCAAGGCGATGAATAAGTTGCTTGGCACTATCGAGACTGTCAAGGCTCCTATCGATGCTATAAACTCGGCCATTGATTATGTGGATTCACTTTCTGGAACGCTTACCAAGGCTATTCAAGGCTGTTGTGACTCCTTTGTAGGTCTGTCTCGCAGAGTGACCGCCCGCAAAGGTCGCTCTAGGGCTTCTGTGGCAACTTTGGTTACAGACCTGTCAACGATGCTTGCCTCTCTTAACGAGGCTCCAGCTAGTGTCCAAGCGTCATTTGCGACGATTGCAGCATCCACCGTGGCAACGGAAACGGCAAAACTCATTTCCGATGACGAAAAGAAAATGGGCGAATCGATTTCCGCTGAAAGCGTGGAACTTGACGATGCCGAAGGCCGCCCACTCGCTGATGAAACTCAGCCTTACTTGCTCACGCCTAATGATCTTGAAGACACTCTCGCCATATCTAGGGAGTTCATTCAGAAGGTTTTGCCCGTCGCAGTAAGCCCGCATCGACTTAAAAAGCAGGCCGCAACGCTTGCAGATGCTGTTTTGCGTATCAAGATGGAGTATATGACCACCAAGACGCTTGATTTGAGTCACGACACACCACTCCACAAGATTGCTTTGGATAACGGACTTAACTACAAAGCGGCAGAACGCCTTTGTGCGCTGAACAATGTCAAGAATCCGACCTTTATGAACGGCAAGGTATTAGTCTATGAATCGTGATGAAGTCATCTTGCTAGTCCACAATGCGCGTGTTGACAAGTTCGTGAGTTACACGATCGATGCGGACCTCTATTCCCCAGAGGGCTCTTTCTCGTTTGAGTGCGATTCCAAGTACGATGTGAGCAGGGGCGATACATGCCAAATCTTTGTGAATCGCAAGTGCGTGATGGCAGGCCTTATCGATACCGTGCGCCGTTCGCTTTCTCGCAGTGGACCCAAGATGGATATCGAAGGGCGTTCCGTAGCAGCGGTGCTCGCAGACTCCAGCGTGACAAAGTTTGCAACATTGCCCACCACGCTACCCCAGCTAACAGAAAGACTTGTGCGCGATTTGCCGTTTCTCTCCAGGAAAGATTTCGTATTCAATTCGGGAGCCGATAAAGTCAAGGTCAAGAGACAGTTTGTCGAACTTTCTCCAGGCGATAGCGTCTTTGATGTTATCAAGAAAGCCGCAAATTCTCAAGGTTATCTGTTCTGGGCTTCTCCTGAAGGCGAACTCGTCTTTGACAAACCGGTTGAACGCGGCAAGGCGAAATTCAAGATTCACGCCTTTGAAGACGGCTCTGAAATGGACTACATCGAAGGGTCTGTAAGTGAAACGATTAATGATCAGCACTCGTTAATCAAGGTAATTGGCGAAAGCCAAGATGATGACGATATCAAGTATGTAGCGGCGAAAGTCGAAAATAGCGATTTCCCGTTTTACCGTCCACTCGTGGTGCATTGGAATGAAAACGAAGGTCCAGCGAGGAAGACCGCAGAGCTTCACCTTGCAACCGAAAAGGTCTCCGCAATCCAGTTGGAATATACGATGCCTGGACATTCCCAAAACGGCATTCCTTGGACTATAAACGCCTTTTGCGATGTGCAGGATGACTACAACGGGGCTAACGACTCCTATCTGATAAAACGCCGTACATTCACGCTCTCAAGGGATGAGGGCAAACGTACTCGATTGGAACTGCAACCCGGAGGCCTTTTATTATGATGAAATTCTTTACCAGCGTCGTGACAAGCTGCAAGGATATTGCAGGCAAGCTTCGCAACATTAGCGGCAAGGCCAATGGAGTCGTGTTCGATAATCGCCAGATGATGCAGCATTTTGGCTTTATCAGTATTCCAAAAGCTGGTGAACGGTGCCTGTTCCTGCAATTTGGGAATGTCGTTATTGCAGTGGCTAGTGATGGCAAAGACCGCCCCGCGGTAAAAGAGGGTGAAACAGCTCTGTATCGCAAAAAGGAGCATTACATCATCCTCAAGGATGATGGCACAATTGCCATCAAGGCCGAAGGCGGTGTTGATGTCGATGGCGACTTGCGCGTGAACGGCGAAGTGATTGACAAAGTGGGCAAGCTTTCCAAGCTTCGCGATACGTTCAATCAGCATACGCACGTGGGTAACCTCGGCGCCCCAACGGCTCCGCCTACTCAGCAAGATACGGGGGTGTAAATGCTTGACCTGGACACACTCGATTCTGAATTTGCTCGGATAGTTGCCTCTGCAGATGGCAAGACAAGCGTTGCGTCTCAGCTTGCTACAGCCTACGATAATTACGCAAGGGGCGGCGTTATCCTTGGTGCAAATCTTTCAGCTGGTGGCGACAAGTCGCTTTTGGAAAGCGCCTTTACGGTATGCAATCCATCCGAAGGTACTGTCGCCAACATGGCTGCAAAGCTCTGTGCCTATTGGCAGGGATTGCCAAAGCCCGGAATCCCGTCTCACGGTGGCGTGGCCGTCGTGTCTGTCGTTCCGACCTTTGCGGCTGCTCAAGCTGGCGTTTTGGCGGCTATCACAAATTTGGTAAACGCGCAAGCGGCTTCCAAGCAGGAAGTTCAAAAGCCCTACAAGAAGCTTTTTGAAGTCATTGAAGCTGTCTTGAAAACCGCAGTCTGCACCGTCACCGAGACCATGCCCACGACCCCGCCGAGCCCAGCACCTTTCCCGGAGTTTTTGCAATGAATACTGAAAAGATTAAAGAAGAAGTCCAGCTTTCGCTTGGTATAGCCAAGGGTAGCTTATTCAAGAAACCCGAATTTGGACACCGTTTCAAGGAACTTGCCCGAGTTCCTGCATCAGAAAACACCCGGAGCAGGGCTGAAACTTACGCCTGTGAAGCATTGCAGTGGATGTTGGACTACAAGCACTTGAGAAGCGTTACCGCAGACGCAACTTACAAGGACAACGACAAATTGCTTGTCCATGTTGAATGTGTCGCCTACAATGGCGATGTAATTGAATTTTCTCGTTTTGTGGAGGTTGGCGATGTCCATAACAGTTGATGAAATCCTGCGTCGAATGATTACAGACGCGAAGAATCTCAATCCCAATATTGATATCTCTCAAGGTACAGAGACCTATATCCGCTTTGCCGTTACCGCATCAGCTATATGGGGGCTTTACAAACAATTTGACTGGACTCTTGACCAGATTTTCCCGCCTACAATGAGCAAGGAAAGCCTTGAACAATGGGCCGCCGACCGCAACTTGAATTACGAGAATCTGACCGCAAGCGAACTCTTGACGCTCATTCTCTCTTACATCCGCAACCCGCAAAGCGGCGGTAAACCGACGGATTTTGAACGCTGGGCGCTTGAAGCTTCCTCGACGGGAAGGGCGATAGCTCTTGAATCCTCGATGTTTTCGGGCAATATGAGCAATTTGAGCGGAGTAAATGCCGTCAAACCTCACGACCTCGATGGTGTAGCCTTTACCTGTAGCGGCTCTGATACGGGAAAGTATATCGTTATCGATTTGGGTGGTTCAAAGGAAATTATCGGCATTGGTCTCGGTTTTATCACCAACCGTGACGCTGCTTTCGGCTTTTCTATCTCCGATGATGGCGAAAGTTGGACTCGCCTGGGCAAAATTGAAGCTGCCTATTGGTGGGCTATGGCGAACTTTGACGCTTCCGCTCGATTCATCAAGATTGCTCTTGAAGAAATTGCAAACATCGAGAGTTGGCAGACGGAAGCCTTGAACGAAGTCAAGTGCTTTGGCGTTGAAATCTACGAAGCTAGCGACACGGACGAAAAACCCACGACATCCAAATGTCTGCACAATCACTATGGCGTAGGCACTGTGCTTATGTTAATGGGCCCGAGTTCACTTTCGATGCGGTGCTGTGAAGCCATCCGTGCAAAGTGCGAATACGAAGGACCGGTTGCGCCTCGCGAAATTTGGGTTAATGTACCAACGGAAACGACGCTATCCTTGAAGGTCGAAGTCAACGGCTTTTCGAACTTGAACGAATCTGCTTTCCGGGAAGATGTCGCCAAGTATTTCGCGAGTCTCAAGGCAGGAGACCTCTTTATTCCGTCGCAGATCATTGTGTATGCAATCAAGAATGGCGGCTCTAATGCTACAGTGTTGGTCTCTAAAAACGGTAGTGAATATGTTGAACAGACCTCGGCAATAACTTCCGATCCGACTGAAAAGTTTGTTCTCGGCACCCTTGAGGTTCTTGATGAGTGATAATCCGTTCGAAAGCCCTCATTACAAGGCTCTTACGCAGCTCTACCCGCTTCCGATGGATACGGAAGAATACATTGTTGCCAAAGAGCTCGATTTAGTGCTGAATCATGCTGATGCGGCTTATCCTGAAATATTCCCAAGCACGGCAACGGCAACGCTTGAACGCTGGGAAGACCTCTACGAGCTAGGACATACAGGCACCCTAGAATATCGTCATTACGTGCTCTTGGCAGCAATCAACAGAGAATCGGGCATCGCTGAACGCCATTACAAGGCTCTTGCGGCTGCAATCGGCTTCACCATTGATATTGTAAAGCCTCCCAGAATGTTCCGGGCAGGACTTTCGCGTGCCGGGTTCCCGGTATATGGCGAAGATGAACAATACATTTGGACAGTCTTTTGCGACCGACAGAAATCGTCCTGTTCGTTGCTGATTCGAACCTTGGAAGCTCAAAAGATTCCATTTACCAAGATAAGATGGTCCTTCCAAGCCCCTCCGGCAGGCCGTTTGCTGCTTGAAAATGGCGGGGCGTTGCTACTTGAAAATGGAAATCAACTTTTACTGGAGAAATAACCATGGCAGAAGAAACCTTGGACAAGAAAACATCCGAACTGGAAACATTAACGTTAGCCGAAGCAATCGAGGCTAACGCCGTTGTTCCCGTGGCAATTCCCAATGTTGGCAACGGCAATGTTGCTTTGGAAGATTTGGCTGGTCAAGACGGGGCCAACGGCAAATCTGCCTATGAAGTAGCCGTCGATAACGGCTTCGAAGGAACCGAAGCCCAATGGCTTGCATCGCTCAAAGGCGCTGATGGTGCCGCAGGAGCTGCCGGAGCAAAAGGTGATAAGGGCGATAAAGGCGACAAGGGTGATACTGGTGCAACGGGACCGCAGGGCCCTGCAGGGGTGTCTGATATCGTTCTGATAGCATTGTCCGATGACCCAAGATACGCTCAACTTACAGCGTTGATTTCTCAGGGGAAAAGCCCTATTATTATTGATGATATGGGAACATGTGGTCCTGAAGGTCGCGTGTTCACGGTGATGCATATTGATTCGACAAACAACCAAATTCGGTTTGTTGCTACTGAAGATTCATGGTCCAGCACAACAACGAAAACGGGTGGTTTTCATGGGCTGACTATAACCGTTATGGATATTAATGCGAACGGAGCCACTTGCAATCATTATACAGCTGCAACTCTTGAAGATGTTGGGTTGATTATCCCTGATCCTAATAATGATTGTGGTTTGAAAGGTGATGTGTATCTAGCCTCCAATAATTCTTTAAATGTAATTGGTTCTTATAGTGCGGCAACTTTAAAATTAGCAGTAAAGTCAACCGAATACGACGATAATTTGCAAGAATTTTTGACGTGGGATGATAGCAACTATGTTGTCGAAGTGACCCCAACGGTCAATTGTACTGTAGAAGTCTATGGCGGCGCTTATTACAATGGGGCATCTACCTGTTATGTTTTGGGATCTCCTTTCAAATACAGCGCTGATGCGGGAAATGTCATGACTGCGGGTAAAACATATCAAATTACTGTTGTCGGCCATTGCTGGACCATGGCTGAATTTGTCGCACCAGCAACGCCTTCGGCATAAGGAGTTATCTATGATTTTCACCCATCATGGAATCAACTCTTTTCGTCGAGTTTCGGCAACCGGTTCGATAACACTTTCTATGAATGTTACGGGCCAAGGGTTTGACCCGACACGGACATTCCATACAATTGTCATCTTTGGTTATCCCGTAAACTATGCCGTTGATGGCGGGGCTCCAATAGCCCAAGCCGACACTTATTACCATGGATATCTTAAGCACGGCGATAGCGTAACCCTCAGCAATCTCCCTGATGGTGTTAGTTTGACTATCGTTGAAGACGTTACTTCAGCGGATACCGCCGCCGGTTATGCTCAGGCATCAATTACGGGCAATCCGGGGACTGTTGCCGCAAATACCACGGCGAATGTAGTTTTTAACAATACATATACCGCCCCTGGTGACGCTTTGACTCCGTATGAAGACCGTGGCATAGGTCTCAGCTCGTCAAATGACAATTCCGGGCGTTTAAATGTGCCTGATTCTAAGAATCAAAGCCTTTTCGTCGTTGTTCCTGGCGTGTCGGGCAAGGTCATTACGGCGTTTGATGTGTGGACGGACCAGCCCGATGCGGCAAGCGTTTACAAGACGAACGAGGTCGTGGCGACGACATTCCGGACGTTTGACTTCCTTGGCCATGATCCGAGCGTGACCCCGCAACAGGTGCTTGCCCAGCCGCCGTCTTATGCGACGTCCTGGACAACAACCCAAGAATCGGACGGCAGTTATAGGCAGCATATCGTACTTGATACGCCCATAACGATGGAATCAGGCAGACAGTATGGATTTATCGTGACGACTCGCGGCGACGTGAACCACACCAACTGCGTGTGTTCTAGCCTTGCGAGCGCACAGAATCTAATGCTGACCTCGACTGAATGGTATGAACCAAGTCCGCAATACGACCCGCCTGCAGTTGTTTTCTCATGGTGGGAAGCAAACAAGTATTGCTTTGCTGGCTCGCATGCCCCAAGCATCAAATTTTACTCAACTTAAAGCCCTTTTGAAAAGGAGTTCAACATGAATACAAAGACCTTTAAAACTGGTGATATTGTGACCCCGGAGTTCCTGAATGAACTCCAAAATCCATCGTTCAACAAACAACCCGGTGAAGTAGGGGCCTTACCACTGCCTCCCAATTATTCCGAAAAACAACAATGCAAGACGATTCATGTTGCTGGAGAAACGACTTCAGTAGATCTTGGCGACTGGCCTTATAATGCGGTAATTGTGGTTAGTGTGTCCATGAACAGGGAAACTCCAGTATATCCCAGAAATCTTACCGTTCGGTGCGCTAACACCACAGGCGCAATCGTTGTTATCCCTGAATTAGACCAAAATGGAACGCTGGCTATATCCGTAGTTGGCGCAGGTTCTACTGAGCATGCTTCGGCGTCGCTAAAACATGGTGATATCGCTGTTATTAATGCCTTTGATGCCGTTGACGAGGTGTATTGCTTCATCCGCAAGCTTCAAACAGGTGATCGAGTTGAGTATAGGAACGTTTTGTCCTCAATATTCACGGTTGATGGTGTTGATGGCCATAAAGCGATGGCTTATATCGACTCAAATTTCAATTTGGTTATAGGTGCCGCAAATAATTCCTCTATTCCAGCACTTGATTTAAAGCTCCCTTTGAAAGTGCCTTCTATTTCGGCAAAAAAGACAAACCACCCTATAACGATTCCTGAAAATTTAACTCCAAACGACACTCGCGATACTCTAGCGCTTTACATGGAACGGTATGCACCGGATACATTAGATGTTTTTAGAAAAACTGATGGTTATCCCAATTCTGGTGGCGGTGATACGGTGCTTAGCGGTACTTTTACATTGACTGGGTATGTTCCAAATTTGGGCGATGAACTAACCGTTCATAATATAGGCTCTTATGATTTAGGGATTCTGTGGACCGACTTCAAGGGAACTTCTCGTTCTGTAATGGTTTCTCCAGGATGTAGCAAAAGGTTTATCGCCATTTCAATTGATAATTCTGCCGTATCTTGGAGCGCTATAGGATAATATACTGATATAAAAAGGATGCAACGTTTGTTGCATCCTTTTAATTTTGTCTCATTAAACCCGATAAATTGTCTCACTCAAACCGCCGCGTTATATTGGGGTCGTCGGAGGATTTGTCTCCTGTAGCGGACGTTTATCGTAAACCGGGATTTTTTTCCAAAATGGAGGGGACGGATCGGAAAATTGCTCAGTGTATTATTTCTCATCCTCATCTTGACCATATTTCTGATTTGACTGATGAAAACGCTGAGTTTGTGAACGAACTGTTTGCGCTTGTTTCTTGTCAGAACGATAAGGATGCTGGGCAGGTTGATGGGCATAAAATCAACTTCTCTAGAATAAAGAACCCCGGTGGTGACAAAAAAGTAGATAATTATAGGTTGTTATACAAAGAACGAAGCCTGCCCTTGGTCACATTCAATCCAAAGGTGGATGGCGTGGATTTCCAAGTAGGGTATTATTATCTGACTCATGCGCAGGCGGAGGAACTATATCCTCCTAAAAATGATCAGGAGTATGCCAATTCTTTGAGCATTGTTCTCTACATGTCGTATTGTGGTCTTACGATACTCATTCCTGGCGATATAACACCGGATGCGTTTGAACTAATCTTAAAGGGAAAATGTGAAAAAAGGTTTACTGATTATAACCGCAAGATGACGGAAGAAAAAAGACGGTTGTGGGCGCAGGGAACTTCTGATCAACCAAACTTGGGAACTTTGCTGAAAAAGAAGGGCTTGACCGTTCTTGTCGCGCCGCATCATGGACTAGAGTCTGGGTATCCTAAGTGCTTGTTTGATTTGCTTGAGGACAAGAAGCCGGAGATAATCTTGATTTCCGAAAAGCCCCAATCCGAGAATTCGGGAAGTGTCGATAAAAGATACCAGGATGGGACCTGCTCAAAAGGTGTTACTTTTGATGGTAAAACTAGGTACTCTCTTACGACACGAAATGATGGTCACATAAAGGTCTGCTTCAAAAGTAATGGGAAAGGGACTGTTGATTATTTCTCGGATTTTGAAGATATGTTTTAAGGAGGCGATGTATGGTTGAAGTCGATTTTTTACCCGCAAGTCAAAGTAAATCTGCTGATGCAATCTTGATAAGGGTGGGGACGTTCAGCTACGAGAACCCATTGGTTAATGACCAGAAGATTGTCCTGATTGATTCAGGCTATACTGAGTGTGCAGAAACAATAAAGGAGCATTTGTGCGGGTATTATGGTTGTAGGAAACCGCATGTTGATTATGTGTTTATAACTCATCCAGACCGTGACCATATTGCAGGATTTAATGCTTTGTTGGATGATAAGACAGTCTCGATAGGGCGTGTTTTTATACATGACCCATGGGAACATTGTAAGGAAATCTTTAAGAGGGATCTTGATGGACGACGGACAAGAAAATCTGTAGAGCGAAAGATAGACGAGGCGTTTGAAAACCTTGGTGAAGTCCTTGAAAAATTGGACGATAGGAAGATCCCTCATGAAGAAATTTTTGCTGGAGATTGTAAATTTGTTGACGATTACGTTTTTGATGTGTTAGGACCATCTGAAGACTATTATAAAAGCTTGGTAAAGGATTTTATCCTTGAAGATTGCGTAAGTCAAGGAGGAGAATCAGTTTATGAAGAAAAGGCGACATTGGCTAGGCTTGATGATAAATGCTTTTTAAGGGAACCGACAACGTCTCCTAAAAATAGAACGTCTATGATTCTCTTGCTTAGCAAATGTGCTGACGACGCTCAAAAACCTTTGCTTCTTTTTACCGGTGATGCTGGCGTTGATTCCTTGGAAAGGGCGTATAAGCATGCGGTAGAGGATTTGACTGTAAATTTACAGGGATTGCGAAAACTTCAATTACCTCATCATGGAAGTGTAAAAAACATGAGCAGAAATGTGCTGAGGTACTTTAATGCGGAATCCTATGTAGTCTCGGCTTCCTCAAAGGAAGAACATCATCCGTCAAAACCGTTGATCAACTATATTGTTGGAAGGCTGAATAAACCGGTTTTGTGTGCGACCGAAGATTATCAGTTGTGCTTGAGTTTTGATGGTGCTCCAAGTAGGGAGTCTTGGATGAATGCAAATTCGTTGCAATGGTATTCAGTGTTAAAAAAATTAAAAGGAGACAAGTAATTATGGATAAATTGGGTGTAAAAGGATCGTTGTACGATTTGCTTGGTTACATAATGCCGGGTTTGTTTTTTCTTTTCGGCCTTTGGCTCATGTATGTCAACAAAGATGCCGGAAATTTGGTAAACACGATAGAAAAAGTAAAAAATGAAGAACTTGGGTGGGTGTTTGTGGGAGGAGTGGTTGTTTGTTCGTATGTGATTGGTCATGCTATGGCTGCTGTTGGATCATTTCTATTTGAAAATAGGCTTGTTAAATGGATTTTTTCTTTTGATTTCCCGAGATGGTTTTATAAAGTCAACGAAAAGAAAGAAGGAATAAAATATGAAGACCGGTTTAAAGAGCTTTTGGGTGATAATGCGTTATTCTCTTTTAGGAATGTAGTTGCCTATTCTCAAGAAAATACAAAAAATGCGTATGAAACCGCATTTGTTTTTTTGTCGATATATGGCCTATGCCGTAATATCTCTGTGGCTATGCTATTTTTGTTAACGTTCCATTGTGCATTTGTTGCAGATTATTGGAGCAAGCCTTTCTGCGTTGTGTACTGTATTTTTCTTTTTGCGATGCTTCATAACTATTTTCGGTTTAGACAGTACTATATAGCGCAGATATATGCTTCCTTGTCCGCGCATCAATAAAAAATCCTTGGTTGATTTTCTCAATTGTTTTATACATATTAAGGAATTTGGCTTGTTGAATATTTCGCAGAGGAATCCTATATGGAACAATATGTTAGGAGAGATGATTTAAGATTGAGAAGTGTGTATCCTTCTTTTAAAACGCGAATCTTTGAAGTTTCGGAAAATCGTTTTTTGATATATGTTCAGAATCCCGTTAAGGATAGGGAGGCTTTATGTAAAGAGTTTGATTGTTCTATTCGTTTTGTAACCAATCCTGTTAATTTGACTTTTAATTTGCCTCAAAAATTTGTCAGAGAAATCCCTATTATTGAAGATTCCAAAATAGGGAATAGTTTCTCAGGCATAGGATGGACTGTTAATCAATTTTACAATTTATTGTATTCCAAGTTTTCTTTTCTAAAGTCAATTAAGATTGATTCCGTTGAAAATGGGACTGTCAGGGTTCATTTTCCTAACAACATGAGTGGCTTGTATAATTCTCAACTCACATCTTTTTTAGATTCTATGAGTGGTGATGTTATCAAGTTTGAGGCTGTTTTTGATCAAGTTGAGGAAGGTCGTTTTAGTGCGGGACCTGACACAAATCCTGTTTTGACTATTTTGCCAACAAGATGGAATTCGACAAATGTTGAATACGAAAGACATGATGAAGCTTTTTGGTTTGATAACATAAAGGGTATATACAATGGAACTGTTTCTAAGGAAACTATTCTTGGCCAACGTTGTCAAAAAAATTCTTGTTATATCAAATACTCTAGTTTTTCAAATGTGAATATTCGAAATGGAATATTGATGTTTGATCATATTTATGTTGAATTACCCTGTGAAACATCTGTTAAAGATTTCTGTTTAAAACAGCAAGTTACTGAAGATGAGCTAATCTCTTTGGTCGTTCAAAATCGAATAACTTTTATTACGAACCAACCATCAAATAGGATTGACTATGGTTTTCTTGATTCGATATATAAAATGAAACCCGAAGCAGTTCTTTCTAGACGATGTTTGAACGCTCTTATAATAGCCGATTTGGTTGAAATGAATAAAAATTGTTTGATTGCAGATGAATGTTTGCCTGTTTTATCGCCTGATTTGTTTGCTGGTTTGGGAGTAGATGTGTCCAAAAAATTGTATAATTTAGCGACATGGCCTCGAAGAGCACTTAGAAAATCTTTTGAGCTGCTGACACTTAATTCTTCTTCATGTATTTCTGCATTGGGCGTTAACAATTGCTTTTCTATACCTGATAATGTTCCAAATAGAGATGCTTTAGAATTTGAATTCGTTGTGAACTCAGAATATGTTCATATTGCAAGTGCTTTGAATGCGTTCTATTTTCCTTTTTGGGCAAAAGATTATGAAACAAAAACGCAAGCATCGCTTATGTACAATATGATTAAGTTGTTTAAATGTCGGAATGCGGATGAATTAGAACAGCATAATATACAGATGAAATCTTATTCAAATGGGAAAATGTTTGTTCCTAATTTGGATATATTAGAAGTTAAAGATTACCCCACAATACATGAAATTTTGCAGTTTTCGGAAACATATTGTACGTCGAAAAATTTTAATACGCTTTTCTTTTACTTGGATTCTTTTACTCCTGAAGAACGAAATGCGAAAATATTAGAATATAATAAATCGCTTGGAAATTTAAGATTAAAAAGAGATGAACAGGCGAAACGTTTGGATTTGGAATTATCTCTTCTTTGCGATGTGGCTGGTTTTGCACTGGGTAAGGCTTTGGGTGATTTGGCAATTTTTGGATTCATTGGAACATTTGCTGCTTTGGCCAAATATGGAGGAAGTAAATTAATCGAAAAAAATGATTTTTTGAGAAATAAAATGAATGAAAGGGAAAATTTAATTAAACCAAATAAGCCGATGGACAAGCAAGCTACTAGATTTTTAAGCCAAATAAGTCCTGTCGCTAGATTAAGGGTGTCGAATAAGTGAATGTGCTTTGGGGACCTCTTAGATATTTCTGCGCAACGGGTTATAATGCGTTAAAACAACAAAATGGCCGAAAAGTACGATATGCCGATTCTGTACAGCTGCCACCCGCGCAGCCGTAACCGCCTTGCTTCCTCGGGCTTCAAGCTCGACAAACGCGTGATTCAGCACGAACCGCTCGGATTCCACGATTACAACTGCTTGCAGATGAACGCATTCGCCGTCGTGAGCGACAGCGGCACGCTTCCCGAAGAA
>CADAWC010000056.1 GCA_902791475.1 Fibrobacter succinogenes
AACTGCTACTCAGAAGACCGTTGACGGCCCGTCCAAGAAGGACTGGCGCGGTGGCCGTGGCATCCTCGAAAACATCATCCCGTCTTCTACGGGTGCTGCAAAGGCCGTGGGTAAGGTTCTCCCGCAGCTCAATGGCAAGCTCACTGGTATGTCTATGCGCGTTCCGACTTCTGACGTGTCCGTTGTTGACCTCACTGTCGAACTCAAGAAGGCTTGCACTTACGAAGAAATCTGCGCTGCTATGAAGGAAGCTTCTGAAGGCGAACTCAAGGGCATCCTCGGTTACACCGATGAAGCTGTTGTTTCTACCGACTTCCGCAACTGCCCGAAGACCTCCATCTTCGACGCTAAGGCCGGTATCCAGCTCGACCCGACCTTCGTTAAGGTTGTTTCCTGGTACGATAACGAATGGGGCTACAGCAACAAGGTTTGCGAAATGGCCCGCGTGATCGCCAAGTAAGATTTCTGAATAGTGTTAGTGGTGTGGGCGTAACGCTCAAAGCAAATTGATTCCCACACCTCCGCTAGAAACCTTT
This sequence comes from Fibrobacter succinogenes, assembly GCA_902791475.1. Lineage (GTDB taxonomy): Bacteria > Fibrobacterota > Fibrobacteria > Fibrobacterales > Fibrobacteraceae > Fibrobacter > Fibrobacter succinogenes_J. The sequence continues at coordinate 537 of CADAWC010000056.1, forward strand.
CAAAGACCCTGCCACTCGGCGGGGTTCTTTTTTTGTATGTAATGATTGCTTTTGATGCTGATTTTGAAATTTGGTGTGTTTTTACGTGAAAAATGTGAAAAAAACATCTTTAGTCACGTAAAATTCAGAACAAATGAATGCAGAAATGAGAATATCGATGAAAAATTGCAGCTTAGGTGACTCTTTTTTGCATTTCTGCGCCTTTTGATGGCGATTTTTCTTGTGTAATTATACGGAAAAAGGGAAAATGTTTGAAAATATTGCGAACAACATAAAAATTTTACGTGAAAAAATGAAAAAAGAGTATATTTATCACGTAAATTAGGACTTTTTTGAAATTTCGGGATTTTTTCTGCTTATTTTGCAGTCACTTCTTTCAGAAAATCCGCTTTGAGCTTGGAGAGGAGTGTTGCTGCTTTGCGCTTTTCTTTGCGCTGTTTGCGGTTGCGGAGTAGCGTTGGGATGACGCTTGGGTGGTGGAGTGCAAATGGCACGGACGCTTCGGCGCCAAAAGCTTTAGACAAGATAATTGCGATGGACTTGAGGTCGCGCACTCCCATAAGACAGCAAGCCTTTTCAGAGTTTGCGTTACTCACAACTGTCTCGGCTTCTTCGTTTGTTGCCTGAGCAACTAGGTACGGCACGGAGAACATCTTGCCACCGGCATGCATCATGCGGAGCGTGAAGTCTGCAAGCCTTGCGTATTCCGGGAGTGTCGTGTCAAAGCCGCCGGTGCGCTGGATAATGCGCCTTGAGAAAACCGCGAGGAATGGGTGCGGGGCTGCGACATAACGCAATGGTGCGTTCTCGTCAATCTCAACAAAACCTGAACCTTTCGCGGCGGGCATTAACAAATATCCGCCTAAGAAATTTTCTTTGTCTGTACGAATGCGTGGTGCAAACGCATCCACCATCGGGAACCCGTCTGTCACTTCTGCAACGTTGTTCAAAAACTGGCGGTCGATCCTGATGCTTGGGTGTGCAAAAACAACCCATTCCCCTTCAATCTCGTTGAGGTGCTTATTCCAGTCATTGGTGAAAAACCAGCCTAGTTCTGGATCCGTGAATGGCGGTTGGGGGAGCTTGCCTTGCGATTCGTCAAAGTTCTCGTCAAAAACAAAAACGTCGAACTGCCGCATGTGCTTAAAACCTGCTAGAATTCTACGCGGAGACCGAGCCTGTGTTCGAAGCCTAAGCTTGAGGCAAGATAAGAGAAGGCGTAGTCAAAGGCGAACAGGCTAGAATTGTAACCAAGGCCGAGGCTGAACAAGCGAGCTTCGTTGGTTTCGTCGGGTCTGCTAGACGAAGATGCCAATTCCTTGAAGTCTCGAGAAATGTCGAGCCAAGTGCGTGTGAAACCGGCGCGAATGCGGAAGAATTCGCCGAGGGCGTATTCTGCACCGAGGTTCAAGTCCGGTTCTGCATAGCGAGGAAAGTCTGTTTCTGCAAATAAAGTCAGGCGCGGTACGCTGCGGGGCTTGACGAATCCACCAATCGCAAAAGTCTGTGATAACGGGTAAGAATTATCGGCATTGTCTTTGACATAGCCGCGGAGCATGGCACCGAAATCTTTTCCGACAAACGAAAAACCATAGTTCTTGGAGTCGGACATCCAGGTCAAACCCCAGTCAAAAGCGGCTGCCATTGCAGTCTGGTCTTCGTTGTCGCCGGTCAGCTTATCCGATGCAAATTTGATGGTGGCACCAACGCGGATGTGCTTCATCGGGTAGGCTACGGTGGCGGTTACAAGTTGGCTGAATGGCTTGTATTCACTGCCGTTTTCTTCACCGTATACGTCGTAGCCTGTGATTGTGCCATAAAAAATCCAGTTGTACGAGAACTGCAGGACGAACTTCTTGTATTGCGTCGTGAACGATAACGTTCCTTGGTTGTCTGCAAATTCACCTGTCTGCCAATGAGCTTCTGCAACACGCTGCTTGCCCTCGGCGATGTAGACGGCGGCCGGGTTCAGCTGTACAACGGTCGGGTCTGTAGAGGGGAGAGCCGATGCTGACTTCTCAAGAGCCGCATTGCGCGGACTGTCAAAAGTCGAAAGGAACGAAAAAACTTCTTGCCCGGCGTCGTGCTTAGTAAAATAGCCAAAATCAGAAGCCGGACATGCGATAGCGAGTGCCGCAATTGCAGAAAGTTTTTTCAATAAATCCATGATGTAAATTTATAAAAAGTCGAAGAAAGATTTTGCAATAAATGCGCTTGAAGTATGTTTTTTTTTATTTATTGAGCGTTCTTATGCCTTTACAACACAAAAATGTTTTTATATATTTGCACCTGCTCGGGCTACTAGCTCAGTTGGTAGAGCAACGCCCTTTTAAGGCGTGGGTCGAAGGTTCGAGCCCTTCGTAGCTCAGTAATCGGTTCCGTTCATCGGAACCGATTTTTTGTATATTAGGACAAAAGTTTATATTAGTGAAATTCTATGGCTAAAGTTCCCTTTCTTGACCTTAAATGCTTGAACGCTCCGTACATGGATGCCCTGAAGAATGCGGCCTGTTCTGTTGTAGAATCGGGTTGGTACATTCGTGGACGTTATGGCGAGCAATTTGAACGCGCTTTTGCGGATTATTGCGGTGTAAAGTATGCTGTGGGGGTGGGAAACGGGCTTGATGCGCTTTCGCTCATGTTGCGAGCATCGATGGAAATGGGACGGTTGCGCGAAGGCGATGAAATTTTAGTGCCGTCGAATACGTTTATTGCGACGATTCTTGCGGTTAGCGCTGTGGGGCTCAAGCCTGTGCTTGTGGAACCTGCCGAAAATAGCTATGACATCGATCCGAAACGTTTGAAGGATGCTTGTGGCGCACGGACCCGAGCGATTCTTGTCGTTCATTTGTACGGGCGCCTTTGTGCGATGGACGAAATTTGTGAATTTGCCAATGAGCATGATTTGCTTGTTTTTGAAGACTGCGCTCAAGCTCATGGGGCGCGACTTAGCGATGGCCGTTCTGCAGGGACGTTTGGCTCTGCAGCTGCTTTTAGCTTTTATCCGACCAAGAACCTGGGCGCGCTTGGCGATGCGGGCATTGTGCTTACGAATGATGCCGATATCGCAAACATGGTGCGTTCTCTCGGGAACTACGGTTCCGAACGCAAGTATGTGAACAAGTTTAAGGGCGTCAATTCCCGCTTGGACGAGATGCAGGCGGCGCTTTTGCTTGCAAAGCTCCCGCATTTGGACGCTTCTAACGAACACCGTCGTGAAATTGCCGCTCGTTATTGTGCTGAAATCAAGAATGCGAAAGTCATTTTGCCCGAGATGCCAGCAACACCTTCGGAACATGTTTATCATGTGTTTGTGATTCGCTTAAAGAGCGAAGAATCCCGCAATGAACTGCAAAAGTTTTTAAGTGCTCGTGGCATCGAGACGCTTATTCATTACCCGATTCCCCCGCATGAACAAGAAGCTTATGCGCACGAATTTAGCGGCGAGTATCCGATTGCTGAGTCCATGGCAAAGACGGTTCTCAGCATTCCCATGAGTCCCGTGATGACCGACGATGAAGTCTCCGAAGTGATTGGGGCGGTTAATGCGTTCTAGGGATGAAATGTGCGAAAAAGGAGATGCCCGCTCAGTGGCGGGCAAGACACGGTGGCAATCATGACAGAACGTGAGCAAGTGAATTTTTGGAAAGCATTTATGGGTTCGGGAATGGTGACGTTCCTGAATGCCGTGCGTGTTTTTGTCGTGAACAAGCTTTTGGCCGTGTTCCTCCCGCCTGCAGCTTTTGCGTGCGTCGGTCAGTTCATGAATTTTATGACGATGGGGCAGGCGACATCTTCCTTGGCGCTCCAGAACGGCTGGGTAAGTCTCTCTGCTCAGAATAAAAGCAATTTGGAACAGTTGCGCGGTGTGTGGCGTGGCGGTTTTCGCTTGACAACTTTTGCGAGTATTGCGACGTTTGCCTTAGCTCTTGTCCTTTGCTTTACGCTCCCGCTTGAAAATTTTTTCCCGGGGATTCATCCGCGTCTGGTGCAGGCGGCGATTATTTTTGCGCTGCCGGGTGTTTTTGCGACAAACATCATTACGATTACGGCCTCCGTGATGAATGGGCTTGGGCATTACCGCCGTTGGGCTCTCATCAACATGGTTTCATCGATGTGGCAAATGCTCTGGGTGGCGTTCTTCCTTTACACGGAAAGGCTTAGTGTTCTATCGATTGTTGCAACGCAGTCTGTTGTGGCAGGTATTTTTGCCGCGCAAATTGCATCCCGTGCGGGCTTTAGCTTAAATGAAATCCGCAAGTCTGCGCTTGATATCCGTGCTCCGTGGATGTCGTATGCTTTGATGGGAATTGTGCCGATGGTGCTTTCGCCGGTGGTGCTTACGTTCATGCGTTCGACGATTGGTGCAGAATTGGGTTGGGATGCGGCTGGCATTTGGCAAGGCGTCTGGAAAATCTCGGACTTTTTGACGACGTTTTTCTCTGCCATTCTTGGAGTCATCATTTTACCGAAAGTATCTGCGAACATGGCTAAGTCTGAGTTCTGGAACATGTTCCGCCCGATTCTTGTAAAGGCTATGGCTCTAGCGTTTGTGGCGGTCTCGGTTCTTTATTTTGGACGTTCGCTTTTGGTGGCCGTCATGCTTTCGTCATCATATGCGGGGGCTGCCGATTACATGCCCATGCAGTTGTTGGGTGATTTTTTCCGCGTTGGCGGATGGGCGCTTGGGCTTGTGCTGATTGCCCGCCGTGAAACGAAAAAATTCCTGGTGCTTGAAATTTGCTCGCAATTGATTCTTGCGAGTGCGACTTATGCCTTTATAAAACTCTACGAGTTTAACGGTCCGATGATGGCGTATGCGCTTGAAAACTTTTTGACGCTAATGGCATCGCTTGTGCTTGTTTGCCGTTTGGAATGGTCAAAAACTCCTAGCGTAAAATCGGAGGCGAAATAATGACTCCGAAAGTTTCTGTAATCCTGCCTAGCTATAATCACGAGCAGTATGTCGAAGCTGCCGTGCGTTCTGTGATGGAACAGTCTGGTGTTGATTTTGAGCTGATTGTCATTGATGACGGGAGCAAGGACCGTTCTCCAGAAATTTTAAAGCGCCTTTCCGAAGAACTTGGCTTTACATATATCCACCGACCCAATAAAGGTGTTGTCGCAACGCTTAACGAAGCTCTTAAACTTGCACAAGGCGAATACGTGTGTTCTTTTTCATCAGACGATATCATGCCGCCGGACAGACTCAAAAAACAGAGCGACTTCCTTGATGCGCATCCGGATGCCGTGGCGTGCTTTGGTCAGATTGTTCCGCTGTATGACGATGGTTCGTTGGGCGAGATGGATGTTCGCTATTTGCGAAGTGCTCCGCAGGTGACTTTTGAGGAATCTTTTCTTGGAAAAAAAGCATTGCACGGCTGTGGTGAAATGTTTGTGAGGGTGAAAATATTAGCCATAGGCGGTTACGATAGCCGTTATTATTTTGAGGACTATCCGCTTTACCTGAGCATTCTTTATCATTACGGCCCACAACCTGTTTCAAAGGATTTTGTTTGTTGCTATTATCGTGAACATGGCGATAACCTGCATTTGGATCACGAACGGATTTTTCGAGAAATTATTCGCATTTTGTCCGAAAATTACAGCGCACATCCACTGTACAAAAAGGCTGTTAGCGCATGGAAGGCAAACTGGTTTTCTGCCGTTGCAGCACAAAGTAAACTTGAGGCGCTTCGCCTGATTCCGAAGGTGATTTCTTTGTCCCCCCGATTCTGGACGCGTTTGCCCAAATTATTTATTCCTAGAAAACTTTTGAAGTTTTAGCCGCTTTGCATTTTTTAGTTTCTAATCAGTAATTGCGAATACAACAATTTTTGCTTTTCGAAATTGTATTCGTGTTTTTTTTAATAAACGAATTTTTACGGTGCTTATTCTTCAACAATCTCGTATGGCACATGCCCAAGCGTTGCCGCGTATTTCGGAAAATTTGACGGATACGTCTTGTATTTGCGATTGCGGTAGAGCTTCGCTTTAGAAGCTCTTGAAATGAGGAAGAATTCCGTGAACGCTTTTAAGTAATCTGTAGCGTTTTTGGAACTGTTGAAATCGATGTGGATGCTCTTGCCCTTGACTGTAATGACATTCGGCATTTTTTCAACTTCCGCAAGGAATGTCGGACTGTCCGCCGTTACAAGTATTTTACTTGTTCCATTGACGAGAGGGGGATGCCCGCTCACCGGCGGGCATGACAATGTTGCATCCGATTTGTTATGCCCCACTTGATGGGACATTTCGTTCTTCAGAACATTCATCGCCGCATTCTTCAGATCGCGTTTGTCATTCTCCGGCAATTCCTTGAACGTGAATTCCTTGAAATCCCCAAGCTTATTCTGGAAGCGGAACGAAATAGCGGTATAACTGCTGCTTAGCGATTCGCGGTAATGCAAAAGCTCTTGTTCCAAAATTGGCGATGGTTTGAAAAGTTCGTTAAAGTATTTTGGAAATTCTTCGCCAACAGTATCTACGCACGAATAAAGGTGAAACTGCCTGTGCTTTGAATCGAGTTGCCTTTCCAGCGCAGAATCGTTGTTGAAGTCTTCACGGTAAAGTAGTACGGGCTTGGCAATTTCGCAATTGCGGCTTATCTCGTGTTCGTCAATAATCCAGTCGACTTTATTCGGCTGCAAAATTTTTTGCAGTTCAAATGGCGAGGTGTGATAAATCTTGAAATCGAGATTGTGATCGGATGCGAACTTGTAGGCGCTTGCCATTCCGCGCAGACGGTCTGTAAGTCCACCATGCATCCATTTGCCGTCTGCCATGAATATGAGTGTTTGCTGACAGGCGTGACGCTCGCCAATTTCGCGTTGGTCCGCAACATTATGACGTTCGCTAATTTCGTGATTTTCCTCGTATCCGTCTTGCAAATGCCTTAGCTCGATTCCTCGCCGAATTAAATAGTCGTGAACGCGCTCCTCTCCGAGAACGTGCCGCGCTATGCGAATGATGATTTCTTTGGGCGAGAGTGGAATCACGAAAGACCTTTCTTCAAAAGCTTGAGGAACAAAAAGCGGGGAAGGTACGAAAGCAAAATAGCCATGCGGTTGCGCATGCGAATTCTCAAATCAAAAAAAGAACCCAAGCGGTATTTGCGAATGTGCGCCAAAGCTCTCTTTCGGCAATCTGCAAATTTTTCGGAGTCTTCCACACGCATTAGAACGCTAAAACTGGCACTCACAAGCGTATTCCGGGCGGCTTTGTAAAGCGGCTTGGAATGTGATTTCATTTTGTCGAAAACGTTTTCGGCAATGTCTAAAAGTTGTGCTGTCTTTTGATTTGCAATTTGCAAAGAAAGTTCGCTTCCCGGACGCTTGCGATAATAATAGAGCTTAGTCCTTGTTGTAGCAACTTTATTTGCACTCAGCAGAATGTCTGGAATGACGGCGAGGTCTTCAAAAATTGTGCCGGCGGGGAATCTGCGTTCTTTCCAAAGATTCGCCTTGTATAGTTTGTTCCAAGCGGAGTAGTCCGGCAGGGAATCTTGGTACAGCGCTATTCTTGCTGCTTCTTCTGCAGTGAGCAATTTGGAAACGGCTGCGTTTGGCGTGTTTCCGTCGGCGACATAATTCTCATCGATGACTTGGCTTGCACAGCAGACAATGTCTGTCTGGTGCAGTTGTGCAATAAAGAACAGTGTTTCTAGAAAGTTCGGTGCCACGCAGTCATCGCTATCGATAAACGTGACGTAATCGCCTTGCATAATCTTGAGGCCGGTGTTGCGCGCTTCTGATGGGCCCTTGTTCGGTTGCCCGATAAGTTTGAAACGTGCATCGGATGAGGCGTAGCTGGCGGCAATTCGTGCACATTCGTCCGTCGAACCGTCATTGATAACGATTGCTTCAAAATCCGTAAAAGTCTGTGCGACGAGGCTATCAAGGCAGTCCTTGATGTATGCCTCGGTGTTGTACATGGGGATGATGACGCTTATGGCTGGCATTATTTGCCTTCGCCCTCTTTTGTGATGCCTTGAATCACTTCGATCCAGCCGGCACGAACAAATGCTCCTGCCTGCACAAGATCGTTTTGCGCCTTCTCGTATGCCTTGAGAATGTTGTTGTATTCCGAGACGTCGCGTATCATCTTCACATCGTGGTGAAGCTTCTTTTCGAGCATGTCCTGCTTCCACTGGGCAACATCGGCAAGGCACTTGCAAGAGGTGTCAATGTTGTCTAAATAAGCTGGCACGGTGTCGAGAAACGTCTTTTCGTACGGCTTAGCTTTGGACTTCGCTTCCTTGATGAGCGCTTTTTGTGAAACGACGTTCTTGCGCAGTTCGTCCATGAGCCTTACAATACGGACAAAATCCACCTGCGGCCAAATAAGGCTGAACGGCCACATCTTTTTCCAGTGGAACTTGAAAATGGATTCGTGCGCGGTATTCTTGGCACGCATCATTTCCTTGAGATTATTGTAGATAATCTGGGAGGGTAATTTGGAAATATCTTCGCTCATACGAGAAGAATATAAAAAAAAGGCGCGTAAGTTCTCTATTTTTACTTTAAATTTGCTTGATTTTTTTAAATTAAAGTTTAGATTGTTTCTGAAACGACTTTTTCTAAAGGAATACTATGGATAAAAAGAAAATGAAGATCCTCGTCGTGGCTGACGTTGTCATCCTCGTCGCTCTCATCGTTATCCTGATGACGCTCAAGGGCGGCTATGAGGAACAGGCAAAACGCACTGCAAACGAACAGGAATCGGCTTATTTGGAAAAGAATACTCAGGTTCTCGTGGAACAGTGGCGTTCTGTGGACCAGTACAGCATGGCATGGAAGCTTGTTTACACCGTTCTTTCGGGCGCAAAGAGCGAAGCCGCATTCAAGAGCGCTCTTGCTGCTATCGAATCCGACAAGGATGCTCGCTTCAAGCAGATTTCTCACCTTTACACGGGCGCAGGTATTAACGACGCTGTGCAGAACGGCATTTTCCAGAAGGCTGGCCTTGCCGAAGGCACGATTCTCCTCAAAAACGAAAAGGGCTCTAAGGAAGTCGCTTGCGGCAAGAATTGCGTAGTGAAGTTCAGCTATGCCAAGGGCAAGCTCAAGAACGTCGACTACAGCGCTTTGGTCCAGTACAACCTTGCAAACAGCCTTAAGATTGAAAAGCCGGCTGAATACCATTTCGAATAAGGGAGAACGTCATGAATTTAAAGAATATTTCCATTGCACTTACCGTTCTCGTCTTTGGCGTTATTGCCATGCTTTTCATGCAGAAGGGTAACTATGTGAACCAGGCTAGGGAACATTACGAAGCCACGACAAGCAAGTCCTTCAAGGGTAATTCCATGGTACTTGAATTGGTGAACAACGGCATCGAAATGAACAAGTCCACGTGGGCCATTGCTTGCGGAGCTCTCCAGACTGTTAGAACCTCCCAGGACATGGCAAGACTCGAAGCCAAGTTCTTCCCGGCAACAAAGGGCAACATGAGCCTTGCAAACAAGACTCGCCGCTTTGAAGCAAGCTCGGCAAACGTCATTGTCGCTAACTTCGCCAAGGTTGAAGAAGACAAGAAGACGGGTGTGAAGAGCCTTGCTGACCTCCAGTCTGTGGACGTGAGCGTCTTGCTCGGCAACTATGCCGCTGCAGCAGCTGCTAGCGATGAAGGTTCCGACGAAGGCGACGAAGAATAATCGTCTTTAGTCATCCCCGAGTTGTGCCCGCCTCTGCGCGGGCATCTTTCATCTTGGCCTCTGTGCCTGTCTTGTCATGCCCGCCGGAGCCTGTGCTGAGCGCAGTCGAAGTAAGCGGGCATCTCCTTTATGCAGTCATCCCAGCCCCAGTGCTAATATTGTCATGCCCGCCTCTGAGCGGGCATCTTCTGTTTAATAGAGCATTCTCCTATAATATGGAATAATAGTTTCTTACTTTTTTGATACGATAGTGCGCTAGACGAGTATATATTTACTTTGAGCAATGATAAAAACTATCCAAAAAAGGAGGGTTCTTCATGTTTGAACCAGTCTATGGAAAATTTGAAATGCCAGTGCTTCCGTACGGGATGGCTGATTTGGCTCCTGCATTAAGCCAGGAGGCGATGCTCTTTCATTTTGGCAAGCACTTGCAGACTTACGTGAACAATTTGAATGCGGCGCTTCCCGGGAGTGCTTTTGAAGGCAAATCCCTTGAAGAAATCGTCAAAACGGCTGATGGTGGGGTGTTCAATAACGCTGGGCAGATTTTGAACCATGCGATGTATTTTTTGCAGTTCAAGGCACCGACGATGAACAATGTCCCGACGGGTGAAATTGCAAAGCTGATTGCTCGCGATTTCGGAACTTTCGAAAAATTCCAGGAAGATTTCCAGACGAAGGGCGCTGGGCTTTTTGGCTCAGGCTGGGTTTGGCTCTCGACGCTAGATACGGGCAAGCTTGTGATTACGCAAGAGGGCAACGCCCAGAACCCGATCACCAAGGGACTCAAACCGCTCCTCACGTTTGATGTGTGGGAACACGCCTACTACATAGACTACCGTAACCGCCGTCCAGATTACCTGAAGTCGCTGTGGAGTATCGTCAACTGGGATGTTGTGAACGAACGTCTTGGCTAAAAAATCATAAAAAACAAGAATCGCACGGGTTATCCCGTGCGTTTTTGCTTTTGTCATTCCTCTTCGGGGCTTGACAGCTGCGGCTCGGCAATAAGAATGAGTATACTCATTCTTGCTGCACTCGCCTTGCGTGTCATTCCCCTAAAGGGGTCTGACTTGTTCGCCTCGGATATAGAAACATGCAAGCATGTTTCTGCATCACTCGGCTCCTTTGTCATTGTGCAAGCACATGACTCGGCGGGCATCAAATGCGAGTCCACAAGTGGCCTCTCGCTTGATTCCCTTGCGTGTCATTCCCGCCTTGAGCGGGAATCTCCATTTCTAATTTTTATTGCCTCGGCGGCATTTTCGGCAGCACTAGCTTCATGATAATCGGTACGAACACCATAATCAGCACTTGCGCTACGACAAGGCAAACGACCTGCGAAAAAACGAACATCGCAAGGAACGGCGGCTTGTGACCTTCGGGCATCATCGTGAAGTACACAAAGCAGACCATGGCTGTCGTGATTAGTGGCGTGTAAATCAAGTTGGATGCAAGCGATTCCACAAAATGCGCCTTTGGCGTACGCGGTTGCAGATGAAACTTGCGGGCGAGAGCCGCGTTCACCTTGGGAATTGGCACAAAAAAGCCAATCGCAAAGCTAATGACAAAGCTCAAGGCAAAACATTTTAAGAATCCAATGACGATTGCGATTGTTGGCATCTCAGGTGGGTGTTCTGCCATCAGTTGACCGGTCAGCGAAAGTCCGAAGCTCATCAATAGCGCCATGATAAATGCAATTTTCAGCCCTACCTTTCTCATTTGTTTTTGAACTTCTGCTGAGTGGATGTTCTGTTCTTCCATTTTAATCTCCATACCCTAAAATTTGATTTTCTCCGTTTTGGTTGTCATGCCCGACGTGATCTCTTTGCTCACTTAGTGCTTTAGCACTTATGTGAGCATGATCCGCGAATGGGGAGTGCATCTCCTTAAGGAGCCGTCTCTATAATATATCATAATTTTTGATAAGATTGTAAAGAAAAACAAGCGCAGTTTGTCAAAATTCTAATAAAAAATGTAACTTGTTATGGTCCGCCATCCCGGAGCATTTTTATGGACAACGAACTTAATCTTTTAATAGGCAAAGACGAAAAAATTATTTATGCGGGCAAACCCAATAAAAAGTGCTTTATCTTCGAAAGCATCTTTAACCCGCTACTTCCGTTTGCACTGATTTGGGGCCTTTTCGATTTTTTCTTTATCGGGGCCGCGTGCTCTTCGGATAAAGCGAACGAGGCTACCTACTTTATCGTCCCGTTTATGTTGTTACACTTGATGCCGGTCTGGATTTACTTGGCTGGTGCGCTGATGTCGTTTAGGCGCTACCAGAATACAAGTTATGTTGTTACGGATAAGGCGATTTATGCCTCGGGAGGCGTGTTTAGCCGCACGTACAAGTCAAAGCCGTTCACGGAACTTTCGCATGTGGATTTGCACCGCGGCATTTTTGACCAGTGGTTTGGCGTGGGAGATGTCATTACGACATCTGCTCAGGCAAATCCTGCAACGCTGAACGGGCGGAGAACCTCCACTAACGCTGGAATTTCCATCGATAGCATTGCCAATTATGCGGAAGTGTACCAAATCGTGAAAAAATTGCAGCAGGATATCTACACCGATGTGATGTACCCGAATGATTTGCGCCCCAAAGCAAATCACGGATACAATACAAAGTATCGCGGATGATATTTTGAATAGATACGGAATGGGTAAGTGAATTTGCGCTATTTAATTTGTTGCTTGTTGCTTTTAACGGCTTCATTTTCTTTTGCTAGTGATGACGAAAAACGTGAGGTTAAAAAATACGAATTTCAATCTTCTCAAGAGGCCTTCTTGAGATTTTAGTCGTTCTGTTAAAACGGCGGCCTTTTTGCTTGATGAAAAACAAGCTGAAGAAGCGCCTATAGAGACAATCCTAAATTTTTACTGGTGTTGGTCCAAACGTGATGGTTCTCCATTTTGCAAAATTGAGTTTTAAATGCACGGGGTGAACCCATTATGACTAGCGAAATCAAATCGCATCATGAAAAAACTTGCTTTGGAAATCAGACGGAAAATTGCAGGGAAGGTGAATATTTAAAATTTGTTGAAAATTTCAAACAAAATTATTGTGCTTCACTTGCTCGTAATCAATTTTTTAAAGATGAACATGTGTCGTTATTGAAGTATTACCCGCAAAAATCCGATGAAAAAAATAATGCTTCAGATGGTATCTGCAATGAATCGAAAGGGCGTAAACAAAATCTTGATTATTGGGTTCCTCTAAAAAAAAGCAAATACAGAGCGATTTAGGCTATGATATCGATCAAGTGAAATCAGTCCGCATGTATCAAGATACCGAAACGAGCTTTGGTTGGGGTATTTTTGCGGGGGCTTATGGTGCGATATTTGTGGCACTTACAGCGATGGTTATAGAAATTCCGGTATCGTACGCATTGGATGAAGACTATAACTGGAAACATGTGGGCTTGGCTTCACTCGCAGGATTTGTTGGTATCTCAACCTGGGGAATGATTTATATAGCGAAAAATCCTAATGCCACGCGAGTTGATGTGACAATCAAGTTCTAGAGAACTTTTTTCATACGGATGCAGTCAAAGACTCCCCATCGGTGCGGTTTGTCGCCTGTATGCTTGTACCCAAGTTTTTCGTAAAAGCCTGTGGCTTCCAAGCGACTGTCGATGACAATCTGTTTGTAACCGCATTCTGCAATCCATTTTTCAGCTTCGCGGACCGCCGTGGCGCCAAGCTTTTGACCGCGATATTCCGGCATCACGACTACGCGCCCGATTGTTGCCGTTTCGGCGTCAATCTCGTAGAATCTGCACGTCGCTACAGGGTATTCGTCGTCCAGCAAAACGATAAACTTTGTACCATCGCAATCGTGCTCGTCGAATTCATCACGGAGTGAAATGTGGTATGCCCGATTCATTGCCTGGATGCGTACGCTGTACGCGCCTGCGCGTTGCCATTCTTCTGTTGCCCGGAGAACTTTAATATCCATTTTTTGCACCTTGGTTTATTGATTTGTTGGCTTTTTACGTACTTGATACGCTGTGAATAAGCTGATAGTACGTAAAAATATAATCTGTTGCATCGATATTTTGCTGGTTTAAGTGCTTTTACGTACTAGACCCTGCAAAATGTACAAATTAGTACGTAAAATAAATCCATTCCCGACGCAAAAATGTGAGCAGTAAAGCTCTTTGGTTGTTTTTTACGTACTTAAACAGTCAGTTCCTGTTGCCAAGTACGTAACAGACAAATTAACCATTTTTTGTTACGTACTAAGGCTCAATAAATCGATTGGCAAGTACGTAAATGTGCAAAAAATCCTTGAAAATCCAAAGCTGAGGCTTATACCTGCTTCCCAAAAGCGTTGGCTATCCTGATACAATGAAGTCTTTTTGCTGTCGCTATAATGTGTAATTTATGACTGTTGAAAAATAATTAATCCAGCTTGTCGAAGAAAATCTCGCCGTCTTGCTGGACGATGGTGATGGTGTGCGTGCCTTTGTTGCCCATGTCGTTATAATGGATGAGGTATTTGCCGTTGCCAAGAGGTTCGATTTTTTCGACTTCATGAATGTCCTCGCCATCCTGGGCGTCGCTGCGGAATTTCCAGACGGCGTAGCCGCCACCATCGCTGAACTCGTTGTCGTAATCGTCCCGGAGTTTTTGGGCAAGCTCTTTCTTGCAATACTTCGCCATGACGGAATCGTTTGCGAACTCGTTCCCGAAGATATGTCTGCTGTAGAACGTCTGGATTTTTGCTATGGCTTTGGAGTCGAGTGCGTTGCTTGTGTTCTTTTGGGGTTTTTCTGGTAAAAAGTCATGTGTCTGGAAAATATTGAGGATCTTGGCGTAACGTTCGTCATTATGCTTGCCGGGAGTAATGGAAAATCGATTCAGTCGTTTTTCATCTGAAACTTCGATGGATAAGTTTGAACAAAGGTAGGCAATATTATAAATTTCTAAATAAACACCTAGGGGCTTTGTTTCGATGGACTTTAAATCAAAAATGTCCAATTCGATAAATTCATTGTAAATGTTTTTTGCTTCTTGTTGTTCCGTGCTTTTTACTGTTTTATGAATGTTATATCCATCATCTTCATAAGTTGTCTTGGTGCATTTAGAAAAATCGGCTGTTTTGCATGTAAATTCTCGAACGAGTCCGCCCATATCATCGTTGGAAAACGCATATCGTAAAGAGAAAAAGTTGCCTGCTGAAATAGGCTCTAAATCGTATTTGCTTAAAATGTCTTTTAGGTTTTGCTTGTCATTTGCGTTGAATTCGTGAAAATCATCAATGCGAAAAACATCTGCGTCGTCTAATTTATGGATGATATCTTGATGAAAGTATATCAGCGCAATTACACATGTTGCCACAGCAATCCAAATAAATTTTTTCTTTGACATATTTTTAAGGTAGAATTTTTATCGGAGTTCCGTCTTTGACGGCGTCGTAGATTTCTTCGATTTCGTCGTTCGTGACGGCGATGCAACCTGCGGTCCAGTCTTTCCACCTGTGCCAATATTTGAAAAGAAACGCCGGAACCTTGTTCGGATAGCCGTGGATCATGATGTCGCCGCCGGGTTCGTATTTGCCGGCTTTTGCAGCATTGATTTGCTCCGCGTTCGGGTACGAGATTCTCAGGGATAAATGAAAGACACTTTTGGGGTTGTGAAGTACGATGGTGTAGTCGCCTTCGGGTGTCTTGTTGTCGCCGGACTTGACGTTCGCTCCCACAGGATTCTTGCCCAAAGAAATCTTGTACGTCTCGACGATATTCTCGCCGCTTCGCAAGTGCATTTGGCGCTTCGCCTTTTCTACGAGAATGTTATCGATGGGTGAGGAGAGCATGGGTTTCTGAATTCTATCTGCCCTAAAAATATCGTTACTCAAAACAGGTAATTGTCACTTTCTTTGTGGCATTCTTTTGTATAATCGATTTCGATAAGATAAGTGGAGTCTATACCGCAATCGTTCACAATGGGAACAAAACGCTGTTCTATGTAGTATGTGGAATCCTCGTCAATAGAGGCAAAATCATAATTTCTCGTCAATAGAGGCAAAATCATAATTTGGCGGTAAAGACGAATCATAGTCAAAGTGTTCGTGCAAAGTAGATCTTTTTCCTGTGGAATCATAGAAGGCTCTTTCCGTAGAGTAAAAGGTTTCTATCCAAGTAGAAGTTCTTCCTTTACGTACATTGAACGAAACTACGGGAAATATCGTCTTCTTGTCGCCGCAAAAAACGGTTTCCGCCATAAAAAAACGGCCGTACTCCCAGCCCGAATCCTTTAAGTCGTCAGTATCCTCGTCTACCCGGAGCCTTCTGAATGAATCTGCAGGATTGTGTTTGGGGTGGATGAGTGTATCTCGAAACAAATGATAGATGGATTTATCGTTGTATACGGAAATATGAACGGAATCGGAATTTTTGGGTGGCTCTATAGATATTTGTAGCCCGCAGGGCTGGTACAAATCCCACTCGCTTGTGCAGAAAAAACCGCAGCAGGCCCAACAACAAAGAATCATTACACTAATGACAAGTGCTTTTCGTTTCATTCGTGTAATCTTTGCAAGTCTCATGGGGTAAAATATAAAAAAATAGGAAACTGCCCTGAAAATGAGAATTAAGTGTCAAATAGGTTGCTTTTTGGTATGTTTTTATGTATATTAGATATATAATAAAACCTAAAGAGGCGTTTTATGTCGCAGACTACATTCAGCATCAGGATGGAATCCGACCTTAAAAAGGAATTTGACGAATTGTGCGAAGAATTCGGCATGTCTATGACGACGGCTATTAATGTCTTCGCTCGTGCTGTTGTGCGTGAACGTCGAATTCCGTTTGAGGTTTCTTCCGCAACTGTTTCGCAGTTTGTTGCAGAACGTCGTGCTTTTTATGATGCTTCCGGCCGGACAGTGGCCGGCAGGATGCTGAATACCATGCAGCAACTTTCCGCTGATGCGGCTCGTGCGGGCGCTTCGGAAATGTCTTTGGACGAAATCAATGCTGAAATCGACGCTGCAAGGAATGGTCGATGAAGCATTACGCTGTAATCGATACGAATGTTCTTGTGTCTGCTTTTCTGAAATGGAATTCTGTTCCGGGTCTCGTTATGCAGGCTGTATTTGATGGGCGGATTGTTCCTGTTTTGAATGAAAAAATTCTTGAGGAATATAGGGTTGTTCTCAACAGACCTAAATTCGGATTTTCGCCTGTAAGAATCGCTGAAACTTTGTTGCAAATCAATCGCCTTTGCGTGATGGAATCTGACTTGGTTGAAATTCGCGAATCGATGCCGGACCCCAAGGACATTGTTTTTTATGCAGTCGCTTTGGCTCACGGCAAAACAGTCGAAACGCATCTTGTGACGGGAAATGTTAAGCATTTCCCTGAGACACCTGTTGTTGTCACGCCCCGGCAGATGCTTGATTTGTTAGGGTAGGGGAACGTCCTAAAACTCGGCATTTTAAGTCTTGATGGTTATCGGCGTGCCGTCCTTGACGGCGGCGTAGATTTCTTCGATTTCGTCGTTCGTGACGGCGATGCAGCCGGCGGTCCAGTCCTTCCACTTGTGCCAGAATTTAAAGAGGAATGCAGGGACCTTGTTCGGGTAGCCGTGAATCATGATGTCGCCGCCTGGCTCGTAGTTGCCTTCTTTCGCGGCCTCGACTTGTTCTGCGTTCGGGTACGAAATCTTTAGTGATAAATGGAAAATGCTCTTGGGATTGTGTCTTTCGATGGTGTAGTCGCCTTCGGGCGTCTTGTTGTCGCCGGACTTGACCTTCGCACCCACGGGATTCTTGCCAAGCGAAATCCTGTACGTCTTGACGATGTTCTCGCCACTTCGCAAGTGCATTTGGCGCTTCGCCTTTTCTACGAGAATGTTGTCGATGGGGGAAGAGAGCATGAGTTTCTGAATCCTATCCGCCCTAAAACTTGGAGTAATCCCGAGAGACCTCTATTGTTTTTGTGTAGATGTCGTTATCGAATTAATGAAATGATATTGGCTAATGA
>CADAWC010000057.1 GCA_902791475.1 Fibrobacter succinogenes
TTCGAAAGAGTCACCGTGGTCGAGGTGGAGCACGATCTGCGGATTTGCGCAGCCGAGTTCCTTGGCGTATTCAACAGCACCCTGAGCCATGTAGCGGAGAATGGTGCCGTTAGCATAGTTACGAGCACCCTTAGAGACCTGCATGATCACCGGAGACTTGGTTTCAACGGCGGCCTGCACGATAGCCTGCATCTGTTCCATGGTATTGAAGTTGAAAGCCGGGATAGCATAGCCACCCTTAACTGCCTTAGCAAACATTTCCTTGGTGTTAACCAAGCCGAGTTCCTTGTAAGAAACTGCCATTTGTTTTACCTCTTGTTTTTGATTGGCGACTTGCGCCGCCGGTTTAAAAGTTACATGCCTTAATTTAGAAAAATATTTAAGGGTTTAGGGGTTAGGTTTTAGGTTTTAGGCAAATAATTGTGGCTTGTCACCATTTTTTAAACGCACTATGAGTGCGACTCTATTCTCCTAAGACCTGTCACCTATAACCTATAATCTACTTCACTTTCTGCGTACGGTCCGTGATAACGAGGTCCACGCGGCGGTTCTTCTGGCGACCTTCCTTGGTGGAGTTGTCGGCAATCGGCATGGTCATGCCAAGGCCCTTAGCGGTGAGGCGGGTTTCTGCGATACCCTGTTCCACGAGGAATTTCATCACGTTTTCAGCACGCTGCTGAGAAAGCGTCATGTTAAATTCTTCAGAACCGGTGTTGTCGGTGTTACCTTCGATGGACACGTCAAACTGCTGGTAAACGGAGAGGATACCGGCAATCTTGGCAAGGCTTGTCATGAGGTCGGTCTTCAAGGTGGCTCGGCCCACGTCGAACAAAATGTCGGACATCGAAAGGATGATACCGCGAGCGTCCTTCGTCACCTGAATCATCTGGGACTGGAGGGCGTTTAACTTGTCCATAGCTTCGTTCTTGCTAGCTTCGAGCTTGTCCTTCTGGGCCTTGATAGCCTGCTTTTCAGCTTCGAGATCCGAAACCTTACCGCTACGAGCTTCACCAATCTGCTCCTGGATGGCTTCGATGGCGCGATTAGTAGCAGCGCGCTTTTCCCAGTTTTCAGCAATGTGGTTCTGGATAGCCTGGGTTTCGCTCTGGAGCGTTGCAATTTCTGCATACTTTTTGCAGTTTTCCAAGAATGTCGGAATCAGCTTAGAGTCATCATCGTCTGCATAAATTGTTTCGAGAGCATTGAGCGTACCATAGCCTTCAGCAAGCGTAAGCTTTGCAGCGTAAGCATTGGACGGCATATTGGTTTTAGCATTGTCGAGAGCAAGGCGGCACTGGTCAACTGGGGTGACAGAAGGTGCTTCTGCGGCAAAGCTCATGGAAGCGGCGAGGGCGCCGAGAGTCAAAATCTTAATTGTCTTCATCTTAGCGGCTCCTTACTTCTTGGTTTCCTTTTCGAGAATGCTCTGGTACAAGACCTTGCGTTCTTCATCCGCGCGGAGTGCTTCTTCGAGCTTTTTGTCTTCGTTCTTGACCTTTTCGTTTTCGGATTTAGCTATGGCGAGTCGCATTTCGAGTTCGCTCTGCTCTGCAAGCGCTTGGGCTTCTTCGATTTTACCATCATCCTTCAGGGCCTTGGCAGCAACAAGTTTGGAGTACGAGTTCGATGTCATGTTAGCATCGAGCTTGCTTTCGTTGACGAGCGAGCGCGTTGCATCGGCTTGTCCAAGGGTACGGTTAATTCCGCTCTGGCTACTCGAACAGCCGGTAAGGGCGGCAAGAGCGATGGCAGAACAACATGCTAATAATTTAGCCTTCATTGGGGCTTCTCCTATGATTGATATTCCGCGCTAAAATTACATTCTGGTTTATTACATAGTTCTTGCAATCACAAAAAACTTTTTTTACTTGCTTATATATATGGAATAGTGTAAATTAAAATTGTATATAGGAAGGTTTTTATGAATCTTTTTGTAAAAAAAACAAGTTTTATAGGGATTTTCTCCTTCCTGCTTCCGTTGTCTAGCGCTTTTGCCGGCAACGTTGAATACCATTTGAACAAATCCGCAAATCCGACTCAAGACGAACTCGACGCTTATGAGCATATTACGGCGGCAATGGATTCGGCGGTATTTCTTTACAATAAGTTCTCAGATCTTTCGAAACATATCGAAGTTTACTACAGCACGGGCGTTCCGACGGCCGAGGCTAGCAGCAATGGCGATTTACGTTTCGGTAAGGATCGGGGTTATATGTATGTGGGCACAGCCATGCACGAAATGGCGCATACCATGGGCATGGGCACAACATCTGAGTACAAAGCAATGTTCAAGGACGGCGTGTTCCAGGGTGAAAAAGCCCAGGCGCTTATCAAGGAAATTGATGGTCCGGATGCAGTGCTCAAAGGCGATAGCCAACATTTTTGGCCGTACGGCATCAATTACAAGAGCGAAGTCCATTCCGAACAGGATTTGATCAATCACGTGAAAATCGTGAACGCGATGTACCAGGACATTTTCAAGGAAGCGTTCTTCAAGCAGGGGAGGATCAAGTCCCTATCCGAGAAGAAATGCATGGGTATAACTTCTTCGAATACACTTGAACTCATGGATTGCGCCGATACGGCGACATTTGTGAAGATTTACACAATGGGCGACAAGCCCGTTACTTACCGTTTCCAGCTTGGCAACCGAGTGGTCGATATCCCAAATGAGTCTACCGCTGCGGGTGTAACCGCTTCGACATACGGCTACAATGGCGGTGCGCACCAAAAATACCAGCTCGAAGATGCCGGAGTGAACACTCCAAATGCTTTCCTTCTCAAGAATTACAAGAGTGGGCTTTATTTGCAGGCGGTCGGTAAAAATGTCGTGCAGAATCCAATGCCTTCGCACTCCGATGATTTCATCTGGAAAATTGAAGAGCAACGTGCTGATTCTGCGGACAAGCCTGTATCCATTACAAAGCGCCGAGTTCCAAACAAGAATTTGGAAGAAACAATGCCAGAACGTTTGTTTGACGCTCTCGGGCGAGCCGCCGGCAAGATCCGTCGCGGTGTAACGTCGAAACTTTTGAAAAGCAATTAATTAAAATTTCACAGGATACTTCGTGGCTATTCGCCACTCAGTATGACGGTGATGAATCATTATGACGACAATGCAAAAAAAGACCGCTCAGAAAGCGGTCTTTTTAAATTCTGTTTTTCGAAGATTAAAAAGCGTCTGCTGCTGCATCGCTTGCTTCTGCAACAGCTTCTGCGCTCGGAGCAACTTCTGCGGCGGAAGCCTTTACGGCATTTTCAGTCACATCATTAGAGCCTTTTTCAACCATCGTAAGCTTATGTTCCTTAAATCGGTTCATAGCAATAGTTGTCGGCTTTTGAGTGAGCTGAATGTAACCCTGTTTGGCCTGATTGTTAATGAAGCGGGCTTCGTGAGCCATCATGACAACAGCGCGGAAAACCGAACCCTGACATTCTTCACTAGCATAGATATCATCAAGATAAACTCTTTGAGATTCAGCCATTAGGTACCTCGAAAAATTTTTAGAAGAGGGAGAGGGATTCGAACCCTCGTTACCGTAAGGTAAACACGCTTTCCAAGCGTGCGCCTTCAACCACTCGGCCATCCCTCCGTTAGGATGACCTCCACTGGGGAGGTGCGCCAATAATAACTTTTATTTTTTCGTTTGTCAAGTCTTACGGCGCATTTTTTTCATTTTTTTTGAAATTTATCAAAAAAAATGTAATTAAGAGCTAAAAAAGGAGATGCCCGCACTATGGCGGGCATGACAGTAGGCGAAGCCGCGATTTTAGTCCTACAACCTGTAACCTAAGACCTATAGCCTACTGAGTTCATCCCATACAACTTGCATCAAGGGTTCCAGCGTTTTGGGCGTGAAATCAAACTTGATGTTTGCTGTCGCGAAAAGTTCTGGAATCGGACGGCTGCTGCCCAGGCTTTCTGCCTTGAACAAATCGTCGATAGCCTTCTGCGGATCCTTCTTGAAGTTTGCCCAGACCTGCAAAGCGCCAATCTGTGCGATGCCATATTCTATATAATAGAACGGGCATTCGAACAAATGAAGTTGCTTTTGCCACAAGTTACGGCGAACAGCTTCAAGTCCACTGTAATCCACACCGGCATCGTAGCGATCCATGATTTCGCTCCAGATATCGCTGCGATCTTCGGCGGTATGAGTCGGGAAGTTGTACAGACGATGCTGGAAGCTGTCGATACTAGCCACCCACGGGAACAGCCAAATCACATCGGTAAGTTCGCCTTCAGTGCTGCGGACAATCGCTTCATGGTCGTCACCATAGAACGGCTTCAGGTTCGACATGCCGATGAGTTCCATGCTCATGCTCGCGACTTCGGCAAATTCAGCAGGAACATCGCGATAGGCGAAAATCGGCTGATTTGCGAGAGCAAACTGATGGAACGAATGGCCTGATTCATGCAACAGTGTATAAATATCGCGGTCCGTATTGGCGGAATTCATGAAAATGAAGGGGAGGCGGCTTTCGTCAAAACCAATTTGGTATCCGCCCGGAGCCTTGCCCAGTCTGGAATCCGGATCAATAAGCTTTTTCGCCTGCATTTCACGGGCCCACTTGCCAGCTTGCGAATGGATGCTTTCGAAAATGGAATCGACCTTTTCAATGAGTTCGTCACCACTCTGGTACGGCTTGAGTGGCGGCCTACTCAGCGGGTCAACATCCAAGTCCCACGGGCGCAAACGTTCGAGCCCCATCTTCTTGGCACGACGCTTGTACATTTCCTTCTGCAACGGGAGCACGAGTTTCTCGATGCTTTCGTGGAAAGCTTCGCAGTCGGCAGGAGTGTAGTCAAAACGATGTTTTGCAAGGAAGATGTAGTCGATGAAATCCTTGCAGTTTGCATTCTTGGCGATCTGCTTGCGGATTTCAAACAACTTATCATAAGATTGGTCTAACGCATCTTTGTCCTGGAGGCGGCGTTCCCACATAGCTCGCCATGCGCGTTCACGAAGATTGCGGTCGGTCTTTTCCATGTAGGCAGCGAGCTGCTGCATAGTCTTGACCTCGCCGTCGAACTCGACGCTCATGCCACCAGTGATTTTCTGGTAGGCCTGAATCGCCTTATTCTCTTCGGTTTCAAGTGGAATGTTTGCAGGGGAGAACAAGTCCAAAGAAACTTGCACGCCCTTGAGCCATTCACCGAATTCACCCTTAAGAGCGTCCTTGGACGGGTGCGCCATCAGCTTACGGTTCAGCTTGTCGTCATATTCAATCATGAGCGGTTGAATGTTTTCGACAAAATCTGAATAAGCCTTGGCGGCTTTTTCGTCGCGGGTATCGCAAGTCATGGCGACATAGCGCCTACAGCTCACTTCGCCAAGAACCGATTCCAGTTCGCTCCAGTCTAAAATCCATTGACGGAGCGATTCTACGTTTACAGGAATATCGCGCTGCAAAAGAGCGCGATATAGTCTAGAGATTTCTTTTTCATCATCCGGATTCAAATTCTCCGGAACAAAGGTACGTTTTTTCATGTGTTATTATTTAATAATTTTTCCGAGCCATTTGTTCACGAGAAGATCAAACAATCTGTCGCGGACGAGGTTCTGGAGCTTTTCGACATCTTCGGGCTTCACGTCTCTCTTGATTTCGAAGTCCTGAGAAACCGGTTCGCCCCCTTCGGTGAGGGATACGTCGATAAAGCCTGCAATGCCGTAATACGTGATTTGGTTAATCTTAAAGACGTTTGCGTCCAACGGGAATGCGGCGTTGAAGTGCAAGTCGTTGTCGCCCGGAGCAAGTCTGATGGTGTCCTTCAGCGTCAGAGGTACTGTGACGAGCGTATCGAACTTGATTTCGATCTGGAGCTTGTTGATCCACAAGGTATCCTTGCCGGTGTTGTTGGCGTTCATGTAAACATCAAAGTTTGCATTACCGAGGTTCTTGTTGATGATGTTCTGGGACAAGTCCTTGACTAGCATGACAGCCTTCGGGTTCGGCAAGAAACCGTCCATTCCGTTATTCACGAGTTCCATGACGTCATCATAGACGTCGACGTTATCAAAGGTGAGGTCCTTGTATTCCATTTTTGTCTGGATGAGGACTTTGGCGGCCTGAAGCTTTTTGAAGATCGAGCAGCCGGTGAGTGATGTTGTCACAAGAGCAAACGCACCTGCGATAACGAGGGATAAAGTGAGGCGTGAGAATTTGGTTTTCATATTTATCTCCTTGTATTATATCATTTATTATAACAAATATTTTTCCAATTGTTTAACTTTGCCTAAAATTAGTCAACATTTGGATAAGTTTTTGGACTTCGATTGGCTTCGCGAGGTGCCCGTTCATGCCTGCGTCAAGAGCATTTTTCTTGTCTTCTTCAAAAGCATTTGCGGTCATGGCGATAATTGGGATTCTAGACTTCTGCGGGTCATCGAGCTTGCGGATTGCCTTGGTAGCATCGTAGCCGTTCATGTGGGGCATCTGCACGTCCATCAAAATGAGCTCATAATCGCCAGGAGCTGCTTTACGCACTTTATCGACGGCAATATCGCCATCATTTGCGGTATCGACGATTAGACCGTTTTCAGTCAGGATTTCTTCGGCGATTTCTCGATTCATCTCGTTATCTTCAACGAGCAACACCTTCATTCCCTTAAGAGGGATTGTCGTAATGGTTTTCTGTTCTGTAACTTCAGTCTTGAATTCCTGACACCACTTCATCGGGATGCTCACGACAATCTTTGTACCTTGTCCTTTCTTGGATTCGATTTGGATTGTGCCACCCATGATGTCTGTGAGTTTTTTCACGATGGTCATGCCAAGACCGGTACCTTGGATTCGGCTAACAGTGGTGGAGCTCTCGCGTGTAAATTCGTCGTAAATGTGCTCCAAAAATTCGGAGCTCATGCCAATGCCAGAATCTTCAACGGTAAGAGCGTAATTTCCGTAGCCATTTCGATCGCACTTTTGCTCTTCCAGAGTACACATGATTGTCCCATTTTCTTTCGTGTACTTGATAGCGTTACCGATGATGTTTGCCGCAATCTGATTGATGCGGTCGCCATCGACAAGGACAAACTTGTGTTCGATGTTCGTGATAGTCGCTGTAAACAGAATGCCTTTCGTTTCGGCATGTGAACCGTACGTTGTAGACAAAGCCTTGATGATATTTTCGAGGTTGCACTTCTGTTCGCTCAAGATGATCTTGCCCGATTCAATACGGGACATTTCAAGAACCTGGTTCACAAGAGACAAAAGCTGCTTACCGGCGATATCGATTTTATCCAAGTATTTCTTAACGGTTTCTTTTTCTTCGATATGTTTTTTCGCCATAGCCGTGAATCCCATGACCGCATTCATCGGTGTGCGAATGTCGTGTGACATGTTGAACAAGAATGTCGTCTTGGCATTACTTGCTTCGCGGGCAGAGTTCAAAGCTTGCGAAAGCTTGCGGTTGGCTTCAATTTCTTTAGATTTCTCGGTGGTAATATTTCTAAATAAAATAATTCCTTTATGAACAACGTTATTTTTTACTTCGACAGGAATATACACCATGGTTATGTATTCTTTTTTTTCATTGGGTTGTAGGCTACAGAATACGACACTTGGAATATAATTGAGAACCTTGCGATTCTTTATGGTTACATTAAAGAAGGCCCTAAATTCGTCGCCATTCTGCATGTCGTCGTTGAATCTGATAAACCCTTCAACAAGATCATCCAAGCGTCCGTTTTTGGGAAACGGCATTGGCATGATAGAGAGGTCTTCGAATGTTCCATTCTCGGCATCCACGTAAATCATGGCTCTTGCGATTGTATTTTCGGCTATGGCGATATAGTTCGCCATACGATTCTGCCGTGCTTCGTTACGCCTTATCAACAGTTGTACAATCATGAGATAGACGATATAACCTGCGAATATGCAAATGAGCAAAAACTGAAGCATGCGCCCCGCTTTGATGCCCATGGTATAAAGGGCATTTGCGGCTTCAGTGGGGAAGTTGGAATAAACACTTAAAGGAACCGAGTGTAGCGGAGCGATGTAGCCCTGGATTTCATCGTTTTCTCCTTTGAACTGGTAGCTGGACGGGCTTCGCATTGTGTAGGCGTATATAATCTTATTTCTGTTTTCTTCATCGAACTTAGAGGTGTAAAGGAAATTCTTGAAGTTATCCTTGGGGAGACCTTGAATCGAAGTTTGCTGTATTTTCATGGTCTCAAGAGCGATGAGATTTTTGCCTTCCGTGTTGATAATGCCAGCGGAAGCTTGTGCGCCAAAAACCTTGTAATCAAGCAATCTCTTGATGGTGTTTTCGTCAAATGACGAGAATAGCAGACCAACTATTTTTCTATCGACAATCACAGGAGCGTAAAAGCTGACAGATGCAATTGTAGTATTGGTGGGCATAGCCACGTAAATTCCGCTGTTTCCTTTCATGCCGTCGGTAAAAGCCCACTTATTGCCCACATAAACCTTTTGACCAGAAGTCTTTATAGCCATTCCGCTAGAATCTGCAAAGCTCAAGTGGTCAAATTGAATCAACTTTTCAAGTTCTGCCAAAAATACGGAATTCATTTGACCGTCTCGAATATCGTTTGAACTGAGCTTGGCTAGCGCTTCGACAGACTTGAGAGAATTGGAAAAAATATCGTCGAGCTTATTAGCCATCGCTAGGGTGATATCCTTGATATAGTCCCTATTGCGAGCTGAAACTGCGCTTTTGTCTTCTTTTTGGAACGCTGCAAAAGCCTCGATGATCAAATAGACAACGAGAATAAGAGGTGCAAACCTTATAATCGAAAATTTTAATCGATTGTTTTTTCTTTTTATTTTCTGAATAGTCTGCACAAAGCTCCCCAATATCTACTAGTAAGCAATAGAAATATAAACTAATTATCCCAATAAGAATGGAGAGTTGCCTAAAAAAAGGGAAATTGCGGATTTACGTGACTAAATTCAAAAATTTTCCGAATTTTTACATCATATTGTTTCTTTTCCGCGAAAATAATGTAATTTTCTTGCTAGTCAATTATTCCAACTTGGAATACTAGCAAAATCAAGGAAATTAAATGAACCGTTACGATCTTGTATTGCTCGGCCTCATTCTGGAACACGAACGCAGTGGGTACGATATCATCACGGAAATTCGTGACCGTGAACTTGACCGCTGGGCTAAGATTAGCACATCGACTGTTTATAACAGACTGATAACGCTCGAAAAGAATGAATGCATTGTCGGTCATTCCGAACGCGACGGAAATCGTCCAGAACGCATGGTGTTCAACATCACGGACAAGGGTAGGGAAGTACTGCGCAAGGAAGTCCTCAAGCATTTGACCGGTTTCAACGACGATCCGCGTACGCTTGGTTTTGCATTCCTTTATGGAGCAGAAAACAAAGAAGTTATCCGCACGCTCGAAGTGCATGAACGTAGACTGGTTCAGGAAATCGAAAATCTCGAAAAGATGATTGCTGAAGAACCGCGCCCGACGCTTTACCCGGAAGGACCGTTCCTCAACTGCATGAGCCGCGACCACATCTTGGTGGAACTCAAGTACGTGCGTGCCGCCATCGGCATTTTGCGCGACCCGGTCCGCAGCAAGAAACTCGGCGGATACTTCTATATCAATTTCGGTAACAGAGATTTTGAAAAGTTTGAAGAGTAGAGTTTAGGGATTAGGATTATAATCGCGGCTTTGCCGCCTAACTAACCTAAGACCTAAAGCCTACAACCTAAAACCTTGATTTTTCTCTCGTCTTTTGTCTCTCAACTCTCGTCTAATTTCTAAATTTACCCCGCAAAAGTTTTAACGGTTTCTGATAGGGTTCCTAACCACTAATCACCAACCACTAATCACTTTTTACAACACCCCCTCTCTAACGGAGATAAAATGGCTACAAAAACAGTGAAGAAGAGCGCTGCAAAGAAGACCGCTAAGGCTCCTGCCGCTAAGTATGGCTACTTTGATGACGCTGCAAAAGAATACGTGCTCACCACCCCGGCAACCCCGATCAAGTGGTGCAACTACGTCGGTACACTCAACTTCGGCGGTATCGTCGATACGACCGGCGGCACACTCGTTTGCAAAGGCGACCCGGCTCTCAACCGTATCACCAAGTACATTGCACAGATGCCGTGCTCTGACTTCAAGGCCAGCACTATCTACATCCGTATCAAGGATGGCAAGAGCTACAAGATTTTCTCCCCGTTCTATGTTCCGACTCTCGTCAAGCTCGACAAGTGGGAATGCCACGTGGGTCTTTCCTACATGCGCTGGATTGCCGAAGTTTACGGCCTCCGCGTTCAGGTCACGATTTTCGTCCCGACGGGCTCCAACACACTCCTCCAGGACATCCAGGTGACCAACATCGCCGGTGGTTCCAAGGAAGTGGACATCATCCCGGTTTATGAATTCAGCCACTTTGAAGCTGAAAAGCAGCTCACGAACGCCGACTGGGTTCCGCAGACCATGACCCTCAAGGGTCACTGGGAAAAGGACGGCCACGTCGTTTTGGAACAGTACGCTTACATGAAGCGTGACTACGCCGTGAACTACGTTACTGCTGACTGCAAGGTTGGTTCCTTCGATGGTGACCGCCGCGTATTCCTCGGCCAGAACGAAATGGGTTCCTGGGCAAATCCGCTCAGCCTCCAGAATAAAGAACTTGCTAACAGCGAATGCGACCGTGGCGATAACATCGCCGCCCTCATGATCCACGCTGGCAAGATCGCTGCCAAGAAGACTTTCCGTACCTGCACCCAGCTCGGTCAGGAACAGAGCCTCAAGGTTGCAGCTAAGGCTATCAAGAAGTACCGCGATCTCAAGAACGTGGACAAGGCTTTCGAAGAACTCGCAAAGTTCTGGGAAAACTACCTCTCCACGATCCAGGTCAAGACCCCGGATGCTTCATTCAACACGATGGTGAACGTGCACAACCCGCGTCAGTGCCACACCACCAAGAACTGGAGCCGCTACCTGTCCCTCTATCAGTTGGGCTACGGCACCAGCCGCGGTATCGGTTACCGTGACTCTACTCAGGACCTCATGGGCGTCATGAGCCACATGCCTGAAGAAGCTCTCGTTCTTACGAAGAATCTCATCTCCGTGCAGCGTCCGGAAGGTAACGCTATGCACCAGTACGCTCCGCTTGCCCTTGCCGAAGACAACGGCAACGAAGCCAACGCCGGTGACTCCCGCGAAAAGGCTGGCGTCCTCGACGCTAACGGCAATCCGATGTATGCCGACTGGTACGGCGATGACCATCTCTGGATCGTCCTCACTGTCGCTACCTACCTCAAGGAAACAGGCAAGATGGATCTCCTGAGCGAAGAAATTCCGTTCTACGTTGCAGGCAAGAAGCATGCTGAACGTCCGACTGGCACGGTCCTCGAACACTTGAAGCGCGCTCTCAAGTTCACTCGCGAACACCTCGGCCAGCACAACCTCCCGCTCCTCGGCTTTGCCGACTGGAACGACTGCATGAACCTCCCGCTCGGTGCAGAATCTACGTTCAACACTGCTTTGTACGCAAAGGCTTTGCTCGAAATGATGGGCATTGAAGAAGCTCTCGGCGACAAGGAAGCCGTTGAAATGTACAAGGGCTGGTACGAAGATGTCAAGAAGGCATTCAACGACAGCGCTTGGGATGGCAAGTGGTGGACTCGTTGGTTCGATAAGGACGGCAACGGCTATGGCGTTTCCTCTGCCAAGTACGGCAAGATTTACTGCAAC
The DNA here is from genome assembly GCA_902791475.1 of Fibrobacter succinogenes. GTDB lineage: Bacteria > Fibrobacterota > Fibrobacteria > Fibrobacterales > Fibrobacteraceae > Fibrobacter > Fibrobacter succinogenes_J. The sequence continues at coordinate 11,691 of CADAWC010000057.1, forward strand.
GGCCAGTCTTGGCCGGTCATCGCTGGCATCGCATTCGGCGACCGCGCAGTGCAGGGCATGGACAGCTTGAACAAGCTCCTCAACACCAAGTACGGCGTGAAGAGCTCTACTCCGGGTTACCGTGGCTTTGAACCGGCTGTCGGTGGCATCTCTACCTATCCTCCTGGAGCAAAGGAAAACGGCGGTATCTTCCTCCACACGAACCCGTGGGTGATGATTGCCGAAACTATCCTCGGCCGTGGCGACAACGCCTTCCAGTACTACAACCAGATCAACCCGGCTTCCAAGAACGACATCCTCGACGTGTTCGAATCTGAACCGTACTGCTATCCGCAGAACATCCTCGGTGACGAACACAAGCAGTTCGGTATGGGCCGTAACGCATGGCTCTCCGGTACTTCTACTTGGACGTATCAGGCTGCAACGCAGTTCATTCTCGGTATCCGCGCAAGCTTCAACGGTCTCGTTGTCGATCCTTGCATCCCGAGCGCATGGAATGGCTTCGAAGCAACCCGTAAGTTCCGCGGTGCTACCTACCAGATTACTGTGAAGAACCCGGATCACGTCTGCAAGGGCGTTGCAAAGATGGTTGTTGACGGTCAGGAAATCGATTCCAACGTCGCCCCGATCTTTACGAAGGGTGTGCACAAGGTCGAAGTGACATTGGGTTAATTTACCCGGTGTCATGCCCGCCATCGAGCGGGCACCTCCTTCTCGGAGAATCTTGAACATTTCAAAAGCGCCAGTCTCTTACGAGGCTGGTGTTTTTTTTGATCCATAGATTTTGTATATATAAATTATGGCGAAGTCTTTTAGAAATTATTTGGGTAAGTTTGCGCTTATGGCTACATCGGTGTTGTGGGCTAGTTGCAGCGATGCCGATAAAAATGCGGATAAATCTCCGGAACAGGAAAATTCCGAATTTGAGTTTCCAGTAGACTCGAAATATTTGTCCCTTAAAATCCCTTTCCGTCCTATTCAATTTGAAGATTCTCTATTTGACACCAATGGAGTTTCAATAAAAATTTTTAAAGACTATTCTATAGAGAGTACTTTAGTTTATAACGATGATGTTGAGAAAATCGCTCAAATCCTTCATAAAGAAACCAAACCCATTTATGAAATTTTTGATTCGTTTTACAAAAAAGACGTTTGTAATGAAGTATATGAAATGTCTTTATCTTTAAATGTATCCATAGGGACTAATGGTGTTGTTGAAAATATTAGACTTTCATCTTCTCTCTATGCCGATCCGAATTTTACAATGAAAATCACTGAATATGTGAAGCAAATCCGTTTTCAGGGGGTTGGAAAAAACAACGTTTCATTATCGATTAGTTTTTGCAAATCCATAATGGATGAAACTTTAAAAATTCTTTTGCATGGAGAAGAGCCTTTTATTGTTCAAGATTTTCGAGAAATACCTTTAAAACGCTCAATAATAAGGAAATCAAATGGTGCAGTGAGCGCTCCAACAGACGACGAATTGAAATTGGTGAACGGAGCTGAACATGATAAAGCTCCAATTTTAAAGGTCATTAGACAACGGACACCTGGATTGCGTCACATTTACAATAAACATTTAAAGAAAAATCGTGTTAAAGCATGTCTAAAGAATAATCACGACGACATCAAACCTGATTTTAACGGGATGATTGTTTTTAAGTTGAATGTAAATGCTGATGGCTCTGTTCAAAAAGCAGAAATACAATCTTCAAATACTGGCAATAAGGATTTTGATGACGAAGTCAAGAGAGCATTAAGCCATTGGAAATTCCTGAAGATGAATTCAAGCGAAGTCGTTGTATTTCCGTTTATGTTTTTTGAAAATACTACACCTTATAAGAAACCGACTTATCCTGAGATTCGCATATAGACGCAAAGCACGCGGCTCACGGTATAGCCTGAACGTAATAGCGATTTCAGCATGGGTACAACGTTGATTGTTGTAATCCAGTCGCTGTCATCAAATTTTCCTTTCCAGCTCTTTTGTGAACCATTGTCAAATACGTCCTTGATCATGGATTCGTAGTAGGGGAGGTATTTGACGGAGATGACATCGCGCAATGATTTATTTACGACTTCGTTTGTCTTTGCAAATCCAAAATCTGTTGCAAAGGCGTTGTTGCATCCGAGAATAGTGAAGTTGCGGTCAACCCAGAAAATACCGATGTTCGGGAAATTGAAAAAGGAATTTATTAGGGATTCTTCGACACCGCTCTTCATGAGGAACGGAATTTCAGGAGATGTTTCAACGCGACGTGCAGAACCCATCATCACGATGCGGTCTTCGTCATCGGGGGCGAGGTGTCCACGGAAGTCGTACCACACGAGGTTCTTTTCGCTGTTCCAGCAACGAATTTTGAGCGTTCCAAAACGTGCGTTTTCATTGGCGAGGCGATTGAACTCGCTCAGTTCATCGAGCAAATGACCTTTGTCATCGTATGCAGCGTTGCCACCCGCTTTCATCATACATTCATTCATTACGCGTTCAAGCAACTTGAAATCGTCTTCTGGCATGAGCGATTCTATATCAACAACACCTCCAGATCGAGGAACGTCACGATAGTCATCATCCATCATTGGGGTGAGCAAAAAGAGCTGACGGCTTTCGAAGTCGAATTTCCAGAGGAAGTCGCCGGTATTGCGGAGCAAAGATTTGAGCTTGGTTTCAGCCTCATCCAAGCGGTGTTGGTTTTCAACCATGTTCGAGATGTTCTTGATCAAGCAGATGTATCTAGATTCGTCTATCGAAAGACGCTGGTGTTGGCAGCGCATTTCAAACCACAGCGTAGTACCATCATCGCGCTTGTACGAGAACATAAATGGCATTTCGGGGTGCTTGTCGATGTCATCGAAGTAAAGCTTAAGGCGTGCCCAATCCTTCGGCGGCAGAATGTCTCTGAACAAACGGTCTTTGCTCAAGTTGTCAAAGAGCGGGTCCGACATGAATTGCGGCAGTGAACAGATAAATTCAAACTTATCCGACAGCACAACAATGAACTCACCAAGATTGCCCGAAAAAAGTGTGTAAAGTTTTTGCCTTTTCCAATAATCGAGCAATAGCAAAATGGTGACAATCAGTAAAAGCAAGAGTACAGTGCAGACATAGCACCAGCCTACAGACCAATCAATAGAGTTCATCATACATTCATAAGATAATCAATTTTGAAGGGCGGAGACAAGAGGGCAAAGAAAAAAGCCTGCCACGAAGGGCAGGCTTGCAATTTAAAAGTCTGTGTTGAAATGGCGATGCCGCAACAGAGTGGCATGACATCTGTACACGCTTTCGTCTCTCGTCAGTAGCCCGCTAATGCGGGCGTTCTTTCGTCTTATTCTGCGAAGTAAGCCTTGGCCTTGGCGATGACGTCTTCGACCTTGACCATGGTGAACTGCTTTTCGTTGCGGAACTTCCATTCAACTTCGCCGTTCGCGAGGCCCTTCTTGCCGATAGCGATACGCACCGGAGAACCCCAGAGGTCGGCATCCTTGAACTTCACGCCCGGACGTTCATCGCGGTCGTCCACGAGCACGTCGATGCCATTAGCTTCGAGTTCCTTTTCGAACTTTTCAGCGAGTTCCATAAGTTCGGCTTCCTTGCCGATCGGAACGATTTCGACCTGGAACGGAGCGATGGACTTGGGCCAGATCGGTCCGAAGTCATCGTGGCTGTTTTCGACGACGGATGCCATCAAGCGGCCCACGCCAATGCCGTAGCAGCCCATGATAGCCGGAGCGGTCGTCTTTTCGGCGGTGAGGAACTTCGCACCCATGGATTCAGAGAACTTGGTGCCGAGCTTGAAGATGTTACCCATTTCGATGCCGCGCGTTTCGGTGAGGAGTTCGCCGCAGCAGGGGCACTTGCAAACTTCGGAAGCTTCGGCAATGTCGGCCACTTCGAACTTCGGGAAGTCTCGCTTCGGGTTGCAATGCTTGAAGTGGAAGCCTTCTTCGTTTGCACCAGTCACGAGGTCGAAGGAATCGGCAATGGCTTCGTCCACGATGATGCGGGTGTCGTGAGCGTTAATCGGGGAAGCAAATCCCGGAACCATGCCGCAGGCCTTGATGAGGCTGTCTTCAGCCGGATAGAGTTCCTTGGCCTTCAGCAAGTTGTGGAGCTTGATTTCGGAAACATCGAGGTTGCCCGGAACCACGACCGTGATGAGCTTGCCTTCGAAGTCGAAGAACACGCACTTGGCGGTAGATTCGGCAGGCACGTTCAGGAACTTGGTG
>CADAWC010000058.1 GCA_902791475.1 Fibrobacter succinogenes
GTCAAGGAACAGTCCAGCGGCCTTTACGCCCAGCAGATGGCGGAACGCGGATTCCTGACCATCGCATTCGACCCGAGCTTCACCGGCGAATCGGGCGGCTAGCCGCGCTACATGAACAGCCCGGACATCAACACCGAAGACTTCATGGCGTCCGTGGACTTTCTCTCGACCCGCGACAACGTTGACCCGGAACGCATCGGCATCATCGGCATTTGCGGCTGGGGCGGCATGGCGATTAACGCCGCCGGCATTGACACCCGCGTAAAGGCGACGGTTGCCTCGACCATGTACGACATGAGCCGCGTGACCGCGAACGGATACTTTGACCAAGGAAACAATGCTGACGCCCGATTTGAAGCTCGCAAGGCTTTGATGGCTCAGCGTACCAAAGACTTCAAGAACGGCACGTATGACCTGGCCGGAGGCGTCATTGACCCGCTCCCGGATGACGCTCCTTACTTTGTCAAGGATTACTACGCCTATTACAAGACTCCTCGTGGCTACCACAAGCGCTCCCTGAACAGCAACAAGGGTTGGGCAGCATCCGCAAGCACTTCTCTTCTGAACACGAAGCTGCTTGCCTATGCAGACGAAATCCGTAACCCCGTGCTCATCATCCACGGCGAAAAGGCCCACAGCCGCTACTTCGGCGAAGGCGCATTCGAAAAGATGACCGGCAAGAAGGCGGACGTCCCCGCAAAACTCGACGCCACCAAAAACTGGAGTAAGACCGTCGGCAACAAGGAACTCCTCGTTATCCCCGGAGCCTCCCACGTGGACCTCTACGACAACCTGGAAAAAATCCCCTTCGAAAAGCTCGGTGAATTTTTCAAGACGAACTTGAAGTAAAAGTGATTGCTTAAACAAGAAGCGGCCTGCGAATTGCGGGCCGTTTCGGTATTTATCCATCTGCGTTGAATTCTTCAAGTTCCAACATATGGACGACATCTTCGATGGGTAAACTTTCATCTTCCATGTCGCCTAGCCCCGCATTGCAATTTCGGATAGCAGACACCAAGGCATTTCCGAAGGAGATGGCATTCATGTCCACCTTTGTGGACGGGACTCCAAATCGATGACCGCACGAACCGCAGGTCATAGCAATGCTTTTTCTTCCCGAAAAAGGACTTCCGCCCCCACCTGTACAATAAGCAGTTCCATGACATTCGGGACATTCAGCCTGGAATCTCGGGTTTTCCCACAAGCAAAATAAGCCTCCCAAGAAAGCCTCTGGCATTTTCCATTCGCCGGAATATGCCAAACCGAACCGGATTCCGTCTATGTGGCAGCGGGCCATTTTTTTGTCTGCAAGAATTCGGTCCTTGTTCCGAATGAACAAGGGGACGCTTTCGCGAAGAATTCGCTCATGACGTTCCTTACGCGCTTTATAGATATCGGCAACGGCGTGTTCTTCCATGTGTAACGCCTGCTGGTCATCACTGACGGCAGGCATTTCGACATTATTCGACATGCGTTTATTTTGTGCATTTTGCGCAACCTCTACGAGGCTATTGATGTTCTTCTGAGTAGACTGCGAGCCGTTGTGTTGCGTCATGAAAAACTCCTTTTAAGTGTTTCCTAGCAAATAGACGCGATGTATCCCCGGGTCTATTTGATTCCAATCACCGCTATTTATTATGTGATTCATTTGGCATTAGATGTCAATTTATTCCAGGATTAGGATATTATCCGCTACCGTTAACTGTGGCAATTTTCCCGTGGTCGCAGAACGAGGCAATTCCGTTTGGCTGAATTTTTTAAGGAATGCACCCCACGCATTCTGCAAATGGACGATTCCGCATTTTTCAACATCGTCAACAAAATAGCTGAACCGCACAACGTCCAATCTTGTCATTTGGGCAATCTTTGCAACAGGGAAACTTTCCTCTTTCATTTTTTTCACAGATCCATACGCACTTTCATAAAGCGCTGTCATAATTGTATAAGACCATTCAGGCATATCCCCTTTGCGGAGCGCCATATCGAGAATTGCGCAGTTTATAAAGCTGGGTTTACGCCTGTTCTTAAAGGCGTATTCATAAAGGAACTTGTAGCGGCTATTGAATTTTCGGTTGGCGTCACGGCCATCCGTCACGCTGTTTTTTTCGTAAAATTCAGAGAACTCCTCTATAAAATCGTAGCGGTCGTATGCGTTCGGGAAAAAGGACACAAAAAGTGCATAGACCAAGGAGCAATATTCTTTCGAGTACAACTTTATGTCATCAAGAGACAAATCTTTCAAAAGCAAAAGCAGATTTTCAGCGTTTCTGAATCGATTCAATTTCGTTGAAGCCTTAGGGAGTGCACGAGCTTCCTTCGCAAAAGCTTTCATATCATTAGCGTACTTCACAAGCCTTTCCACCGGTCCACTGATGCCATATCCCTTACCGTTTCCAAACATCGCTTTGATAAGGCTTGCCGCAAAAGTGTCGGCGTATTCAAAATTTCTGGCAACCAATACCTCGCGGCCATCCCTGTTGACAAATTTATGCGGTTTGAGTTTTGGTAGGTAGATCTTGTTGTAATATTCCTTCGCCTCGCGAACCAGACCAAAATCGTCGATATAGGTGATGGCTCCGTTTTTCGTAATTTTTGTTCGCCCCGTAAAAAATGTCAAACCATTTTTCCCGTCACATTTCGTTATATCGGTGAGGGCATAAGCCACCATTGCGGACAAGTCTTCTATTTCAAGCCCCTTTACCCCGTGTTTCGATTTGTCGTAGCTTTCCCAGAAATTCCGATTAGCCGCAAATAATTTCAAGTTCTTGATTTCCGGGCTGGGAAACTTTCTGTAAATGATGCTCAGGGCGTCAACGATTTCTTTTTGCTTGGCGGCGGAATAAAACCGTTCCCAAGAAGATACGCCTAATGGAGTTTCCTCCTTGTCGGCCCAGTCTTCGGGCAAGCTAGTTTCCGTTGCAGAAATTTTTTGTACAGGGATGGCGGCTTCATAAAGGATGGGGAGGATTGCGGACATTTCGTCTGTTGAGAATTGAACCTGATAATGGTTGCGAACCAGGACGAACCTGAGTCCGGTTTCTCCAAAAACTCGCTTCTTCGATTCGTCGCATTTCGTCATATTGTCGATTTTTGCGAGAATCGACGCTTTCTGCCGTCCCTCGATTTTCGATCCGGCAACCAGAGCATAAAGGGATTGCCAGGCGCTAGTCTTTCCGGGATGTTTCAGAAACTCTTCTCGACCGATAATGCAGCCTTGCTGCGGGAATAGCCAACCAAAGCGAGGGAACCTTCGATTGCCCGAGCGCCTGGAACCGCACAGTTTCAAGATTGCGTTGTCTTCGGTCGGTTCTTCATAGTCGCGTCGCAAACAATCTTTTGCAAATTCAATATCCTTATAGAAAACAAACATCCGTTCATGGGTTTCCTTATCAGCATTCCAAGAACCCTTTGCATAGACACCGCTTGTATTCAATTGTTTGTCACCCCAATCAAAATAAGGCTTGGGTGCAATTTTCTCGAGAATATTCCAGATGTCTGGCTTGCTCATATAAAAATCCATTCAATACATTTATTATGTGATTTGATAATAATAAAAGGATTAAATGATTGCTACCCCCCAATGGATTTTTGAATAAATAGCGGAGTTGTCCCGAGACACCACTTAAATTTGGCATTTCTTTCCGCATCGATTTTTCCAAATTATCTTACCATCAAAAAGGATGGTGTACTATGGGAAAGTTTTTTGCCTTATGCATTTTGCTATCAGCCTCATTCGCATTTACGGAAACAGAATTCCCCATTCCTTATGTGCGTTTGGGACTTTACAGCACAAATCGCAATTTGAATATCAGCGGAATGGCTAGCGGTTCCGCTCTCAACACTTGGGTTACCAACGGTGTAAAAAATGAAGACTGGGAAATCGTCTACGTAGACAAAGATATTTACCAGATCAAGAACGCCTCTACCGGCAGATTCATTACTGCAGACGGCGATACGGCGAGACTTTCCGATGCGGAAAACGGTTCGACCCAGAATTGGAACATTTCCGTCGTCGAAAAAGATTTCCTAGGAGAGGAACTTTATTATAAAATTTCAAACGTGTCAACCGGCAAAGTCTTAACTTTCAACTCCGCCGGAAATACGATTACATTATCTGATTACAACGAAAGTTGGCAACAAAAATGGCGTCTCGATCGAAACGGTCTCGAAGGCTTTGCCGCCTACACTTATACAAATGAAGGCATAAAAGCGGGAGCCATCGGAGGGCTTCTCGGTAAAACCGTTTTCGTCTCTAACAACGCAGATTTACGCAAATATCTAGAAAGTTCCGATCCACTCACCATTGTCGTAGAAGCAAACCTTGATTTTTCCAGCGAGAAATCCGTCCGAGTTCAATCCAATAAAACGCTCATCGGTTCCTACCTTGCAAACGAAATATCAGACATCCAATTTTTAACAAACGAATATGGCTACCGCGCAAGCGATAACAACGCAGTCTTTGGCGCTCCTAGCGACAATATGATTTTTACCAACTTAACATTGACAGCCAAAAAGAATAGCGACGCCATTATTCTCGGAGTCTATTCCAGCAAAAATTTATGGGTGGACCATTGTTCCTTTATCAGCACTTTAACGAACAGCGTAAACGAAGTCGGAAAGTTCATTTGGATCAATACACCCTATAACGCAAGCGATTTAAATCGGAGTCCGGACTTCATTACAATTTCATACAACATTTTTAAAAATCGCTACTGGACATTAGTCTACGGCACACAAAACGGAGTCACCACCGAAGATCGAACAAGCGTGATGTTCAACATATTCGACGGTTGCGTCCGAAGACTTCCCGAAATCGGAAATGGATCCGCCCATATTTACAGCAATTATTATCTGCGCAGCAACACTTCAATCGAAAATGATCCCATCGCAGGCATCATCATCGATGCGGGCGCTTCTGGATACATCGAAAACAACCGCTTTGAAGGATTCCGGCAGGAATCATCGGGTTACTGGGATTTTGTCATCATGTGCGGAGGTCGCAACGCGACAATAATCGAGAATTACACAAACCAATCGCAAAGCGGATCGAGCAGCGTCACTCCTTACCTTTGGGCTTCTAGCGATTCTTATACGACGCCAAGTGACAAGTCTTGGTTCACACCATCCGACATTTACGGCTACACGCTAATCAATGCCTATGACGCTTCTAAATCCGTAGACGCAAAAACTTTTAACAGCAAATACAGCGGTGCAAAGAACGTTCCAGAGAACTTTGTATACATCACCGATTATGAAATGAACGATTATGTTTCCAAACGATACGCTCACCCCAAACTTTCAGGAGTCGAGATTACCACAGCAGAAATCCATGAAGAATCTTCATCTTCGAGTATCACCACAGAGGATGCGTCCGAAAATTCTTCGAGTTCATCCATTAGCGAAGAATCTTCCCTAAACATTCCTACCCATGCAGAAGTCACTTCTCCAAAAATTTCTGTCTTTGGAAAGTCGATTTCAGTTCAATTTGAAAATTTCACATCCCATGACATTCAAATTTTTGACATGCTAGGACATCAAATTTTCAAGGCAAACGCATCTTCCATTACAACGACAGTTCCTGCCGCAGGCAAGTACATCGTTCGCTCCGGGACTACGTCCAAAATCTTTTACGCGAAATAACGTTTACCCATTTAACCGAAAAACGTCCGCAACAATGCGGACGTTTTCTGTTGAATATTCCAAAAAATTATCGGACAAAGTTCGTAAAAATTTTCTGTTCAGCAACAGGCTGCGGAACTCCAGCGGACTTTCCGGCTTCAATGCTCTTCAAAATCCAGGCCATGTTTCTGCCAAGCGTTTTCATAATTTGAACGCCTTCTATATCTTGCAGCACATCTTCCGGTTTAGAGCCGTGCACCATATTCCAATAGCGCGACGTCACAACCGGCTGTTGAGCATATGTCGTATACTTATTCAAAACATCCAAGCAAGCGGTCGTTCCAGCACGACGCGCAGAGGCGACAGAAGCGGCAGGCTTAAAGCGCAATTCCGATTCCGCTTTCATATAAAGACGATCCAAGAACATTTGAATTTCGCCGCTCGGCGAAGCGTAATAAACCGGAGAGCCAAAAACAACTCCATCGGCAGACTTCAAAAGAGCCGTCGCTTCTTCAACGACCGCATCCACTTCTCCCTGAACGACTCGACCGCCGACAAAGAAAATCTGGGTTTCGATGCCAGCCGCCTGCAATTCTTCGGCAACGAGATTTAAGGCCGTATAGGTGCAACCTTTTTCACGACGGCTACCGTTAAACAGAATCACTTTCATATAAATCTCCTTTTTCTTTGAATTATAAAATAGCGTCATCATCGCGTCTATAAATTCTAGCAACAAAAAAATTATCCAAAAAGGTTGACTTCGAGTAAACTCCAAGTATTATATTAGAAGAAAGGAACCAAGGACACTTTATGAAAAAAATAGTACTCCTTCTACTCACCCTTTTCCTAGGAATCTCTATGGCAGAAGAAAAGAAAGTTCTCGTTATCTATTATTCCCGCGCCGACGAAAATTATGAAGTCGGAAACATCACCAAAGGCAATACCGAAATTATCGCCGAGATGATCGCCAAAAAAACAGGGGGAACGCTGCTCCAAGTTGAACCTGCCAAGGCTTACCCCAAAAGTTACAACGACTGCATCAACGCTGCCAAAAAAGAGCTCGCGCAAAATGCACGCCCAGAAATCAAACCGGTCAAGATCAACCCGGAAGATTTCGACGAAATCTACGTAGGCTATCCCATCTGGTGGGGAGAAATGCCGATGCCCATGTTCACCTTCTTTGAAAAATACAAGTTTCAAGGAAAAACGATTCACCCCTTTGTCACTCACGAAGGCAGCGGAATTTCCGGGCTTAAACGCTTAAAAGACGTGACCGGCGCAAAGGTAACTCCGGGCCTTGCCATTTACGGTCACGTGGCGCAAAACGACCGCAAGCAAGCCGAAAAAGAAGTAGACGACTGGTTAAAGTAAACACAAAACGGTGCCGCAAATTTTGCGACACCGTTTCTGATTTGGATTGGATGCCTAAACTTTATTCTGCGAAAAGCGCTGTCGAAAAATAGCGGTCACCCGTATCCGGGAAGAGCACTACAATGTTCTTGCCCTTGTTTTCCGGACGCTTCGCAATTTCTTCTGCCGCCCAAAGAGCTGCACCCGAAGAAATTCCAACCAGAATGCCTTCATGCTTGCCCACTTCCCGGCCCGCGACAAAAGCGTCTTCGTTCTTGACGGCAATCACTTCGTCATAGATTTTTGTATTCAACGTTTCCGGCACAAAGCCTGCGCCGATCCCCTGAATTTTATGCGTACCCGCTGTTCCCTTCGAAAGGACAGGCGAATCCGCAGGTTCTACGGCAACAACCTTTACATTCGGGTTCTTTGACTTGAGGTATTCGCCAACACCGGTGATCGTTCCACCCGTACCGACGCCCGCAACAAAGATATCCACCTGGCCATCGGTATCTTCCCAAATTTCCGGACCCGTCGTTTCACGGTGAGCCGCCGGATTTGCCGGATTCACGAATTGTCCCGGAATAAAGCTGTTCGGAATTTCTTTGGCAAGTTCTTCCGCCTTGGCGATTGCACCCTTCATCCCCTTAGAGCCTTCGGTAAGAACAAGTTCTGCACCATAAGCCTTGATCAACTGGCGGCGTTCCACGCTCATGCTTTCCGGAAGCACAATGATGAGTCGATACCCGCGAGCCGCAGCCACAGAGGCGAGGCCAATTCCGGTATTGCCCGAAGTCGGTTCAATAATCACAGAACCCGGTTTGAGTTTGCCCTGGGCTTCCGCTTCGTCGAGCATCGCCTTGGCAATACGATCCTTGACAGAACCTGCCGGGTTAAAATATTCGAGCTTCGCAAGAATTTTTGCCTGGATCTTGTGCTGAGATTCAATGCGAGAAAGTTCAAGGACCGGTGTATGGCCAATCAGCTGGTCGGCAGAAGTAAAGATTTTAGACATACTTTTTCCTTTTTAAATGGTCTTTTCTCAACGTTTATGATGCCGTCGATTCCTTGTGGAATGTAGTTGGCCCAGAAACATTTCCTATCAAAACTGTAGGCATTAAAATAGTACTATCGTCTCCTGAAATCAAGATATAAAATAATACTATTTATCTCTAGTTAGATATAGTTTTTATCTATTATTCAATATTTTGGGCTTCCTTCTGGCACCCGCTGAGATATCTTTCCAGATTTTCCACATAACGCTCCCCCACTAGCCCAAGCAGCATGTTCCGCTTGCAGATGTAGCCGATTTCCATCACGGAATGCGCTTCATCGCTTTTATCCTTAAAAGGAACCGCGCGGAAATCTTCGCCATTCAATTCTTCGCAAATAATTCCCGAGCAAAGCGTGTAGCCATTCAGCCCGACCATCAAATTCAACATCGTAGCGCGATCATTCGCTTTGATGGTGCGTTTGTATTCATTTGTACTTAAAATTTCTTCGGCAAAATAAAAAGATCCGTCATCCCCTTGTTCAAAAGAAAGGCACGGGTAATCATCCAGCTGCTTTAGCGTAATATACTTGTTGTTTGCCAGCGGATGATTTTTCCACAGATACACATAAGCCTTGCAATCGATCAGCTTATGAAATTCCAAATCACGCGCATCCAATAAATTGGAAATGATTTTGCGGTTGAAATCGCTCAGGTAAAGGATTCCGATATCGCTTTTAAAAGCGGCGACATCTTCGATCACTTCCTTCGTACGCGTTTCTCGAATTGCAAAATCATACTTTTCCGTATCGAACAGCTTCACCGTTTCGACAAAGCTTTTTACAGCAAAGGAATAATGCTGAGTCGATACCCCGAACTTTTTTTTCCGCTTTCCGATTTTTCCATACTTTTCAAGAACCGATTCAAAATGTTCCATCAGTTCCCGAGAGTAAGCAACAAACTCTTCGCCTTCACTGGTCAAAGAAACGCCACGGCTCGAACGATTGAAGATCAAAATATTCAGTTCATCTTCCAAATCGCGTACAGCAGCCGTTAGCGACGGTTGCGAAACGTAAAGTTTTTCCGCGGCCTTATTAAAAGACCCCATTTCGGCAATGCCGATCACATAGCGAAGTTGCTGAAGCGTCATTTATAAAGTCCTTTGCTGAAATAACGGTCTCCTCGATCAGGCGCAATGAAAACGACGTTTCCCTTGACTCCCGAAGCGATCAACTTTTTGGCCGCAGCAAGCGCTGCACCCGAAGACGACCCTGCAAATATACCCTCTTTTGCAGCCAATTCGCGAGAGCCTGCTATCGCTTCATCGTCGCTAACCTTGATGACTTGATCCACCAAATCCAAATTCATCGTGTCGGCAACAAAATCGTTACCAATTCCTTCAATATTGTAATCTCCATGTTCCCCACCGCCCAAGGTAGAGCCTATCGGATCCGCCAGGACGCCCTGAATTTTTGGATTGCGTTCCTTGAGCGCCTTGAGAATGCCACTGAAAGTGCCGCCACTTCCTGCGCCTGCAACCACATAGTCTACGTTTCCATCAAGATCTTCGTAAATTTCCGGACCGGTGGTTTCGTAATGCGCGAGCGGATTAGCCATATTACGGAACTGTCGAAGCGAAACGGAACCCGGAATTTGTTTTAAAAGTTCCTCCGCTTTCTTTTCCGCACCAAGCATTCCTTCTTCGCGCGGAGTGCTAATGATTTCTGCCCCGAGGGCACGCATCAGAGTTTGTTTTTCTTGCGAAAACTTGGTGGGCACGACGAAAATCACGCGGATGCCTCGGTTAAGAGCCGCAAAGGCAATTCCCAAGCCCGTATTGCCCGCAGTCGCTTCGACAATGGTTCCTCCCGGTTTCAAGAGGCCCTTTTCAATCGCATCGTTCACCATGTAAAGGCCGGTGCGATCTTTCACGCTGCCCGAGGGATTCCAAAGTTCCAGTTTCGCAAACAGGTTTGCGCCTTCGGACACGCCGACATGCGAAAGTTTTACAAGCGGAGTCTTTCCGATTAAAGACTGCATCGATTCATAGTAATGCATATTATGCTTCCTTCGCCGCGTTAATGCCGGCGTTCAAATCCAAGATAATGTCATCCACTTTTTCGATTCCTACAGACAAACGAATGAGTCCGTCGGTAATGCCCACCTTCTCGCGGATTTCCTTCGGAATCGAGGCATGAGTCATTGTTGCCGGGTGGCAGACAAGGCTTTCGACACCGCCCAAACTTTCGGCGAGAGAAATCAGTTTCAATCCCTTGAAGAATTTTTTGATGTCGTAGTTTTCATAAAGCTCAAACGAAATCATGGCGCCGCCATTCTTCGCCTGTTTTTTATTGATTTCATAGCCTTGGGCGGTCGGAAGGCCCGGATAATACACCCGCTTTACAGCTTCGTGCTGTTCCAAATAACGAGCAATATGCTCCGCATTTTCGGTATGGCGATCCAGACGCACGCCAAGAGTTTTGATTCCGCGAATCAAAAGGAACGAGTCGAACGGGCCAAGCACTGCACCCACCGCATTCTGCGTAAAGGCGAGACGTTCTGCAATTTTTTTGTCACTAGTCACGGCAAGACCCGCCACCAAGTCGCTGTGACCGCCCAGATATTTCGTTGCGCTATGCACCACAATGTCTGCGCCGAGTTCCAATGGACGTTGCAAATAAGGAGTCATGAAGGTATTGTCGACAATCGTCAAAATTCCATGCTTCTTAGCGATAGCCGCAACACCAGCCAAATCCGTCACGGTCAGAAGCGGATTTGCCGGGCTTTCCACAAAGAAAGCTTTTACATCGGGAGTCACCTTGGCGTCGAGCGTTTCCAAGTCTGTCGTATCTTCGATCGAATAAGTGATGCCGAGATTCTTAAAAACTTTATCCAGAACGCGGAAGGTTCCCCCATAAACATTGCTCGAAATAATAATCTTGTCGCCCTGCTTAAAAAGCGAAAGCACTGTCGAAGTTGCAGCCATGCCGCTAGCAAAAGCAAAACCAGCCACGCCGCCTTCAAGCTCTGCGATCAGCGCTTCGAGCGCAGCTCGCGTTGGGTTCCCCGTGCGGGAATATTCCCAGCCCGTATTTTCGCCAAGACCTGACTGCTTATAAGTCGAAGTCTGGTAAATAGGAACGTTGACAGCTCCCGTGACTTTATCGCCATCGATGCCGCCGTGAATGAGTTTCGTTTCGATATACTTGGATGTTGACATTCTTAAAATCCTTTGGCGCTTGCGCCTTTTAAAACCCGGAATAAAAAAAATCCCACTCAGAGGTACATGACCGAGCGGGAACCATCTTTAGATCAAAGCCTAAAAACTAGTCGCTCGTTCGACATCGACAACAACACATGTTGCAAGAGTTCATTGTGAATAAGGAATCCGTCATTGTTCTATTTCCTATCTTTTGTATAGGTATAATATAACCAAAAAAGAATCTCCCGTCAAGCAGAACTGGGTTATTAGGCTATAATATTTTTCTTTGGGTAGTTATCAGAATTTTTATAAACTCTTTTCAAACTCGGAAAGGAACCTGCGGCCCTGTTCCCATTCCCCCAAATTCGAATCCGAATTGATATGTCCGAGACTTCCCGCGTTAAACCATTTCGCATTCCACGCGCGGGCAAAGAACTTTGCACGCTCTAAAGTCATATACGGATCATTTTCGCTGCCCACAACACATGTAGGCACCGGCAATTTTTCCGTAGGCATTGGTGCAAAATCCTTAATGACTTCGACACAATCGGCATCCGCCGGGGCCACCAGGAACGCTCCTTTGATATTTTCCGGAAGAGCGTTTTCCTTTCGCGCACGCAAAAGCCAAAGCGCGGTCGTCACAACGCCTAAACTGTGCGAAACAAGAATCGTGTCGTCCTTCAGTTGGCGAACAGACTCGTCAAGCGTTTCAATCCAATCTTCTTTTTGTGGCTTATCCCAGCAATGCTGATAAACACGGCTTGCAGAAGGCAAGCTCTTTGTCCAAAATGTCTGCCAATGGCTCGGGCCAGAATTATTCAAACCGGGAACAATCAAATAATGCATTTATCCTTTCCTATTTCCTACAAAAATAGTATAAAATAAAAAATGTCATCGGTCAACGTCCCCAGTTTGACTATTTTACGGCCGCAATCAAGCGCACAGAATCAAAAGGTCTTAGATTTTCCTCCAAAAAATAACGCTGTTGCAACGCTCTTTCGCCAAGGAATTCGTCCACCTTAAAACCGTAACGATCCAAAACTTCAAAAACTTCAAGATCCAAGTAGCCTTCGGCCATTGTTTCCCCACAATCCGCAACGATTTTCCGCAATTCCAGGACCGAATTCGAAAGAGTATCTTTTTGCAGGTAGTCAAACAGAATCGAAATACCTGAGGAAGCCATCTCCGAAAACTGGCGGACGGTTTCTGCAAAGACAGATAGCGGAAGGTAATATGAAACGCCGAGAATGCTAACGACCGTAGGCATTTGGCAGTCAAAGCCGTTTGCAACGAGCCGTTCGACAATGCTGTCCTTGCTAAAATCGACTGCGACAAAATGGACATGTTCCGAAACGTTCCATTTGAGTTCTTGAATGCGATTTTTCTTGTAACTTTGCGTCGGCAGCAAATCCAGCTCAAAAACTTCTACATCCGGATTTTTATTGCGGAATGAAAACGTGTCAACGCCCGCACCGCAAATCACGTATTGAATCTTACCGAAACGGGCAAGAAGTTTTACACGGTCTTCGGCAAAGCGACTTCTGGAAAGAACAATCGGAAGAAAATATTTGCGATTGAAATATTCGACCGAATTTTCTGATTCCCGTGAGAACCGCTTTAAAATCAAACGAGAAACGTTTTCATACTCTTCGCGGCCCATCATGTCAAACGCCAGGAAGTCATTGAAAACGGTAGGATCTGATTGCAGAGAATGCCAGGCACGCGCAAAGGCGCATAATTTTGCCGTTAAGCTTTCCATTATTTTATTTCCTAAAGATTTTGGAGTTGCAGGCTAACAAAGCCCATAAAAAAGCCCGTGCAAGACATCTTTACACGGGCGAAAAAATGATTCAATACCGCAATAAACGCCCGTCAACATCGGTCGCTTTTACAACAGCATCTGGCAATCAGGGTCATCATTTTATTTATCCAGTAAACCTTTTAGTCTCTGAGCGCGTTCAGCAACTTTCTTGCGGTATAGATTGATCTTGGCAATCGCCTCGGCAATGGGAAGCGCGATATCAAAAGCGCGCACGTTAAAACGGGTCAACGCCTGCACTGCCTGCGGACCAAGCTGCGAGCAAAGAACGTAATCCAAATCCGACAGATTTTTAGCCGCCGAAAACATCGACGAACGTTCCAAATCCCGATTTCCGCAAGAGCCATCTCCACACGAACCGTCGCAATGTTCCGGCTTTACGCGGACTTCGATTTTTTCAAATTTTCCGCTTTCTTCATCGACTTCGTAGACGTCGAACGCCGCGGCATGCCCAAAGTGAACATTGACATTTTCGCCATCGTTTGTGGCGATTGCAACTCTATATTTAGCCATGAGAGAAAGTCTCCTTTACACGGATACGATCCATGTAGATTTGTGCCCCAACATCGTAAACACCCGGGACGCCAACGGCATCGGCACGGCAATGCGCACAATGTTTGAATACATTAATGAATACCCCAGCCTGCTCCTGTGCAATCGCAAGCGTTTTGGGCGTCGGCGCAGGAATGTCCTTGAAACCATTTTGCGGAATCAATGGAATGATGTTGTAGATGATCGCACCCGCTTCGCGTACAGTGGCAGCCACCTCTTCGATGTGCCTATCATTAATGCCCGGGCAAAGAACCGTATTCACTTTTACAAGCGTTCCACTCTTTGCCACTTTGCGGATCCCTTTGAGTTGATTTTGAATCAAAATTTCCGCTGCCTCTACACCCGTATAGGTTTTGCCATGGTAAAAAATTCTTGCATTGATCATCGCTTCGATTTCTGGATCCACAGCATTCACGGTTACCGTCAGCGTATCAATTCCCACATCGATGACTTCGTCCGCCTTATCACTCAGCAAAAGTCCATTCGTACTCATGCAGCGAATGAGTTGCGGAAATTCTTTTTTTACCAAACGGAAAGTTTCTAACGCAAACGGCGTAGCCAACGTATCGCCAGGACCAGCAATGCCCACGGTAGTGAGTTCCGGCACAAATTCCAAAGCCTTGCGAATGTAGCCACAAGCTTCTTCGGGCTTAATCACCTTGCTCGTGTTCCCTGGAATCTGAGCGTCTTCATTGATACGCCTGTCGCAAAAACGGCATTCAATATTACAACCCGGAGCCACAGGCAAATGAATTCGTCCTTTCCGATTCTTACAAGCTCCAAAGCATGGATGTTCTCTAAAAACTGTCTCTTGATCGGTCGCCATAAAACCTCGCAAAATACAAAACAGTGTAAAATAATCGACACAGCACATGCCGATTTAGTTTGTATAAAATTTGATGAACGTTTTGCCTAGCGTTCTGTAGCGCGGTTAATGCTTCAGCGATTTTTAAGAAGCATTAAAAAACTAAAAAACAAATGAGGAAAATCAATATGACATCAATAGCAAATATCAAAAAAGATCATTTTTTTCTGTTCGTCATAGGTTCTTCCTAACGCGAGTTATATATCCAATTTATCGTCTTTCCCATTTTCCGCCGAGCGATAGATTCACGCTAATAAAGGCCATAAACACTTTTTATAACAAAGTAAAAAAAGTGATTTTTTTTGGCGAAACGGATTCAAAATGTATTGGAAAGGGTTGACACAAATTCTAGCTTGCATCTGCCTAGTGTTTTAGTAGGGAATTAACAAGGAGACAAATCTCATGTCAAAGCGTTTACGTCAAATCGCTATCTATGGTAAAGGTGGCATTGGAAAATCTACCACAACTCAAAACCTGACCGCAGGTCTTGTAGAACAAGGAAAGCACGTTCTCGTAGTCGGTTGCGACCCTAAAGCAGACTCAACTCGACTTTTGCTCGGTGGCCTTCACCAAAAAACGGTGCTCGATACTATCCGCGACAATAAAACCGAACTTCAACTTTCCGATCTTGAAAAAGTCGGCTTCAAAGGCGTGCGCTGCGTGGAATCCGGTGGCCCGGAACCGGGCGTGGGTTGCGCAGGACGCGGCATTATCACCTCCATCAGCATGCTCGAACAGCTCGGCGCATACACCGAAGACTTGGACTACGTTTTTTACGATGTGCTCGGTGACGTGGTGTGCGGCGGTTTCGCGATGCCGATTCGTGAAGGCAAGGCAAAAGAAATCTACATCGTCGCTTCGGGCGAAATGATGGCTCTTTATGCTGCTAACAACATTTGTAAGGGTATCGCCAAGTATGCCCAGCACGGTGAAGTGCGCCTGGGCGGTATCATTTGTAACAGCCGTAACGTGGATAACGAACTTGACCTGCTCCGTGCCTTCACCAAGGAACTCAACACGCAGCTGATTCAGTATGTACCGCGCAACAACATTGTGCAGCAGGCCGAAATCCGCAAGAAGACCGTGATTGAATTCGAGCCCAAGTCTAGCCAAGCAAACGTCTATCGTGAACTCGCCAAGAATATCGACGAAAACGAACTCTTTACCATTCCGACCCCGATGACGCAGGACCGTTTGGAACAGATTCTCATCGATTACGGC
>CADAWC010000059.1 GCA_902791475.1 Fibrobacter succinogenes
GAATTTCGGCAAAAATAGACGACGAATCTGCTATAATTACAATTTCGGGTGCCACGGGCCAGGACCATCCCGATGGCGATTTTAATTATAGACTAGCAGCCTACATTACGGAAAAAGATTCCATCATCTTTAACGGCACAATTAAAGTAAACCACAAGCCTTTTACAACAACATTAGTCACAAATGAAAACGAAACCCAGGACGTTGTTGCAGGCGACGAAATCAAGCCAATCGCGTTCCGGTATGCGCACATGCAGAACTACAGTATTTCAGGAATCCCCAAAACTCTTGAAATCAGCCAGGACAAGGAAAAAGACCTTATCATCATTTCAGGGAACATCCCGATAACAAATGGCGACCAGGTTTACACCATTACTGTCACCGCAAAAGGGAACGACAACGATGCCGAAGCCTCCGCCACGATCAATGTGACACACAAGCCTGGGATAACAAAACTGGAGCATGTTAGCGGCAGTACTTCGCAAACCGTGAAGGCTGGAGACGAAATTGAACCTGTCGTATTCAATTTCGAAAATGTAACCAAATTAGACAACATCTCCGGACAACCTAACGGGAAATTCGCACTAACACCCGACAACGAAAAGCAGACATTGACACTTTCTGGAACGGTCAGCGCCCTTTCCGAAGGCGAATACAAAATCGCAATCGTCGTTGAAGGAGAGATTAACAATGACACAGCTTACGTCACGCTCAACGTCCAACCGAACCCAGCTACAGTCTCTTTGACCAGCGGCAAAGAAACACAGACCGTATTTGTAGGCGACGAAATCGAACCGCTCATATTCAAGTACGATTACGCAAAGAGCATTTCCATCGGCGGCACAATTCCCAAGGGCGTTGCGTACACTCAGAATAAAGACGAGAAAACGGTAACGTTCTCGGGCAAGGTCAGTGCAGAAAACAGTGCAAACTCTTATACAATCGAATTAACTGTTGAAGGGAACAATATTGACGGCAAGAAAAACACGGCTACCGCAAAAGCAGCTATCATCGTCAAGAGCAAGGCAGAATCTTCGTCTAGCAGTAAAGAAGTGGCCAGCTCAAGTTCCGCGGAATCTAGCAGCAGCAAGGAAAACGTCGTAAGTTCTTCGAGCGGTGAAGCAAGCAGTTCCAGCAGCGTCGTAAGTTCCAGTTCTGCAAAGTCCTCGAGCAGCGTTGCAAGTTCTAGCTCTTCCGCAAAATCTTCAAGCAGCAAGGAAAATGTCGCAAGCTCAAGCTCTTCGAGCAAAAATGAAAAATCTTCGTCCAGCAAGACCACAAAGATGGATATCGCCTTGCACAATTCCCTCCATTTCAGTTTCGCTAGCAACGAACTGACGGTAAACCTCGCAAGTACATCACACGCACGAATCCAGATATTCGACATGGTCGGCCACCTGCTTGAATCAATGGACATCAGTGCCTCGGCAAAGGTCCACCTCAACCACCTGCCGCGCGGAGCCGCAATTCTTAAAATTTCGACTGAAGGCTTTACAAAGACAGCAAAGATTACAATAAAGTAAATCACAAAAATTTCAGCCCAGTTCTTTTGAACTGGGCTTTTTACATACAGTAAAAAAAATCGCGCCTAGCTAATCTGCGCCCCGTGACGTTCAAGAAGTTGCCGCAGGCTAAGGGCGTTCTTTTTTTCCTGTTCCGTTTTCAAATCCGCCATGACCTCTGCAAAATAATCGGCCTTTTCATATTCTTTTGCAAGGAACGCATCCTCGTAACTCCGCTGGGCAACCGCAACCACTTCGGGATTAAATCCAATCGTGATACCCAGCTTTTTACAGGATTTTTCCATTTCTTCATCGCACATATTCATGTAATCCATGCCAATTTTTGGAATCAGCATAACCATGTCATGCAATATGTCCATAAAGACATCATTAGACAAAGAATACCGGGAGCGCAAAAAGCTACAGAATAAGGCTTCCTTGTTCATTTTCTTTCTTATAAAATAATACTTCAAGTACTGGAAGCAATAGACAATATCTTTCGAACGACACACATACTTCATGCAGCAAATAATTTCGCCGAGCAATTCATCCCAACGCTCCTCGGCACTGCTTAAAATTGCATACAAGAGCCTACATTTCGCAGATGTCGGATTCCACTGGACCACTTCGGTCAAGGCATTCTTTGCGCAAGTGTAATCCCCAAAATCTATAGACGCAAGGATATACTGGCGAAAAATCAGGTCCATCGGACAAATGGAACTAACGTTTTTCACCAAATGCCCTGGCGGCACCTGAAAAAAGTAATGGTATAGAGCCCACTCCATCTCATCGGAAATGGAGACATAGGTCACCGCACCGTCCGATTCGAACGGATGGTCCTTGATTGCATCTAGCAACGGCTCAAGAATTTTCAATGACTTTTCATAATCCTGACTTTTGTACGCCGCCAAGGACAAACTCAAAATTTCCATCACGCCTCTTCGACCGCCAATGCTTTCGAGCTTTTTGCCCATGATGGCGGCTTTAACCAGGAACAAGTCCTCTAGATTTTTTGCGGTTTCGATGGAAATCATACATCTACTAATGTACATTCATTTTTCAACGAAAACAGCCTTGTCCCCAATTTTGCGCTATTAAGTTTCTGCGGTTACTTTTTGCGGACGCTTTCTTTCCGGATTTTCGCATTGCGCGCGACAAGCGTTTCACCAAGGCCAGCGAGCAATTCAGCAGATAAAGCCTCGTCGCCTGCGGCAAGGAGATCCTTTTGCCTGCGGTCCAGCTTTTTGATACGAGCCTCCAGGCGGAGCGCCTCTTCGCGGGTGCCAAGTTCAAACGTGCGCAGCATGCATTCCGGCGGGAACGCCTTTGTGAACTTCGCCCCTCGCCCACAGCAATGCTCTTCAAAACGAGCCAGGGCATCAACGGCATAGCCCGTATAAATGCGATTGCCCCTGCAACGGAGCATGTAGACGAAGTGAGCTTTAGTCATTGGTCACTGGTCATTGGTCGTTAGTCGCCTTCGGCGGAGTTACTAGAATTTAGTTACTAGTTAATAGTTACTAGAGACGAATGAAATATAGTTAAGGAAATAGTATCTGCAATTTGAACCGTATATGGAGATGCCGGCATGCTTCGACTACGCTCAGCACAGGCTGCGGCCGGCATGACATTTCTAAGTTCTAAGATCTAAGTTCTGCCAACTATTCTTTCTTAGATACTATGCTCATGTAGATGGTACCGAGGATGGCAGCGCTAAAGCTTCCGAGGAGAATGCCAAGTTTCGCAGAGTCCTTGTTGCCGCCGTCTTCAAAGGCAAGGCCTGTGACAAAGAGTGCCATCGTGAACCCGATACCGGCAAGCATGCCGCCACCCCAAAGGATCTTCCAGGAGTAGCTCGGCTTCTTGGAAACGCCAATTTTTACAGACAGGAGGCTGAAGAGGAAAATACCTATCGGCTTACCGAAAATAAGCGCAAGTGCCACAGCGCCAAGCACCGGGACATCCAGACCGCCGAGTTTGATTTCGACACCGGCATTTGCAAGCGCAAAAATCGGCATGATGCCAAAGTTCACCCAAGGCACAAGCATCTTGTACAAGCGTTCCTGCAAGGAGACGCTTTCGCTTGCCCCGCGCTTGAGCATCGTAAAGACTTCATACTGTTCGTTGCGGTCCTTCGTCTCGCCAGAGAGCACATTTCCAACACTGTTCGTGAAGCTTGCGACCATGCCTTTCGCCACCACGGCTTTCGCAGGCACGGAAAGGCCAAGGAGCACGCCCGCAATCGTCGGATGCACC
Source organism: Fibrobacter succinogenes (assembly GCA_902791475.1). GTDB lineage: Bacteria > Fibrobacterota > Fibrobacteria > Fibrobacterales > Fibrobacteraceae > Fibrobacter > Fibrobacter succinogenes_J. Next base: position 3,759 of record CADAWC010000059.1, read on the forward strand.
CCGGACTTGACAAAGAACGCCCACACGGCAATACCCGTGAAATGGAGCAGCAGCATGTTGCGGACACCGATGCGGAAGAACACGTTAAACAAGGCGAGGAGCACAAAAGCCATTCCAAGAGCGCTAAAGTTGATGCCGTCTCCGCTCGGGTAGCCAATGGCAATCACGAGAATCGCACCGATATCATCTGCAATCGCCAAAGTCAAAATCATCACGCGGAGCGCATGCGGCACCTTCTTGCCCAAGATAGCCATGCAGCCCACCACAAACGCAATATCCGTTGCCGTCGGGATTCCCCAGCCATGTGACGTACCCAGAGGGCAAAGAGCCAAGTAAATCAGCGCCGGGAAAAGCATACCGCCAGCAGCCGCGATAATCGGGAGGCTTGCCGCCTTCGGGTCGCGGAGTTCGCCGTAGGTCATTTCGCCTTTGACTTCAAGCCCGATATTGAAGAAGAATATCGTCATCAGCGCATCGTTGATGAACCAGTGCAAATCGGCCGAGCCAACCCAGCTGCCAATCGTCACCACGATCGGCAAATGCCAAAAGTGCTCGTACGATGACGGACTCAGGTTCGCCCAGATGAGAGCTGCAAGCGTCATAATGATAAGCACTATGCCGCCCGTCGTCTCCACCTTCATCAGGCGTTCGATAGGGGTGATAATCTTACGTACCGGGGTTTCCGGAAACATATCTTCAATTTTATCGCTGCTTGTTACTCTTGCTGACATATGTTTTTCAATATAGATAACTTTTTACATTTTTTTGGAGCCATACCGCCGTTGTAACAGATAAATAGGAATAAAACTACAAGTCCGTTACAAGAACATCGCCAGCACGTCCTTCAGCTTTTCAATACTGACCGGCTTTGCGATATGTTCGTTCATGCCAGCCTCGAAAGAAGCCTTGCGGTCTTCGTCAAAAGCGTTAGCAGTCATGGCAATAATCGGGATTTCGGCAACATCCTTGTTTTCGAACGCGCGGATGCGCTTTGTCGCCTCGTAACCGTCCATCACCGGCATACGGACATCCATCAAAATGACATCGAACGGCCTCGATTTCGCCTTCGAGAGCATTTTCACGGCAATATCGCCATCTTCGACCGCAGTCACGATAAAACCATTGTCCTGGAGGATTTCCATCGTGATTTCGCGGTTGAGGATATTGTCTTCGACCAAAAGAATTCTCTTTCCTGCAAATCCGGAGTTGACAAGCGCACCGTTTTCGCCATTTTTCTTGGACTGCACGAGCTTGAACTCAAACGTCATCGTCACTTCGGTACCGACATTCAAGCGGCTCGCAATTTCAATCTGGCCACCCATCATCTCGACGGAGTTCTTCGTAATCGCAAGGCCAAGGCCCATGCCGCGGACATCCCTCGACACCGTAGATTCTCTTGCAAACGGCTCGTAAACCGTCTTGAGGAATTCTTCGCTCATGCCGATACCATTATCCTTGATGCGGAACTCGTAGGCGGCATAGCTAGACTTTGTAAGTGGAGTCTCCTTGACACTCATCGAGACGGTACCGCCTTCCTTCGTAAACTTGATAGCATTCGAAAGCACCTTGAGAAGTGCCTGGCGCAAGCGTTCCCTGTCGCAGACGACTTCATCGTCATTGATATCGACGCAATCCAGTTCAAACTTGAGGTCCTTCGCCTGCAAGTCATTGCGGATATCGCGTTCCACCTCGTGCACGACTTCGAACAAGTGCATCGGAGCCTCGTTGAGGTCGAACTTGCCCGATTCAATACGGCTCATGTCGAGAATGTCATTGATAATCGAAAGCAGGCGGTCAGAACTCTGGTCAATTTTGACAAGGCAATCCTTAACGCGTTCCTGGTCCTGCAAGTGCGACGACGCAATCGAGGTAAGGCCAATAACGGCATTGAGCGGCGTACGGATTTCGTGGCTTATGCTATTGAGGAATTCCTTTTTGGCGCTGTTTGCCGCCTGTGCTGCCGAGAGCGCCTGCTTCAAGGCTTCGGCCTGCGTTTCGAGCTGTTCCTTCTGCTCCAGCTGCAAACGAGTGGATTCATCGACGCTGATAAAGCCCGCCACGATCTGGTTCTGCGCATCAGGAGCCTTACCCGCCATCACAAACTTGAGCTGCCAATATTCAACCACACCATTGATAATCATGCGGTAGTTGACATAATAGGCGCCCTTCGCCGCAAGCTTTTCACTCACAACTTCGCTAGACGTCATTTCCATGAACATCTTGCGGTCATCGGGATGCACAAGCGTATTTGCAATCAGCTTCAGGCGGTCCTCGAAATTCCCAACCTTTTTCCAATTCGGGTTATCGGCCCAGTTGTTTTTCTTCACATAATAAAGATGGTCTTCACGCGTAGAGGGGTTGATGAAGCTCACCAGCGTAAAGTCTTCCGAAAGGCCCTTGATTACCGAAAGTCTTTCGCGTTCGGCTTCGATAGCGACCTTTTCGTCGTTCACGTCTTCAACACCGATAAGCACATAGCCATCGCCCTTACCATCAGCAAGGCCAATCAGCGTATGACGCAGCCACACCCAGTTGCCATTGATGAACCAGCGCATGTCCACCACTTTTCTAGACTCATTCGGGCCCATCATCTCCAGGAAAGCGTCCTTGTTGAACACGCTATGGCAAAGTTCCAAATCATCCTTGTGGATTTTCGTGAGCTCATCATTGTTCATGATGTCGTACAGCGAAACGTTACAGTCAAATCGGCTGAGGATTTCCTTGTACAGATCGTTCATGGCACTCGGGTAAACAACATACGATCCCGATTCCGGATTCACGTAGTAAATGTGAATAAAGTTCTTGGACAAAAGGCCCAAAAGCTTCATCTGCATGTAACGCACCTTGCCCACATCGTCTTGTTTCATACGTTCAGTCTCGTTCACAATGCTTCGGATGGCCACACGGCGGAGCAACACAAAATAAGCAGCAAAAAACACGAGCACTACAATGCCAAAGCAAAGAAGGATAAAGCGGACTTTATGGACCGCCGCCATTGTATTTCTTTCTGGAGACGAAATCACAATGCTCCAATGGTTCACTGCCAAAGGCTTGTAATAGAAGCAGTTGGATTCTTCCCAATAGTTCTCGATACAAGCCTCGCCCGTAGCCCCAACGAGCATGCTATCCACAAGAGCAGAGAACAAACCATTTTTGTTATCCATCTCGTTCATGTAATCATGGATACTCTTCAGCGAATCGTGCTTGGTGTCTGCAATAAAACGTCCATCATCGCGATTGATGACGTACACGTACATTTTACGGTCATAGCGCTTGTCCTTACGCAAGTATTGATGGATCAAGCCCAAACTGAAATTCCAGTAGGCCACGGCGACCACCTGCCCATGGCTCTTGATCGGCACAAAATGGTACAGGAGCTTTTCTTCGGGCTTGTCGCTTTCCAGGCGCACGGATACATGAGCATCGCCCTTCGATTCCGCTTCAAACGAGATTTGCATTTTCGAAGCATCCGTCACGACGCCATCCGGCAAAATCACGACATCTCCCGGCAAAAGGATGCTGATTTTCTGGTCGCGCAAAAACGGCTGCAACTCGTTCAGTTTCGGCTGCAAGCTGTCTATAGAATAATCCGCACGGTCACTCAGGGCATCAGCCACAAACTGGAGCGTTCCGCCATAGTGCAGATTGTTCATTATAAACTCGTTCGATGCCACCTCGGCATATTCACGAAGTCTATTGTAACAGCCATCTTCTACAATTTTCAAAACCTTTTGACTGACAAACAAAAAGACAACAGCCGTCACGACAAGGAGGACAATGGCAAAAAACAGGTGATCTTTGCGCATCACCTTTTCGCCGTGGACACCGTCAACATTCTTCATTTTTCAATTATCACTTTTTAAGGAACTTAGACAAAATATACTTCATTTTGTCAATGTCAATGGGCTTGGAAATGTGTTCATCCATTCCCGCATCAAAAGCGGCCTTGCGGTCTTCTTCAAACGCGTTCGCCGTCATCGCGACAATCGGAATACGGGACTGGTAGCCCGCCGGAAGCATGCGAATAGCACGCGTTGCCGCAAATCCATCCATCACCGGCATCTGCACATCCATAAGCACAAGGTCATACTGACCCGGGGTCGCATTCTTCATAAGCTCGACCGCCTGCTTTCCGTTTTCTGCCGTGGACACGATAAACCCATTATCGTCCAGAATATCACATGCAATCTGGCGGTTCATCTCGTTGTCTTCGACAAGCAAAATCTTCTTGCCCTTGAAATTGGCAATCCCGAGAGGAAGCTTGAACCCTGCACTATTCTTGTTATGCAGAACAAAATCTATATCCAGGACAACTTCCGTGCCCTTGTTCTCTTCACTGAAGATTTCAATCTGGCCGCCCATCATCTCGACAATGTTCTTGGTGATGGACATGCCAAGACCCGTTCCCTGGATTCCGCTCACGGTCGACGAGCTTGCGCGCGTAAACGGCTCGTAAATCATCTTCAGGAACTCCGCATTCATGCCCATGCCGTTATCGCGGATACGGAATTCGAACAAAGCGGACCCGGGCTTTTGAGATTTCTTCTCGTCCACATGCATCACGATGGAACCGCCCTCATGCGTGTACTTGATGGCATTCGAGAGCACGTTCAAGAGCACCTGATTCAAGCGGAGCTTATCGCACATGATTCCGGAATTGCAGATATTCATCTGCACATCGAAAGCAAGCTTCTTGGTATCGACATCGGCCTGTACAATATCCTTGAGCGTATTGATGATATCGATAAGGTCTTCAGCATTTTCTGCAAGTACCATCTTGCCCGATTCAATGCGGCTCATGTCAAGCACATCGTTAATGAGCGAGAGCAAGTGATTAGAACTCTGACCAAGCTTGTGCAAGTAATCGAGCACGACCTCCTTCTCGTCGATATGCGCCATCGCAAGGCCCGTGAAGCCCACAATGGCATTCATCGGCGTACGGATATCATGGCTCATGTTCGAAAGAAACGTCGTCTTTGCACGGTCCGAAGACTGCGCCATCGAAAGCGCCTTCTGGAGCATCACCTGCTGCTTTTCGAGCAAGTCGTTCTGCTCGGCAATCTTCGCATCAAGTTCCAGCTTTTCGACTTGGTCATCGCTCAAGAGCATGAACGAAAGCACAAACGAGACGACCTCGTTTTCATCATTGCGTTCAATGGTCGTAAACTTTGCACGTAGCCATTCGCCACTTGTAATCTTGAATTCCTGTTCGCGCTGGTCCGCATCCTTGAGGAACTTCTGCACGTAGAACAAGTTCGAAAGCTTGAGCCAATCCTGTTCATACTCGTCCTGGACAAGATTGCTGATTTTCTTAATCTCGGTAGAATAGGTGCTGTACAGCGGGCGCTTCTCGACCCAGGAGACATTTGAAGACTTGATGGTACGGAACGAATTGTCCTCGACATTCACAAAGTAAATGGACACGTAATCATCGTAAAGGATGTCGTTCACAAAATCCTTGAGAATCAAATCGTCCTTTTCGGCAAAGCCAAGCGCCACCGCCTTCGGGCTATCCAGTTCGTCGCCCACTTTCACGAACTTCATTTCACAATAGTGCGGGCGACCATCGACATTTCCACGATACGTTGTAATGAACGTCTTTTGCACGGACAGTTCTTTCTTGATATTCTCTATCGTGCCCGCTTCACGCATCATCCGCCTATCGCGTTCCCAGACAACGCCATCGACATATTCGTCAAACGCCTTGGAATACGAGACGCCCGAACGGAAACGGCTCCCGAACAGCGATTCCGATTCCTTGTTCATCGAATACGGCGTAATGGCATCCTTCTCGAGATCGATGTAATAGACCGAAGAATATTCCGATGCCAAGACATCGATAATTTCAAGGTCCTGTTCAATCTTTTTCTGGTGCATGCGCGCCGTACGGATTTGTTCATCCTTGTCGGCAAAGCCAATCACAAAAGCCTTCTGCTTTCTGTTTATGGCAACGACCTTGCATTCACAGAACTTGTCTGAATAGCTCAAAAATTCAAAGCTCGTGACACCCTTTTTCTGGAGGAGTGGTTTCAGATTCTTGATGCTGAGCTTCTTACTGACAAAATCAGCATTATCCGGAGAAACAACCTTGCTCACGATAAAATCAATGGCACCGTCATACGTCATTTCGCCAAGACTATCGCCCAGCATCTTCTGGATGTTCGCATTCAGCTTGTGCGCCTTCACCGTGTCCGATTCCAAATCGCAATAGAATATGCACGAGTAGTCCGAAGCCAAAAGCGATGTTACCGCGGCATCTTCGTCCATGCGCTTTCTGCGGTTGATTTCGTTTTCGGCAAATCCGGCGACAAGCTTTAACACAGCAAAATTCTTTTGCGACTCCTTGGGGTTGTCCAAAACGAGGAAGCTGTAACGCTGTTCATTCGAAGCAATCGTCGAAACGCTTATGCTCTTGATATCTAGAACCGGCAACAAGCTGTACAGCCTTTCCCAGACACCGTATTCATCGTCCTGCGATTCGAGATAGACGGCGTCCATATCGCCCACGGATTCAATCCACGGATTGATGATTTCCAATGGAATATGCTGGAGCCCCGCCTTGTTGGGCCTTACACCCTTGCGGCACCATTCATACGTGCTACTGAGGAATTCCCTTTCCTTGTCGCATTCCAGGATATACGCCCTGTCGGCATCGTAATAAGAAGCAAGCGTTGCAAGTAGCTCTTCGATAGCATCCTTGGAACGATTTTCCTTATAAAGGACATCGATGCAGTCGCGAATTGCGGCATCCTGTTTCTGCTGTTCCGAGACGTTGTAAGTGACCATCATCGCCTGGTATTCATTCAGGATTTCATTCTTGGAAACGTAGCAGACAAAACGACTGTAATGCCAGCCGATATGCGGCGAATAAAAACGGCAAGTGTATTCAGGGATGGAATCACCCTTCTTGACCTGGTCTATAAGCGACTTTGCCGAGAGGTGCTGCACAAAAGCCTTACGGTATTCCTTATCCACGAGCTGGTCGGCAATCTTCTCGATAATGGCATCGTAATGCGGGAAGTCTTCGCCAAACGAATCGCTCACATCGACGGACTTCCCTTCAATAATCTGGATAAAGGGGCGAGAGACTTTGCCCTCCGACAAGTTCACCTTGAAATAGCTATACGCCTTATCGAGAATCGCCTTTCCATAAAGTTTTTCGTTGAGGGCACTCTGCAAGCGTTCGCGCTTTGTATCAAGATCCATCGTCTTGATTTCCTTGCGGAGCTCCTCTTCAGTAGTCTTCTGGATGAGCGCAAGCTCAGTGATATCCTTGTGCCAGCCTTCAAGCCTCACACCTTTCTTATAATCAAAATTACGGGTCCCACCACAACGGACAAAACGGACACGGCCATCGGGAGCATGCCAAGGGTACTGGATTTCAGGCGCCTCGCCTGCACTCATCTTGTCGACATAGGCCTTGACTTCGTCAAAATGCTCCGGGTCGATATTATCAAACCAGGCGTGGAAAATATCCTCGGCAGAAACACCCTCTTCAAGCCCAAGCAACTTGAGCATAGTCGAATTCGCGGTCATGCGCGGAGCACAGCCGTCGTCAATTTCGACAGCCCAAAGCCCTATGCCAACCCCGTCCAAGATATTTGTCGTCAACGGTATCGAGTGTTCTTCAGCCATAAATTGCTTCCCATATCCTATCTTATAAAAATAATACGTTTTATTATTAAAATTTCAAATCAACGAAAATATTTATGTCAAGCTAAACAACACTTTAATACGAATTTTAAACCACTTTTCCAGAAAAAAGTCCAAAAAAACGAAAAAATCCGGACGCCTCACGACATCCGGACTTTTTTTCCATATACAGACTCTATTAGAAGAATGCAGGCGGCCAACGCGGGTTCTTCGAGGACATATCGATCTTGTAGAAGTCCTTCTCGAAGCGGCCATCGTCCATGCCGTACATCTGCATCACGTGGCGAGCAATCCACTTGCCGAGCTTAAGCACGGTGAGCTTCTTACGGAGGCGGCCCTGGCAGTCACGGTTCATGATATCCGGGAGCGTGGAGGTCGTGAGGATTTCGTCGATAGCCGGGCTGTTGAGCTTTTCGCGGGCTTCGGCACTGGTGTGGAAGTGCGTGACACCGAAGCAGACGCGGTTCGGGTTGCCCTTCTTGATATGTTCGCAGCACTGCACAATCGTCGTACCCGTGCGGACCATGTCATCGAACACGATCACGTCCTTGCCTTCGATTTCTTCGATGCTGATGTCGGAGAGTTCCGGGTTGAAGGTCATGCTGATTTCACGTTCACCAGTACGGACCTTGTCCATCACGACGCGCTTGCATTCCGGGAGCTGGAGAGCATCAAACACGGCGTTCATGAACGGGCGTGCGCCCTTGTCCGGGGAGACAATCACGAGATTGTTGCCGTCCTTACCGGTCTGGACAAAGTTGCTGTTCTTGATGTAGTGGGCGTAAACGTCCGTCGGGATCAAGTTGTGGAAGTTGCCTTCAAAAATTTCGTTGAAGAGGTTCTGCACCTTGATGCTGTGGTTGTGGCAGGTGACAACGGCATCAACACCAGCAGTCTTCAAAAGCTGGGCGTAAAGGAGGCTCGTGAATGCCTGGCCGTCGAACTTCTTGAGGTCGATGTCCGGGCGATCCTTTTCGAGTTCACCGATGCGGTGCGGGCCGCGGTCCTGGGCGCTGTAGAAGAGGTCCGGTTCAACCAAGACGACCTGTTCTGCACCGTTATCCTTGGCGGCGCGGGCCAAGATGAAGTTACGCATTGCATAGTCGTTGCGGCTGCGTTCATGGTTAGAAACAGAGCAAATCAAGACAATCTTGCCTTCCAGGCGCTTGCCGATATGTTCCAAGTCATCCATATCCAGCATGTAGCGGGGGCAGAATTCGGAGTTGGCGAAAGTCTTCAGGGAGACCACGTCGGAGATATCTTCACGGAGGCCGATGTACTGAGCCATGTCGATGGCAAACGGATCATCGGTAAAGTTGCCGGTCACGATAAAACGATCTGACATTTTCCTAGCCTTGATTTAAGGGTTGCTTTGATTTAACCCCAAATATAGTTAGAATCTATCCACGTTTCAAGTTTAAGGGCGAGAAATTTGCCAAATGCAAAAGAGCCCCGGCTTAACGCCGAGGCTCTTTTTTTAGATACTTTGTTCTAAAAAGACGGTCGCAGTCGCGACATTCGCCTTACTTAGCCTTGCAACCCTTCTTGCAAGCCTTCTTGGCAGCCGGAGCAGCCTTGGAAGCCTTGGCACCCTTGCGCGGATCGCCAGCATAGACAGCAGCAAAACACACGAGTGCAAAGCCCCGATATACGATTGCACTGGCGTTAGTATCCGGGGCTTTGCCGACCATTCCGAGCAGGTTATTAACTAACCTGCCCTACATAGTCGCAGCAAGGCTGCTGTCTATACAAAGAAGCCGTCCCGACGGGGACGGCTTCTCTTAGCAATTTTCTTTAATCAGAAGATTACTTCTTGCAGCCCTTCTTGCAAGCCTTCTTGGCGGCCGGGGCCTTAGCAGCCTTGCAGTTCTTGCGCGGATCGCCAGCATAGACAGCAGCCTTGCCGAGTTCTTCTTCGATGCGGAGGAGGCGGTTGTACTTGCAGACGCGGTCCGTACGAGAGAGGGAACCAGTCTTGATCTGGCCAGCGGCAGTACCGACAGCGAGGTCAGCAATGAAGGTGTCTTCGGTTTCGCCAGAACGGTGAGAAACGATCGGAGCATAGCCTTCGACCTGAGCGCGCTTAATAGCAGCGAGGGTTTCAGAAACAGAACCGACCTGGTTCACCTTGATGAGGATAGCGTTAGCGATGCCAGCCTTGATGCCTTCGTCGAAGATGGTCGGGTTCGTAACGAACAGGTCGTCACCAACGAGGTTGATCTTGCCACCGAGCTTGTCGGTAAGAACCTTCCAACCTGCCCAGTCAGCTTCATCGAGACCGTCTTCGATGGAGAAGATGGAATACTTGTCGATGAGCTTTTCATAGAGCTTGACCATGTCAGCAGACTTGAGGGTCTTCTTGGTGCTCTTCTTGAACGTGTAGGTAACAGCCTTGGAGCCTTCCTTTTCAGAATCCTTGTCGCAGAATTCGGAAGAAGCAACGTCAAGAGCGATCTTGATGTCCTTGCCGAAAACGTAACCAGCGTTTTCAGTAGCGGTCTTCAAAGCAGCGAGAGCCTTTTCGAGGGTCATCACGTCCTTGATTTCGTAACCAAACTTGTTCTTAGCCGGCTTGATAGCAACGCCCGGAGCAAAGCCACCTTCGTCACCAACCGTCGTGTCGAAACCACCCTTCTTGAGGACAGCCTTAAGAGCGTGGAAGATTTCGGTCACCATCTGGAGACCCTTGGAGAAAGTCTTAGCGCCAACCGGAGCGATCATGAATTCCTGGAAGTCGATCGGAGCGGAAGAGTGAGCACCACCGTTGATCACGTTGCACATCGGGCACGGGAGGGTGAGCTTTTCAGTGCCATGGAGCTTAGCAATGTACTGGTAAAGCGGAAGGCCAGCATCCTTAGCAGCAGCAACGCAAACAGCCATGGAAACGCCGAGGATAGCGTTTGCACCGAGCGTGTTCTTGAGCATGCGGTTGCCGTCGAGTTCGATCATAGCGTCATCAACTTCAGTCTGCTTGGACGGATCCATGCCAACGATCTTCTTAGCGATCTTGGTGTTGACGTTCTTCACGGCAGTGAGAGTGCCCTTGCCGAGATAGGTCTTCTTGTCGCCATCGCGGAGTTCGCAAGCTTCGCGTTCACCGGTGGAAGCACCACTCGGAACAGCTGCGTGACCAACGATACCGTTGTCAAGAGTGACATCGACTTCGAGAGACGGATTGCCACGGGAATCCAAAATCTGACGAGCCCAAACTTTAGCGATTTTAGCCATTTTATTAACCTTCTGTTAAAGTGAAAATTTTTGTGCTTTAAATATAAAAAAGTAGGAAGTAGGAAGTAGACAGTCGGAAGAAAAAATGTGAAGATTTGGTGATTAGCGATTAGTCATTGGTCATTAGTTGTTAGTCATTAGTTAATGTTTCTTCGTCATCCTGAGCGAAGTCGAAGGATCCATCAAAAAATAATGGACTCTATCAGCACTTCGTGCTTCCAGAGCGACAATAGCGTAAGGCGAGCAAAGTCAAAGGATCCAAGTTAAGAAACCTTTTCTGAATTTATAGAACTTAGATGAAGTCAGCAAAAGGTTGGGAAAATACTATCATTTACAACAAGATGAAATGCATTATTGTTCTTATCACGGTCCTGTTACTAGCAGCATGTAACAAAGAGCAAAAGCCCGTAACGTTTTCAGAAGACGAAAGCTTTATGGATGTTACTCCAAAATTCTATTCCGTAAACGGGGCGAAAATAGG
>CADAWC010000060.1 GCA_902791475.1 Fibrobacter succinogenes
ACAAAAAATGGCAAGAGCATTGATTATCGGTTGTGGCGCCGTTGCCACAGTTGCTATCAAGAAGTGCTGCACCTGCAGCGAAGTTTTTAGCGAAATCTGTATCGCAAGCCGCCATCGCGAAAACTGCGAAAAGCTGGCCCAGGAACTCCGCCCGAACACAAAGACGGTCATTACGACTGCAGCCGTTGACGCCGACAAGGCCGAAAATGTCTCTGCTCTGATCAAGGAATACAAGCCGGACCTGGTGATGAACATCGCGCTCCCGTACCAGGACCTCGCCATCATGGACGCCTGCCTCGAATGCGGCGTGAACTACATGGACACGGCTAATTATGAACCCGAAAACATCGACGATCCCGAGTGGCGCAAAGTCTACAACAAGCGTTGCAAGGAACAGGGTTTCAGCGCCTACTTCGACTACAGCTGGCAGTGGGCTTATAAAGAAAAGTTTGAAAAGGCAGGTCTCACGGCTCTGCTCGGTTCGGGCTTTGACCCGGGTGTTTCCCAGGCATACTGCGCCTACGCCCTCAAGCACCAGTTCGACACCATCGAAGAAATCGACATTCTCGACTGCAACGGTGGCGACCACGGTTACAAGTTCGCCACGAACTTCAACCCCGAAATCAACCTCCGCGAAGTTTCTGCCCCGGGTAGCTACTGGGACACCGACGAAAACGGCAAGGGTCACTGGGTTGAAATTCCGGCCATGAGCATCAAGCGCGAATACGTGTTTGACGAAGTGGGCAAGAAGGATATGTACCTCTTGCACCACGAAGAAATCGAATCCTTGGCCCAAAACATCCCGGGCGTCAAGCGCATCCGCTTCTTCATGACGTTCGGCCAGAGCTATCTGGACCACATGCGCTGCCTCGAAGACGTGGGCATGCTCAGCACGCAGCCCATCAAGTTCCAGGGCCAGGACATCGTTCCTATCCAGTTCCTGAAGGCTCTCCTTCCGGACCCGGCAAGCCTCGGCCCCCGCACAGTCGGTAAGACCAACATCGGTTGTATTTTCAAGGGCACCAAGGATGGCAAGCCGAAGACTTACTACCTCTACAACGTTTGCGACCACCAGGAATGCTACAAGGAACTCGGCAGCCAGGCAATCGCTTACACCACAGGCGTTCCGGCCATGTGCGGCGCCATGATGGTGCTCACCGGCAAGTGGAATAAGCCGGGCGTACATACCGTGGAAGAATTTGACCCGGATCCGTTCATGGAAGCCCTCACCAAGTACGGCCTCCCGTGGAAGGAAAACTTTAACCCGGTGCTTGTTGATTAGTAGGAAGTAGGAAGTTAGAAGTAGACAGGAATAACGCAGGTGAAACTGTCTACTGCCTACCGTCTACTGTCTACTGATCCGAAGGATCATTCATGAAAAAATGGCGCATTGACGATTCCCGCGACTTGTACAACGTCAAGGGTTGGGGCGTGAACTTCTTCGACATCAACGAGAAGGGACACGCAACGGTTCACCCGCTCAAGGAAGGCGGCCCGGACATCGACCTGTACGAACTCGTGCAGGAACTTTCGCTCCGCGACGTATCCACCCCGATGCTGCTTCGCTTCCCGGATATCCTGGACAGCCGCATCGAGAAGATTAACGAGTGTTTCAACAAGTCCCGTCAGGAATATGGTTTCAACGGGAGCTACTACAGCATCTTCCCGATCAAGGTGAACCAGCAACGCGCCGTGCTCGAAGAAATCGTCAGCCACGGCAAAAAGTACAACATCGGTCTCGAGGCCGGTTCCAAGCCGGAACTGCATGCGGTGCTCGCGAACATGGACAATCCAGATTCGCTGATTATCTGCAACGGCTACAAGGACGAAGACTTTATCGAACTTGCGCTTCTCGCGCAGAAGATGGGCAAGAAGATTTTCGTCGTCGTCGAAAAGATGAACGAGCTTCACCTAGTGGTGGAATTGTCGCGCCGTATCGGAGTGCGTCCGAACATCGGCATCCGCATCAAGTTGGCAAGTTCCGGTAGCGGCAAGTGGGAAGAATCCGGCGGATACCACAGCAAGTTCGGCCTCAACAGTTCCGAACTGCTGGAAGCGCTTGACTACATCAAGCAGGAGAAGATGGAAGACTGCATGAAGCTCATTGGAAGACTGCATGAAGCTCATTCACTTCCACTTGGGTAGCCAGATTACCAACATCCGCCACATCAAGAGCGGCCTTCGCGAAGTTTCGCAGTTCTACGTGCAAATTAAAAAGATGGGCATGGGCCTTGAATTTGTGGACGTAGGCGGCGGTCTCGGCGTGGATTACGACGGCACCCGCAGTTCCAACGCAAGCTCGGTGAACTACTCCATTCAGGAATACGCAAATGACGTGGTGTACGCCATGTTCGAAGCCTGCGAAAACGGCGGTGTCGCACACCCGAACATCATCGCAGAATCGGGCCGTGCACTCGCTGCACACCATTCCATTCTGGTATTCAATGTGCTTGAAACTGCGGGCCAGGCGTTCTTCGACGAGAACATTCACGAAATTAACGACGACGCTCCCGATGCACTGAAGGACCTTTACGGCATCTACAAGGGTCTCACGCCCAAGAACCTGCTGGAAAGCTGGCACGACGCCATTCAGCTGAACGACGACGTGCTCAACGGTTTCAAAGTCGGCGATTACGACTTGCCCACCCGCGCCATGTGCGAACGCCTGTTCTGGAGCATCGTGCGCAAGGTGGACCTACTCGCCAAGGACTTGCGTCATCCGCCTTACGAACTCAGCGAACTCCCACGCCTGTTAGCCCAGAAGTATTTCTGCAACTTCAGCTTGTTCCAGAGCCTGCCGGACAGCTGGGGCGTGGACCAGGTTTTCCCGCTCATGCCGATCCAGCGTCTGAACGAAGAACCGACTGTAGAAACAACAATCCAGGACGTCACTTGCGACTCCGACGGTAAAATCGACATGTTCGTCCGCGGTGGCGACGTAAGCCGCACACTCCCGTTGCATGAACTCAAGAATGGCGAACCGTACTACATCGCGGTCTACCTCGTGGGCGCCTACCAGGAAATCCTCGGCGACCTGCACAATCTCTTTGGCGACACCAACGCAGTCCATATCGTTTGCAACGACAAGGGCGGCTACGAAATCGACAAGGTGATTGACGGCGAATCCGTGGAAGACGTGCTTGACTACGTGAACTTCAGCGACAAGGCGCTCGTGCGCACCATGGAAAACTGGGTGTCTCGCTCCGTGAAGGAAGGCAAGATTACCCTGCAAGAAGGCAAGGAATTCTTGAACATCTACCGTGGCGGCCTGTACGGGTACACATACCTGGAATAATGAGGTGTGAGCAATGAGGTATGGGGTCGCATTACTTCGTAATGCTTTGAGCTTATTATGGCACCAAAGGTGCAAATATTAGAACCCAAAGGACTGAAAGTCCGTGCTCATACCTCAAAGCGAACGAATGTGAACACCCCAAAAGCCTATTAATCATGATTCACGAGATTCTGCCCCATAAGTTGAACAACGCGTTTCGAGTGCAAGACCCGAAACCGACGGATTTTTTGATTCGTTACAATGGATCCAAGACGCTCCTCAAAAAAAATGACGAAGACTATGCCATTCCGCAAATCGGAGAAATTCTAGCCATTGAAGGCAAAACGCTCACCGATTTTGAAGGACATTACCTTTTCAGTATCGATGACACAGCCTTCTTTTTAGATGACAGCAAGGCTACGGTCGAAGCAGAAGCTCCTGTCGGCTACGAATACATGGGCAA
Organism: Fibrobacter succinogenes; assembly: GCA_902791475.1. Lineage (GTDB taxonomy): Bacteria > Fibrobacterota > Fibrobacteria > Fibrobacterales > Fibrobacteraceae > Fibrobacter > Fibrobacter succinogenes_J. The sequence continues at coordinate 3,738 of CADAWC010000060.1, forward strand.
CCGCACCTTCCGCAGCATGAATCCCGTAGAACGCATGGGCGGTGCCACCGCAGCCCACATCGCCCACTGGGAATCCTTGAACAAGTTCTGCGGCCGCTGCGGAAACGTGACTATTCGCGGCGACCACGAACGTTCCGTCATTTGCCCCAAGTGCGGCAACGTGGTGTACCCGAGAATTTCACCCGTCGTAATCGTGGCCGTGCGTAATGGCGATAAGCTCCTGATGGCGCACAACATCGACAATCCGAATCCGAGACTTTTCTTGATTTCGGGATTTGTGGAAATCGGAGAAAGCCTGGAACAGGCCGTTCACCGCGAAGTCATGGAAGAAGCGGGCCTCCGCGTGAAAAACATCCGCTATTTCGGGAGCCAGCCGTGGCCCTTCAGCGACTCGCTCATCGCGGGCTTTACCGCAGAACTTGACGGCGACGACACCATCCACATGCAAAAGGAAGAACTTTCCGAAGCCATGTGGGTCAAGCGCGAAGACATTCCCGAATACGAGACCGACGTCAGCATCAGTTGCTGCCTCATCGAGAACTTCCGCCGCGGCTTTACGATTAATCCATAATGTCTTCCCGGACTTGATCCGGGATCTCCTTTTCTACTAAAAAAAGCAATCATTTCTTACTTGTATCAGCAGGCGCCGCTTCAGGCTTCGGAGCGAGCATCACGTAAAGCGTGTCGTGCACCACAACTGTGTCGCGGACATAAACCGTATCCGGTTTGCAGGCAACAGCAGCGGCCACAGATTCTACACTTGAAGAGGATTTTACCGCAGACGAAGACGAAACCGCAGCCTTCACAGAAGAACTTGACTTTGCAACAGCCGAAGACTTGCCTTTGTTCTTCTCTTCTGCCTCGATCTTTTTCATCAAGGCCTCACGTTCTTCACGCAACTGGACAAGTTCCTTCTTGTAGCGGTCCTTCGTCATCGGACGGCGTTCGCGGGCATATTTGCCCTCGACACGGTTGATTTTACGGTCCAACTCGCGAACTTGATCATAAAGCGGGCCGTCCCCTTCAACTTCAGAAGTCGGGGAAAAGAACTCCACAAACTTTTTCCACACGGATTTTTCTTCGGCATAACCAACCGAAACCAAAAGCGTTAAGCATACGACAAGCCCAATACGGCCCGACATCAAAGATTTCGTAAACATGCCTCAATGATAGAAAAATCAGACAAAACGACACCCGCAAACCGCCCCACCCCTTTACAAACAGCCCATTTTTTCTAAATTAACAGCACTCGCGGGAGTAGCTCAGTTGGTAGAGCGCGACCTTCCCAAGGTCGATGTCGAGGGTTCGAAACCCTTTTCCCGCTCTAAAGCAAAAAACCACCCTATCGGGTGGTTTTTTGCTTTATTCGCGGAAGGGTTTCTAAGAACCTTCGAAGAGGATTCGACTAAATTCTTTTGCGGGCGCAAGCCCATGAAAAGAATTTAGGACTTACTGCGCAAGCAGTAAGCCCGAAGGGCGGCAAGCCAGCCGCGTAAGCGGAGACTGGCGAAGCTGTCAAACCCTTTCCCAACTCATTAACAAGTGTATCGAGCATTGAGCCCGTAGGGTTAACTCACAACCTTGCGTAAGCAAGGAATATTGTGAGTTAACAAACCCTTTACAGAAAAAAGTGTAGCTTACAAGTAATAATCTGGCCTAATTCCTAAGGCCTTTTCATCCGTCTCAAGTTCATCTGCCGGCACATTCCGGCCCACCACCAGGGCGCAGTCAAACCCAGCCACACGGGCCCCAAGCACATCCGTGCCCAAAGTATCGCCTACCATCAGCACGCGAGAAACTTCAGGCAGACTCCGCTTGACCTTTTCCCAAATCGCAGGGAAAGGCTTGCCTAAATAATAAGTCTCGCAACCCGCCGGATTCACCTCGCAAACAGAATCGCGACGCAGGCGCTCACTCAAAGCGCCCGATACCGGCTCGCGAACCGTCATGCCATCGTCCCCCGGAATCTTCGGCGCCCAAGCGTCCGAATTCAACACCAAAAGCATCGAGCCCGGGCGCCTTAAAATCTTTACCGCCTGCTCGTACGTTTCAGGCGTATCCTTCGCCGACGAAATCGCCACAATCGGCTCGACAGGTTCGACCGCCGGAGCCACCGCTTTAATTCCGCAGTCTTCAAGCACGTGCTTGCCCGTTTCGCGGCCGATGTAATACACCTCTCGAACGCCATGACGCACACCGCGACAAGATTCTACAGTACGGCCACGCAATTCCGCCACCAAATCCTTCAGCAAGCTTCCCGAAGAAATCGTCTCGGCCTCGCTAAAAGCGAAGCCTCGCTTGCCCGCATCGGCCGCAAGCACCGAATCCACATCGGAGGCCGCATTCGTAATCAGACGCATTTCCTTGCCCGCGGCGCGCAGCATTGTATACCAATCCAGCGCCCCGTCGTAAACAAAGCTCCCGCGGTTATAAAGCGTGCCGTAACCGTCAAAGCAGAACGCATCGTAACGGTCCAGCAAATCTTCCATGTGCGTGTAACGCGGCGCAGGCGACTCGCTCCCTGCGGGAACGCTCGCCCCCTGCGATTCAATAATCTGCTTATACCGCAGATAAATTTCAGTCTCTAAAACTTCCATTAGGGTTAGCAGCGGCTATTCAAAATCCCGTAGTCGCGGCCTTCCACCGGAATCACCAACTGCAACTTAGAAAGCACATCGATATGCTTGTCGAATTCGGCCTTAAAATCTTCGCCGAGTTCCTCTTCGTCATCGTGATTCAAGTTGTAGGCAATGTAGCTGCCGTCCGGGAAAATCGAGATGCAACAATCCCACGTGATGTCGCCTTCCTGTTCTTCCTCGTCATCATCGCGATCCTTGCTTTCAAGCATCAGCATCGGACGCGGGGCAGGAATCGCTTCGGCATGGCCGTTTTCAAAAATGAAGTAGTTGCGGCTCACGAGCTCATGTTCAAGCGCCATCGTCGAAGGCGTGCGTTCAAACTCGTTGCGCAGCCTGCGAATGTTGCCCAAGTCGTCTTCGTACGGGTCCTGGAAATCCTGCGGCAGCACCACCTGGTAGTAGTCAAATTCCTTACCGCTCTTGGCGTAAGTTTCCTGCCATTCCTGCGGCGGTTCCGGACGGAGCGTCAAGAAATCCTCGAATGCATCCAGAATTTCCGAAAGGCGAGAATCCCACGGTTCGTTTTTCTGGTTCTGCACCAAGTCCATGAAATTCTTCAGACGTTCTTCACCCGAAATTTCCTTCAATTCTTCATTTTCTTCAATCATATACTTCCTACTGTCTACTTCCTACCGTCTACCGCGCCTTTGGCGCATCACCATTCCTCGACGCTTTTCACCGTGAGGCTCATCGCGATATCCTTTTCGTAGTACGCTGGCTCGCTAATGAAAATCGGATACACCGGGCTTTCGCCATGGTACAAAATATCCTTGCCGTCAAATGTACGGAACAACTTGTCGCCATCCTTGAGTTCGCGATAGTCGCGCCCCATCAAATCCGGATGAATCATCGCCTGGATTGGTCCACCGCCCTGCGGCTTGGGATAACCCAAATCCTTGAACTGCGTATAGACTTTCACTTTAATCGGTGCTCTTTTCTGCAATTCACCGCGGTTCCATTCCTCGGCCAATTCCAAATAGCGCTTCACCAGGCGCTCCGATTCCTCGAAAATCGCGGCATCCAGCGTTCCATGCTGCTGCGGGCCAATCTCGATGCACACATCCGCCTTTGCCACCGTTCCAAAATACGGCGAAGCGGAGCGTTCTTCGGGCTGGTAATAAATCCAAGCATCCTTGAATTCTTGCGTCAGCACTGCCGAGGCGCGCATCGTAAACGGGTCGCGCGCCGAAAGAATCAGGCAATAGCCCATGTTTGAGCCCGTGTTGTGCACATCCAGAAGCAAGTCCGTCTTGGTATCAGCCCCCTTCGGGCCATACAAAGCATTCAGTTCCTTAGCTCGACGGAACTCGTACTGCTGCGGCTCCACCGTCACATCTAAGCAAGTCTGCGAAAAAGCGCGATTCAAGTCATGATCGCGATAGCGGCGGTTCAAGCGTACCGCTTCGGGGTTAGCAAGCACCAAATCCACCTTGGCGCTACAGAGCGAATTATAACACTCTGGGTGTTCCATCCATTTCTGGACAAGGCGAACCCCCGTCCGTTCGTTACCGTGGGTACCACCTGCAACGACTATGGTATTTATCAAACTCATACCCATAATATAGAAAATCCCCGCTTGCGCAGGGATTATTCTACGGATTAAACACCTCCATGTTTAAATCAGTTTTCGCCATTATGCATTTCAGTCTGTTCGCGATCAATCGTGTAAGTCAAGTATTCTCTAAAGTCACGGTCAATCGTAACCCCTTCGAAATCCTCGACATTATCAATATGAACATCGAATACCGACTGATTGTCAATCCATGCCTGGATATCGAAGTTTTCGATCGTGATTGTATTATCACGCGGGCCTTGCGCCACATATTCGAGTTTTGATTTCGCGACCCACCCCTGACCGCAACTTCCCTTCACAAGAACCTCCGTATCGGAATCCTTGAGAATCGTCAGTTCGTCATTGAAGTGAGCGGTGCAGACAACCGCGCCACCACCTTTCTGGGCTGTGACATCGATGTCTCCCAACTTTGACTTAACCTTCCTGGCTGCGAAAGAGGTCGAAACCAGAACGGCCAGCATTACAAACAACATCCACTTTACGCTTTTCATGATGGACCTCCCTTGTAATTGGGGCGAACACCCGTCCCACCTCCAAGATACAAACACGGCCACCCGCCAGACCAGTGATTGTAAACTTTTTTATAGTCCAAGTTGGAATACCCCCGCGTCATTGCGAGCGCTCCGCATGAAGCAATCTATAGCACATTCCGCCGCAATTGTCTTCCCGGCCTAGAGCCGGGATCTCCTTTCCTCTAAAGCAAAAAGCATATTTCTATTAACATTTTGAAAGATTTTAAATTATATTCTTTCTAAAAAGAGGTTTGTTATGAGTTTCGTGAAATATTTTCTGTTCCTTAGTTGCGCGGCATTAATATGCGCCTGTACAGCAACCATTTCATCTGACGACGAAGATGAAATTTCATCTGTTTCCAGTAGCTCAGGCAAAAAATCAAGTTCAAGCAAAAATTCCGATAAGAAGTCTAGTGCCGTGGAAAAAGATAAAAGCAGTTCTTCTGGAGAACTTGATGAAGATTGCGTTGGCGAACCAGGCACGCCTTGGGATGGTACAACCGCAAAATCATTTGCTTGCGGAAGTGGAACAAAACTCAGCCCCTATATGATTTTAACAGCGGAACAGCTCGCATACCTTTCTTTTGTTGTCGGATCTAGCGAAAAAGAATACAAAGGCAAATACTTTAAATTGGGCGCAGACATTCTTCTCAACAAAGGCAAAATTATTGACGACAAAGGTGACTTTGTAGCAGACTCCACCAAACTTCACAAATGGACCCCGATTGGCAATTCAAGTGTCGCTTTTGACGGAACATTCGACGGAGATGACCACACCATCAGCGGAATGTTTATTAATACAACTAGCAGTAATAACGGATTGTTTGGAAACAGTCGTGGAACAATTCAAAATTTGACTCTAAACAACGCTTGGATCTACGGCGGGAAATATACTGGAGGTATTATTGGCTACAATGTCGGCACGGCAGAAAATCTAACCAACCTAGCAAGCGTCTCTGGAAAAGAGGACTGCCTAGGCGGAGTGATGGGAAGTTCCAATCAAAAAGATTACAAAAACAACTCTATCATTAAAAACGTTTTAAATGAAGGAATCATTGCCGGAAATAAGAATGTCGGAGGCATAGCCGGTTGCGCAACTTATGTAACCGTAAATGGAGCTGAAAATACAGCTGAAATTGAGGGATACGGCTATGTCGGCGGAGTATTCGGAGGAATTGGTTCTTCTTCAAAAAATGATGTCAAAAACTTAAAAAACTCAGGAAGTATTAATGGAACGCATTTTGTAGGAGGAATATCAGGACATTGTGGAGGAAGTCTCTCTATCACTCAATACACAAACACATCCACATATTATTGCCCTAAAGGAATTTCATCGTGGTATTGTGGGACAATGCAATCAGCGCATAATGAAGGAAGTATTACAGGAAAAAGATATGTTGGAGGAATCATTGGAGAAGTTTGTTACGGAACTATTTCTGAGCTAAGCAATAATGGTGACATATCAGGCGAAGGAGGAACTGGCGGCATTGTAAGTTCAATGTCCTACACAACAACCACAGCCGTATACAACACAGGAAACATTTATGGGAAAGACTATGTTGGAGGTATTATCGGATACAACCAAGAAGGAGTCACCAGTGCAGCCTACAGCACAGGCAAAGTCGACGGAGATTCCTTGGTTGGCTTAATGATTGGTTACAATTACAACACCACCATGGCCGACTACTATTACCTCGAACAAGGCGAACAAGAGCCTTTCGGCCTTAACAACAGCGGCGGAGTCGCCACACCCAAATCATCCAAAGAGATGAAATCCGAAAAGTTTGCAGAACTCCTTGGCGAAGATTTCGTTTACGACAGCGGTTTGAACGACGGTTACCCCGTACTCAAATGGGAAAAGGAGTAAAACTTAATGAAATACTGCATAAGATGTGCTAAAGAAATTGGAGAAGGGCACGATTATTGCCCTTATTGCGGAACTCCACAAAAAGAGACCCTAAAAAAAGAATCTTTCTCTTCTTCAAATAACCAATCCTCCAAAACAGTGATTGTCACTGGAGCTTTGGTTCTTGTTGTTTTTGCTGTAATAATAGCGGCCCTACTTGAGAAACCGTCAAGCAATCATCCAGCAAACAGCAAAGAATCTTTTAACAATTTGAATAAAGACAACTCTGTTTTACAAAAGGCATCAATACAAGTATCCGCATCTCAAATTTTAAGCGAATTTAAAAACAATGAAATACGAGCAGGTGAAAAATACAACGGCAAACGAGTCTCCATTATAGGATGCGCTGCAGATATTGACAACACTTTTGGTATTTTGACTGTATCCATAAATTCCTGTGGCGGTCTACTAGATTTAGACTTTGTTTCAGCAGAATTTCCAAATCAACAAAAAAATAAGTTGGCATCTTTAAATAAAGGACAGCGTATCGCAGTTGATTGTACTATTGTTGATGGCGGAAACATCATGGGCGTTCACGGGACAAACTGCACGATCCATTAAACAAGGAGAAAAATTATGGTAAATGAACAAGAAAAACTAGAATATGTCGGCTTTTGGGCTCGTGTTGGGGCAACAATAATTGACAGCCTTTTAATTTTGATTGTCATACTCCCCATTCTCACTGCATTTTATGGTGCAGCATATTGGGAAAGCGAAAATGCAATCGAAGGTCCTATGGATTTTCTATTAACTTATATATTTCCGATGGTTGCTATAATAGCATTTTGGCTTTTGAAACAAGCTACGCCAGGAAAAATCGCCATTTCAGCTAAAATTGTTGACGCAAAAACTGGAGGAGAGCCTTCTATTGGGCAATACATTATTCGATACATTGCATATTTTCTTTCAACGATTCCATTATTTTTAGGATTTATTTGGGTTGCGTTCGATTCTAAAAAACAGGGATGGCACGATAAAATCGCAGGAACAGTCGTTGTCCGTCCAAAGAAACGAGACACCGAAGTTCGGTTTGAATAAAGATTATACAGACATATAAGCAATAGGAAATTCTAATGGGAAAGAAATTTCGCACACATGTTCAAGGCGAATCTCTACAGAAGAAAATAGACGCAGACTATGAACGGTATTTTACCATTTGGGGGACGTTTGTAGCATTCTTCATTTTAACACTTTATATATGGCTCTTTTATTTTAGAGTCTGGGAAATCACCTTTAGTATGGCCGTAACTTTTTCTGTAATTACAGGAATATTCCTTATTTACGGAATCCGAAAATCACTTAAGCTTTTTAAGCACATTCGCAACTGTTATAAAGGAATGGAAGGGGAACGTCTTGTTGGCGAGATGTTAAACAAAATGAGCAACGATTCCACCCGAGTCTTCCATGATATTTGCGGAGATTATTTCAATGTAGACCATCTTATTATTAGTACGAAAGGCATTTTCACCATTGAAACAAAACATTACGATCGAAAGAAAGGATATAAGTTTTTATTCCAAAACGGCAAATTAATGTTTAATGGCCGTCAATGCTCAACTCTATTAAATCAAATGGATGGTGAGTCCAATTTTATTCATGAGAAATTGAACGTCCTTTGTGGACGAGACTACCCCATTCAGAAAGTAGCAATTATCATCGGCGCTTACATTGAAAACCCTCAAAATGAATTTTCCAATTATTGGATTTTAAATGAAAATAGTTTCCCAAAGTTTTTCCAAAATACAAAAGATGGTCTCACCATTGACGAAGTCCGTTCAATAGCAAACCAAATCACAGAATGGATCAAAGTCTCCGTTGACTAATTATTTTAGCTGAAGTGGTCTTTCAGTCTGAAGGCAACTTTCATTTCAACAATTGCCATTTCAGCCGGACTCAGGCCAAGAAATTCATCCACATCACCGACTTTCCAGCCTTTCTTCTGCAATTTTTCTTTTTTCGCCTTTTCCATACACTAATCCTTATCATCGCAAATATATATCAGATTTGACATAAAATCAAGTAATAGAGTCACCACGCCCCCACCTTTGTAAATCATTGTAAAATTTCGTCCTAAAAAGGCTTCAATAGTCCGAAAAAAGCGTGTATAGTATATATGCAACTCAAAAAAGGACTACTATGAGTATAAGAAAAGATACGCCGAATCCGCTAGTTTCTGCCGGCGAAATCGTACTTTACCAACCCGAAGGCGAAGTAAAACTGGAAGTGCGCGTTGAAAACGAAACCGTATGGCTTACACAGGCGCAGATGGCTGAGTTGTTTCAAAAAAATCAATCAGTTATTGCCAGACACATTCAAAACGCTATTTCAGAAGGAGAAATCACCAAAGAAGGTAATATGCAAATTTTGCATAATACTCTCTCCAAGTATAAGCCAACGACCATCTATTCTTTAGATGTCATTATTTCTGTCGGTTATAGGGTAAAATCAGCAAATGGTGTAAAATTTCGTCGTTGGGCAAATCAGGTTCTCAAGGACCATTTGCTCAAGGGCTACAGCCTCAATCGTCGGATGCTCGCAGCCGGAATGCAGGTTGAAAGCCGTTTTCAAGAGCAAGAAAAAAAGCTTGAGTCACAAAATGCAGAAATCGCCGAAATGAAGGTCTCGGTTGAATCGCAAAACGCCCGCATCAGAGCTGTCGAAAATCACATTGATTTTTTCGTGAAGGCAGCACAACTTCCAAGTGGCGGTATTATTGCCCCAAACACAAGATTCAACGGCTACGTGCTGATCGCAGACCTTGTGAAATCAGCAAGACGATCTATCGTTTTTATTGACCCATATGCAGACATTAGTGCATTGAAGTTTACCGCAATGAAAGCGGAAGGCGTTGCCGCCACCATTTACTCCGCACGGATTTCGCACCAATTCAAGGAGGAGGCTGCGCTATACAAAAAACAGCATCCAGAATTTGATTTAAAGACCATGCGAGTTATTCACGACCGATTTTTGCTTGTAGATGATACGGTTTACCATTTCGGGGCCAGTTTCAAGGATATGGGTGCGGAATTTTCGGCTTATAGTGTTCTGAACTTCGTGACCCCTGAAGAAGTTATCGAAAAAGTTATGCAGACGACAAAGGAATCTTCTGCAAAGGGGTTTTAGGGGAGCCCCTAGCCCTTTGATCCATTTTACTGCATTAAGTTTTTGCATGAAAATCTCAACCTGCAAATTTATTATATTAAATGCCATGACAAAAGATGAAGACGAAATCGAAGAAGTAGAAGTTCACGAAATTCACCGGGAAGAAGTTCCTGTGGAAGATAATTCTTCGAACATGAAAAAGGCTTTGGCGGTGTTGCTGATGCTTGCTGTCTTGGCTTATGACGCCTCCCCAATAGACTTCATTCCAGACGTTCCCATCATAGGTTGGATTGATGATGCGGGTCTTACACTTGCCGCAGGAATCAACTTGATTCAACAGTTTGTCGGAAACCAGAACGCAAGCCTGGTAAAGCTCCTAAAATACGCCAAGTGGACCTTCGTCTCGATGGTCGCCATAGCCGTTTTGCTGCTAGGCGGTCTAATCGCCCTGATCGTCAATTTGATTGCCAAGTAAATCAAATTGAAACGCATTGACCTCATTTTTTTTTCAATCTTTATTAAATTTGGGGCAAAAGGGAGTTCTCGGGTTCATGCATTGGGTTAGTTCAGGAATCTTCTTCATCATAGCGTTCTGCACGGCGGTTTTGTCATACGCCGAGCCCGGCTACTGTTTCTTCAACTCCCGAGAATGCGAAGACTGGCAAGATTCCGTCCATGCAGAAAGGCTTCCCGATTCCCTCCGCGTCACTTTGCAACAGAAGATCGAAAGCGATACCGGACTCATCTTTTGGGGGAATGCCTACGCAGAATATTTAGCCAACGTGGCCTACCACAACAAAATAGATTTCTGGTCAACAGAAAAAATCTCCCGAGAGCAAAAAAGCGAATTCTTTTTGTGGCACGACAAACAGCACGATTTATCATTGCGTAAACTAGATTCTATCCCATCAGACCTTAAAGACGCGTACATCAAAGCCAACAACACCACATTATACGGCCTCCTTAAAGTAAAATACCAGATAGATAAAGTATACGACCGCAAAACACGCAGTTGGAACGACCCCGAAAAAGGCTACGACACCCTCACACGATTTTACCATATCCACCAAGGCCCCATTATCGAGACTAATCCGCCAAAGCTCTTGGCAGAAATTTCACTCGAAGGCGAAGTTTCAAAATTAAAGCGCATCTATTTCGAAGACGGGCACTCACGAATTATCGAAAATAGCGAATTCAAATCTCTAGAATCCATCGCAAAGCAGCAAGGCTCGTACCTGCCAAACCATTACATCCTTCAAACACACAAGAACATGAGTCCTATTTACAAGACTCAAATCATGGAAGCCCTTGTAAAAGGCGACAAAGACGCAATCCGGGAGAATACGGCCAAGTTGGATACCTTCCTAGTTCACGCAGACAAACTCTTCTTTTACAGTTCTCCGTCTAATCTTAACTGCAACACCAAGCGCCTGCTTAGTGCCTACCTAGGCACCTTCGAAGACTATGCAGGTTGCAACTATTACACCTCTCCGTACGTAGATAACGAAGAAGCAACCATTCACGCAATGTTGCAAGATTCCCTCAGGGCCATGTATCGTTCCGGCGAACTTGAAAACGCCCTACTAGACCGCAGTTCCAGCGACCGTGCCTTCTGGCGGATACTCGCCGCATCACTCACCACAAGCGACCAAAACGATTTGAACGCCCTTATTAAAGCGAACGCAGATAGCGTCAAGAAAATCGAACAATGGAATTTTATCACCACGAATTTCTACGTGGATTACGGAATCGGGTGGAACATCCAGATGGGTATGGGTGGCGGGATTTCCTTGGGGGTTGGCGATGCTTTCAGCTATGATTTCGACAACCACCCCACATTTGACATCACCTTGGAATTCTTCTACAAAAAAATCGGTGGCGGTTACAATACAAGGATCCTACATTCCAAGACCTTCGACGACAACAAATTCCAAAGCCTAGTTCTTATTGACTTGTACGCCGGCTATCGCACCTTTGTAACATCCTATGTAGAAAACAGAATCTATCTAGGCCCCACAATCCTCTTTAGCGACCTTCAAGTAAAAGATGACGAAAAGCCCTTGAAATCCCACGTCGGAGTCGGACTCCATTGCGGTACAGCATTCGACTTTTATTTCAGCAAGTATAAAGACGACGGGCAACTCCGTCTCGGGTTAAGACTTTTTGCAAGCGTGAGCAACTACTACACAGACATCGTAAAAGATAGTGACGGCGGCATATTCTCCGTAACGCTCACCCCGTTATTGCAATTCTACGACAGGAGCAGAAAGAAGTATGGCGAAGCCCACTAACATGCTCAAGAAAGTTTTTCTTTTACTCATTTACGCATTCTTTTATTCGCAAGCCGCAGATCCAGTCCAGTTTGAATCCGGCCACGAATGGGGTTGGGGCGGAACAACAAACGAAAACAAGTCTGAAAAAAAGACCGCAGTAATCCCGTATTTCGACCAAGATATCGGCCAACATCTACTCAAAAAAGAATTCAGTTACATTGCAAACCCAGGATATGTCCGCGAAAGTTTCACCAAATCCATAAATGTACACCGCACACCATTCGGGCGACTTACTTATTTTGGGTATAGCAACGAAGGTTTTTACGAAGATGTCTACACCTACCTCGCAAGCGACGCCTGGGAAAACGACCTGAAAAAAATCCCCGCCGGAGACGCCGCATTCGTGCGCACCATCGTATACTATAGCTTTATCGGCATCGATGGAAAACGTTACGTACAAATTCAACTTGACAAAATCGAAAACGACAGTCAACGGGAATTCCTGCAAGAATTCTTCAACGTCAAACGACAACGTGACGTTCTGCGAACCGGTCATTGGAATTTATTCTTCGGATTCGGGGCAAACTATTTCTCTCATGGTGCCGACGACAAGCTTAACCCCGGCCCGGCATTCGATCTCGGCTTCGGGTACTGTTTCGTCGGAAGGTATTGCACCGATTTCCGCATCGGAAGCATTGTCGGCGTAAATCCGTACAAAGAAGACGTGGTTCAGTCAGGTGTATCCTTCCCCAAAAAAGAAATCTCTTACACCGCCGTCGAAGCTCTGCTCCGCACCAAGCTGATTTACACCTACGATTATGAACTTTCCGTTTTCGGAGGTTTAAGACTGCACGCCATCGAATTCGACACCGAAGAAGGCAAACGGTTCAAAGATAAAGGTCTTAAGGACATGGCCAACGGTTATTCCTATGGTTACACCATGGGCTTTGAAGGGGCCAAGTTCTTCGGCGGGAACGGCGTCATTCCCAAACTATTCGGAATCAGCGCCCGAGTCGGCGTAGCGAACTTCGGCGACAACAATCTCGATATCGGCGGCTATAACTGGTACGGAGGAATAGACCTTATAGCAAAACTGATAAAACTATAGGTCCAAACCGTTAAAATCAGCCTCCCATTACGATTTCCGAGCTATTATCTGTAGCCCACTTTTTCTATCTTTCCCCCCGTATTTTATTGTACAGTAAAAACCAGGGATTTATCCCATAGGAAGACACAAATGAAAAAGATCAAGTTCCAGGACACCTCGTTCCGCGAT
>CADAWC010000061.1 GCA_902791475.1 Fibrobacter succinogenes
GAGCGAGGGACATGTCTACTGGAAAGGAAAAGAAATCGAAAAGCCTTCTGCAGAAAGGAGTGTAGTCTTTCAGGACTACACCCTTTTCCCTTGGCTTACACTTCTCCAAAATGTAACGCTCGCCATTAAAAAGGCAAAAAAACTGAAGACGAGCCACGCCAAAAATTTAGCCGAAGAATACCTGAACCTAGTAGGACTTTCAGGAAGCCTGCATAAATACCCCTTTGAACTTTCGGGCGGAATGCGCCAGCGCGGAGCCATAGCGCGTGCCTTAAGTGTCAGCGCAGACGCCCTTCTTTTAGACGAACCCTTTGGCGCTCTCGATCCCGTAAACCGTGCAAGCCTCCAGGATTTGGTGCTGGAGCTTTGCCGCGGCGTCAAAGACCGTCCTATTACCACATTGTTTGTCACACACGACATTCGCGAAGCCGTTTATCTCGGGAGCCGCATTATCGTTTTAGGCTCGACCCCGGGGCGCGTCATTGCAGACATCCCGCTCGATTTTCCGGTAAAGAAGAATCACGGAGACTGGTTCCGCAACGAAAAAGTCCAAGAAACCATTGCAACTATTGAAGACGCCTACCACAAGGACATCCTTGAAAAACTAGGCCACATTGTACAAGAAGGTGCCAGCATATGAGAACCTTTACCAAATACTTATCCAAGTTTTCAGGAATCCTTTTTCTTCTCTTCTTATTAGGAATTTGGGTGCTGATCAGCTGCGGCCCGGAATGGGACAGTCAATACCTATTCCCGTCTCCTAAAGCCATACTGAAAGCCCTCTTTGATTCGCGAGAAGAACTTTTGCGCAGTGCAGGAGCCTCTCTTTTAAAACTGGTGCCCGCCTATTTGGTGGCGTCGATTGTCGGAATCTCTATCGGAATTGTTTCCGGTTCCATTCCGTTGGTCTCCAATATGCTAAAACCCATTTCCAGATTTGCGGCCCCCATTCCCCCCAACGTTTATATTCCTTACGCGATAGCGATTCTTCCGACGTTCTATTTGTCTTCGACATTCATCATTTTTATTGCCGCCTTTTGGCCCATCTACTTGAATACGGCTGCCGGTGCCGCCGAAATCCCCGAAAAATACAAGCGTAACGCTGCCATTATCGGAATCGGAAAGTTTGAGTACTTGTGGAGAATCGCCCTTGTAGCAAGCCTGCCGTCAATATTCTCGGGACTTTCCGTAGGCATGGGACTTTCGTTTATCATGCTCACCGTGGCTGAACTTTTCGGCGAAAACACGGGGCTTGGTCACTTTGTGCAATTTTACGCCGACTATTCCGATTACCCCAACATGGTCGCAGGCATTCTTTGGACTGGCATTGTGGTGCTTGCGATTATGGAACTGTTTGAACTTGTAAAACGTAAGCTTTTGTTCTGGACAAAAGCGAATTAGTCATATGAGCCTGACCGTCGAACGCGCAAAAGAAATCAGCAAGGGCCACGTGACCGAAGAATCGCTGGTCATCCATTCCCTCAACGTATGCTACGCCATGGGCGCCATGGCCAAACACTTCGGCGAGGACGTTGAACACTGGCAGGCCGTGGGCTACCTGCACGATTACGACTACCAGGAATTCCCCGAAGAACACTTGCAGCACACCGAAAAGGAACTGCTCGCACAAGGCGTCTCCGAAGAAGACGTGCGTGCCATTTTGGCGCACGGTTTTGAAATCGTGAATCAGGTGGAACCCAGGACCAACATGGAAAAGAGTTTGTTCACCGTCGACGAACTCACCGGTATCATTCAGGCCTGCGCGAGAATGCGCCCCAACGGAATCCTAGACCTAGAAGTGAAAAGTTTCATGAAGAAGTTCAAGGACAAAAAATTCGCCGCCAAGTGCAACCGAGACTACATTCTGAAAGGCTGCGCCCTGCTCGGCATGGACGTGAAGGATGTTGCCGCCATCTGCATCGAGGGCATGCGCGAACACGCCGCCGAAATCGGCCTGGCAGGGAACGCCGTGGCATAATGTCGGAAAAATGGGCGTTCCCCGGCTCGTTTGCCCTCGCCGGGTCGGGCTATACTCGCTTCGCTCACGGAGCCTCGCTAACGCAAGTCTCCGCCCTTACGGGTTACTATCCCTAACGCAAAATGTAAATATCGCACTTTTAGGACAATTCTGTGAAATCAAAGACAAAGTCATCGTTATTAGCAGCAAGCCATTTTAGATAATTCATATCGAGATTGGCTATATCTCTAATACTTTGCCCTTTGTATTTCCCATAGGTCAACACATCTTCTGGATGAAGGGGCTTAATGCTTTTATTCCTTTCCTCCATCACTTCATCCATATCAAAAAAAGATGTGTTCCGCATTTTCTTTAGCCCACTTTACCCACCCCCAATCAGAGCGGATAACTTCGGCCAAAGTTTTTCCCTTATGCTTGCCGACCTCCAAGACATCGTTTACACCATAAATTTTTGTCGGCTTCGCCGTCGCTTCTCCCAGAATGTCTAGAAGCACCCATGAACCACAAGCAGCACACGGAATCCCTAGCGACTCGGTATCACTCATTTTGCACCAACTTTGTTCGGGGTTATTTTCCGTGGCATCCGCACGTTCTCCATTCCTGAAATAGAATCCATAGGCGTAACCGTACTTTCCGCCTTTACCACCAGGCTTTACCACATGAACTTCTACAAACAGCGAGCGGTACCAATCAGAAATACGCCCATCAGGAAAGCGCAGCGCACGGAACGGCAACGCTCTTCCTATGTTGTAATAGATAGCGATTAGGCTATTGCGGAGACCCTTTTGATTGATAGTTTTTATGAGTTTGGATTTATCCATTTTTTGATTAAACCCAAAATCCTCGATTACTTAATTTTCCCTTCTAGATTTAGCAAGCCCTTCAAATTTTTCAACGCAGTAGAAGGCTTTCCAATATCACTGTTGTAAACGCCAGCAATTCCCCATGTATCCTTGTTGTTTTGCTGATTTTTTAGGCCCTTATTGGCTTTGCGAGCCCAAAAAATAAGAAATGATTCTAGGTCTTTAATTTCTTTTTCTAGAAATTGATTCTTTTTGGATGTACCGATAAGGAACATCATTGGAGTGCCCATTTTGTTAGCAAGAACACTATTGTAAATATCTTTCTTATGTATTGCGAAAATTTCTTGCTTAAAAGACTTCTTAGCCTGGCCAACATACCACGGAGTAAAGCCCTTGCCGGCACGAAGCGCAAAAATGTAGCAGCCTCGTGTATTCAACAAATCAATCTTCTTTTGAATATCTTTATTTTCAAAAAAAGACTGTATGTGTTCCTTTTCAATTCTTCTCGTACCTTTGTCAAACGGGATTTCAAACGGTCCAATAGGTTCAAACTGTGTAGCTGCCATCATATCTCCAAATTTTGATTATTTTGTTTGATAACAATCTGATAAAATCATTCCGCCAATATTTTATCAATCATCTTTTCTACACTTTGGCTGTTATCCAAGGTATAGACGTTCTTGCTTTCATATTCGGCTTGTGTCACAGTCCAGCGTTCTTTCAGGTCTGCAGCCTTGGTGCTAGACATTATGAATGAATTCAGCACAACAGGCTTTTCTCCCGCAGTCACGGCAAGGCGGTTTTCCAAATCCTTGATTGTCTTGTGGAATTGAACCTTAGGATCTTCCTTGGGAATATTCAAGAGCCCCTTGGGATCGATAAACGTCATATACTGCGATTTAGGAGTATCAATCCACAAAATGAAATCAGGATAAAAATTCCCCGCTTCAAAGAAGCCCATGCCAACCTTACTCTTGTTTCGGAGCAAGAACAAAGATTTATCTTTAAAAACATCTCGTTTCGACTCGGCGTAATCAATGAGCATATTGACAAAATCTTTTTCGCCATCATTCAAATTAACTGGCGAAACCTTGATTCCTAAATTCGAAGACTTGAGATAAATCAAGGGTGCGTACAGGTGATTCTTGAAGTCAAAAAACACCATTTTATCACCATACAATGATCTTTGCCGAACGTCCATCCCATCAAATTTATCAAGATTTGCTTTCAGCTCATTAATGAGAGTCTCAAGTTCCTTGTATCCTTGATTTTGCGGATCATCCACAGTATAGGTAATTGTATAATCAGAAACGAAATTATTGTCATCAAATTCGAGTTCACCGTATTCAAGATATTGAGATTCCCAGCGTTCGCGTTCAAATTTGAAGAACTTGTCCATATAGGATTTCAAGACCATTATGGCAAAGTCCGTCATAGTATCAAGTTTCCTGAACGAATCCAATTCTAGTTGTTTTGCAGGAATCAGCAAGCCATACCAATCAGGAACAGTCAAAATGTTTTTCAGATTTGACTGGACAAGGCAAATATTGAAATAGTTCTTTTCGTTTTTGAACACTTCCAGTTCATCGAACATCCTTCCGTAATCAAGTAAATCCAAAACCGCTTCGGGCAACACTTTTTCACTTCCCGTGGCATCAATATTACCTATGGAGCCATAGGAGTCAATGCTTTCAATTTTACTCCGACAATCGACAACAATTTTATTCCTCAGCAGATATCGTTTAAAATCTTCAGACGGGACATCTAAAATCAATCTTCTAGCCTGTTTCTTGAAATTTTTGTCTTTTTGCAGGCGAATTGTTTTCAGTTTCTTCGTTTTGGCCTTGTTGTATCTCGACAAAACAGGCATATGGAATTCTATAATCAAATCATTCGGCTTTACGCCTTCCTGTTCCAGATATTTGCGGAAATCATCCATGTAATTTGCCTTCACGCCGAATATCGTAAGCATTTCAAGGCAACCGATATACTTGGGTGGATTACTTTCCTTCACCATAGAAGAACGTTTTAGGCACCCTTCATAACCTTTCAGACGGACTCCGCGGCCAAACAGCTGGATAGCTTGCGAGCCTTCGCTTTTTGCAAAATTGATAAGGCCCATCGTGGAAACGCGCCAGCTGTTCCAGCCTTCGGTAAACTTGCGCGAACCAATCAACACATTCACTGGAGAATTTTTCTCTTTGATTGTTTGGAACAGGGAATCAATGGTCATTTCATTCGAATCAACGACCATGCCTTTTTCTTCACAAGCCTTGCAAAGACCGGCTGCATCACCCACATTGATTACACCGAAATAATTATCCGAAAGCCCTATCTTGAGTCCAACTTCCCCAAGATTCTGCTTTAAGTTTTCAAGATGCAAGCGAGGTTCATCCGATACAGAATCCGCATTAAACATCAATTTGAGGATATCTGGAATCAATTCCTTTTCAATTCTTTCCTGATCAATAGAATGCCCCCAGATATCTTTCAGATTATTAAATGTTTGAGTAAAAAGTTCATTTCCGTATTTATCCATTAATCCAGTGCTTGAATTTAGTATTGCGTAAATCCACCCTGCAGCACGAGCAGGATTGCGAACGAAGGAGTCAATAAATTCAAGAACTTTTTGGATATCCGTCAGGTCTTCTTTTGAATTTGTCGAAACAACTCGGTTTCCGACAAAGACAAGAAGCGGCTTTTCTATAGAAAATTTCTTCAAATCATTTTGATTTAGGTCATATACTTTTAGCTGTTGATAGAACGAAAGCAAACAACCGGCAAGATACAGATTCTCCTGCTCAGGATTGAGGACTTTCCCCTGTTCATCTGTTTTTAGGTTGAAAATACGATAATCTTTACCATAACCATCGTTGTAGAAATATTTATAGCTATAGTCCATGATAATAGACTTGCCATAATCTTCCATCAACTGGCGTTCTTCTTTCTTTTTAGAAGACGCCTTTAAAGCCTGCTTGAATGTGGCGGAATACTCAAACGAGAACCCATCCGACGACAGCCTTGTTCTAAAATCGTACCAAATATCGCCAGCAAGGCCACGGTGACCTTCATCAACAAGAACAAGATTATTTGATTCAAAACTACCGACAGATACCGTTTTTACCTTGCCCTCTTCTTCAAGTTTATTGATGTCTATAATCAAGACATCTTCGCTTTGCGGGGCTATTCCACCATCTTTCTGAAAAATAGCCGCAGGAATTGAAGACTGTTTAAGTTCATCCAAGTGCTGACGGCTAAGTCCTTCATTAGGCGTCAAGACAATAATCTTGTTAATATTAAGTTTTGAATTTACACGCCTTGCAGCCCTAAAATAATGCACAAACTGCAAAATATGAACATGCATCAACAGCGTTTTTCCACTACCCGTTGCGCACATGAATGCAAGTTTATTCAGTTTTTCAGCCGAGAAATCCGAAAAGTCCAAATCCTTGCATTCTAGCATTCGGTCCGCTTTCTGCTCAGCAAGGAACTTGTTAAGTTTTTCGCAAAGTGAATCCTTGTCCGAAAAATAAGCATCCAAATACATTTCCGTAAACAGCAACGAGACATACTGGAAATATTTCCATACTATTCCGCCGCGTTTTTCGCCAATACGTTTGGTATGACGCTGGATATTTTCGTCATAAAGGAAAAGTTTGTCCTTAGACAACTTTATCCCACCCCGATTGACGATATCCAGAAGGAACTTTGTATGGCCATCGTCAGAAATCCCTTCGTATTCCTTAGAATTCAGGTGTTTAAGCGAAGAAATATCTGCAAGTCCTAATTGATCTAAAAAGAACTTAAACAATATCAATTGTTCGTCAAACGAAAGCTCTTTTTTGGGTGTTTTCGCCATAACTAGTTTTCCTCGAACATGCGGTTATTGAATTCCGTTTCGATGAGCTGGACTTTCCAGGTTTCGGAATCCGTCTTGAGGTTTTCGAGGTTGTTGTCTCCGTTCACGTAAATGACATCGAATTCACGGTCTTGCGGATTTATTCGATATTTGGTAAAATATGCATCCAGGGCGGCATTATTTTCAAGAACATCATCACCGACATTCCTCCAAATAATCAAGGCTCTACGGCCATCCGGCAAAACGCCTTCAATTTGGCGGAAAGCAAATTTTCCATTGGAATCATTGGCCAATTCAACAGCGCCTTCGTATTCCGGAAACTTGGCTTTTACAACGGAATAATACTTGGTGGCACCTTGACGCACTACCGTCAAACCGACAAGGTAATTGAAGGTTTCAACAACATCAACCTTGCGCAATTTACTTTCGTTCTTTTCCGTAATCTTCATCTTGTATTCAAATGGCGACTTGAACGCACCGACATTCAACAAACTGCCCTTGGCTTCGATATCCATCATGTAGTTAATCAGATACTCATCACCAAAAAGATTTGCAACGGCCGATTGAGGCTTTTCAAGAACGATATTGGAAAGAGCATCTTCGTAGGATTCAAGTTTCATGTACTTGATAATTTGCGAAATGCCTGTATTACGATTTTGCGGTTTACCAGATTTCCAATCTGATGAATACACAATTTTTTTCATTCGCGGCAAAGTCGAAATATTAAAATATGTACCCATTTCAACGAGAATGTATTTTCTATCGCCTCCATACCGGCGATTCATATTGACAGCAGCATGACCCGTTGTTGCTGAACCTGCAAATATATCTATGACGCTTTCTTTTTCATTGCAAGATTGTTGAATTATTTTCTCTATTAAACTTACAGGTTTAGGAGTCTCAAAGGCTTTTATGCCCAATATATCTTCAAGTTCTTTCGTTCCATCTGTAGCAGTACCAACCTCATCCCAAATAGTCGAAACAGTTTTTGAATCTTCTTTTACATCACTCCAATAGCGTTTCCATTGCGGCCTAGATTTGCCTTTGCTACCAAAATATATTTGTCCACTTGCAATATAGTCATTAACCTCTTCCTGAAAAATTGTCCAATGCCGCCCTTTGGGAGGTAAAAATTTTTCGCCTGTATTTGGGTTCGTTATTGCATAAAAACTAGTTCGTTCTCTTATTCCAGGAGCATCTAAGGGGGCAATTTTCCATTTTCCTCTCGGATCTTTATCAGGGTTAGAGAATTCGCTTTCAATTAATGGCTCTCCATATAATTCTGTTTTTGATTTATTCACACTATAAGACAAAACATAATTATGCGCTAGAGAAACATCAATATCGTTTTGCTTTGATTTTCTAGAATTCCAAACAAAATTAGCCTTAAAATTTTTTACTCCATAAATATCATCTAAAATGCATTTCAGATTATAGCATTCATCATCGCCAATCATTACAAAAGACAATCCATTAGATGATTGAAATTTCTTCAATATGCGGCACCTATCGTACATCATCGACATCCACGAACTGTTGTCATATCCATCTTTATAACAAAATTTTCCATTTGCCCGGTCTTCTTCTGTATTGTACGGAGGATCTATAGCAATGGTTTTTATTTTTCCAGCCTCTTTACACGCAATCACATTCATCGCGTGAAAATTGTCTCCATTAATTAAAAGCCCGTTACATAGTTCATCCAGTCCATCTATTGAAGCAATCAGTTTTTCTTTAAACGTTTCTAAGAAATTCTTTGTATCTATCAGCAAATTCTTATTCTGCCGCAGGAACTCAATACTTGGCGGATTCGTCCAAGGCTCCTGATGTTCAACATCATTGACAATCTCATCAATGGTATACATTTCAATCCATTCCTGGACCTGTTCCTTGTTATTGCGAATTTCTTCGTAGAAGGATTCGTCAATCTTGTCCAGAGTAATGCACCAGTTCGTTTCAATCACAAACTTCTTCTTGAGCCACAATTTTTTCTGGAAATTTTCAATCTGAGCAAGAAAATCAATGATAATCTTGCCGACCTTCTTGATAGCCTTCACCTTGGCAAGGTACGTTTCGACACGAACTTCATTAGACGTATCCAAATCATCGAGGTGCATCACCTCGTTCTTGATAAAGAAATCAAGTTCGCGAGAAAGGAATCCTCCCAAATCCTTATGAATAAAATAGTCAAAGGTGTTCTTGGCGACATACCCCTTCAAATGTTTTTGCATTAATGTCAAAGGATTCTTTTTGTCTGTAGAAACATTATTCAAAAGAACCGTCATCAGTTCTTTGTGTTCCTTGACAATGTAATCGCAAATCCGAGTATAGTTTTCTTCATCATACTTTTTCTTCTTATCCGCAGGGATATCAAAGATAAAGCGGATAATCAGCTCTTTCTTTTCTGCATCGCATTCGAAAGTCTTTACGCCAGGGTAATTTTCCTCGTCTTCATTGAACAGCATAAAGACGCGCTTGCTGTCATCCGTTTCCTTGTTGTTATTCTGCTCAGTCGTCGCATCTACGAGATTAAAATGGACAGTCCATTCTCCTGCAGTAAAAACATAATCCTTGAAGTTTTCACTGGTCTTTATATAATATTGGTCCTGGTTAGCCCAATAAAGCTTGACCTCTTCCCCTTCGTAAGGAATCGCATAGACACCTTCCTTGTAACGGCGTTTGCTGATAAAATCGCCATCATCGTAATAACGATTAAAGAAAGAATACAAAGCCGAATAAACATCCGTTTCCAAGGCGGAAAGGTCCGTTCCACTCGCCAATTCACGCTTTACCGATTCATATTCCTCTGCAAGCTTGGGGCTTGCCGAAATCTCTATACCCAAATCCGAAGCTTTCTGCTCAATCTCAGCCTTTTTCGTCAAAAGGGCGTCTTTCCCCTTGCTAGCAAACGGAGCTAGAGTTTCCTCAACCTTTTTTGGCAAATCTTCGTTCAAGAACTTTTCGATTTCGTTCTTGCGAATATTCATAATCCGATAAATTCCGAAATCCAAGTCAGATTTGTCAAGTTCAAAAATGCCCTTGAGCAGGTCAATAAAACGGTTCAGCTTTTCGTTAACCAGTTCGTTCATGGTAGTCCTTTTTTAGATTGTTTGCCATGCAATGGCGAAAATTTCTTCGGTAGAGACGCTCTTGTTCCGTTTGGAATCAAGTTCGTCAATCATCTGCGCACGTTTAGCTTCGATTTCGTCTTCACGGTCTTCCATCTCGTGGCGTTTCTTACGCTTTAACGATTCCAATTCCGTAATCTTTTTTGCAATCTCGTGTTTTTCATCTAGATTAGTCGCTGAACGCGATTGCCGTTGTTGTTCGCGAATGCTGTTCTTGATTGTGTCCAATTCCTTTTCAATAGCACCTATCGCATCATCGGCCCAAGCGTCAATCTTACGTTCTTCTTCAGAGAAATAATTCAGGTTTCTTTCATCAATTTCGCGAAGTTTACTCTTAGAATGTTGTTCTGCATTCGCATCCAATTTGGCCTTAATGCTTTGCGGAAGCTCTGTGCCAGATGTTTCGCTACCGGCACACAGGAACAGTTTTTCGCATTCTTCCTGCGTCAAGAATTTTCCATCATCGGTAAACGCGGTGAATAAGCAGAATTCTTCTTCATCGACACTTTCGATTTTCATTTTCGAAAGCGTTATATGCCCCGATTTGCGCTTCAGATATTCCGGCAACATTACCTTGATACCCGAGGATTGTTCGTCAAAGCAGATTCCGCCAGGAGTAAGTTTGATGTTAAGAGCCTCGTTCAACACATATTGTGCCAGCGGATGGTTCAATCTATAAGGAAAACCACCGCTTTGCCTAGAGAACAGATCGTACTTGCCGAGAGGCACGCTGTAAAGCAGCTGTCGATTCAAATTGAACGAGTATTTTTCATCATCAAATACCGCAGCATCTCCTAGAACATATTTTGTCAATTCCCAGAAGATATATTCATAACGATTCAGGAATGCACCAGTATCATTCTTTGCAATTTTCAATCGTTCCTGCACATTGATATCGAAATTGTCCAAGACTTTGCTCTTGGTTTCTTGCAGTTTCTCGTTGATTTGTTCCTTGAAATCGTCCTGCATTTTTTCAAAGGCCACTTGAATTTCTATATCCGTGCGGCATTCTTGATATATCTGCCAAATACGACGTTCAAAATCCAATGCATCAGCTTGCCCAAGCACGTCATCTGAAGCTCCAAACACATCATCGAACAAATGGAACTTGTTTTCAAGCAAGTCAAAAACACGGACGTCTGCAAAATTTTTCTCGTTCACAAAATTCACAACCACGACATCGCATTTTTGACCATAACGGTGACAGCGACCAATCCGCTGTTCAATACGTTGTGGGTTCCAGGGCAAATCATAATTGACAACGAGAGAACAGAACTGCAAATTCAGGCCTTCGGCTGCGGCCTCGGTTGCAATCATGAGTTCAGCCTTGTTCTTGAAATAATCAACAAGGGCAGCACGCATATCTGCAGAGCGTACACCGCTAATTCTGCCCGTTAGGGCATTATCCTTCAGCCATTGTTCGTAAATGACGCTTGCCTCGGGGCCACCGTTGGACCCATTGAACAAAACAATCTTTCCCGCATATCCATGGTTTTCAAGATATTCCTTGAGGTATTTCTGCGTACGCGTTGATTCTGTAAAAATCAGGGCCTTCTTTCTTGCCCCGAGCGTTGGCAACTGTTCAAAAGACTGGCGTAGCGCTTTTAACAGGGCTCCCGTCTTGGAATCAACCGTAATTTGTTCGGCAGTGCGAATGAACCCTGAAATGGTTTCTATTTCATCGGCCAGCTTTCTTGCATCCGGTTTCGAATCGTCAAACGTTTCTGGTTCTTCTCCATAATCATCGGAATCTTCCAAATCCTCGTTGGTGGAATCCAACAGGTCTTCGTCCGCAAAATCATCAAGATTTAATTCATTTGCAGTAGCATCTTCAAGCATTTTCTCAAGACGGACCTTTATCACTTTCAACGTCTCTAGCAATGCGAATGTCGAAGATGCAAGAATCTTGCGTATAATCATTGTAGTGAGCATACGCTGTTGTCTAGGCACCGAATAAATGTCTTCCCGTCTCAAGAATTCCGATATTTCGTCGTATAGCCTAGTTTCTATTTCTGTCGCCGTGAATTTCTGTGTCATCGGCAAGCGCTTTGTGTAATTGATGTATTCCTTGACATCGTTACGGAGTGTGCGCACATAATATGGCTTTAGCCGTTCGTGCAGCGTATTTAAATCTGCAGCACTTTGATACTGCCCGCGAAAAGCTTTAGCATCGCCAAAAATATTCGCATCAATAATACTTGTTAAACCATACAATTCCATCAGCGAATTCTGGAACGGAGTCGCCGTCAATAAAAGTTTCTTAGAATTATTGAGCGCTGCAGCAATTGCCTGGGCGACCTTGCTGTTTTTCTTGTACACGTTACGAAGCTTATGCGCTTCATCAATAACGGCAAGATCAAACATTCGTTCGCGAATAGAATCGGCATGACGAGCCGCAAAGGAATAAGATGTAATCAGAATCTTTTTCTGTACAAAGGGAGCGAGTCCCTTATTCAGATACTCGTTGTAGTTTTTACCATCGATGATTTCATTTTCAAGTCCGAACTTTTCATAAAGTTCTGCAGACCATTGTTTGCGTAACGAGGCAGGACAAATTACAAGTAACTTCCGTTTACCAATAGCCCAATATTGAGAAACGATTAGGCCCGCCTCAATCGTCTTGCCTAAACCCACTTCATCGGCAAGGATTACGCCCTTGGAAAAAGGAGACCTGAACGCAAATAGGGCCGCCTCAATCTGATGCGGGTTGATATCGACAGATGCCGTAAGCAAGGACTGCGACAGACAGTCCAAGCCGCCACCGATTGACTTTAAAGTCAAGAGGTTGGCAAAGTACTTGGCCTGGTATTTGGTAATACGACTTGCGATAAGGGCTCCTTTGCGCCCTTATGCCCGCGACAGGAACCCGAAACCAATAAAAAAAGCGTGGTGTCGAATGTACCTATCACAACTGAGGCTCTGGTATGCCTATTCCCGATATGCACAAACGACCCACGCCCATTGCTGGACGTGAGCGTTCGCCTTATTCTTGGGAATTTGAAATTTACCAGATTTCAGTTGTGAGAATAAGAGCTGACTCAACGAAAATGTCTATGGGGAAAGATAGCAAAAAGGCGACACAAAAATCCCGGAACGAGTTCAAGACGGACTCAATTCGGGGTGGAAATGCGGGGGTTTTAGGGGTGAAACCCCTAGGCGAGGGACTGAAGCCAGGGGGAGACTTCCCCCTTTAAAAAATATCAATCAAATCAAAATACATCAGACGCGAGTGCAAAGAATTTTCGCCCAGCATTTTTACGTTTATTCCAAGAGCCCTTGCTTCGTTAATTTCAGAACTATAAAGGAATTTGAAATAGTTTTTCTGATAATAATGAATGATTTCCGCTTTGTTAATCGCGTCAACAATGATAAACCGGCAACCGGTCTTGTTTTCGTCGCTACGGAACCAAGCTTTGATGAAGTCCATTACTGCGGAGCCAAAACCTTGTTTGGCAAATTCAATATGAGACCACCTATCGCGACATGAAAAAAATAGTGGATGCGGGAATTCTTTGCCGTTCCGATTCAGACAAAAAATGCATATGAAAGGTGGTAAAAAACGCTTCAACCTATTGACAATCTGGATTTCTGGAACTATGTTTAGTGCACAAGTGTGTAGGCTTTGACGTTTTTTTTTTTGCTTGTACGCCAGAGGAGTTGATGATGAAAGATATTGAGCATGTCGCCTTGAATCCATTGGATAGGTCGGGCGTTGGAAAGATGATTCGGGTCATTCGCGACAAGCAGGTGCTGCTGGACCGCGACCTGGCGATTCTTTATGGTGTAGAAACCAAGCGTATCAACGAACAGGTAAAGCGTAACATTGAGCGCTTTCCAGCAGAATTTTGTTTTCAACTAGACAAACTGGAGTTTGAAAATTGGAAGTCGCAATTTGCGACTTCCAATTCAGACAAGATGGGTCTGCGAAAGGCGCCCTTCGCCTTTACTGAGCAGGGGGTGGCCATGCTTTCTGCTGTGTTGCATAGCGAAAAAGCCATAAAGGTCAGCATAGACATTAT
The DNA here is from genome assembly GCA_902791475.1 of Fibrobacter succinogenes. Lineage (GTDB taxonomy): Bacteria > Fibrobacterota > Fibrobacteria > Fibrobacterales > Fibrobacteraceae > Fibrobacter > Fibrobacter succinogenes_J. The sequence continues at coordinate 13,788 of CADAWC010000061.1, forward strand.
GAAGGCATTCGTCGCGATGCGTCACTACATGATGCTGAATGGTGGTTTTGTTAATCGCCTTGCCAATGTGGAAAGTAAGGTAATTGATCAGGATGCTCGGTTGCTTGATCACGAGCACAAGTTTGATATCATTTTCGAGGCAATGGACCGCGGAGAGCTCAAAACCAAGGGCATCTTTTATGAGAGTCAAGAATTCGATGCCTACACATTTGCGTGCGGTCTTATCCGCCAGGCGCAAAAGCGCATTGTCCTTGTGGACAACTATGTGGACGAAACTACCCTTCTAATGATGCTGAAGAGGAACAAGGGCGTTTCGGTGACAATTTATACATATGACAAGAGCAAGGTTTTTGAACTAGACCTGAAGAAATACAATGCGCAGTATGCCGACAGTCCCATAACAATTCTGCCAAACACGAACACTCACGATCGTTTTTTGTTTATAGACGAAACTTCGTATCACTTCGGCGCGTCCCTAAAGGACTTGGGGAAGAAAACTTTCTTCTGCAGCAAGGAGGATTTCACCTTGGAAGAGGTGTTGAAAGAAACGCAAAAAAACTAGACTCTGTCTATGTCGAAGAGATGGCTAATGTCCACAAACTATTAAAACGTGTTCAAGGAGAGCGAAGCAATTGCCGAAAGTAATATGTGTGTTCCCCTCCCTCCCAAAAAACGTTTCAACCTATTGACAATCGGGATTTCCGAAACCATATTGTAGTGTACAAGTGTGCGGCGATACTTTGCTTTTTCAGCATGTAAGCAGATGAGGCCGATATGAAAACAATAATGGCAAATGCTTGTAAATGCAATCAAAAAGCGGTATATTTATGAACATGAGTACCGTAGTCAAAAACTTCCGCTTCGATTCCGAATTGAAGTACCCGGAACATTCTGGCGAACTGTTCGAAGCCGTCGAAGAGGCGAAACGGCTCGAAGCCGACCCGAAGACCAAGCGTTATACGGATATGGACGAGATGTGGACGGACTTGGACAAATGATTTAAACTCCATATTCACCCTGATTGGCTTCTGTGCTATAGGAAGAATAAAGGCGTTTTGACACTTACTCTTGTGGATACAGGAACGCACGCAGACCTGTTCG
>CADAWC010000062.1 GCA_902791475.1 Fibrobacter succinogenes
AAAGGAGGGGCAGCCGAGTACATCGCCCAGCAGGTAGCCGAGGCCATCCACGAAAATCGCACCGAACAGCACGTCAAAGAAATCAATGAACGCAGAACCGATAGTCACCGCAATCCAGAACACCAGATACATGATGACCAAGAAAATCGGGAGTGCAGCCCAGCGGTTCAAAAGAACTGCGTCAAGCTTGTCCGAGAAAGTCTTCTTGGCGCGCGCAGAAACAATCGCCTTCCCCGCCACCTCGTGAGAAATGGAATAGCGGTTTTCGGCCATCGCAAATTCCGGCTCTTCGCCCAGAATCTTCACGACTTCGGCCTTGTCGAGCTTCACGCCCGCTTCGGCGAATTTGTCTGCATAGCTCTTCTGGTTGCCCAAGTACATGAGCGAAACCCAACGGGAGTCCGCATCCAAAAGCTTTGCGACCGGAGCCACCTTCGGTTCCAAAACCTTCACGGCCTCTTCGACCTTGTCGCCGTAAACCATCTGCTTCGGGAGCGGCATCGGGCTCGCAAGCACGTGGCCCATCTGGCTAATAAAGTTAGTGACGCTCTTTTCACTCACGGCAGAAAGCGGAATGCACGGCACGCCGTAGAAATCAGAAAGTTCGTCGAGATCCAGCTGGATTCCGCGATTTTCGGCAATGTCCATCATGTTGACGGCAATCACCATCGGAATCTTCATGTCGGCAAGCTGGCTCGTAAGGAACAGGTTGCGTTCCAGGTTCGTCGCATCGACAATGTTGATAATCAGGCTCGCTTCGCGGCTGAGCAAGTAATCGACAGCAGCGCGTTCGTCTTCGGCATTTGCGAACAAAGCGTAAGTACCCGGAAGGTCTACCAGGCGAATCTGGCGGTCGCCCAGTTCAAAGTAACCTTCCTTCTTTTCGACCGTCACGCCAGGCCAGTTACCCACATGCTGGCGTGCACCCGTAAGGGCGTTAAAGAGAGCCGTCTTACCGCAGTTCGGGTTACCGGCAATTGCAATCGTCAAAAGTTTTCTGGCAGCCATTATACCCTCCTCAACTTGAGAACATTGGCTTCTTCTTTTCGGAGCGAGAGCCTGTAAGACAATACGCCTACTTCAATCGGATCACCGAGGGGGGCCACCTGCAAGACTTCCATTTGAACGCCACGCACAAGGCCCATAGACAGAAGCTTCGACTTGTAACGGGAATCGCCTTCGTTATAACCGACGATCTCTACCTTGTCGCCCTTCTTGAGTTCCGAGAACTTGGGCTCGGTACTCCACTTTTTCGTTTGCGACTTTCCGCCGCAACCACAATTACAGCTCATATCATCCTCATATAAAAACGGGAAAACTCTTGAGCGGAGCCTTCCTGTTTACTTTGTGTTTTTGACAACCCTTAGTTTTTTCACCGAAGAAACTTTTGCCGAGGCAATCGCATTCGACGGTTTCACAAAATCTTCAATCTTACCGAGCGTTTCTGCCGAAAGAATATGTTCCATACTGCAAGCATCCTTGTCGGCAATCGCCTCGGACACGCCCAGCTTAATAAGGAATCCCTTCAGAAGAATATGACGGTTCAAAATCATGGCGGCAACACGTTCGCCCTCTTCGGTGAGTTCCACGCCGCTGTAGGGTTCCTGCCTCACAAGGCCCATTTTCTTGAGTTCCACCATGGCCTTTGCAACCGATGGCATTTTCACGCCGAGAGCCGCGGCAATATCCTTGACGCGGGCAAGCCCGTTCGCTAGGCGCAGCATGTGCACCATTTCCAGATAGTCTTCTAAGCTTTGAGTCAGTTTTGTATGGTCCATTTCAACTAGCCTTATTTAGACGCGGCTAATATAGTTTAATAAAACTAATTAGGCAAGGCTAAAAATATTACCGAATTCGTATTTATTTAGATTAGACTAATTTTATAAGAAAAATTTACATTATTTTCACCATTTTACCCTTGTTTTTACAGTTAGTTTTATCTAACTTTTAGTTAGACAAGTCTAATTCAGAATGTCGCCATAGCTTTCGGACTCAGGCTTGTTAGGTTGAATCAAAAAATCAATTCCCTCTTTTGTGTCTCTTTGGGAATAAAGGTGCCCCCGCTCAAGTAGCTCTGAGCAGGGGCATTTTTGTTTACTATTCAAGTTGTCCTACATTTTTCACCAAAAAAAAACGCAAAAGCAGAAGCATCGCGACATCTTTTGTCGCAGTAATAAGATATATTAAGTTTTAGAGGTTTATTATGGCAGAAATTACCCGCGGCGAACGCACCGTCCAGCTTTTTGCGCTCCTGATTTCGAATCCGAGCAGAGCCTACACCATCAACGATTTGATGGCCGCATTAGAGATTCCTGAAAACGAGCGTCGCAATGTGCAACGAGATATGAATTTCCTTGCCTCCATTAATGGAGGCGCCTATATCCGCGTGAGCGGCGACCGACGAGCCTACCTTTATCAATCTGCAATTAAATCGGCGGACAACCTGTTGTTCCCGAATTTTGAAAACACCATGCTGCATTTCGTGTTCCTGCAGCGCATCGCGAACATGTACCCCGCCGCAAGCGAGACTGTCACGGATTTGCTTGAAAAAATCCAGAAAAGCCTGCCTTCGAACGAAAAAAAGGCCGTGGAACAGCTCGCTCAAGACCTGAATTCGCGAATTCTTTTTGCGGGAACCCCTCCCATGTTCGAGGAAGATTCCAGCGAAAAACTCAAGGTGATTCTGCGGGCGATTCACGAACGCCGAAAAATCCTCGTCACCTATATCAGCGAAACTGGGAATATCCCTCGTATGCGGATTCCGCTGATGGTCATCTTGTACCAGGGCGAAATCTACATCGGTTGCGAGTCGCAGTCGCATCCTGGCGAGACTTATACACTCAAATTCCGTCGAATTCAGAAGGTCGAACTCACCAAAGAAACCTTTCAGGACAACCCAAAGACGCTTGAAATGTTGCGCAAACGTGTGCAGCTCGGTTCTGCCATTTTTGGGCCGCAAGACCCGAAAGCCGAAGATGTCGAAATCGTGTTTAGTAGCCACGCGCAGCATTACCTCGAAGAAAAGCCGTTCCAACGCTCCATGAAGGTGGAAAAACTCCGCGACGGCCGTCTGTTGGTCACGATGAAGGCCCTAAACGACGAGCTTCTTTTCCGCTGGGTACTTTCGTACGCCGACAGCGCCGAAGTCATCAAACCTATTTCGCTCCGCGAAAGGTTACACAAGTTCTCATTTTACCTAGAAAGTACTTACCACAAGGCCCCCTGGCGGTAGGTGATTGCAATCGACAAAAAAACTGAGCAAAGTGGCTTTCTAGCCACTTTTTTTATTGCAAAACGAGCTTCAATCACGTCAGTATTTGTCGCAGTAAAAACATATTTTTAGAAGTAAATCAAAACAAGGAGTGCAAACATGAAAAAAGGGTATTTCAAGGACATTTTAAAATCCCTACAAAAAAGCACTGCAAAAAAAAAGATAGGGGTAAATTTTGTCACGCTGAAAAGTTACGAATACTGGATTCGCATGCTGAGGGCATCCAAGAACTATCCCGATGCAGACGACAGTATCGGCATTTTCCCAAAGAAGAACGCATCGCGAATTTTGAAAGGTCTTACTGCACATTTTGAACTTCTGAACAAGGCCGAAGATAAAAAGCCAAAGGCTAAAGGCCCAAAGCCTCAGTCAAAGCGAAATCCATTCGACGAATGTTTTTACGGACGCGAAGACGGCGAAAAATCAGAATCCTATAACGACCGCAAAAGGGCGGTCAATAAAATTCGCGATACCATCAAGAATTGCGGATCCACCGAAGAAATTAAAAATGTCACACACAACACCCTTGTTGGAGAAGACATCTTTAACGGGCCCGCAAAAAAGATCTTTTTCGAGGGCGTCGCTAAAGAACTCATGGAATTGCTCAAGGCAGGGCGCAACTTGAACGACCCCTACCTAAAGCGTCTTGACATTGTGCAGAAAGCGTTCAACCTAGACTCCGTCGAAATGGAAATCTTGATATTCTCGTGGATTTTCTTTAAGAAGGACATTTGCGACCCCCTTCGCGACATGATTGGTTCGCGAAGATTCGGTGATTGCGTTTTTACCGATGTATTCGCATCCATTTATCCTGAATTGGATATAGAAAAGGCATGTTCCAACAAGTCATCACTCAAGCGGATGGGACTTGTTGATAACGATCTGGAAATTTCAAAGAGAATCGGACTGTTTCTAGACGGGGTCTCGGGAAACGACCTTGATTCACTCTATTTCAAGATTTATGACGGCAATAGTGTGCCCTATAAAAAGCTGTGCAACAACAACCCGAAAGTAGAAGTCGCCTTTGACTTATTGAAACATGTAAAGGCAAATCAAGGAATCAATATTTTCTTCTACGGAGTCGAAGGTACCGGCAAGACTGAACTTGCGAAGGCTATCGCAAAAGAACTCAAACGTCCGCTAGTTCTTACCAATATCAGCATTGATGGCGTTCATAGAGAAAGCAAGGAAGATTCAACTATCCAAGAGCGTTTGGGAAGCATCATGTTCGCGGCGACCAAGTACCAAAACAAGCGAGCCATTCTCTTGGTGGATGAAGCCGATGTAATCTTAAATTGTTGTGAAAAGGGAGCTCTCAACTTTTTCTTGGAACAAATAAATGTCCCTGTTATTTGGATTTCAAACAACATTCACTTTATCGAAGACAGCACACTTCGTCGTTTTAATTATTCCATTGAATTTGAGCGCCTTGATTCCGAAAAGCGTTTACAAATTTGGCAGTCCGTCATTAGCGAGCAGGGCACCGGTAAAATGCTTGAACCCTTGACGGTGCAACAGTTTGCCGACACCTACCCCATTACCGCCGGTGGCGTGACCCAGGCGATTGCCGGAGCGAAACTACTACAGGAAACAGGCAGCAAAATTCCGCCAGAAAAAGCAGTCCGTATCATCGCAGAAGCACAGACAAATTTACTTTCCTTAAGTCGTGAATACACCAAACGCGACAAAGAAAGCCATGCGCCCAAATATATCCTTGACGCATTGAATGTCGAAGGAGACATGAACCGTATTATGAAGGTGGTGCAGTCTTTTAACACTAAATGGGAAACCATGCAGGAGATGGATTGTCCGGAGTCTTTGAACATATTGTTCTATGGTGTTCCCGGTACGGGCAAAACAGAACTTGCGAAGCACATTGCAAGAACTCTGGACCGCAAATTAATCGTCAAGAAAGCGAGCGATCTGCTAAGTCCCTATATTGGCGAAACCGAAAAGAAAATCCGCAAAATGTTCCGCGAGGCAGAAGAAAAGAAAGCAATTCTCTTTTTGGATGAAGCCGATAGTATGCTCAGCGAACGCGCCGGTTCTGAACACAGTTGGGAAGTGACGCAAGTGAACGAACTCCTGACGCAGATGGAAAACTTCAAGGGGATATTCATCGCGGCGACCAACTTCAATGAAAATTTGGATGCCGCCTCACGCAGGCGCTTTGCGCTTAAACTCAAATTCAACTATTTAAAACCCGACGGAATCGAAAAGGTGTGGCAAGCCTTCTTCCCGAAAGTAGAATGCTCCACAGCCGCACGAGACCTAAAGGCTCTCGCTCCGGGCGATTTCAAAGCTGTTTATGACACCTTCAAATACTACGAAGAAAGCGAGGTAACCACAGACAGCATCCTGGAGGCGCTCCGTCATGAAATAGAATGCAAAAATACTCGTGAAGGCCGTAGGATGGGACTGTAAAATATCAGGAGTTTTCATGCAATTCGATTTAATTAAATCTTTCAGCAATGATGAAAATCAGGTTGATTACGGTTTCGTCTTTGGCGATGACCGTCAAAAAATCCTGCTGATAAAGGCGGGACAAGACGGTTCCATTTATGGGTATCGCAACAAGTACCTGAAACTTGCCTGCGAAATGCGCGAGCTGTGCGGGTTCTCGGTGGTTTGCGCGTCCACTCCATCATCTGACATCAGCCAGATGGCGCAATTCGCCAAAGTGGTAAAATCAGAATTTGAAATCGGTGGCCATACCCAAATCTACTTTATGGGAATGTCAATGGGCGCCTCCATCGGGTGCATTGGTCGATCTCTATTTCCGGAAATCAGCCGATTCCTGTTGGTGAATCCCCCGCTCATGATTAACACGACTCGGATATGCCGCAGCGCCAAGGCATTTGACGGAGACATGATGACATTCGTTTTCGGGAGTCTTGATCCTTCAGCACACTTGGCTGGGCTACTCAAATTGCACGAACGCGAAAACGTCCGCGTTGCCATCATCCCCGGCCAAGACCATCATTTTTCAAAAAACAACTTTAACTTGCTAGAGCTCATAAAATCAACAATTCTATAAAGAGATGCCATGAAAATATTTATATCCGGATCAAAGTCCATTTCAAAGTTGCCCGAATTGGCAAAAATATTCATCGACCAATTCATCGAAAACAACGATGAAATTCTTGTAGGAGATTGTTACGGCGTTGATGCGGTAGTACAAAAGTATTTAGATTCCAAAGGATACAGCAACGTGACCATTTATTGCAGCGGTGAAACGCCAAGGAACAATTTTGTTACGGGGGCAAAAGTACGTTCTTGCGCAGAAGCCGCCAAAGGCCTTACAAGAAGCGCATTCCATTATGTTAAAGATATTCAGATGACACAGGATTGCGACCAGGCTCTCGTGGTTTGGGACGGAAAAAGCAAAGGCACCGCTGAAAACATCCGCCGCGTAAAGGAAATGGGGAAACCGTACAGAATTATAAACGAGGATTGACTAATAATTTTTCCATCAGTACATGATAAATTTCAGTATTTTCAATCTGCATGATGGTAGTGATTTTGTTGCCCGCATCTTTACTTGATGCACCGCAGTGGAAAAGTTTTTCGCCTTTTAAGCCATAATCCAAAAAGATGTAACGGTCGTGGAACTTTTCTTTCGTCCTTTTCTTGTCAAATTTAACATCTGGGCGAGCCTTCAAGAAATCCTTCCGAATCTGTTCAGTAAGCGATTCGTAACCATTTTCATCGCTATAAATCGTTACGGAAATGCCCTTGGCGATTCCGCGCAGCAGGTCAAGCGTCTTCACACCGACATAGTCATCGATAATAGTGATGGACTTCTTCGCCATACCGTAAATCTGTGTATAGGCAACATCGGCGTCCAGCTTCTGCCCGTTCAAAATCAAGAAATGCTTGAAAGTCGAAGGATCGACAAAATTTTCCATGACCTTCTGAAGGTCGGACTGAATGACTGCAATATCCTTGGTATTCCGTTCCGTTTGCATGGCAATTTGGGCAATACCGTCATAACCCAATAAATTCCGATTTTCCGCAATGATGTAGTCCTTCATCTGCTTGAAAAGACGGATAAGAGCCTTACTTTGCGCTGTCGCCCGTTCGCCCTTAAGAACCGTCATGAGCATGTAAACGCCCTGTTCGGTAAATGCGTATGGAGCATACTTTATGTTTGAACCGCGAGAACCCTTGTTCAAGGTCAAAAATTTTGACCTTGAAGATTCGATGTTTTCAGATTTCATGTTCAAGGTGCAAATTTTGCACTTTGAAAGTTCTTCAATTTCCTCCGAATTCAACTGAAAGCGAAAATCTTCATCGAATTTTTCGATGTTATTTTTAACCTGCTGATTAAAAACTTTGGTACTATACCCATAAATTTCCGCCAAATCAGCGTCAAGCATAACCTTGAGCCCGCGAATAGTATATATCCGCGACTTGAGCATATTTTCGTCTATCAGGGAGAACTCTGGTTTGGCAATCGCCGTTACATCTTTCTTCATTTAAACTCCTTCTCGTCTACATGCAAAAAAGACGAGACTACACACTTGTTCACCATAAATATAAATTCATGGATGACGATTGTCAAGGGGAATAACAATTAAAGGTGAAAATTTTGCACCTTAGAAACTTGAAGTCAAAAATTTTGACTTCAAGATTTTTCTTGCAACTGAATCGTTATCGGGAACGGAATTTCATTTAAGAAGTTTTCCGTTTGTTTCAAGATACCTTGCAAAGCTGGGATTCGTTCTAGGTAATTTTATGACTGCTCGCAATAAATTGGAAATTTCTCAATGAAATTTGCGAGATTATCGAGAGTGGCGCCGAGGTCACATTGACTACGCCGAAACGGGACATTGAAGGACTCCATATCAGCATACTCAAAATGGATACTTAAAAACTCTGCCTCGCAATTCACGGTAAGGCTGATGGAACCCCGCCCCTCAAAAGATTTAGAAATGCAGATGGCCTGCGTCTTGTCGCATTCGCGATAGCCCCTGGAATCCTGCTTATAGGAAATCTCAAAGCCGACATCTGGCTGCGCCTTTTGCAAGCGAACAAATGTCACAAAAACACAATCCTTATCCGGAAAGAGTCCGTCCATATTGCAGGCGTAAATCTTCTTAACAAGTGGTTGCCAGAAATTATGGCCGGCTTCGGATTTAGATTTGGCGGAATTTTCTGAATGGTCGGGCATAAAGTAAATTGGAAAAGTGAAGACACCTTCAAAATACATTCTCTACGCGACAGATATAGTCATAAAAAACATAAATAGTTTTTGAAAACTTTACTTCAATGTTTATTTCCGCAGTTTCATAGGCAAAAATATTTACATAAGTGCGGTGCTTGATTGTCCAAACAGTTATGTATAACCTCTTCATCGTAATATAAGATTGCCATCTTTATCAATTGCAGTTAAATCACTATGTCCATTGCCTACATTACGAACTTGACTACCTATAATAAGAAGAGGACTTTTTTCTTCGTCATAATCGTTAACATTTTCGCCAAGGATTCCAGTACGGTTGAGCAGAATATCTTCAATATCTTTTCTGTCAAATTGATTGAACTAAAATCATTTTTTTCTAAAGGATTCAATCCCTTTTTGCTTGAGGACAATTCGTACATTTTATATCTCCGTCAGGTATTCACTTTTTTCAAGGATTCTTTTACCCTTTCCAAAATCGAATTATTTATTTTAATTCCGTCATATTGCATATATTCTTGATAGTTTCCAACACGATTTTTGTCTATGTGAACATATCCGTCCGAATCAATTTTAATAATTTTAGCATCGCTATCAAACAGAAGATGTAAATCTGACCTTAGTAAAATCCCGTTGTCAACAACTTCATACCCGCCGTCTTTTACAGCTACAATATGGGCCGCTTGAAGAACTTCAGGAATAGCGATTTGCGTTATGGCACATTTCCCATCCAAATCAAAAAGATTCCTACGGAAAGCCGATTGGTCTCGTACAACTTGCTCTGTAGTTCTAGTTTTTCTCCTTTGTGAAAGCCCCTCTCTAAGCACAAGTTTTTTGGGATTTTTTATTGAACTATAAGTAACTTTCCCGTTATCATCATCAGCAAACCATAACACGTGAGATATTCGACCATTTTCTATATGATATTCCTCTTTCCCATAACTAATTCCATTTGGAGCACTCTTTGGATGTGTTTTCACATATTCTTCTATTTTGTCATTTTGTTTTTCATCATACACAATCTCAATAAAATCACTCTTGTGCACCCATCTTATATGATAAGAAGGAACTTCTTCTATTTTTCCATTTATTTTCCAAAGTGTTTGATAATCAGCTTCTCCAAAATCACCAATTTTCGATTGTGTTACTTTTAAAGGCACTACGATCAATTCATCAGGATTGTACTTTATTTGCAATCCTTCGTAATTTATAAATTCAATAGACATTGTCTTTATCTCCTTTTTTTGGAGGGGGTTAAACCTTTTCCTCATTTTCCATTAATTTTTTGTTGACCGCATCAACATAATCATAAACTGGTCCTGACACAACAACCTTATTTTTGCCATCGCTTTCCTTTTTTACAATGGTTTCTGCAACATTTCCGAAACCTATCGTCAACCAATATTTTTCATTTTCAAGAGCATATTCCCATGTTGAATTCACAAATTTTCCCGTATCAACACGAACTTCACTTACAACCAATTTCCATTCATGGGTATTAAAATTCTGCATTTTCTGAATTATCTCAGCTGGGACAACTCGTTCCTTACATCGTTCTACAAAATGTTTTGCCGACAAATTTAGGGAACAAACTGAATCCATTTTATAGTGAATTCGCTCAAATAATGAGCGTGGGCCACTATCTATATGAAATCGAGCCTTTTGGAAACGTGTTGTCATATAAATTTCCCCAGTCTACCTTTTCTCCACGGTTTCGTTTTAATCTTTTTGGAGAAGTCCGTCTAGATAACCTTTAATTGCTTTATAGTGCCCAATTTTTGTTTCTTTTTCAATATTATTTCCATGTGGAAATGGAACAGCATAAAACATCGTTGAGCAATTTTCAATTATTCTGCCAATTTCCCCATATTTATTTTTATCAAATTTCACGCCCATGTATGCTAAGAATTTATCTTTAACGGTACCATGTAGCAAAACAACGACTTTAGGAGAGTTTCTCTTTATTAGTTCTTTTAGATGCTCGCAATCATCGTCACTGGGATTAATGTCTTTGCCGTTACTATTTACAACATTAGGAACAAGATCCGTTATACCATAAAACCATCCCTTATAATTCTTTTCATTTTTACCAAAGATTTCATCATCGGCATATAGTTTATCAACATTTTCTGTAATCAAGCCAGAAGCGAGCAATTGATTCCAAAAGGCTTGATTCACGGAAAAATAGTGCCCATTATCATCAGAACCATTGGCAGGGTTTAGAGGAACGAAAAGGATATCAAGCCCTTCTTTAACAAATGGTTTCAGTTTTGATTCTTCCATTTTTTCCTTCCTTTGTGGTTTATTCGGCCATTTAAAAGAAATATACCCTATTTTAACATCATTGAACATCCTTTTTTTTTTAGGTCTTCTTATTAATTCAATGGCAAAAATTGATTTTAGTCCAATTTCTATATAATTATATCAAATTCCACCGTTTTCTAGTATTTTCACATGTTATATTGTATTTATAAATGAACATGTTTTACTTCAATGCTTATTTCTGCAGTTTCATAGGCAAAATTGTTCACACAAGTGCGGTACTTGATTGCCCAAACAGTTTTGTATAACCTCTTCATAGCTTTTATTTCATTATACTGATGAAAAGATTTTCCGATTAAATTTTGAGAAAAAGAAAAACCCGATGGCAGAACCTATCGGGGAAAGTGGTTTCTTAGAATTTGATTTTAACATTACTCATTTTTAAATTGGCTTTTGGAATTCTATTTTCTAATTGGACCCTCATCGAGTGTCTTGACGGAGTTCCTGCTAAATGTATTGTCCGATGACAATTGGGGCATAAAGCGGCAACATTATCAATATCGTCCTCACCGCCTTTGCTTAATGGCATAATATGATGTACTTCAAAAAAAGGTTCTCCATATCTATCAAAAAAGGGAGGATCTTTTTTGCAATATTCACACTTACCACAGGATCTTAACAAAGCTATCCGCTTTACCAATGAACTTCTAGAGAAACGTTTTCCCTTGTATTCAACATAAGGATTCGTTTTTGCAGATTTCACTTTTTCTAGTAGTTCCTGAAATTGCTTATTTCTTTCATTTTCTTCATCATAGACAAACCCATCGGAATTACTGATTTCCTGTAAATCGGGCATTTCTAGATAAATTTTTATATTATTCCATTTTGTCAATTCAGTTTTGCAATCTTTACTTTTTGTGCTAGAAAAGTGCATGTCTATTATTTTCACAATTGCAGGCCATCTTTTTTCATCAATCTCCTTTATACTAGGACGCTTCCACTCATCTTTTCCAAAGACAACCTTTACCGCATCATTTATCTGTTTTGAAAGCAATAAAGAATATTTAGAAGGACATGCATAATGATATGTTAAAGGACTTAGTTTCTTTTTTAATTCGTTATATAATGTAGGGGGAACATCATCGCGAGGAATTCCGTATATATTATCTACCGCTTGATAACGGCAGCCTGCTTGAATGCCTATAATTTTGTTAGAAAAAGAATTTCTTTTTTTATATGTAACGCTGATAAGCAAAAATTCTTCATTAGGATTACGAATGGATTTATTGCGCCAAGCCTGAAAATATCCATATACTTGATCATGATATTCTCGAAAATTAACGCATTCATGGAAGCCATTGCCGGAAGGCTTTTCCCCAAGAATATTTTTGTATTCTTTGTACGATTTCGGGAATTCTTGATATCTTTCATTGACCCCACGAGTGTCCGCATTCAAGGCCACAACGAATATTTTCATATAACCATCCTTTTTTGATGTCCGTTCTTTTAAATCTATACTCATTTTCCTCCAAAAATTCAAGGATAATACTCCAAGTTGGAATATCTTTACGCATCATGCGTTAGGCCTCCTGTCACTTGGCTGTTTATTGCGTTAGGGACAGTTACCCGAAGGGACGAGACTTGCGTAAGCAAGGCTCGGTGAGCGCGCCGTTAGCGGCGTGCGAGTATGGCCCGACCCGCTAGGGGAACGCCCATAAGGACAGTTTTCACTACGGTTCTAGTTTGTTGTAATTAGGGATGGGTAAATCGTAGGGCAGAATGCGACTGTCATCGTCACCTTGGACTTCGTTGTTGAACGCCCCGATGACGCTCATCCAGTTGTTCGTGCACTTGTCGCTAAAGATGCTCCTGCATTTTGTTTTCAGGAACTTCATGAGCATCTTTTTCTCGTTATCGTCCAGGAACCAAACGGATTTGTTGTAAGAGGAGCCCAGTTCGTATTTGGGTTCCAGAAAGGAGATGCGCGCGCACTTAGTCGCGAGTCCTCGTTTCCAATGGTTGTACAGCGTGAAATACGGTTTCTTGCCGGGGCCGATGTCGATGACTGCGCGAAGGTCTATATTCAGACTCTTGCTCCATGCTCCGTTACAGGACATCATGTTGAATTCCGAAAGTTGCAATTTGCCATCGGGCGAATAGACGTTGATTTGCCTATCGGATTCATAATCCAGATCGTTGTCGACGGGCAGGTACATGATGGAAAAGCTATAGACCGGGCAATAGAAATCTCCGCCCTTGACGTAATCCCGCAGAACTTTTTTGGCGGTGCGAAGCGACGTGAAAATTCCCAGGTCATGGTCAACGGTATCATAGCCCCGTCCATTCGGCAGTATCGTTGCCGCCAGCTGATAAATGTATCGTCTTCTCATAGTACCTCGCTTTTGTTTAAAAACTCAATGTGTATCGCACTTCGAATTGTTCCGGTTTCATGCGGACAATGTCGTGGAAGGTGTAGAGGCTTGATTCGCTGTCGTAGAGGAGCGAATCTAGTTCCCAAGTGACATCGTCCTTGACGAACTTGTCGACGAGCAGCATCTGTTTCCAAGGGGGAACGAGGTAGACCTTGTGACGGTCGGTGTAGTGTTCGTTCGTGCTTGAGCAGATGTTGATGGAGCCCCAATTTGCGTACCAGAAGAGCAAATCGCTGACGTATTCGTGTTCGCCCGCGATGTCCCAGTCGTTGCTAGGGCAAATTTCGGCTTCTAGTTCGTATTCCCTGTACCACTTGTGATTTTGCGCGGTGAGAGCGGCGATGTCCCTTTTGGTTGCCTCGAAGGTGCGGGCGATGCTCCGGTGCAGTTCCCTGAAATACTGGTCGAGCGCGATGAGCTTTTTCATGTTCGTGTAGGTCCAACGGAAATTCTTGTTCAGCATCTTCTGGCGGTCGCGCAGGAATTCGGTGTGGATTTTTGTTTCGAAAAGTTCCTGTTCAAACCTGCTTTGGGGCATTTCTTTTTTCCACTTCTCGACACAGCCGCGTTTGCGGCCGTTATCGAAGTCGCGGTAGAAATTCCGGAGAATGTCCCACCGCGGCGCGCGTGAAAGAATCCTAGTCATTGAGACTCCCGTTTGAAAATTTTAGTGAATTTCGTTATTCACTAAAAATAAATAACGACTGCGACAAATAATGTCGTAAAAGAACGCATCCATAAAAACACGAAAAAAGTGGCATTACACCACCTTTTAACGAGATTTTGTGGAATTTTAGGGCTGATTCCGCTTCAACGGAGTCATGCTCTTGGCGCAAATCGCCATGGTCGAGAGGTTATGCAGCAGGGCCGAGGTCGAGGGGGCAAGTATTCCGAAGAAACCTGCGGCCAGGAGCGACGTAATTCGCCTGGATGCGTTCCATGAGCTGCGTACTCAACGTGCGGAGTTCGGCGAGGTCGCGCAGGTCTTCGCTGCGGAGGGTCACGTCGGCGGTTTCGCGGGCAATGTCGCTGGCATCGCTCATGGCGACCGACACATTCGCAGCGGCCAATGCGGGCGCATCGTTGATTCCATCGCCCACCATAATCACGCGGCGGCCTTCGGCCTTCATTTTTTCCACATAGCGGTGCTTGTCTTCGGGCAGCACCTGCGCAAAGAAGGTGTCGATGCCCAAAAGTTGCGCCGTGCGTTCGGCAGCCTTCTGGCTGTCGCCGGTAATCATCGCTACATGCTTGATTCCGCGTTCACGGAGCATGCAAATGGCCTCGGCCGCTTCGTCCCGCGGAGGATCGCTAATGCAAAGCACTCCCGCGAGGTTCCCGCCAATGGCAAGGTAAATCACGGATGCGGCTCCGGCGAGTTCGTCGATTTTTTTCTGTTCCGCCTCGTCCACTGCAATCTTTTCGTCTTCGACGACGAAATGCTTGCTGCCGATAACGGCGCGTTCACCGTCGAGTGTCGTCGCGATTCCATGCGCCACGATGTATTTGACATCGGCATGTTCTTCTTCGTGGTCGATTCCCCGTTCGGCGGCACCGCGCACAATGGCGCGCGCCATGCTGTGCGGGAAGTGCTCTTCGATGCAGGCCGCAATGCGCAGAATTTCTTCTTCGCTGCGGTTTCCGAACGGAATCACGCGTTCGAGTTTCGGTTCCGCCTTGGTGAGTGTTCCCGTCTTGTCGAAAACGATGGTGTCTGCAAGCGCGAATTCTTCCAGGTACTTGCCGCCCTTCACGGTCATGTTGCGGTCAGCCGCTTCGCGCAGCGCCGAAA
This sequence comes from Fibrobacter succinogenes, assembly GCA_902791475.1. GTDB lineage: Bacteria > Fibrobacterota > Fibrobacteria > Fibrobacterales > Fibrobacteraceae > Fibrobacter > Fibrobacter succinogenes_J. The sequence continues at coordinate 14,940 of CADAWC010000062.1, forward strand.
TCACCGAAATCGGGGTGGAAAGCTTGATGGCGCAAGAATAATCCACCATCAGAATCGAGACGGCCTTGGTAATGTTGCGCGTAAACAGGAGCGTTAGCCCGAATCCGATAAAGCTGAACGGCACGATACCATCAGCAAGGCGTTCGGCGCGGCTCTGGATAGAGGCCTTCAGGTCTTCGGAGCGGTCGATGAGTTCGATGATTTTTTGAATCTTGGTGTTGCCGCTTACAGCCCGCACCGACACCACAATGGAACCTTCGTCTACGACGGTGCCCGCAAAAACAGACTTTCCGACCGTCTTGTGCACTGCCTGCGATTCGCCCGTCATGGTCGCTTCGTTCACGAACGCATCGCCTTCGGCAACGGTTCCGTCCACCGGAATCATGCTGCCGGAACGCACACGCACGAGGTCGCCCACCTGAACATCCTGCATACGCACCTGAACATCGACGCCGTCCTTGACTACCCACACGCGGTCAACCTTAACGGCAAGGCTTGCGGTAAGGGCGGTTCGCGTACGCGCCTTGGTGTAATCTTCCAGAAGGCTGCTCACGTTCAGCAGGAACATGATGGTTCCAGCCGATTCGTAATTGCGCTGCAAGATGCTCGCCCCGATGGCGGCACCGTCCAGCACTTCGACGGAGAGTTTTCCTTCGCCAAGGCAGTTCAAGCCCTTCGCCACAAACTTGAGGCCCCTGTAAATCAGGTGCGCCGTGCGGATGGGAGGCGGAATAAACAACTTGGCAAGGTAACGCCGCGCAATCATGAACGCGAGTCGGTTCTTGAATTGCGTGTCGAGTTCCTGCAGTTGGTATTCGGTATCGGGTTCAATTTCCGGAAGATTAGCAACGTTTAGATTCCGGACGAAATCAATCACCTGTTCACGATAGCCGTCTTCGTATTCCAGCAGAATGCCGCCGTTTTCCGAATGGACTACCGCTTTCTGGACATAA
>CADAWC010000063.1 GCA_902791475.1 Fibrobacter succinogenes
ACTGCGCGACCTTTACGCCCAGTGGCTGAGCAAGTTCCCGAATGTGCCGCGCGACCATATTCTGCTTGACGGCTCGGGCCTTGCCTGGAATGTGCCCGACATTGCCGACGACCCACGTTTCGAAGGTTGCCTTTTCGCGGTGCACGAATACACGTTCTGGAACATGAGCATTACCACCGAACAGGGCTGGAAAAACAGCTTCAAGGGCAAGGTGGGCAAGTACATTGACCGTACGGTGTGTACGGAATGGGGCGGCGCCATGAGCCCCGGTGACAAGAACGGTGTGCATTACGACTACATGGACTACAATTCCACTCCGACCAACTACTTTATGGCCTATATCCGCGGCATGTCGGACCAGCTGCGCGAATGGGAAATGGGCAGCTTTTACTGGCCGGGGCTTCGCGATGGTGACTGGTACAGCATGACCAAGCGCACCGGCGAAGGGGCGAACATCAAGCTCGAAATCGTGAACCAGTCGGGTGTTGACCGGATGAAAATGGCCTGGGCCGATACGGTCGAGACGACTCCGCTGGTGCGGGAGGCTTTTGGCGGTGAACCCGCTGCGATTCCGGGGGTCATAGAAGCCGAAAACTATGACAAGGGCGGAAACCGTTTCACTTTTTACGATAGGGACGTCGCAAACAAGGGCAAGTCCTATCGCGAAGATGCCGTGGATGTGGTTTCCCTTGAAGATGCGACTTGCGGCAGTGTTGCCTGCAAGGGCTATGCGGTTGGCTATACCGAGATGGACGAGTGGCTGGAATACAGCGTGAAGGTCGCTTCCGATGGTCAATACAACGTTTCCGTAAACGTGGCCACGGCTTCTGAAACCTCGAAAATCCTGCTCCTTGTCGATGACGAGGCAATTGGCGATACGGTTGCTTTGGAAAAGATCGACACGACCTGGAATGTGTACAAAGAAATCGATATTGGCACGGTGGACCTTGCTGCAGGCGAACATGTTTTGAAACTCGCCATTGCCGGTAGCTATGTGAATGTGGACTGGATCAGGTTCGGCGAAGGGACTATGGGACTCCGCAAAATTTTGCCAGCTGTTTCACCCGAGGCGGTGGCTCCGCGACTCCGCAAACAGGGCGGCATGCTCTTTGTCGAAAAGAACGGAATGCGTTTCGATTTGACGGGCCACCGTATTAGGTGAACAGACGGGTGAATAAGGGCTAACGTGATTTTTTATCACCCCCGCGAGTTCTTCTTTTTTGCCCTGTATGCGACCTTGCGTTCACCAACGCAGTTCAAGGCGAGAGTTTTGTTCATGTAGTTCGCGCGTTCTAGTTCTATTGCGTTGCGCAGAATGCTTGTAAGAAAATCGTTAGGACTTGAGCCAGCCTCGGCCGCCATCTTTCGTACTGTTTCTTGCAAGTCGTAAGGAACCTGGACGGTCATGCTCTTCATCGGAGTTACGTATAGTTCGCCGCCGACGGCCACCGACATTTTCAGCAGCTGCTTGTACGAAGGATTCGTTTTCAAGGACGCAATACGCGAGATGGCGCTTTGCGTCGTGCCCATCTTGTCGGCGACATCTTGCTGCGTGAGCCCCAAGGAATCTTTCAGGAAATCAAAATCCGTCAGGAAGGCCGACAGCGCCTCGTATGTCTTGGAGTACAAATCCAGGCCTTCGTCTTCGTTTTCGAGCGAAGACATAAAATTGATGACTTGATTTTTTTTCATTGCATAACTCCCTGTTTGACAAGTTCTCTGTATTGCTTCAGTTTTGCAAATAATATAGCATATTTGCTATATTGGTAAATAGATTTTTTGGGAATATGAAAGTTTTCTAATGAGGAATTAGCTTTGCGAGTTCGTCTTCGAATTTAGCAAGCAATGCCTGCTGAATTTTGTGCAAGCGGAACTTGCACAAATTTCCTATTCGCCGATACCGTAAATTTTGCAAGTGGCACTTGCAAAAATGGAAAATCGGAATATTCCTTATGGGCGTTCCCCGCGCACGCGCGGGTCGGGCTTTACTCGCTACGCTCCCGGAGCCTGTAGTCTCCGCCCTGTCGGGTGACAATCCCTAACGCGAAAGTTCCGTATCGCAAAAAAGACTCGCGGTTTACCCCTTGACACGCAAAACCGATGAGTATAGATTTAGGCCATGACCTACTACTTTGTCAGCGATTTGCATGTCGATTTCTATGCGCCGATGACCCGCACTGTCGCCATATTGCGCAAACATTTCGAAGCATTCTTTGAACGCAACTTTTTACCGGCGGATGCCTGCTGCATCGCGGGCGATATTGCGAACAATTACTTCACCTACGTAGAATTCCTGAAGTTCATTGCCGAAAAATACGGTGCGGTTTATGTGTGCCTCGGAAACCACGACATCATCACCGAATATCTAGGGCGCTTTGGAGCGGATAAGGAATTCACTACTTCTGAAAGTAAAATAAAGTACTTCCTCGCCGAAGCAGGGAGAATTCCGAACATCCAGCTGCTTGAAAACCGCATCGCAGATGGTGTCGCAGGTTGTATGGGCATGTGCGATTTCAAATACAAGCATACGTCCGCTGCATCCGAAATTGCGAACAAAATACTGTGGGCAACGCGCTGGTTCGACGGAATCCATTGGAAATACATGCAGAACAACACGGATAAACTCTGGCGGCATTATGACAGAGTTTTCCGCAACCTTACTGCAAAACACCCGAAAATTACGATGTCGCACTTTCTGCCACTGGAATTCGATATGGCAGAACGGTACCGACAAGACCCCTACTCGAACTTCTTCTATTTTCACGGAGCAAAATACCTCGAAAACTTGGATGACGGAAGCATTTGGCAAGCTGGCCACACGCATACCGCCATCAAGCGAGAGTACATTGACAAACTTGGCAAAAGGCACTTGCTGCTGTGCAATCCAGTGGGCTACCCCGACGAGAACCCCTTCGCAGAATACGGGCTAAAACGGGAAGATTTTGTGGTGGAAGTGGGGTGAAATATGGGGAAAAATTTCAGACCTGCACGAAACGGCTACAAATATTCAAAGTTGTAGTAGATTTCTTGAAATACCCATCATCTATAGGCCCCATTCCCCCGCAAAAATCTATATTGCGCAAAGATACACAGGAACGATTATGACCGACGTTGAACTTAAGAACTTGAAAGATCGTCTTTGGCATTCTGCCGATATGCTCCGTGCGGGTGCGCACCTCGCCGCAAACAAGTATGGGCAGCCGATTCTGGGCCTCATCTTTTTGCGCTATGCCGACATTTTGTACAAGCAGCACAAAGGCGAAATCAACGCCGAGTTCGAAAAGCTCAAGGGCACGCGCCGCGCCCGCACCCTGAAAGACATCTCCATCGAAAAGTGCGGTTTCTACCTGCCGGAATGTGCCTACTTCGACGCCATCAATGACGCGCCGGATGACGCCAAGAAGGCGACCCTCGTAAAGAAGGCAATGAAGGCCATCGAAGAAGAAAATGAAAAGATGGAAGGCGTCCTCCCCAAGGATGTCTATGCGCAGCTCGTTCCCGAAGAAGAACCGGAATTGCTCTCGAAAATCGTGCGCGTGTTCAAGGACATTCCCGAAGACATTAGCATCGACCTGTTCGGCGAAATTTACGAATACTTCCTGGGCAACTTTGCACTCGCTGAAGGCAAGGACGGCGGAACATTCTATACGCCTGCAACAGTCGTGCGCTACATGGTGAACGTGTTGCAGCCCCACGGCATCAACAAGAAATTCCTGGACCCCGCTTGCGGTTCGGGCGGCATGTTCGTGCAGGCGGCCCGCTACATGCACCGCCACAATGCAAGTGCCGAAAACGACACGGCAATGAATTTCCGCTGCTACGGTGTGGAAAAGGAACCCGACACCGTAAAGCTCGCGAAGATGAACTTGCTCTTGAACAACGTGCGTGGCGAAATTACCGAGGCGAACTCCTTCTACAGCGACCCCTACAATGCGGTAGGGCAATTCGATTACGTGATGGCAAATCCTCCGTTCAATGTCGATGAAGTCGTTGTCGAAAAAGTCCAGAAAGACGAACGCTTCAGCACTTACGGCGTGCCGCGCAACGCGACAAAGTCCGCAAAGAAGGGCTCCGACAAAAAGGAAACCGTGCCCAACGCGAACTACCTTTGGATTGGCTACTTTGCGACCGCGCTGAACGAAAACGGCAAGGCGGCACTCGTCATGGCGAATTCCGCAAGTGATGCGGGCAAGAGCGAATACGAAATCCGCAAGAAAATGGTCGAAGAAGGAATCATCAGCCAGATGGTGACGCTGCCCTCGAACATGTTCAACTCGGTGACGCTCCCGGCAACGCTCTGGTTCTTCGACAAGCAAAAGGCGAACAGCAAAAAGAAAGACGAAATCCTCTTCATTGACGCTCGCAACGTATTTACGCAGGTGGACAGGGCACATCGCAAGTTCAGCGACGAGCAGATAAAGAACCTCGCCGTCATCAGCCGACTCTACGAAGGCGATACGCAATCGTTCAAGGACCTGCTCAAGGAATACAAGGAAAGCCTCAAGAACGCGCCCGCAAGCAGTGACGACAAGGAAGTCAAAACCAAGGATTACTGGCAGGCGCAAATCGATTGGCTCGCCGAACGTTTCCCCGACGGCAAATACCAGGACGTAATCGGACTCTGCAAGGTCGCAAAAATCGACGGCGAAGACGGAATCAAGGACCAGGATTATTCGCTGAACGCCGGCCGCTACGTAGGCGTAGTGATAGAAGACGACGGCATGACCGAAGATGAATTCAAGCAGACCATGCTCGGACTGAACGATGACTTCACGAAATTGAGCGCCGAAGCGAAGAAATTGGAAAAAGAAATTGATGATAATTTGAAAGGATTGTTTGGTTAGAAAATGCAATATAAATTTGAACAACTCTTTGAATGGTCAAGCGGAAAGCCAATCGTTCCATCAAGTGGACCTATACCAATTTATGGTTCAAATGGAATTATTGGTTACACAAATGAGAAAAAATACCATAACAAAATTGTTCTAGGTCGTGTTGGGGCTTATTGCGGTTCTGTAGCATATTGTCCAAATGATTTTAATGCAACGGATAACACGCTCATAACAAGTTGTGATGAGAGCAAAATCTGCTACCATTATGCATATTATTTGCTAAAGAAATATCAATTGAATGATTATGCAGGTGGGGCAGCCCAACCCTTAATTACTCAGGGATTGTTGAAACACCTGAAATGCGAAATACCTACATTAGATATTCAAAAGAAAGTTGTTTCCATTCTCTCCGCTTATGATAGCCTGATAGAAAACAACAACAAGCGAATCAAAATCTTGGAACAGATGGCGGAGAACCTTTACAAGGAATGGTTCGTTCGCTTCCGCTTCCCCGGCCACGAAACCACCTCATTTGAAAACGGAATTCCCAAGGGGTGGAAATTGAAACATGTTTCTGAAATAGGTGATATTATTGGTGGGGGAACTCCTTCTACAGACAATGAGGAATATTGGAATGGTAATATTCCTTGGCTTTCTCCAGCAGATTTAACTGATTATCAAGGCGTTTATATAGACAAGGGCGCAAATAATATTACCGAACTTGGACTTGCTAAATCTAGTGCCAAAATGATGCCAAAAGATACAGTTCTTCTATCTTCAAGAGCACCTATAGGCTATGTTGCTTTAGCAAAAAATGATATATGTACAAATCAAGGCTTTAAGAGTATCGTGTGCAATCAGTCAATAATGAAACCATCGTGCTTGTATTTGTATTTTAAGCTCAATAAGTCGTATCTGCAAAGTTTTGCAAGCGGAGCAACATTTCCTGAATTGTCTGGATCCATGGTGAAAAAATTGAAGGTTCTTGTTCCTGACATCTCTTTGTTGGAAAAATTTGATACTTTTGCTAAAAAATTGTTTGAAAAGACAGATGTCTTGTTGACGCAAAACCAAAACCTCATCAAACAGCGCGACCTGCTCTTGCCCCGCCTCATGAGCGGCAAACTCGCGGTATAGGTATTCCATTGTCCAAAATTGTTATAGAATTGCAACAGGCATGTCTAAACGACGCCATTCCATGCAGTAGTCTGCTACTGAAGGCTTACGCTATTGCAATGAAGCTTGGAATGAAAGATACTGCAGAAATTTTTAGTCACGAACTGAATGGCTATAAAGATGCTGACAAGAATATATTGCCAAAATATAGACGCGTTCTCGTAAACACTGAAGCATACGACGCGTATTACGATCGATGGATTCCTGTGACATTTCCGTCAAAATCAGAATTTAACAAACATTCTGTTGTAGAATCCATTACCGAAATAGAAAAAATTGACCAGACCAAATGCGATACATTGGAAGTTCGTTTAAATGCGGATGCTCAGAAGATAATCCATAAGGTTACCAATATGACAGAACCCATGCTCGTGCATCAAATTTTTTCTGCCGCACAAGCGACATCTATTTTACAAAAAGTTCGCAAAGTCATATTAGATTGGTCTCTTGAACTCGAACGCAAAGGTATATTAGGCGAGAATCTTGAATTTTCAGTTGAAGAAATATCTAAAGCAAAAGACATCCCTGCAATAAACATTACCATCAACGGAAATGTTTCTGGCTCAACGATCGCTGGTGTACTCAAAGATTCGATTTCAAATATTCAGACCCAGGGATAGTTTATGGCAAAGCTGGTTATAGAATTACAAAAGGAATGTTTAAATACAAATTGTTCGTTTAGCGATCTTTGCCAAAAGGCGTATTTTATCGCTCGCAAACTGAATCAAGATGAAATGATTGAATTTCTAAAAAAAGAGATTTACGGTTATAAAAATCTAAAAGATCTTCCTGATTATCGCTATGTTGATTTGATATACAAGGCGTTTAACCCATATCACGGATGGATACCCTTTCAGATACCATCGCAAGGGGTGTTCTCAAGATTATTGAAAGGGCCTATCTTTTTATCTGTTGGAGAAATGCAAGATTTTCTTAACGCAGATGACTCCATATTAAATTCAGCAGTTCCTCTAGAACTGCAACAAGAACTTATAAAAAGGTCCAACATGCCTTTTATTACAGAGATAAAAGGAGTATTTTCCAAAACACAACTGGTGAGAATTTTAGATGTCATAAAGAATCGAATTCTTGACTGGGCAATTAAACTTGAAAAAGAGGGTATTTGTGGCAATGATTATGAATTTACGGAACACGAAAAGGAAATTGCGAAAAATATGACGGTCATCATTAATGGTAATGTAAACGGTTCAAACATCATCGATTCAATGACGAATTCTTCCGTAACAGTCAACAACAACGGCTTTGATTTTGAAGCCTTAAAGCAACTTGTTACAAAAATAGAAGCCGATTTAGAGAATGCAAAAAACATTGAAGTGGATAAGAGCAGGTTTTTAAAAGAACAGACCACCTTGCTAAAAAAGTCCATTGAAGAAAAGAACGAAACTTCCGCGATCGATTTACTGAAGAATATTGCTACAGGAGCCATATCTTCTGGCATTTGGTCTGTTGGCTCAATGGTGTCAAGCTATATTTCGTCAATAATGGGTTAGACTGAATGAAACTAATCGAAGACTTCATAGCCGATAGTGCAAAATCGCAAACACTGCTCCCGGATTTACTGGAAGAGGCTAGGTCTGTCGCAAATGTGATTGGCGAATTTGAATTTGCTTTTTTCTGCGAAAGGGAACTGAATGGCTATGACGAAGTAGATGATTTGCCTGCTTATCGTTCTGTTGATAAGAAAGTTCAAAGCTGGTACAATGGCCCGATTGCACCAAATGCTAGACGCTGTATGACGGAAGTGCTTCAATCAGATGAGATTAGAGATCCAATAAAGGTTGTTTGCGACATATCAAAAGAACAGAAAGACTATGAACGTTGCTTTGAATGGCCTAAAGATCCTTTTAGAAATGTTTATAAAAACAAGGAGATAATAAAACTCATCTCTTTCCAAAGAATTGAATTTTTTGTTAGGCAGAAAATCAATGACTGGAAAAATCAAATGCTTAAAGATGGCAAATTGACTTTAGACGGGAGTGTGCCAAAAACGGAGATAAATAATATCAATATAAACGCCCCTGTCAACAACTCGAATATCATAGATAAAATGACAAATTCTTCTGCCTCCGTCAATAATGGCGCTGATTCTTCAAAATAGGTCTATTTTCGCCCAAATCGCCTCAATTTTAGGCTAATCGCAATAAATATCAGCCTTTTATTGTATATATTTATTGAAAAGTTGATTTGTTATGTCCGTTTTGTCGTTTAAAACATTTTGCATCGAGAACTATGCCGAGCACTGCGACAAGAGTTCCAGTGACGTGTATGAGCTTTTTGCCTCGTCGGGCCTGCTGAAACACTTGCAGGACGATTATGGCGACTTGCACGGCATGGGGAAAGAATTCCTGATGGATTATTTTGACAAATGGTTGTCCGGAGGTGCAAAATGATTCTTTATCACGGCTCGGATGTCGAAATCAAGTGCCCTAAGATTATCACCTCCGAAAAGGGGCGCGATTTTGGTTTTGGCTTTTACACGACGACAATTCAAAAGCAGGCAGAACGCTGGGCGGCCCGAATTGCGAACTTGCACACGCGTCAAGATTCCGCTGAACACAAGCCTATTGTAAGCGTGTTTGAATTTGACGAAGATGCCGCAAAAGGCCTCAATACCAAGTTTTTCGAAGGTGCGACTCTCGATTGGCTGGAATTGGTCATCAAGTGCCGTTCCGACATTCACTACAGTCACGGCTTTGATATTGTCTTTGGGAAGATCGCAAATGACAATGTCGGTGAAACGGTTGAATACGTTCTGGCCGGGGTGATGCGTAAGGAAGACGCCGTTGAGCGTCTGAAGTTCGAAAAGATTAACGATCAAATGTGCTTCAATACGGAAAAAGCTTTGCAAACCTTGCGCTTTGTGAAGTCGTACACCTTGTAGGTTTGAAATGTCCAAAAGCTCACATCACCTCATAAAGACAATCCTCATACCGCAGGTCGCAAGCCTACTGATTGAGAAGTATGCGGTGTCCGAAGACGATGCCATCAGGATTGTCTATATGTCGCCGACGGGCAAATGCCTGGACGACGATTCTTTGGGGCTGTTCGGGCAGAGTGCGCTGTATTTGTTCGGACTTTTGGAAGAAGATATTTCGAAAAACCCCGACCTGCTTAAATCTACGTAGGCGTTATGAAGTCCTTTATTTCCGAAGACGATATCGAGCAGGCGATTCTCCAGATGCTGGAATCGCCGGAGTTCGGTTACGGTGTAGTCCGTTGTGACCCGTCTCCGGAAAAGATGGAAGTGCTGCCCGATGGCACGGGGCGTTCCAGCAAAAAGCAGTGCGTGTTGCCTGTTATTTTGCGCGAGTCGCTCACGAGGCTCAATCCCGAAATTCCCGCAAACAAACTAGACGAAATTGCGCAGGATTTGGTCCGCGACTATTCCGGCACCGACATGGTTGCGACCAACTACGCACTCTACAAGAAAATTCGCGACGGTGTGCGCGTCCCGTTTGTCAAGGACGGCAAGCCCGATTTTGGCGACGTGTCGCTTATTGATTTCGCCAACCCCGAGAACAACACGTTTACTGCCGTTTCGCAAATGTGGATCCAGGGGCACTATCATTTTCGCCGTCCCGATGTTCTGGTGTTTATCAACGGATTGCCGCTAGTCTTTATCGAACTGAAGAACAGCACCGTCAAGATTGAAGAAGCCTACAACAAGAACCTCCAGGATTACCGGAAAGAAATCCCGAACCTGTTCGCCCTGAACCAGGTGTGTGTTCTTTCGAATGGATTTGAAACCAAGCTGGGTGCGTTCAACGCGAGCTACGATTACTTCTTCGAATGGCTCAAGAAAAGCGAAGATGACAAGATTGACCGCAAGCATATCCGCGGCGAGGGCGTAAGCGCGCAATACATGGTCAGGAGTTTGCTCGACAAGGCAACGCTTATTGACTACATTGAAAACTTTATCCTATTCCAGAACGGTTCCATAAAGATTATCGCCAAGAACCACCAGTTCATGGGCGTCAACAATCTGTGCCGCGCCGTAGAGAACCGCAAGGAACTGGAAGGCAAACTGGGCGTGTTCTGGCATACGCAAGGGAGCGGCAAGAGTTACTCGATGGCGATGTTTGCCCGTAAGGTCAAGCGTAAGTTCAGTGGCAACTTCACGTTCCTTATTATCACCGACCGCGAAGACCTTGATACGCAGATATACAAGAACTTCTTGCGGACAGAAATCATCGGCCCGCAAGATGAATGCCAGCCCAAGAACGGCGAACAGCTTCGCGAATACTTGCAAGGGAACAAACCTTTTATATTCACGCTGATTCACAAGTTCGGTTACGAGAAGGGCAAAAAGTATCCCGTCCTTTCGACCCGCGATGATATTTTTGTACTTGTAGATGAAGCGCACCGCACGCAGTACAAGACTCTTGCCGAAAACATGCGCACGGCGTTGCCGAATGCGAACTTCGTTGCCTTTACTGGCACTCCATTATTGGGGAGCAAACGTCTGACGAACCAGTGGTTCGGCGACTATGTTTCGGAATACAACTTCGCGCTGTCTGTGGAAGATGGCTCGACGGTGCCGCTGTTCTATAGCCGCCGCGTTCCTGAAGTGGGTTTGCAAAATAACTTCCTCGATGACGATGTCGTGACGATTATCGAAGACGAAAATCTGAACGACGCCGAAGCCAGGTTGCTTGAAAACTCCAGTTCCCGCATTTTAGAAGTCATCAAGCGCGAAGACCGCCTGGATAAAATTGCTAGGGATATTGCACATCATTTCCCGCGTCGAGGGTTTCTCGGCAAGGGAATGGTCGTTTCGGTGGACAAGTTCACCGCAGTAAAGATGTACGACAGGGTTCAGCATTACTGGAAAAAAGAAAAGACTGCGCTGACCATCGAGCGGAATAACGTTGTCAGGGATAGCGAGGATTACAAGCGCCTAACCGCCATTTTGAACTACATGGACAAAGTGGAGATGGCGGTCATTGTCTCGGAAGAAGCGGATGAAAACGAAAAGTTCAAGGCGCAGGGACTCGATATCACGGCTCATCGTAAAAAGATGAACGAGATTACGCCTGAGGGCAATGATATCGAGGACCGCTACAAGGATCCCGAAGATAACTTGCAACTTGTGTTTGTGTGCGCCATGTGGCTAACGGGTTTCGACGTTCCGAACCTTTCTACGCTTTACCTTGACAAGCCGATGAAGAACCACACGCTGATGCAGGCCATCGCCAGAGCAAACCGTGTGTATCCGGGAAAACCGTGCGGTATCATCGTCGATTACGTGAACGTATTTAAATTCATGAAGCAGGCGTTGGCCGCATACGCCATTGGCGATGACGGCACTGAATTCCCGGCCAAGGACATTGACGAATTGATCGGCTATATTGACGCTTGCATTGACGAAGCCGACAAATTCCTGTTGGAACGGAATATCAATATCGAGAAAATTCTGGACGGAGCCTCCACATTCGATAAGCTGGATGAATTCCGCAACGCTTATGACACCATCATTTCTGTTGATGAGGATGTAAACAAGTTCAAGGTCATTCTGAACACGCTGATGAATCTTTACGAAGCATCCAAGCCAGAAATTTTCGAACGCAACTGGAACAACCCGAAGTTCAGCCCGCTTGTTTACTTGCGTGGATTATTCTTCAGGCTCATTGATGACGAAAAAATTACCAAGGCCCGCAAACGCATGAGCGATTTGCTGGATAGTAGCGTTTCGTCGGAAAGCGTGAAGGCTGATGGCACCACCGAAATTCGTGACGTGTCGGCCACCGGGTCGTTTATGCGCGGTTCCAAGTTGATTGACCTTTCGAAAATTGATGCTGAAGGATTGCGTAAGGAAATCAAGCAAGCGAAATACAAGGCTATCGAAATTAACGACTTGAAAGAGTTTATCGAAAAAGCCTTGCAACAGATGATAAACCGTAACGTTACGCGCATCAAGTTCTCGGAACGGTTCCGCAACATCATCAACCGCTACAATGCAGGCGGTACCGAGAATGAAGACTATTACGAACAGCTGGTAAAACTCGTTGAAGAATTGAAAAAGGAAGATTCCCGCTCGGCGACAATGGGCCTGAGTGACGAAGAACTCGAAATATTCGACCTTCTCGTGATGGGAAAAAAGCTGACGAAGGCGCAGGAACAGGAAGTCCTGCTAACTTCCAAGGCCTTGTTCCAGAAATTGCAGGAAAACCGACAGAAGATTCTCGTGGTGGACTGGTACAAAGACGAACAGACCCGCGCTAAAGTCAAAAGTACGATCGAAGAAGTTCTCGATGCACAGGATCCTCCGCATCTACCCGATTGCTACGACACTAATTTATTCAATGTCAAAAGCAACCTGCTCCTGAACCACTTCGTAGATATGGCCGTGCAGGGCTACGGTTGGGCTAGAGGCGGAGTGGGGTAAATCATCGCCCCTATCCCTTCACCCGGTACTTCCCCTTGCCATGCCCCACAACGGGCTCGATGATTTCAAGAGATAGCAGCTTCTTGATAAGCGAGGTGGCTGCGGTCGGTTTGCAGCCGGTCAGTTCCATTACCTTGGATGCTCCGAATACTTTGCCACTGACGCCCTGAATGATTGCGAAAAGTTTTTTCTTTGTAGGGGTGTTGAGTTTCGCGTTTTCAACGGTGATGTCGTCATGGCTAGAACGTGCGTCCACTTTCCCCCTGTAGTTCACATGCAGGTAGCGGTTCTTCATTTCGTGGTGTTCGCCCATGAGCATGTTGCGGAAAAAATTCTCCAAGAAAGAGGGCTCTCGAGAAATTCCCTTGGGCAGGTTTTTGTAATTCGCACGCACGAGAGCATTCCTGAAATACCAGGAATTATCCGCAAAAATCTTGTTGTCCACCTTGAAGCCCAAGGAGCGAAGGTACTTTATAGTGAAAACAGCGGTGGTTCTAGTATTCCCCTCGCCAAAGGCGTGTATTTGCCATAAACGCGATACAAAGTCTGCCAAATGCTCGACAATCTGATCCATGTTGAGGCCTTTGTAGTTGAACTCGTGTTCCTGTTCAAAGTCGTAATCCAGCGCCATTCGTAGTTCGAACGCAGCGCCGTACATCACGGTATCACCGTCCAGCACCCACTCCTTTTTGGTAATGTCGTAATTGCGCAGGCGGCCTGCAAATTTGTAGATCCCCTGGAAGAGCTTCCCGTGAATGGCTATCAAATACGAGGGCGAAAAACTGAAGGCCCTTTCGCTCAGAATTTTCGCAATGCGGCTCGCAACCTTGTCAGCCTCTTCCGTGTCATCGGAATCTTTGGCTCGCGAGACCTTCGACTCGTAATAACTATTGATGAGTTCTTGCGCATCGTCGATGGTGATGTCGCCCTCGATATTGCGTCGAGCAGTCTCAAAAAGATATTTCGATGGTGTCAAGCCGTCGACTTGCTGCAGGCCAATCGCAGCAGACCATGCCGAAGACTTTTCTCTTTTGGAAGGAGGTGCATTGCGCACATAGTTTTCAAAATCGATTTCGAACTTTTTTTTCGCCATATCTATAAATATAATATCCAATCCCCGTCTTTTCAATACTAATCCCCGTATTTTGGGTCTAAATCCCCGCATTTTCAATGCCAATCCCCGCTAAAATGATGGTGGGTCCCCGCCTTCGCGGGGATGACGAGAAATTGTTGAATGAAGTCCCTGCTAGAAGGGGTAGCGAGCAACGAATTGCGAGCGAGGGGAAGGCTTTCCCCTCACGGACCTATTGACAATCGGGATTTCAGTAGTTATATTTAGTGCACAAGTGTGTAGTTTTGGTGTTTTTTGCTTGTACGCCAAAGGAGTTGATGATGAAAGACATTGAGCATGTCGCCCTGAATCCATTGGAAAGGTCGGGCATCGGAAAGATGATTCGAGTCATTCGTGGCAAGCAGGTTCTGCTTGACTGCGATTTGGCGGCGCTTTACGGGGTTGAAACGAAGCGTATAAATGAGCAGGTAAGGCGCAATATTGAGCGTTTTCCCGAAGATTTTTGCATACAACTCTCTTTAGAGGAATCGCAACTTCTAAGGTCGCAAAATGCGACCTTAGAAAAAAAAAGGCAAAATTTAAAGGGAAAACACACGAAATACCGTTCTTTAGCCTTCACCGAACAAGGCGTAGCGATGCTGTCTTCGGTTCTAAAAAGCGAGTCTGCAATCAAGGTCAATATCGCCATCATGCGGGCTTTCGTGCAACTGCGTCACCTTATGATGGGTAACGGAGGCCTCGTCAACCGTTTTTCAAAAGAACACCTTCTTCTTTACGCAAGAAGATTTCACGTTGGACGAAGTGTTGAAGGAATCGCAGAAGATTCAGGGAAAAAAAGAAAGCTAGGCGTTATAAGGTGACAACGCAGATTTCAACCGCCTGCGGGGGTCGATTTCCTTCAAAATTGACAAAATTTCCGCGAAATCCGCCGATTGTCATAATGTGACATCCGGGGAATGTATATTTGTATCGAGAACACTTTACCCCGCCTTTTTTTGCTTGTAGGCGGAAGGAGTAGAAGATGAATAAGCGTGAACCGCCTATCAGTAAGGCCGACGGAACAACTTTTGAAATCCTTGCGGAACGGGTAAAAGACGTCCATAATGCGACAAGTTCCGTAGCCAAGGGTGCCGTAAACCAGCTTCTGACTATACGAAATTGGGCTATCGGCTGCTATATAGTTGAA
>CADAWC010000064.1 GCA_902791475.1 Fibrobacter succinogenes
CCGGAGCGCACACGAGAGTGTCGCACAGCGGCGACTTCTTGACTGCAAGAGCGATGGCATGTTCGCGACCACCGCTACCAACGACGAGAATATTCATAAGCGAATCCTTTACTGTTACGGGGGATAATTTAGAAAAATGCGGGGTACGAGAAAAAAGCTCTCATGCGACAAGCCCTTAATTTGAGTTGTTCGGAATTTCCGAACAACTGACGAGACTAAATTTTTTCCAGCTCGTCTCTCATGGCGGGGCGATTCTTGAACCGTGACAGCCAAGATATTTTCAGCCGGTTGACTTCCGGGAGGCCGCCTTCGTACTTGAGCAGTTCGCCCGCTTCACGGACAACATTCCTGTATTCCTTACGGTTGCTGGCACGTTCCATTGCACCATCCAGATATTCCACGAACATTTTGACGAATTCTGCATTGTACTTGGGGCAGAGCGCCTTTCCGTAACGCTTGAAATAAAAAAAGCTCGGCCCAATCGAAAACACCCTGCCAAAAGACGCATAGAGTTCATCCGTCATGTTTTCGTACGCAAGGACATCCATCAAAAATTCCCATTTGGTAATCGAATTCAACAATTCAACCAGAGCGACTTTCCACTGTTGCTTTGGAACAAAGTCCTTGTACTCCTTGTAAAAATCCATTCTGGATTGCGCAACAACCATTGTTTTTAGCATGTCGCCGAACTTTTCTGTCTGGCCTGTCGCACGGTACATCTCTTTCAACTTGGCATGGACCTTTTCTGCAAGCCCCGACCAGTTTTTATGAGTGTCCAGCAAGTGCTTTAGGCAATTCTCGGCTTCTTCGAATTTCGATTCTTCCACCAAAACATCGAACAGCAAAAAGGCGGAATCCGTAAACGTCGCATAGTCGGCAAGATATTTCTTGACTTCGGAATTGTCCATTTTCAGCTTACGCATTACGGTAGCGCGAGAACGGGCCCAGCCCCCTATGCGGTACGAGCGGATACTGTCACTCTGTTTTTCGCTTTCGATAATCTTGTCGAAATACTTGAGTTTCGCCTTCAGGTCGGCCACACTGTTGAACGCCTCGTTGTACACATCCCACAGTTCGCCTTCCACAAGCCACATTTCCGTTTTCAGGATGTTGTTCTCTATCCACTTGCGGCATTCGGTAACGACATCGGCCGACGCCGAATTTAGGAAAACCATCCAAAGGTTCTTGAATTCCGGCAGGAGAATCGACATTTCGCCGTTCGAGTCGTCAATGTTCAGGTTCCCGAGTTTTTTCGTGAAATGGACCAGGACCTTCTTGGCAGCGTCATTGTTTACAAACAGGCGTTGCCTTTCGATTCGCTCGAAAAGATTCAGCATGTCGTTCATGAAATAGTGCGCGTCGCGGTAAGCGATAAGCCCACCGTCGCAATACCTGCGGACGATGCTGTCGAACTGGTCGTTGAGATCTTCAAGTTTTAGTGGCTGCATGGTTTTTGCCGGCATCAAGTCTTCAAAGAATATGTCCTATTCCTATTCGCGCCGTTGAGGACTGTTTTATCTAACTCTCACCAATCGCCACATATTTCTGGATCCGGCTATTCGGCTTATCCGGAACAGTATAACGTATTCTTTTGTTAAGCAATGGTTTGAGGTACAATTTGTCAAAACTCTTTCGGTCAGACAACTTCAAGAATGCCATCATCTCCTTTTTAGACCGAGGGATTCTACAGAACAAAACCAGTTCATTGCATTTAGTTTGTATATCATCTTGGGGGGCGACTTGGGGGGCGACTTGGGGGGTGACTTGGGGGGTGGTCACGTCAAAATCCGAATTTAGCACATAATACACCGAGTCAACCGTTTTGCCCTTTTGCTTCAAAACGCCCATTTTTTTAAGATAATCAAGGTTTGAATCAGCCAATTTCCGTTTTTCACCGACAATCTGCATATAAGTCAACATATCAACTGCACCGACTTCACGGGCAAAAATCAAGGCCGAACGCTGACCCTGCGACAGTTTTCCACCAAAACTGTTGAGCCAAGCAACATCTCCTTCGTCAAAGAACTTGTGCAAAAGCAGCCGAATAGTGAACGTATCCTTTGTTCTGTCAGACTCAAACGTGGGCATCGAAAGCCCCGCCCCGGTCATCAGGCGACGCATGGTACGAATCCCCGTTCCCTTGAATTCCGCAAGGTTTGTCTCGTGAAGAATCGAGGCAATCAACTGATTTCGCGTATCGCTCCCAGCGGTTCCAATTTCTTCTTGCGCCTTCAGAGAATACCCCGAATTGATTATTTCGATGCGATTGTTGTAGCGAATAATTTGAGTCGGACGGTTATGCCGATACGAACGATGCATAACGGCATTTACGATAGCCTCCCTTATCACCCGCTCCGGCAAGTCGGGTTTTGTCGTCGCGCGTATCTGCCCTTCTTTCAACGAAAAATTTTGAGGCAAATCCGACAAGACCGCATCAATCATCCTGTCAATCTGGAGCATGAGCGGTCCCATGAACTCAATCGCAGAAAAACGTTCATCGACATTTTCTACCCACTCATTTCCACGTACACGAATATAGTCCGTCCGCATCAACGGGTAAAACCTTCGAATAACCCGCTTCGTTCCAAAAAGCATTACACCCGCAAATGTAAGGTTACCATCTTGCGTCAAGCATTCCAACGATTCCAAAAGTTCCCTGTCATTATAGTTGAGTTCTTCCGCCTTGGGATTAACCTCTTTGCGGCATCTGCGGTAATACTTGACGGCATCCAAATCGACATCTTCAAAACTTGTATTCTTGACAACAGAAGAATCGAAACTCGTATTATCTTGATAAAAGGCATACAAGTCTTCTTCTGTGCATCGTTGGTCGCTTGACCCGATTCGTCGCCATGCACCTTGCGGTAAACCCACGCTCTCAAAATACAGAGGTTTTTGTTGACTTGGGAGTTCCGGCACGAAAATTTTCAGCACATTCTTGCCATCAAGCTTTTCCACATCGATTCGCGGACGCACCGACAAATTGAACATACTCGCGCACCGCGTAGAAATATCCAACTGAGCCTTATCTGGATTTTCAACACCCTCAATCCAAAAACGATTGTCGAGCGCCTTGGTATCTTCACCAATCCCTAAAAGAATATACCCACCGCCAAGCCCAGGTTCGTTGCTAAACGAACAGACAGACTCCATCAACGACTGAGCCGAATCACTTTCGCCCTTGGCCTCAATCCACACGCATTCATCGGATTCGGACAACAGTTTATAGAGTTCTTGTGCAGTGTAGAGTTTCATTGTTTTTCTCTAGTCCATGGGATTCCTATTCTACCTAAATATAACTCCATCCACTTGACACAAAATGACAAAATGAGATTTTTCTCAACAGCATAACAGCCACTTACGGAAGCGTATAATAATCAAGAATCAGGTCAACCGCACTTGCGTCCTTGAGGATTCGATTTTCTATCTCGGGCATTGGCTCGGGTTCGTTTCTTTTTTCAAAGTCCTTGAGATCCAAATACGTTGAAATTCTTAGACGGTTCTGAGGAGACAAGCCCATGGCCGTTGCATAGACCTTTGCGTTTCGAATAATCTCTGCACCACGAGGAATCCCTATAGATTCAAGATTATCCGGAATATAAGAGAATCCCATAAAATAGACTCGCTCCGCATTTTTCAGGAATCCTTGATACTTTTCTTTTTCGGATTCATCGCGATTCTGGCGCTTTTCCCAGACAGTTTCCATCCTCTTGGCAATTTCTTGATACTTACCATTTTCTACAGCACCAAAAGAAATTTCCTCAAGAGAGCCGATAAAGCCATTGACATGGTGTATTTGCATTTCTTTTATGAAAGCATGAGCATCAGCATCTGCATATTGCTTGTCCGATGTCAGATACAAGAAGATGCAATATTCCAAGACGCGGTCATAATTAAAGGTAAGAAACACCGTTTGTTTTAAGATTTTTTCCCAGTTGGATTGTTGGTCTATCCGAGAAAGCAAATGCTGAATCCAGTCAATGTTGCCAAGCCGTGACGCTTGTTCTGCCTTCAAAATTTCATATGCAATCAGGCGCTTTCCGAAATCAACTTGCTTGTTTTGCTTTTGACCTAATCGATTCTTCAAAAATTCATCTGTCGAAACCATCATTGAATTTCGAACGCTTCGAGAAAAAGGAAGAACAATTTCATCCATCAATTGATTATATAAATCTTCATGCTCTGAATATGGCAAGACTTTCGCATAATCTTCTCGATACTCTATCTTATTATCTGTGCTTGAATAACCGAAATGTTCTTGATACAAGTCAACCAGGAAAATATCACTTGTGTCATATTTTTCTCTAGGGAATTTCGTTCCATAGTAGAAATTCTTCAATTTCTGCATCAGCATAGCACCCGTAGGGAATCCATACGGGACACTGCAACCGGCACCTATGATAAAGACATCAGATATCATTTTTTATCGCCACTTTTATCGCCGTTTTTAGCGTTTATCACCGATTTATCGCCGTTTTTTAAATTTATCGCCGTTCAGGATTTCTATTCTACCTAAATATAACTCCATCCACTTGACACAAAGTGACAAAATGCGTTATTCTTGTTTTTAAAACGCAATCATTTATACTTGACCTGATTGGTTTTCGAGAGTTCCAGGAAACCTGCGGTTTGGAGGGAGTCTATCAGGCTTTGAATATTTGCGTCGGTCAGCTTTTCTGCAGCGAACCAGTTCTTTAGCGTCTTCTGCAATTTCGACTTGGTGGTGGGCGGATTCTTCGACATTCCCTTTAGATTCGCCTTCGCCTTTTCGAGAGCCTTTTGCAAGTCAAATGCCTTTTGTGGCGTAGCCTTCTTCATGGGCTTCGCCGACTGCGGAGCGGGCTTCTTTGGCGCAGCGACCTTTTTCGCTTCTTGAGGTTTCGCGATTAGCCCCAGGCATTTCGCCAGTTCCTCGTACGATTCCACGCGTTCGCAACGGTCTTCGCCGAACTGCTTTTGCACGTGCAGAACAAGCGGGTCGTAGTCGTGATCCTTCGAAAGAATCACACAATGGCTGTTGAACGGTTCGCGGGGCATCACCTGGCCCATGTAAAAGGCGATGTAGAAGTCGAGCGCGTTTTCGGCCTGCTTCTTGGTCATCTTCTCGGGAATCGCAAGTTCCACAAGTTCGACGCGGCCCTCATTCAGGGCGTAGCCGAAATCCTTCAGCTGCGTAAGCGAAAGGTTTATCTTGTTCGTGGAATTGTGGAACAGCACGAACTTCAGCGGAGAACCATCCGTATTCACGACAAGGTCGGTCAAGCCGTTCAGCCCGACATTTTCGCAGTCCACAAGGACATGGGATATGGAGAATTTAGGAGTGGGCATAAAAAATTCATCTCCTTAAAAACAAACTCACACCAGATTACTCGTGATATGAAATCCGACTCCTTGAGGGCAAGGGTATACGCGAAGTGGATAGCCCGCTTCTTTTGAACGATATTCTGTAACAATCAGAGCTTCACTCTCTGTTGAATATAGTTTCTTTCTCTTTCCATCTTTACCACAACAAGAGCAAGCGTTTTCAGTAGAAGGCGACTCAGCAGATTGACTCGCCAGCTTTCCTATTTTTCGGTCTAGATTCTTTGATTTTGAAGCCTTAATCTTTTGACTTTTTTGTTCTGAACTCCACTGTTTCAGCATCATTGAAACACGTTCAGAATCTACACGTTTTCGCCATTCTTTGATAGATATCGCACGGATTGATTCGGAAGCCTGAGCCCTAAAACGCATCAAAAGTTTTCCACTGCTGTTTCAAGTGTGCATAAAAGGAGGACTTCTTGTATTTTACCGAATCCACTTGTTCAGCAAACATTTTCTCACTATCGTCAAGCCATTTTCGAAGAGCGTCTTTATTACTCTTATCGACATCAATGTAATCCGTCAACAACTTTGTCAACCGTTGCAACAAATCACGGCACAATCGATCGCATTCAGCGGCTTTATTGCGTCGGTTTTCAAAGAATCTTTTAATGAAGGAGAACATGGCTACATCCGGCTTATTTGAATATTCCTCAAATTTAAGGCACAACCGTCTTCATGGCGCATAGCAGAAAATATTCCTGGTTATCCAAAGTTCTGCCATTGACCTTTAATGGTCCAACTATTTGGTTATAAGCAAATTCCTTCACTTTTTCAATAAAAGAAACATATTTCTTGTGGCTTATGACTGATTCTTCCGTACTTCCATGTGGAGCCCAAAGATCTACCAAAATCACAAAGTACTTTTTGTAGTTCTTTCTCTCGGGAACATAATAATCATCAACGCCACGAATTTTCTTCCAATCCGTTGATAATCCGTCTAAACGTTTCATATCACTTTCAATGGAACCAATAGCACCTTCAGCCCCAAGACGTTTTGCTTCAATGATGTAAATAGACTTGTTTACATCATCAAAGATAATGGAATCCAGATGTTGCTCCTTATCACTTAAAGGAACCTCTTGCCATGCAATCATGTTTTCGTTTAGGCACAACGCCTCATGGCAGAAATTGAACGTCAAATTACGCTCCGTGAAGCCCGTAGTTTCAAAAGCCGGATAATAGGTGTCCAGCATTTGAGAATAACGGGCCTGCATGCGTTTAAGGATCGTTTCAATCATTTTCATACGGATTCTAGTTACACTTGATTGTTCCGTCAGCATTCAATACTTGTTCATCAATCAATTTCTGTTTGATTATAGCCATGTCACGTTCAGGATTTCGACAAAGGCGTTTGCGTTCTCCGAAATCGCTGTACTTGATAATGACAAGTTTGATTCCGTTTTTAGGAAGCAACTCTTTTCGACGCTGATCATATATGACACGTTGTTCTGCACGCGTTCTTCCGTCACAAGTTTTCTTTCCATCAAAGAACTTTACCTGTTCCGTGTGTTGGCGTTCCCAGTATTCAATTACAAGATTAAGCTTTTTATAGTACACATCTACAGGAAGCTTCCGTCCGACATTCTCTATCAAGACTCCATTTTTTAGAACATCGCCCCTCAAGAACTCAAAACCATACTGCGGTTCAACGTCTTCTTCATTTTGGTTCAAAACCTTAGAGCACAACTCAATAACATAGTGTTCATCGGACTTATCTCTCTTTTTTTCAATTCTCTTATTTGTCATATTTGCCTCCATAATGAATTTACATATACTTTTTGAAAATTTTCCGCATTTTGACAACGCGAGTTATCGCTTCGTTCATCAATTCCTTGCAATTTGACGGATTGTCAAAATTACAAGGAATCATAGATTTGATTCGGCTTGCTTTTTTATCATCAAGGCACTGCCAATCTAAATTGAAGTCAAATTCAGAATCAATGGCTTGATGATTTTTGTACAGTTCATCAAAAAGATCCTTATCGTCGTTAATGTACAACTCAACACCGACATAACCATCTTTATTGATTGCGGTAACGCTAAGATGAGCGTCACTACGGCCTATAGCAATATCGTACCAATGATCTGGCGTTGGTTTACGGATGTTGAAAGGCATTCCGCGTTCTTTTATGACTTCGTTAAACACACTCCAAAAGTTAATTCTTGCCTAGCGACGGGAAGATGTAATTTTCTTTCTGTAAAATCAATAATTCATGAAAAAAGGGCCGTTTAGGCCCCTATAAACAAAAAGTGGAGCTTTCTACATCCTATTTTTGGTTTTACCACAAATCAAATAAAGGACTAAATATGGAAAACTCCGAAAACAAATATAGTTTTGACCCGACAATTTGGAAGCCCTGATCAAGCAGGGCCCCGACTTCCTCATGGAACTTTTCAGGCTAGCCATGAACGAGGCCATGAAAATGGAGCGGGAGAACTTTCTAAATGCCGGAGCCTACGTTCGGAAAGGGCGTTGACCATCGCTATGGCGGAGATGTATGTGCAGGGTGTTTCCACATGCAAAGTGAAGAACATCCTCGAGAAAATGTGTGGACTGGAGGTCAGTTCCTCGCAGGTTTCCGATGCGGCAAAGACACTAGATGAGGAAATCAGGCTGTTCAAGGAAAATCGAGGAAAAGAAAGAGATTGCAAGGACCATGCGCAACATCTTCTCCCACGATAGCAAGGAGGACGCGCTAATGGCCTTGCGAAGCGCAGTTCAGTACTGGGCCGAAGTAAAAAAGCATCCCAAGTTCGCAGGATGGCTGGAGAACAACGCCGAGGAATCAATGACCTACTTCAATTTTAACGAGGGTTGGTGGCGTCTTCCCGAATCCGGAATCATGCGAGAGGCTTGTCGGCTTGCTACTGATGGAGCAACACGACAAATGGATGGAAGAAAAAGCTTACTTAACCGAGAAGGAAATGGAAATATCTGCTTTTTGTGCATGAATTTACAGAAAAGGACTTGCCTAATCTGCTGTAAAGATTCTTGAGCGAAAGCTTGAAATCCTCCATCTTTTCGACGGGGACAGGGAGCTTGAGAAACGCGGAATTGACGGACTTTTTGGGCGAAATGAACTTGACAGACATACATGCGAAAGATATGCAAATTTCGTGACAAAGGAATGGGAAAATCGGGGTTTATTGCATATTTTCCGCTTGTATGCCAAAGGAGTTGACGATGAAGACCCGAGTACCTTCAAGCACTTTCTGATTTTGAATGGGCAGCGGCTTGGCGAAGAAGTCGGTGCTGATCGTGGACGACTTCCTGGATGTAATGCCGCTCCGAGCCAAGACTTTCTATTTTTGATGCAAAAAAAAACAGCGAGTTTATTATGGAAGAGACGTTCAAGACAAAAGGTACATGCGCCACAACAATTCAGTTCACGCGTGACGGAGACTTTATCCGTAATATCCGCTTTACGGGTGGTTGCAACGGCAACCTCAAGGCCATTGCAAAACTTTGCGAAGGCATGAAGGCCGAAGACATTGCAGCCAAGTTGCTCGGGAACACCTGCGGCGAGAAGCCGACATCATGCGCAGATCAGCTCGCCCGCGCCGTGCTCGGGAAAGAAGCGTAATTAATTCACTTCACGACAACCTGCATTATTTCGGCAAATCCCGGCCCAGAAACTTTAAGAAGGGCCTTTCCGCGTGGCAAATGCCCAAGGTGAACCGTTGTCGAAGCGTCAATCCGAATCGTTTCGATCAGGTGACCCATCACGTCAAAAATTTGCACGTTTGCACCTGGCTTATTTGCAAAAGTCACATTCAATTCGTTGTTCGCAAAATTCACGCGGAACGCTTTTTGTTCAGCGTAAATCGCAGAACGTTCGTTCGAAGAACTAGAGAACTCCTGACTGCTGCTAGATTCTGCACGATAACTACTACTGGACTCCGCTGCACTGCTACTAGAAACAGAGCTGGAGGAATAATCCGGATTTGCCGAGATGTTGATCGTCGCAGAAGCTTCCGCATCATTGTTATTCCCCTTGGCGGTTACGCGAATGGCCAATACCCTGTCTCCAACATTTTGAGGAATGCTTCCCGAGATAATGACAAGATCCTTTTCTTTATCCTGGCTGACTTCGAGGCCCTCTAGAATTCCATCCACAACCGCTGTTTGCATATGAGCATAACGGAACACAATCGGCTTGATTGCGTAACCTGCGACGACATCCTGGGATTCATTTTCGATAGTCACTAATGTTGTTACAAAATTTTGTTGTTCGACAGAAATCGTGCCGTTAAAGACGATAGAATCTTTTTCTGAAGTGTAGGCGGCTACTCGATATTCAAAATCATGGGTTGGGGTATCTTGATCCGGAACGCCGATAATGGAAAATGTTGAAGTCGCCTCGTCTTTTTCAAATCCAATTCCTTCTGGGAATCCCGAAAGGTTGACCTGATACAAACTTTGGTATCCAAAGACGATGGGATCTATCGCGTTTCCGGCAGTCACATTCTGTTCCAAGCTTCCGTCAACCAGTTCCACTTTTTCACTCAGTGGTGTGACATTTATACCGATTGTAATTTCTCTGGTTTCTGCGACGTGATTTCCGGATGCGATAAACGAAACTTCGTATTCGTCGCCAGTGGTGTTGGCCGGAATGCGTCCGAATATGGTGCACTCCGCATTTACGCTTGGCAAGGTGCCGCAATCCATTTTCAGTCCTAGAGTTTCGCCCGTTTTTCCTGCCGGGTAAGTGACAAAAGCATCCGAAACTCGATTGAGGTCCGTAATTTTGTATGTGACAGGCTCGATCATGCTGCCCGCTTTGACGGCCTGTATAGTCTTTCCGTTGACAAGCGTATCTGTCATTTGGGCAAAGGCAATTTGCGTTATCGCCAATAGGAATATTATAGATAAAGTAATTTTATGCATAATTATTTACGTAATATAGTACATTTTATGCGGGCATTCAATTTCAAGGATACATACAAAAGATTCATTCAACAACTCAAGCTTCCGTGACATTCACTCGAGCCCCGCTCCACGGTCTGCCTGCTGAGCATCACGGACAGGGAGTTCCTGGAAATCTACAGCCATTTCGGCAGCACCAAGGCTCCGAAAAAATGGCCCAAATCCCAGAATTTCATCCAATTTTTCTGATTTTTTCAACGTCAAATCGCTTGCGAACCCGCATAAAATAAGGTTTATTCAGAAAGTAAATCTTATAGGGGCTCTTTATAAGCGGAGGTAAAACTCAAGCGCGGGAAACATCGCGAGCGACGGGCAGATAGAAGCCAATGGCAAGGTCAAAGGCTCGGATTTTGCCACGCCGACGCTCTCTTTCAACAAGCACATGCACCCGACAGCAGCCCAGGGCGCACCTTCCGGGCCTCAGCCGCTTGCGCCATCAGTTTAAAAAGTTCTTTACGACATCATGACATCATGAAATCATCTAGTTTAGATAGACTATCGATAATTTCTTCTTGTGGAACACTTACAAATTGGCAAAGCTCTATGCTCTTGTTAAAACGAACATTTATGTCAACGCTCATGGCTCCAGAAATCAAGCCACCTAATTTGTCGTAATAAGCATCTATCTTTTTTATTTCTTCTAACTCTTGTTTGTTCAGTTTTTCACATAGTTGCTGATACTCTTTTTCCATACTTTCAATTAGCTCTTTTTCCCTGTCTCCCATAATATGCTTGGTTATTTCAAGAGCTGATTTTGCAACGGCAGTACCAACAACACCTCCTAAAGCAGGAACAGGGATTAAGGCTTGACCAATGGCTGCACCAACAGCAACAATTCCTGTTTCAACACTTAATGAACAAGCGGCAGCGCTAAAATCGGACCTGCTTATTTTCCCTCTTTTATAATCAATCACAAGAGAGGTAAGACCAACAGATGCGCTCATCATCGCGCCAGCAAAAGGAGCAGGATAGTTTGCGATTCTAGTTAAGCCATATATTCCAGCACCCGTTATGCCTCCCTTTGCTCCACCTTTTGCGAAGTCAATTCCAACATCTTTCCAATCATCAAGAGAAAACTCCGATATTTTCTTCCCTGACTTGATTTTCGAGTAAATTTTAATTCCCGCAGATGTAGCTGCAGAAATCGCTGCAGAAATACCAGCTGCCTTTAGAGCTTCTGATATTGACGGGTCGGAAATATGTTGAGCTTGTTCAATCTCTTTTTGCTCTTCTTCCCTTATTTTCTCTATTTCATTTCTATTGTATTCTTTTAAAGATTCTTCGTGCTTATCCAGCGTTTTGCCAACAGTATTTATTTGAACTTCATTATAGTTTGAAATACTTGGACGAACAACCTCAGAAAAACCTTTTCCAGTACGTTCTTCTAAAGCAAGAATGGCCTTATAAATTCTTTCTTGAGTTGTTCCACGAAGTCCTTCAATTACCTCACCGTTCTTTATGCGAAGTAAAATTTCAAACTGGTCTTTGGGTAAATGATATATTCCCGCCTTATCTGGATATCCATAGAGAGACGCATCAGACGTAAATTCAGAATATTTTCCAAGATGTTCTAGGACACCTCGTTCCAACGAGCGTTCAGCATTATTGTAGAACTTTGACTGATAGGGAACACCATCTATTTCATAATCAACAGGTCCCGTTCTCGGCACATTATCAATATCAGCAATTTCAGGCAACCGTTGAATGACTTGACGGGCATTTGTTACGCAAACTTCAACCTGTTCTGCAATTTCACCATGTTTTGTAGAATCACTACCTAAAACATGAGGCAAATGCGCTGGAGAAGCAAAATCTCTCGCTTTTTCTATATACTTCATAGCGTTGTTAAACGCATTGAACGCATTTTGAGTTTCTTGCGCAGCTGTTTCATGCGCAAGAACTTCAGCAGCATTTTGTTCAGATGCTTTTTTTATTAAGCCATCTAAAACATAGGCTGAGGCAAGCTGTCCTTCTACTGCACCCGAACTTTTAGGAGATTCGTTCATTTATTAACTGACCCATAGCTTTTGCATTATTTATCAATGCTGCCAGAGTTTTCTTCTGAGAGTCATTGAAATCCTTGTAATCTCTCGGGAAAAGATTGAAAGGAGTTACATCCAAAGCCGACTTCAACTCCTTAGTTTTTTGCTCTAATTGCAAGAGCTTTTCTAGTTTTGGTTTAAGTTCCGAAATCTTGCTTCGAATTTCAGTTCTTGCATTATTTGCTTTTTTTGCAGCTGACTTGTTTTTAAATGCTGCAAAGACGCCTCCTCCAACAGCCAAAGCACCTGCGATACTCCAACCCACAGGGCCAGCAAGAGCTAAAAACGCTTGCCCCGCAACCATTCCACCACCACCTGCAGAGATGGCGCCACCACCAAGCCATGCCAAAGCTGCCTTAGTAGCAACTGCTCCAGACAAAGCCGCTATCGGAGTTCCCGTTGACGCCACACCAAATGTGGTAGCAACAGCCATGGCAACGGTCGGGCCAGCAGCTGCAACTGCACCTCCCGCAAAAACACCTCCCATAGCAAGTCCCATACCTTTGATATTATTGGAACCCGATTCTTCTTCGATTTTTACAGCTTCATTGAAATCCTTTATTTGAAGAACAACCTCATCAATGTCTTTCTTAAACTCCTTGGGAGTATTTGCTATGCTATTGACATATTCCTGAACACGTTCAATGGCTTTTGAACCACTTTTACGAGATTGATACAAGGAAACAATCGAGGTGTTTGCTTCTTGAGCAATTTTTTGATATTCAGCTTCTGCATCTTTGAGCTTTTTAATAGCCTCTTTCTTAGCGACGTTATAGAACATATACACCTCTTATTGTTGGTCTAAGCACTTAAGTTATATTCTGTCAACGGTAAGAGGAAAACCATCCCTAGAAAAAGCACCTTTTTTTGGTCTTTTTTGGGTTGATTTGGCATAATTCACGCCTTATACCAAAGCGTATCTAGTTTACGGGCTGATGAATGAAATGGCCCTTGACAATTCCCACGACATTTTCCTTGATGGCGACCATATCTGCCGTATCGGCAACACGGAAGAAGGGGAAGCGTTCACCAACATCGAACACGGCGTTCCCTGACTTGAAAAGATAGCCGGTTTACCCGTTTCAATCTTATAGGGGCTCTTTATAAAACAAATATCATTTTGAGGAGCGGCGGCCCCTCCAAAATTATTTCTTAATCGGTGTGTTTTCCAGCATCGTCGCAACAGTTTTTGTCATAACGTTCAGCCAATCACTCTGCGAAACGGTAAACGAGTAGCTGGATTTAGCCTCAATATCTCCATATCCAAGCCTCTTGCCAGTCTTAGCGTCAAAGTAAGCAAAATTACCCTTGCCTGTAAAATCCTTATTTTGTGTACAAGTCATGCCCATACCAAAACCACCACCAGCACCTGTTGAGCACGTCGTCCCGGATTCAACACGACCAATCCAAATATCATTTATAACAAGATAGACATCAGCTTGATTGTCCATTTCCTCAATCTTTGGAACCTTGATATTCACACCATTCACAGCGGCAGCTTCGAACTTAACCTTATCCTGAGAAATTTTTTCCACGAAATATTGAACGCCAGTCGTCTGGGAAGCAAAATTAGATTCCAATTGAGCCTTGTACCAATCCGAGAAGTTATTCACATAATCAGGCAAATCGTCTTGTAAATCTTTCGGGTTTGCAATAAACGGTTCCGTGAAAACGACCTTGACATTCGCTGGTTTCTGCGTCCAACCCTGATCCATCACAGAACGCGGTGCAGCACAACCTACCAAAAGCGCACAGGCTGAAGCAAACGCCAAAGCAAGTTTCAATTTCCTCATACAAGCTCCTTTCTACTATTAATATTTTTTATTAGTTTGATAAAAAATATTAAAAATCTTATAAGGGCTCTTTATAAGCGAAGGTAAAACCTATAATGAGCAAACGGGAACGTTTGAAAAACTAATCTATTCCACCGTAGCGAGAGAAGGCGATTTGAAAGTCGTGGTTCTTAACGCAACAGAGAATCAGATTAAACCCATTGAGTTGGCAAATTCAGCAAACTCAATTTACGCCATCAAGAATGACAAGGGTAAAATAACAAGCATCAATTTCTTTGGCGAAGATAAACACAAGACAAAGCAAATTGATTTACAGCATAAACATCAGGGAATGATTCCGCACACGCACGAATTCCATGGAGAAAAATACCATCCATCGTCGGCACGGCCATGCACCCCTGAAGAATTGGCTATTATTGCTAGAGCAAAGGAGTTTGCACAATGATATCATTTACTTCTGTTGAAAATTTCTTCGAAGAATGCACCACTGGCATTGAATTTGTTTACGAAGGCAAATGGTATCTCATTGAATTTGACGACCCGTTTTCTGGCATCGGGAAAGTTCGAATCCATCTGCAAGATGAGGACGGTAGCAGTTATCTAGACGATAATCGTTGCGAAGAATTCGACAATCTTGAAAATCTTGTGCATAAATACAAGATTGGCGACAGAACTCTTGCTGAAATAATTTGCGACGAAAATAATATACCTCGAACCGTTTTGCCGGTAAAGCGCCCTATAGAAAAATGGCAGTCCGATTTGTTTGAAGGAAACGGAAATGACTCAAAATAAAGTACTCCCCGCCCCAGTCCAATGGGAACGCAGAGTGTCTTTTAAAAAAGGAATTCCATGGATTCGAAAACAAAGGATTGACTTTCATGGCAAGAAATTTGTTTTATCTTATAGGGTCTCTTTATAACCGAAGGTTAAACAGTAACCCATCTCTCCGTCAAGCAGGTGCAGGCATACATCAAGGCGCTGCTAACATAAAATTCGCAAATTAATCTATATTCCTTCCATGCCAGCAAAGACTCCCGACCCAAACGTCATCCAGCCTATCGCCAACGTGGAGGCATTGACCTTCGTCAAGCCCGATGTCAAAAACCAAAACATCATTGTGGGCGATTTCACCTACTTTGCCGACAAGGACTTTGAGCGGCACGTCACCCACCATTACGACTTTATCGGCGACAAGCTCATCATCGGCAAGTTCTGCCAGATTGCCGCCGGCGTGGAATTCGTGATGAACGGGGCTAACCACCAGATGAACGCAGCCACCACTTACCCGTTCTACATCTTCGGCACATGGGAGCAGCCCGCCCCAGCCCAGAGCGACCTTCCGCTCAAGGGCGATACCGTCATCGGTAACGACGTATGGATCGGGCAGAATGTGACGATTCTCCCAGGCGTCCACATCGGAGACGGCGCCATCATCGGGGCAAATTCTGTCGTAGCAAGCGACGTCACGCCCTATACCATCGTGGCAGGTAACCCCGCCAAACTCATCCGCAAGCGATTCGACGACGAACTCACCGCACTTCTGCTCAAGTTCAAGTGGTGGGACAAGAGTATCGAAGAAATCAACAATCTCATTCCCATCCTCACCAGCAGCGACCTCAAAAAAGTGAAAGCCGAGCTTAAGGCCCGGCTTATGTAAGTGGAGATCCCGCGACGCTCGCGATCCGCGTTTAAATTTTACGGCATTTCGACGCTGTCGAGAATCTTCTGCACCACAGTTTCGGCAGAGACTCCTTCTACAGCATGTTCTCCTGTAAAACACAACTATAAAACACTGAATTTTATGTGATTTTTATATATATTTTATATAGATTTCACCCATTTCAAAGAGGGCACAATGGCAAATTTGACGATAACACTGGACGACGACGACAAAAAAGGCATCGCCGATTTTTGCGAAAAGGTGGGAATAACCATCTCGGGGCTGTACAACGTATTTACCAAGCAGGTTCTACGCGAAGGGAGAATCCCTTTTGAAATTTCTATCAATCGTCCGAATCGTAAAACCATCAAGGCGATGGAAGAGTCAGATGAAATTTACGCGAAATACCAGAAGAACCCATCGAAGATGAAGACGTATACGGTCAACGAAGCCATTCGGGAGATGAAATCTTGGTAGAGAATCTTGATTTACCGAAAGCAAGACAACGTGTTAATATTAGAACTTGTCCGCACAGGAACGCACTCGGACTTGTTTGAAAAATAAAAACTCGGTGCAACCGGCGCTCACCCCGTTGATAGTATTCTCGAGGTTAAACCTCCGAAGGCTAGATTGCACTAAATGCACCAGGCCATATACGACGGAACCTTCATTACCCCGCCTTCAACCGAAAATTGTTTCGGGTGAATTATAATAGACTCGCCCACCCGCTTCTTGAATTTGTCCTTGAACTTACCGAGCGACGTTGTCGTATAGTTTTTTGAGGATTTCACCTCCACCGGGAACACCTTGAAATTGACCTTACTCTCATTGGAAAGCAAGAAGTCTATCTCCATGGAGTTGCGGTGCTTTGCGGCATCGTATTCCGTATAGAAAAAGAGTTTGCGCCCCTTGGCCCGGATCATCTGCGCGATCATGTTTTCATGGAGCATGCCCTCGTTCAGCGAAAGCTTGCCGTCCATGATTGCCTTGTACAACTGGTTCGACGCGATCTCATTTTCACTGAATGCTAGGCTTACCAAAAGGCCCGTATCGCATAGATAGCACTTGACAAGCGACTCGTTCTTGTTCAGGGCAAAGCCGACGTTGGGATCGTCGCATTTATAGCAAAGGTTGCAAATCATCGAGTCGTCAAGC
>CADAWC010000065.1 GCA_902791475.1 Fibrobacter succinogenes
ACGCCGAGGATTTCTTCGAGCTTGTGCAGGTCCACATGGATGCCGCGGCTCGCCGCAATGTCCATCATGTTCACCGCCAGGACCATCGGCACGCCCTTTTCCATCAGCTGGCTCGTGAGGAACAGGTTGCGTTCCAGGTTCGTCGCATCCAGAATGTTCACGACCAGGTCCGCTTCGCCCTTGAGCAAGTAATCGAGAGCGGCACGCTCGTCTTCGGAGTTTGCAAACAGCGCGTAAATACCCGGCAAGTCCACCACGCGAATCGTGTGGTTGTCGAGCTTGAATTGACCTTCCTTCTTTTCGACAGTCACGCCCGGCCAGTTGCCCACAATCTGGTTCGATCCGGTAAGCGAGTTAAAGAGCGCCGTCTTTCCGCAGTTCGGGTTGCCCGCAATCGCAATCGTGAAAACTTCTTTCTCGATAGGCATCAGACTCTCCTCAACTTGAGCACGTTGGCTTCTTGTTTACCCGAGCGGAGCCACCTGCAAAACCTGCAGCACCACGCCACGCACAAGCCCCATCGACAAAAGTTTGGACTTGTACTGAGAATCACCCGTGTTGTATCCAATAATTTCGGCCTTGTCGCCTTTTTTAAGTTCCGAAAACTTCGGTTCGTTATTCATACACCAACGATTTACTTTTTCGTAGATTTAGCGGCAGTCTTCGACTTTTTTGCTGTCACACCCGTACTAGGGGTATTCACAAAATCCTCGATTTTCTCGAGAGTCTCCGCCGAAAGAATGTGTTCCATGCAGCAGGCGTCCTTGTCAGCAATCGCCTCGGAGATACCGAGCTTGATCAAAAAACTCTTCAGCAGAATGTGACGGTTCAGAATCTGGGACGCCACGAGCGCGCCTTCCGAAGTGAGTTCGACACCGCTGTAAGGTTCCTGCGTCACAAGGCCGAGTTTTTTGAGTTCAATCACCGCCTTGGCAACCGACGGCATCTTGACCTTGAGCGCCGCCGCAATGTCGCGGACACGGGCAATCCCGTTCGCAAGGCGCAGCATGTGCACCATTTCCAAGTAGTCTTCAAGGCTCTGGCTTAACTTTACTTGTTCCATAGGACGGCTCCGATTAGACGAAAAACACACCTTATATATTAGTCAACGCTAATTAGTAAAGGCTAAACTACGAAAAGAACGCCAAAAAGCCACCCCGCGGTTAAGCAGGGTGGCCTTATTGTATGGTGATTGGACTAAATCTTAGTCAGCCATCGGAACGATGTAGTAGGCGGTTCCGGTGGTCACGTCCATTTCCTTGGAGACCTTGCCGCTAGCGATGTCGTAGCGGTAGATAGCGCCGCCCTTCTTGTCGGCATGGCCCAGGAGCACGCTCTTGCCGTCGGCATCCAGGTGAATGGACGGAGCGAACCACGGGATGGTCGGAGAAAGATCCACTTTTTCAACGGTCTTCTTGTAGACATCGACAACCACAAACTGCCATTCATAATTGTTGAAGTTGCTCGGGTCGGCAAAGCTGCCGAAGAATCCCATAAACTTGCCGTTACCCATGTAGGTGCCGCCCACCATCAGGTTGTTTTCGTTCGTTTTCTTGCCATCGTATTCGGCATCGTGCATGCGGAAAACCCAGTCCTTGTCGAAGTCGGTTTTACCCTTCTTGATGCGGATCCAGCCTTCCTTGTAACCTTCAACGTAGCAGTAAGAGGCGTTGGAATAGAAGTAGATATCGTCCTTTTCATCGACAAAGGACATGGTGTTGTTCATGTCGTCCATGCCGCCAACGGCCGCGACCTTGTCGCTAAAAATGGCCTTTTCGACCTTGTCTGTTTTCACGTCGATAATCACCACGGAAGCGCGCGGGCCCGCAATGAAATTGTTGAAGTCGACGAACTGGCTCAAGGTCAGGAACATCTTGCCGTCACGGATTACGGCGGAGCCCGGAACCGATGTCAAGGCTCCACTTTCTTCGTCAATGTACTCGGAAAGATCGATGGTAGCCGTGGTCTTGAGCGTTGTCGGGTCAAGGGCGGTAATGGCGTCGCCCATGGACTGTTCCACGTACATCTTGTTTTCGTCAACGAACTTCATCATGATGGCGCGGGTCCCCTGGAACTTGGCCGTAGCGGAGGCCTTGGCAGGCATATTGCCGTCTTTATCCAGTTCGTAACGCGAAAGGGTGCTGTTCATGGCGTCGTCAGTGGCGAGCACGTAAACGGAGCCGTTGAAGTACGCGACGCCGCCAGCGTTCGGAGCTTCGATAAAGTCTTCGACAACCTTGGCCTGATTATCGGAAAGAGAGGCTGTTCCGACAAATTGAGAGGCGTCCATCATAAAGGAGAGCAGGTACTTGTCCCCCGAAGAAGAGCCGTTGTCGCCAGCAGAACTGGAGCTGGAGTCATCGCCGCAGGCCGCGAGCATCATTGTGGACGCGATTGCAGCAATCGTTATTTGGTTTTTGAAGAGGTTCATTTGTTTTCCTTTTTTGTTATAGTGTAAACTTGACTTTGGTCGCAAAAGCACGACCGGGCTTGGATTCACCGTACTTGTCATACACCCGGACATCCATGAAGTTGCGGACTTCGAAATTCCAAGAGAGCATGTTGGCGAGAATGGAGTATTCCACGCCTAAATCTTGGGTGAACGAGCTGGGAATGGTGCGGTCTTGCCTTTTGGAGACCTTCCAGGAGTAGTAATATTCATCGGTGTAGTTGGCAAGCCAGTAGAGCTTGAAAAAGTCATCTCGGTAAATCAGGTCGCCCACATGGAATTCTGCGCCGAAGTTCATGTAGAGCGTAGGAATATTCGGAACGGTCAGCCCCTTGGCGATTCCGTAGGCCAAATCCGCTTCGCGGCTTTCGGCTTCTTGCCTGGTGAGGTTGTAAGAAAGTGAAATGTATTCGTTCACATCGACTGCGGCGTCGATTTCAAAGCCAGTCGTCTTGGTACCGACACTGTTGTAGTAAGGGCGCGGAACCGACGCGTAGTTGTTCCAATAAATGCGGTCTTCCATGAGCATGTAGAACCAGTTGAATTCCAGATGCAACTTCAAGAGCAGCGGAATCTGTCGCATATCCAGTTCGGCACCTGCGGTAAAGTTGTCGGACTTTTCGGGTTTTAAGTTCGGGGAACACTGCACATACATTCCGTCGCCAAAGATTTCTTCGCGGGTCGGGAACCGCAGGCTATGCTGGTAGCCACCCTTGACGGCAAACTGCTCAACAACCGACAAGTCGTCAATCAATTTGACGCGGAAATTTTCGCTGTAACCGAAATCCTTATTTTCGGCATAGTCGTCTGTCAACTGCTGTATACGCTTTTCGCCGTCATCGTCCGCCTTAATGGAGTAGTAATATCCCTTGACGCCCGCCACATTCTGGATTCGTTCGTTCCAGAAGTTATTTTCGAGAGAAAGCCCCGTTACAACGGAATTGCTGTGCCCGGGGAATCCGGCGCTGTTGAGCGTCTGCCCTTTAGCGGCGCGCTTGTCTTCCGGATCTTGCGATTCGTAGCGGTAAAGGCCGCTCCAGGTGAGAATGTGGTTTTGCGTGAACGCGTAGTCAAAATTCCAGGGAGCTACAATCGTTTGGTTTTCGCGTTCAATATGCGATGCCCCACCCATAGAAATTTCACCAAAGGCGGTATTCGCTTCGCGAACATTCTCTTTGTCCCAGCCGTAGTAATAAGTATGACTCGTATCGATGACAGCCTCTTTACCGAAGGCGTAGCTGAACAAAAGCGCGGCCGAAAGCCCCTTGACAAACAAATTCGCCTTTTCGAGAGAAAGGTTCACGCCGTACGATTGCGCATTGGAGTTCGCCTCTTCGATGCGGTGGGAATTCGACTGAATTTCTTTATCCATCGCGTTGTAAATCACGCCCAAAGTCGCCTTGTCAAAGAAATATTTTTCAAACGAGACATACGGCAACACGTTGTAACTGTAGTAGCGGTCGTGATCTCGCGATACAACCGTGTCCATGTAGGGTGTGGTGAATTCGTAATCGTTGTCGGAGTAGTTGTAATAGGCCGAAATTCCGGTGGCGATAGCGCGGCTCTTGGCCGAATCAGTTACCCACACGTATTTTGCGTCGAGCGAGGCCTTGTGTGAATTGAAACTCCCGAAACTGTAAGAGCCCGTAATGGAACTCTTGGGCAAATCATGCGTTACGATGTTAATCACGCCGCCCATGCCGTCGGTCGCGAAGCGTTCGGGCACATAGCTCTTGTAAATCTCGATGCGGTCAATCTTGTCGATGGGAATATCGTTGACGGAGAAATTCCCGTTGCCGTTATCGACAGGGACGCCATCGACAAGCACCTTCACATTTTTGCCTTCCATGCCGCGGATGTTGATTTTACTTTCGCTGCCCATGCCTCCCGACTGGCGGATTTTTACGCCCGAAGAACGATTCGTGGCATCTGCGATGGTGGCGCTGGAGCCCTGAAGTTCCGTGGCATCCATGACCTTGACCGATTCGGCCTTGGTTTTCTTGTCGACGGGTGCGGCTTCGTTGATTCCTTCGCCTTCGATGCCCATCTCGTCGAGGACCGTTACGCCGGACGAACCCGATTTCGCTGCGGACTGTTCTGCCGGAGCGCTTTCGTTTGTGGAGGTTTCCTCAGCAAAAACATCGTCAAAATTCGTGATTTCTTCGGTAGATTCGGCGTTTTCACCGTTCGCCGATTCTTGTGCACGCGTAGCCACAGAGGCAATCGCAACCATCACCAACACGAGAGTTGTCAATTTGTATGCAATTAAGTGTTTCATCGCGCCCAAATTGAGAAATATGCGTAAGAAAATTCTACTCCAAAAGGTTTGGCGAAAATCTGAATGGGTTAGGGGGAAGCCTCCCCCTCGCTACAGCCCCGGCGTTTTTGTCATCCTGAGCGAAGTGTAACGGAGTCGAAGGATCTCGCCGGGTCTTCCGCTACCTCCTCTCCTAAGGGGTTCCACCCCCTAAGACCCCCATGCCGGAATCGCCTTTTTTCGTCATTGCGAGCCGAAGGCGAAGCAATCCATTCCAGCGATTATACTACATTTTCCCATAGACATAGCCCTTTGCCTCACGGCTTGGGGCGCAGAGATTAACGTTGAGTTAGCTCTTATTCTCGTTATCGAAATCTGGTAAATTTTGAAATTCCGCGAGATTAAGGCGAACACTCACGTCCAGCAATGGGCGTGGGTCGTTTGTGCTTATTGCGGAATAGGTTTACCAGAACCTCGATAACGGTAAGTTCATTCGACGCCACGCTTTTTTTGTGCACAGGTTTCGGATGAATTGAAATAAGGGCTGAAGGAGCCCTTGTGAGCCTGTTCGAAAGATTGCAGAAAGCCACGTCCGAAGAAGATGTGAAAGCCGAATACATCAAGGCTTTGCGCCTCAAGGGCGTTCAGCGGAACCTCATCGATATACAGACGCGCGAAGTCTGGTTCGAGGCGAAGTTCGGCTCCAAGAAATCCCTCTACGAGATGTTCACTCAGTTGCTTTTTTACATTCACCGTGCTCTGAAAGACGGCGAGCGCATCCCGCCGTTCCTCTGCGTGGTCGATAGCGTGAAGGCCGCCATCATGAAAACTGATGTGGCGCTTCCGCTTTTGCAAGACAAGAACGTGAAGATCAAGTGGGGCAAGTCGGCGAGCGACGTGACACGCGATGCGCTCGACATGGTAAGCCAGTACATCGGCACACATTTCGTGAGTTTCAATATTGAGACACATGAACAGGAATTTATTGACACCCTGCGGAATGCCATCGACAAGGGCGAAATCATCCGCACGCAGATTACGCCCGACAACCTCAAGCAGGTTTTTGACAAATGGGTCGAGATGGTCGGGAAAGAAATCGTGAACGCTCAGCCCGAAGATTACGCGGTGCTGTTTTTTGCCGACGTGATGAGTGACGGGAAAACAAGTACTCACGATGCTTTGCCAGCAGAACTCTTGCATCGAGGTGACAAACCTGTATTTTTGTTTAAGGGCAAGACCTACGAACTGGGAAGCCTCGAGGGGTATAGCCGTTTCTGGGCGATTTACCATAGGCCGCCCAAGGAAGAATATCGCAGTTATCTTTTGGAACGCCGCGACAGCTTGATTCCCGTAGATGAACGGACATTCAAGGGCGCTTACTACACGCCGCTCCCTGTTGTCGACAAGGCATACGATTTGCTCGAAAAGACTCTCGGCGCAAACTGGCAACGTGACTACTATGTGTGGGACATGTGCTGCGGAGTTGGCAACCTTGAAGCCAAGCATGGCAACCATCGCCATTTGTTCATGAGCACCTTGGACGAAGAAGACGTGAACATCATGAAGGCGGCAAAGATTTGCGTGGGTGCGGAACGCTTTCAGTACGATTACCTGAACGATGATATTACGGATAGTGGTGAGATTGACTATAAACTGACAGACAAGATTCCGCAGAGTTTGCGTGACGTGATTCGAGATGCGAACGAAGGTAAGAAGAAATTACTTGTGCTGATAAATCCTCCGTATGCGGAGGCGACAAATGCCGACAATACGGCTAAAGGCTCCAAAAAAGAAAATAAGACTGGTGTCGCTAAAACTAAATGGGCCAATGTCGGTATGGAAAAATATGGGAAAGCCTCAAATGAATTGTTTACGCAATTTATTTCACGGATGGCTAAAGAAATTCCAAATGCTACTCTAGCAATGTTTAGTAAGCTTAAATATGTCAATGCCCCAAATTTTGAATTGTTTAGAAAAGAATGGAATTCAAAATATTTAGATGGTTTTGTTGTCCATAGCAAGTCTTTTGAAGGGTTAAAAGGAGATTTTCCAATTGGGTTTCTAATTTGGAAAACATTGAACAAATCGACAGAATTTCCTTCTGAGATAAGTTGTGAAGTTCTTGACAAGAATTCAATACCTATTGGTTCTAAAAGTTTTTTTAATATAAACGAAAAAGATTACCTGAGTAAATGGATTGAAAGGCCTCGAGCAAATAAAGAAGATGTTTTGCCATTGAGTAATGCTCTTTCACCAACGGAAGGAACTCCAAGAGTTAAGAATTGGAGCGAAGATGCCATAGCGTATATGTGTGCGGGAACGAATGATGTTCAAAATGCATCCAAATATGTATATATACTATCGTCTGCAGCGGCAAGAGGTAACGGCTTCTATGTTAATGAAAAAAATCTT
The DNA here is from genome assembly GCA_902791475.1 of Fibrobacter succinogenes. GTDB lineage: Bacteria > Fibrobacterota > Fibrobacteria > Fibrobacterales > Fibrobacteraceae > Fibrobacter > Fibrobacter succinogenes_J. Next base: position 7,119 of record CADAWC010000065.1, read on the forward strand.
TGGAAAGCGGCTGTGATTTTTGCCGTTGAAAAAACTACTCCTCATACTTGGCTTAATGATCGCGATCAATTTCTTCAGCCCAATACAGAACTTTCTGAAGAATTCAAGAACGATTGCCTGGTCTATATGTTGTTCAACGGTTCGAACCTCACCGCAAGTGCAAACGGCTTGGAATGGAACGGCAGACAATGGAACATCGTAAACCATTTCATCCCCTTTACCGAAGCCGAAGTAGGTGCACCCGACCGTTTCGAAAGCGACTTTATGGTCCGCTACATGGAAGGGAAAACATTTAGTGCTGAAGCCCAGACCATCCTTGACGAAGGTAAAAAAATCTGGCAAGCCTATTTCATGCAGTCGTTCAATCACAAGATCCGCGACGAATTCAAGCTGAACCGCACCGATGTGGGTTGGTATCAAATCCGCATGGCTCTCAAAGCCCAAAACGAAACTGGAAACGCCATCCCCGTTCACTTCGAACCCTTCGAAGCCGCCTATAAAGCCCTCTCCGAAAAACTCCGCCCCCAAGTCTACACCTACGGATTTTTAAAATAGAGTGTTATTCATGTTTGGTGTCAGGGCTAGATTTTCCCATAAGCACATCAAAGACAAACCATGTTATAAAAGTGCATAGGAGCAATGCCCCCGCAAATAACAAAAATGTTGCAGGTTCGCTTGTGAACTCATCCCATTTCTGCCAGGCTGTGATTGATATGGCTGTGATGAAGACGAATGGAATATCTAAATGTTTCTTTCTCAAAAAATGAAACAACGGCTCTATGATGCAAAACCACAATAATACCGCGATCGTGCTCAACACATAGAGCGGAATCAAGATCATCAGCCAGATGATTGAACCGTCGAAAATGTATTCAAACAAGTCGTTCATAGTTTAAGTATTCGGTGGTTGGTTCCTAAAAGATAATTTAGAATTCCTCGTTGTCAATTATGCATCCGCCAATTTTAAAATCTTCCTTTGTGGCGTTTGGCTCGAAAGAACATTTTTTCATGTTGGGTAAAATGTAGGGGAATGTGCGATTGAATCTACAGTTGTAAAATTCGTAATGGTATGGTTCCTTCTTGTCAAATAGATTGGCGTCTTCTTGATAGAAAAAATTGCAGTTGTCAAAAGTCGCTTCGCCATTCCCGCGAACGCAAAAGCATTCTTTTTTAAATTCTTCAGTTGCAAAGAAAGAGCAGTAGGAGAAATGAGTTTTGTCGCTATTATTGTTTTTTAGCTCTATGGGCCCTCTGGGCATGCCATCCCCTGCGTCCCGAAAGTTTTCGAAACAACAACTGTCAAATATTCCTGATGATTCATCGATGATTCCAACTCCGTCCGATGTAGTACTTCCTATAAAACAGTTGTGGAACTCTCCATGAGATTTGTTTAGAATAAGAATATTATACCATGTTTCATCGTACGACATGTGACAGTTGGAAAAATATCCTTGAGCACCATCCAAAAGCCGTATTCCGGCATTTTCGAATCCATAAAATGTGCATGAAATGAAAATGGGGGATACGTTTCCTTCAATAAAAACGCCGTTGTTGAATGTGCAATTCACATAAATTGGATTTTCTGATGAAATGTGAACATCTTCATTGAATTCTTGATTATGGTATTTATTGGTTGTGAATTTGAGATGTTCGTTAGCATATTTCAAGGTTAATGTTCTAGTAATAGTGTCGCTGAAAAGAACATCAATTCTTTTATCTCCTTTTTCTTCGTATTTCTTTAGAATTTGACCATAGCCGAATTTGTCATGGTAAATGAAATCTCCAGAAGTACTTGTTTCGTTTGATTGTCTTGCTGAAAAAATCTTTGATTTTTGTTTTATAAATGCAGGTAAAAAATCTGTAGCAATATATTGCTTGTGAAATTTACTCCAATAATTTTCGCAAGGATTTTCAGATCCGAGTAATGAATTTTCAATGTCTTTTGGAATCTCTGTAAGCGTGTTCCCGTATTCAAACAGTTGTACGAGTACAAAGAAAATGCCGTTTCTACCGCAAGTATTGTGACCAAAGCCTCCTATGCGGATTTCGTGCATTTCTGAAAAATATTCTAAAGGTTTAGCTGTTTGAACTCGGTGTAATTGACAAGAAAGACTAAAATGAATGTAGAAACCATTCCCCGAATAATTTGGAATCTGTATTCTGCCGATTTCGACGGTTATATCTTCGTTTCTTTTACAACTAATATCTAGCGAACAGAATTTTTGTGGGAGAATGATATAGTTGCTTAAAATCTTGCGTGATATTTCTGTCAATTCCTCGAGAGAAAAACGGTTTGCGCATTTTGTCTTGATAAAAATTTTTCCTCGGATTTTAACTTCGGAGCCTTTGACAAAACGGTAAAGTTTAGGAAAAAGACTTTGCCCGACTTCTGCGGAATTCAACAGTAAAATATCTTTGATTTCACGGAGCCATTGTTTGCCTCGATTGTACGGAAAGGCGAAGGTCAAATTTTTAGGCTGAAAAATAAAATTAGCGAAATGCGATTCTGGGGCATCATCCAAAATAGCGACGAGTTCGTCGTACGAAATGTTTTGGCAAGATAAAAAAGGCTTACGAGGGTAATGTCCTTGCCCCGCAACAACCTCTGATAAATCTTTTATGCTGGCAACCATAATTATTCCTTTCTTCCTATAAGAAAATAATAAAATGTGGTGTCATATTGTGTCATTATGTGAAAATTTCAAAAAAATTATTTCGAATGTCATAATTTGACGGTCTGTAAATCTATATTTTATAAGAGAATAAAAAATCAGGAGCAAATGATGACGGAAAAAATAATTGTTCATGATTCGCTTGAATTAAGAATTCTTGTCAATAGGACCATTATTAAGAATGGACCTAATTGTAGTTTGAATTTTATTGATGTGTCTAATATAACGGACATGAGTTTTCTTTTTATGAATGCTCATTTTAGCGGTGATGTGTCTGAGTGGGATGTTTCCAACGTGAAAAACATGAGAGGTATGTTTTGGCAAGCTGATTTTAATGCTGATATTTCAAATTGGGATGTGTCTCATGTGACCAATATGAGCGAAATGTTCTTGTATTCATCCTTTAACGGTGATATTTCCAACTGGAATGTTTCTAATGTCACAAATATGAGAGGATTGTTTTGGAATTGTAGCTTTAATGGTGATATTTCTCGTTGGAATGTTTCAAATGTGAAAGATATGGGTTATATGTTTTTCAAGTCTCAATTCAGAGGAGATATTTCACATTGGAATGTATCAAATGTGAGAGACATGTGCCATATGTTTGAGAATTCGTCTTTCAACTCAGACATATCGCAATGGGATGTTTCAAATGTAAAAAATATGAATGAAATGTTTTGCCGTTCCAAATTTACAGGAGATATCTCTCATTGGAATGTCGAAAATGTCACAAGCATGCGTTATGTGTTCTGTGATTCCCCTTTTGAAGGCGACATTTCCAACTGGGATGTGTCCAATGTCGAAAATATGTATTGCATGTTTTGGGGATCGCTGTTTAATGGTGATATTTCTAACTGGAATGTGTCTAATGTCACGAATATGACGGGACTTTTTTGGGAATCGCATTTTAATGGAGACATTTCTAATTGGGATGTTTCAAACGTTAGAGATATGTGCTATATGTTTGAAAAATCTAAATTCAACGGAAATATTTCAAATTGGAATGTTTCTAATGTTACGAATATGAGCCGAATGTTCAGTGATTCCTGTTTTAATGGGGATTTGTCAAAATGGGATGTGTCTCACGTGACAGACATGAGCGAAATGTTTCGTAATTCAATATTCAATGGAGATATTTCGAATTGGAATGTATCTAACGTTGAAAATATGGACAGTATGTTCCGCAATTCTAAATTTAACGGAGATATTTCGCATTGGAATGTTGAAAATGTTACCGATATGAGTCAAATGTTCAGTGATTCCTATTTTAATGGAGACTTGTCAAAATGGGATGTGTCTCACGTGACAGACATGAGCGGAATGTTTCGTAATTCAATATTCAATGGAGATATTTCGAATTGGAATGTTGAAAATGTTACAAACATGACCGAAATGTTCTGTGACTCCTGCTTTGATGGTAATTTGTCTGCATGGGATGTTTCCAGCTTAAAATACAATATAGATATGTTTAAGAACACAAAGTTTACGGGGGATGTTTCTCATTGGGTGGTTGAAAATGACTATGATGACTGGTGATAGATTTATGCTGCGACACCTTGACAATCCGATTTTGAAAATCTATATTTAGTGCACAGGTGTGTAGAAAATAGTTTTTCGCGCACGATGCAAAATAACCTAAAGCCCCGCTGTTTAACGCATGTCCGCGGGGAAGGAGTAAAAGATGAAGAATACGCTGAATAGCGGTTGTGTTGACGTTTGGCTTGACGAAATAGTCCCTTGCCTCAAGGATACCGAAACGGGTGAAATCAAAGAAACCGTGGTGTTCAAGATTGAGAGCCGCTCGTTTCTGAGAAAATTCAAGGAAAAGGATGGATGGGGAATCAATTGGATTGACGTTCCAAAAGATGTCGAGGTTTATGCACTTGCCTTAAAGGAAAACAACGAAATTCAAGGGCTTGTAGGGGTAAGGAACGATGTCAATGCGCAAGCAGCGTATTTGCATTGGGCTTGTACGGCCCCGCACAACAATAAATATTTGTTCGGAAAACAGAAATTTAGTGGAGTTGGGGGTCATCTTTTTGCAATCGCTGCAGACCGTTCTATGTTATGGGGGTATAAAGGCTATATTTATGGATTTGCCCTTAACAAAGAACTGTTAAATCACTATATTGATGTTCTAGGAACATCTTTTTTAGGTATCCTGCATCCGTTTCATTTTATGCTTGATAAGGGTGCTGCGCAAAAACTTTTGGAGGTCTACACCTATGAATGGAATTAGAAAGCCTGCGGTCATTCTGGCGGACTCCATGGAAGAATATTTGGCAATGCCGGATCCGTACAAGAACCCTCCAAAGAGTAAGCTGAATATTTTTAAACTCGGTGAATATGCCGAGCGCGTGGGCAAGAGAATCGAGGATTTGACCGCCGAAGAGATTCTGCAGTTTAAGGTGTAAAAAAGGAATTCGAGACTTATCGGAATATTCCGGCCTTTCCGTAGAAGATATCGTTGTCCTGCGCAGCCAACTCGAAAAATAATTGACTAGGTTTTAGAGCAAAATTCGTTTGGATTGTCTCTATCCAAATGGAGCAGTATTTTTTTGCCCCGTTTTATATGTTTTGCAGCGAAAAACGAGGGTTATATGAAAAAGAAATCTCTGCTCTCTTGGATTTTTCTGTTTGCCAGAAACAAGAAAAAATACTACATCGCAAGCATTTTCTTTGCGCTCTTGCGCGTCGCTTGCGGAATCGCTCCTTACATCATTATCGCAAACATCGTGCGCGAACTGCTTTCGGGTGTGCGCGACTGGGATGTTTACCTTAAGGAATGCCTGATTATTGCGGCGTTCTGGTTCGGGAATGTCCTGTTCCACAGCATTTCGACGACGCTTTCGCATGTGGCGACTTTCAACGTTCTCGGCAACATCCGCAAGGATCTTTGCGACAAGCTATCGCGTGTGCCGCTGGGTTCTGTTCTCGACATGCCCTCGGGCGCGCTCAAGAACATCCTGGTAGAACGCATCGACAGCATGGAAACGACGCTTGCGCACGTAGTCCCGGAATTCACCTCGAACCTGATTCTCCCAGTGCTCATGTTCGTCTACCTTTTCCATATCGATTGGCGCATGGGACTAGCCTCGCTTGGAACGCTCCCGATCGGTATGGTCGCCATGGCCGTCATGTTTGCCGGAGCGCAAAAGTGGTTCGACAATTCTATCCAAAAAACGAAGGCGTTGAACGACACCGCGGTTGAATACATTAACGGCATCGAAGTCATCAAGGCATTCGGCAAGTCAAAATCGTCTTACGACAAGTTTGTTGTAGCAGCAAAAGAAGGGAGCGACTGTTTTGTCGAATGGATGCGTCGCTGCATTTGGCCGCATTCACTTGCCATCACGGTCGCTCCTGCCACACTATTGACGGTGTTGCCGTTTGGCGGTTACTTCTATTACAACGGTTCCATTACGGCAGTGGATTTTATCACCGTCATCATCGTTTCGGTGAGTATCATGATGCCGCTCCTCACCATCATGAGTTACAGTGACGACATCAGCAAGGCGGGCGTCATTTTCGGTGAAGTCGGCTCGGTGCTCGAAATGAAGGAACTCGCACGCCCCGCGGCCGACAAGCGCAAACCCGCCGACAATTCCATCACATTGAAAGATGTGCGATTCAGCTATCATAAGGGAATCGAATGCGAAGAAAAGAAGGAAATTCTCCACGGCATCAACATGGTTCTCCCCGAAGGAAGCTTTACCGCATTCGTGGGCCCGAGCGGTTCGGGCAAATCGACGATTGCTCGCCTTATCGCCTCGCTGTGGGATGTTGACAGCGGCGACATCGAAATCGGTGGCGTGAACATCAGGGATCTTTCGCTCGAAGAATACAACCGCCGCATC
>CADAWC010000066.1 GCA_902791475.1 Fibrobacter succinogenes
TTCAAACACGCGGGGAACCTGTCCCCAAATATTCTTCTTGCCTGCAGCACTCCAGTTGTCGGCGTGCTCAGCCATAGGACTAGACGGTGTAATCGGGTAAATTGCAGCGACTTCGCTAACCGCAAATGCAACGCTAGCGGTGGCTTCGTTACCGTCACACGCAATCATCTTTTTTGCCATGGATATCTCCGTTTTTAGGTTTTTTCGTAAAAATTCTGATCATATACACCTTCGGCGCGCATTACACGCAAAAAGGGCAAAAATCCACGCATAAAATTAAATAAGATTACCCAAAACGGACAACCAATTTTTGAAAAAAGTTTAAAAATTAAGCAGCTTTTGGTTAATCTCGATTTCAAGTCCCGCGTAACTTGGGCCGAACTTTTGGCGAAGCGTGGTCGTAAGGCCATCGGACTTGCCCAAATACGGGTAATTCTTGCGGATTTTAAGCCACGGGGCGCGTTCGTGGATGTTCTGGATGAGCGTTTGCGCAATTTTTACTTCGGCAGGTCGGCTCGGGTCATAGAGAATCCCGACATCGGCATCGCGCTCGATACCATTTAAAATAGGCGTAAAGCTATGAATACCGAGGTGGATGACCTTGAGCGGCGCTTCCTTAGGTGCATTTTTCTCATTTTTGCGCGCTCCCGCAGGAATTTCACTCGCGACAAAGTTTTCAATTTTCTCACGGTATTTTTCCCAAAGGCTCAGCATGTGCGATTTTACAGTATTTGGAAGTCCAACGGTGTATTCCGAAAAGAACGTCTTGTTGGTCGCACTGCGGTTCATGTCGACCACGAGTCTCGAGAACCGACTAGAGCAATGGAAGTCGGGCTTTAATCGTTTTACAAGATTTGAAAATACTTTGTATGCACCAATGTCGTAAGCGCGGTGAGAGGCGAGAACGTCATCGGGAATCTTGGAATCGCGGAGAGCGCGCAGGACGAAATCCGGCACAGCGTTGCTCGCATGTTCGCAGGTAATCATCAGTGCCGGAGCTTTCATTACTTTTTCTCCACTACAAGGATGTTTCCATCGTACGTCATGACACCCAGCAAAATGCTGTGGATTAGACGGAACTTGTCTACTTTGTAATAAGGGCCACTTGCCATCGGGTTTGTACAATCTGGGTCTGCGACCATGAACTGCTTCTTTTCATCGAGTCCGTAAAGCACTACGAAATGCCCCATCGGCTCGCCGTGGATATCGTCAAAGACGGACTGGTCATTTTCGTTTGTATATTCGCGGGGAGAACGATAAAGATAGGTGGCGCTGAGGCCGCAAAGCACCGGAATGTCGCGCTTGAAATAACTTTCGAACATGCTTGCGCGAAGGTCTGCTGTTGCGACGGTTCCGCCAAGGTCAATGAATCGGATATAGGCGTCAATTGCCTTTTTGAGCTTAGGGGCGTGTTTTGCTTTGTGCAAAGCGACTAGTTTTTCGCGGAGCTCGGGCATCTTGAGCTTGCTCCACGTCGGGTCAAAAATCTTTAAATTGTAAGAATAAATAGTAGCCTTGAAACCGCGCTTGAGGGCATCTATGCCAAGGAAAACGCCTAGCGTGCCACCTTCTTCCAAAAATTCAATTTCGGAAATGAGCTTTTTAAGGGGAATGTTATAGCCAAGATAAGAGTAAACAGCGTGTAGGCTAGTCGGTCCGCACGTAACATCGTCTGGCTGAGGGAGTATTTTCAAATCCATCGAGTGCCTCGTTATTAACCGTGGCGGTTTGATCATCAAATCGTCAATCCTTGCGTAAATATAGAAAAATTTATTTAGTTATCTTTTGTGTATGAGCAAGTATTTTGGGGCTTTCGTTTCTGTCTTTTTTGCAATCGCGTTTTGGGCGTGTTCGGATTCTTCAGTGGGCGCTGCGGACGAGGATTCTCGCGCAGGCATTTTCGTTGACGCTCGCGACTTACAAAGCTACAAGACCATTGAAATTGGTGGCCTAGTCTGGATGGCTCAAAACTTGAATTATTTTGATGCTTCGGACTCGCTTTACAAGAGAACATCTTGCTATAACGATAGCGCAGAGTATTGCGAAAAGCAGGGGAGACTTTACGCCTGGAATGTAGCGATGGTCGCTTGCCCACAAGGCTGGAAAATCCCATCAAAAGCGGATTTTGATCGCTTGATTGATGCTGTAGGCGGTTTTGATTTTGCCGCCGATTCCTTGATGTCATTGGACTTTGTTTCAGAAGTTGGTGGCGGTTACCATTTCTTAGAATACTATAATTATTTTGACGAATACGCCTACTTTTGGACAACCGATGAGGTCCGTGCAAATTATGCCCGCACCGTGATGCTCGAAAAAGGCCGTTCCAGCGTATCGTACGATGAAACCTACGAAGAATTTGCCCTCTCCGTCAGATGTGTGAGGAAATAAAAATGCGTCTTTGGCTTTTTACTTGTCCTGATGATTTTGCTGCTGAACACGACGATATCGAAGAAATGTTTCGCCGTGGTTTAACCCGTTTGATTCTCGACAAGCGCGGGCGAGGCGGCAATGCTCGTGCGACATTCAACGATTACGATCGTTGGCTGCTAGGTCTCCCGATGGAATTGCGCGACCGCATTTGGGTGCGTGGGACGCCAGACATAGCCGAAGAGCTTGATGTTCGCGGTTGCGTCTGCGATGCGCAAAGCTTTATGGGCGAGGTTCCCGAAAGCTGGAAACGCATCAACTGTGTCGCCCTTTGCAAAAATGCGGAAGAAGCCGAAAAGCTCCCGGAATGGGTGGCGGGCGCTCTTGTTGGCCCGATTATGCAGCCGCTTTCGGCGATTGAGCCAGTCGAAACTCTTGAAAAATCTTTAAGCATAAACGCAAAAGCCTCCCTCATTTTATGGGGAGGCGTCGATACGGATACGATTGACTCTTTTAAGAAGATGTCGCCCGCTGGCGTTGCTTCACTCGGTGGCGTCTGGAATTACGCCGACCCCGTGAATGCGTTTATAAAGCTTAATAGATTGGTCAATAGCATTTAGTCAAAGGTCATTGGTTTCTGTTAGGCGACTCTACCGTGATTCTTTAACTAATGACTAATAACCAGTGACTAACGACTATTTTACAACGAACATTCCGTTATGCGGCTTGCCAGAAAGTCTGTTGCCGAGCAAATCGAAATAAACGGGGTTGCGGTTCAAACGTAAATCCTTGCGGCTTTCGCGCATTCCGCGATTACCAATGCTTACCGGAGGCTGTTCTTCATACGGATGGTCTGGATCGTCTACGACAATTTTGATTTTAGCAACACTCTTGCAGCCTGTTTCGTTTGTGTACGTCACAGAGTAGTAGCCGCTCTTGGTGCCATCCAAATTCTTAAGAGTGTTTTCACGAGTTGTGGACTTGAATCCGTCCGGACCTTCCCAGCTCCAAATTTTGCCATCCCACGGGTGCGGGCCAAGCTGCACTGTAGCGCCTTTAGCGACTTTCAAATCAGTCGATTCTTTCCAACCTTCATCGCCAACTTTCACGTACGGGATAATCTTTGTCGGGCTACAGGGACCCACAACTTTTTTGCCATCGCAGACGCCTATTGAATCTGGAATTTCAATCACTTTAGGATCGAAATCAGGCGTGGGGAAGGCTTTCATGAGCGCTGCCGTTTCTTGAGCTGTAATTGGGAGAATTGTGCCGTGGCGTGGTGTGAACGCGCCGCTCGTCTTTGTATCTTGCACGAACTTGAAATTCTCGAGGTCGGTGCTGCTCGTGAATTGGTAATGCCCATTCATATAGCAGTCGTACATGAGCACCCAGGAATTCTGGTTGATGAGCTTGAATACGCCAGCACCTTCGACAGCTTCGGTCGTCTGTTGCAATGCACCACTGCGCTTGTACCAGGTCGGGGCTTTAGTGCCGTTTTCCGAGGTTAATGTCTGCGCCTGCACCTTGCAGATGCCGCCGTCCCCTTCGTTTTTGTAAAACGCGTGATAAAGCTTATCTACAGGATTGTAGACAATATCCATGTCAATGGTCGATTTGCCACGGTCAAAGAAATGGATCGGGTCACCTTCAAGGTCAGTAAAGTCTTCGTTGGCGTAATTGAAAAACACCTTGTCATAAGGAATGGTCCCGTCATTGGTCAACAGCGAGTAATAAACAAGTGGCCTGCCCTTGCTCCCGTCCTTGTTCACATAATTTGCGTCCCAGATGGTTTCGGGCGCCCACACGCGCGTGACGTTTGCAAAGTTCTTGCCTTTGTACTTGTCCGGGAAATGTACTGTGCTGTGCTTCCAGTTGATAAGGTCTCGGGACTTCATCAGCACCATACCGCGGTTGCTAGCCCAGCCTTCGGCACTCTTCATGTCGGTATTCACCATGTAGAACCAACCATCAGGTGCACGCAGCACATGCGGGTCACGGAGGCCTTTCTTGAGACTCACCGTATCGGCTGCCACGACGCGTTTCCCGTTATTCATGGGTGTAAAGTTGTAGCCGTCGTTACTGAGGGCGTAATAGATGTTTTCGTCGTTATTGGCGGGGAAGTAAGCGAAAAGGTAGTTGGAGTATGGTTCAAAGCCGTGGATGGAAACCTTGAAATCTCTTTTCTCGGCTCGTGGCGTGCTACTTTCGTTGTCGTACAACGTTGCCGTGAGCGTTACCTCGTGGTTTTCACCCACAAATCGTCCGTTGATGTGGCCGTCATGTCCCAGGAATAGTGTATCGGAGCTTTCCCATTTGACTGGGTATGGTCCATACTTTTTCATGGTGTCGGGGAGGTTCAGGTCGTTATAGAGATCATTGATGCCAGCAGGCTCAAGATCGTCTAGTGCCGCCCAAAAAGGGGCTTTTTCGACAATCTCCTGCGCCTGAACTCCGAGCGCAAACAAGGCCACCAGCGGAACAAACTTCTTCATAAAGACTCCTTACCAAGGACAATTGACTAATAACTATTGACCAACAACCAATTTAAATATACTTTCCCCGTGATAAAAGTCACCATATATAAGTGTTTAAAGCCTTGAAAAATTATCCATGCAGAAAAATAAGTCTTTTTTATGTTCTATGGTGTAATAAAATCAGTTGTAATATTTAGATTTTTTAACGTATATTATGAACATGGAACGTTCTCGTTTAAAAATTTTAGTTGTTGACGACACCAAGACGAATATCGACGTGTTGGAGGGTATTCTATCGAACGATTATGACGTTTGTGTGGCCCTCAATGGTAAAAAAGCAATTGAACTTACCGAAAAGATTAAGCCCGACTTGATTTTGCTCGATGTGATGATGCCTGAAATGGATGGCTATGAAACATTGAGGATTATGCGCGAAAAGAATATTTTGCAAGGTATTCCTGTAATTTTCTTGACCGCCAAAGCCGATAGCAAGAGCGAACAGATGGGGCTAGACCTCGGCGCAGTCGATTATATCACAAAGCCTTTCAATCCGGCGCTTGTAACGCTTCGTATTAAGAACCAACTTCAGATCAAGCAACAGCGCGATCAACTGCAACGCCAGACTGACCATTTGCACGAGCTTGTTGACGAAAAAACGGCTGACCTGAAAAAGACATTAAAGGTCATGTTGTTGAGTTTAGGCTCTCTAGCGGAATACCGTGATCCAGAAACAGGCGAGCACATCAAGCGTACTCAGATTATTGTGCAACGCCTTGCAGAACGCCTCCAAAAGAATCCCAAATACAAAGATATCATCACGCCGGAATACATTGAAAATTTAACGACCGCCGCACCGCTCCATGATATTGGAAAGGTCGGCATTCATGATCGTATTTTGCGCAAGCCGGGAACGCTCACGCAAGACGAGCGTAAAATCATGATGCAGCACCCGCAGATGGGTTACGATGTGTTGCAAGAAGCGACTAAAGAACTGCATGACAGTCCAATGGTGCGTATCGCCGCCGAAATGGCTTTGAGCCACCACGAACACTGGAACGGGGAAGGCTACCCGAACCACAAGAAAGAAAACGACATTCCTATCGGTGCACGAATTATGGCGGTTGCTGATGTTTACGACGCGCTTGTCTCGAAGCGTCCGTACAAAGATCCGTATCCGCACCAAGTCGCCGTAAGTGAAATTATCAAGGGGCGCGGAACGCAGTTTGACCCTGATGTTGTCGATGCGTTCCTCTCCATAGCAGACCAACTTCCCGAAATTTACGAACGTTTCAAAGACACTTCTTCTTCCGAGGAATGTAAGGATTGACACCTAGTTCGATAAATGAAAAGAAACGCCATCTCAGTTGGCGTATTTCGCTCGTTTACACAATACCGATGCTAGTGTTTACCATCGTGTTGGTGGTTGTGTTTTCGAACTTTCTAAAATCCACTTTAATTACATCATCGTATAGTTCGTCAGAATCCAAGTTTCAGGACAAAGTCGTTATTGACCTTGAACTGTTCTTCGATAAATTTGAAAAACAGTTTAAACCATTACCCAAAATTCTACAGCACACCAAAGAATCAGATATAAAGAAGGTGTTGAAAAAACACCAGCAATCATCGCCCTTCATTGTCGACGCCTATTATGGCAACCGAAATGGCAAGTTCATTTCAGCGATGGATTTTAAGCTTGATGAAGGCAAAAAAGAATTTAGGACAAAAACCTGGTACCTAGAAGCATCTAGACGCAAGGGTCTAGCGATTACGGGTCCAGAAATTAACAAGAACGCAAAAAAACGCGTACTCACATATTCGTACCCGCTATGGGAAAAAAATAAAATATTTATGGGAGCCGTTGCAGTCGATGTCGATCTGCAAAAAGTTCGCCAGTTGATGGGGGAGTTTGCAAGAACTGATGGCGGCATCACGATGCTCGTAAGTTCCGAGAATGATAGCCTGTTCACGTATTTCCCTTATGAAACAAACCTGCACAACATTGTTACAGATACTGTTGCAGGGCTTTTGCATCTCGTTCAAGATGATATTCAGATTGAAAGCTTAGATACTGTAAACGTAACGCTTTTCGAAAAGACCAACGTAGAAAACCGAAAATTTATCTTTTTGGTGAAACCGTTAAAGAAAGCCCCATTTTACGTTGTTCATGTCATTCAAAAGAACAGGGTCGTTGCTAAAGTCCAAGAAAATCTATACGCCATCATCTTGGTGGTTTCGCTTATTGTGGCGACACTGATATTCCTCACATGGCTCATTGTGCGATTCCTTTTCAAGTTCTTTATCCAAAAAGACTTGAACGAAAGCGTCAGTTCCAGTACGATGTTCGAAACTCTCTTGGGAAGTGATAACTTTAGAATTATCCTTACAAACGACACATTCGATATTCTTCACGCAAGTGCCTATATTGCTGATTTTTTTAATAACGGCAATGATGTCCGTGGCCAAATTTTGTGGAAGTTCTTCCATTCAGAACAGTTTAAAAAATTTGTTTATAAAGTTTCGAAGGGCGGCGAAATGCACGCCAGCGAACGCCAGATTATCATCCCGGTTCGCAGTTGCACAGGCGAAGATGCTTGGTGGAAAGTCATTTTCCAGTTCCTTGTCGAAGACGACGGATCGATCCGCTACTTGTTCCTAATTTCTGATGAAACAAGTGGCATCCAGAAAGACACCATTCTCGATACGATTATGCTATCGGCAGGGAATTCGATTCTCGTGATTTTCGACAAGAATCACAAAGTCAAATACATGTCCAAACAGTTGGCGGATTATCTTGTTGTAGACTGGAAAGATGCCATTGGACAATCTTTGGAAAATTTGCCCAAATGCGGCATGCCAGAAGATGTTGTCGAAGCTCTCAAAAAGACATTTGACGAACAAGGCGTATGGAAAGATACGTTCATGCTCCAGACGCTTAACACGCATACAGACACGTGGTTCCGCGGTGAAGCCTGCACGCTTAAGGTGCAAGAATCAATTGTCGGTTACATGCTCTCGATGATTGATATTTCGGAAGTTGTTGCAGCCCGAGAAATTGCAGAACATGCAACACAGGCAAAGAGCGAATTTTTGGCGAACATGAGCCATGAAATCCGCACACCGATGAATGCCATTATCGGCATGGCCCACCTGATTCAAGAGACAAAACTAGACGAACGCCAACTCGGATTTATCGAACGCATTAGCCATGCAGCAACATCTTTGCTCGGCATTATAAACAACATTCTTGATTTCTCGAAAATTGAAGCCAACAAGCAAGACCTTGAAATCACGCAATTGGTGCTACAAGATATTATCGGTGAAGTGGCCGCCCTTGCCGAAGTGCGCATTGCGGGCCGTCCAATTGAATTGATCGTCGACGTCGATCCTGAAATTCCAGAAGTCCTGATGGGCGACCCATTACGCCTTTCTCAAATTTTCACGAACCTCATCAACAATGCCACCAAGTTCACAGAAAGCGGAAACATAACACTGCGAATCAAGCAGGAACAGGTTCTAGGGAACAACGTCAAGCTCTCGTTCAGCGTCATTGACACTGGTATCGGCATGACTGCTGACCAATTACACCATTTGTTCAATGCGTTTACGCAGGCTGATGGCTCCATTACACGCAAGTACGGTGGTACAGGTCTTGGGCTTGTAATTTCCAAATCACTCGTAGAACTCATGGGCGGAGAACTACAGGTCGAAAGTGAATATGGCAAGGGTTCTAGATTCTTCTTTACAATTACTCTTGCTATGGCATCACAAGCGGCTGTGCCAAAGTGGAAATCGGTCACGACATTCCGTAACAAGAATATTTTGCTTATCGATGATTGTGAAAGCTTACGTAACGTATTGAGACACTACCTGACAAAATTGCGTTGCGTCGTTGAAGAAACGGCATCTGTGGATGAAGCTCTAGACTTGATTCAAGCACACGAAGAAGCAGGGGAGACTCCGTACGACCTCTTTATCGTCGATTACCAGATGCCACTCATGAACGGTTTTGATTTTGTGCAGGGGCTCCCAACAAACATGAGAAAAATTCCGAAACTTCTCATGCACCCCATCCACTTTGATGAACACAATTACCACCTGGCAACCGAAATCGGTTTCAACAGTTGCGTCGCAAAGCCGTTGCAGATAAGCTCATTGCTTAGTGCGATGCAAGAAGCAGTTGGTGAGAAACTCACTTACCAGAAACCTCCTAAGCCCGAAAAGAACAAGATATTCTTCAAAGAAGCGAAAATTCTCCTTGTCGAAGACAACGAGATGAACCAGGAATTGGCTGTATCGCTTTTAAACAGTGTCGGTTTAGCAACGATGGTTGCGCCCAACGGGAAAAAGGCTCTTGAGTTACTTAAAATCAATGCATTTGATTTAGTGTTAATGGATATCCAAATGCCTGTGATGAACGGTCTTGATGCCACAAGGGCAATCCGCAACCGCTCCGATGAGTATTTCAAGAATGTTCCGATCATCGCCATGAGTGCCAAAGCATTCCAAAAAGACCGCGACGATTGTCTCAAAGCTGGGATGAACTCTTATATCGCCAAGCCTATTGATCCGATGATGCTCTATGCGGAACTAGCCAAGTATTTGCAAGTCGCCGATAAAACACCGATTGCGGCAACTACAAGCGAATCCGAGACTACGCCCACAAGCGCAGACGATAGTGTTATCGCTTTGTTCCAGAAAGTCCGTAATTTCGATGCCGCAGCTGGGCTATACCATGCTAATGACAACAAGAATTTGTATTACAAGATTATCCAGGGTTTTGTCCACGATTACAATGGCGAAATCCTCAAATTGAGAAAAGCATTTGAAAATGCCGATTTTGAAGAATCAACCCGCATAGTGCATACAATCAAAGGGCTTTGCGGAACAATCGGATCGTATCATGTACAAACGCTTGGCGTGATGCTTGAAAATTCACTCCTTAAGAAGGAACTGAATCATAGCGAATTCAATGCATTTGAAAGTGCGCTTGAAGACCTTATGGATGACCTTAAGATTGTCATGCAAAACATTGCATCGGAACAGTCAAACGCCTCTGTAATCATCAAGCATGTGGATCCAGAAGCAGAAAGCAAGCTCACTCAAGCCATAGAAGAAATTAAACCTGCTATAGAATCATGCTCGCTAACCGCCTGCAAGCGAATTCTCGATACACTCGATAAAATCATGTTCTCGCAGGAACAGGAAACAATTTTGCAGAAATTGCATAATCAGATTGACGATTATGACTTTACTGCAGCAGAAGCAAGTCTCAAGAGCTTGGAAGAAACGCTTAAAGAACCATCGCAGCCATAAACGCAAGCACGATAATCACCACAGCGACAATCGTAAGCGGGCTTGTCTTTTTCTTCTTTTCGCCGAATTCATTTTCGACAATTTCATCGTAGTCGGGGAGGTCTAGGTCGCTGTATTCAGCGCCTTCTTTCCAGCCGGTGTTCTTGTCGCTCCCGCAGTGGGGGCAGAAGGTCGCGCCATTTTTCAGTTCGGCGCCGCAATGAGGACAAATCATAGTTTTAATATATAAAATAAAGACCGCCAGGCGATTGCCTAGCGGTCTTTAAGCTTTTGCCTTTGGATCCTATCGGTCGCTGCGCGACCTCCAGGATGACTGATTACAGTTTTCCCGTAAGCAACAAAGCCCTCGGTATTAACCGAGGGCGTTTGCGAGAGTGAGCGCCTCTCACATATTTCTATGTGATTCTAGGCGCGAGCGGTCTCATTAGAGCTTGTTGTTGGAGCCGAGCACATCCACGATCTTGTGCATGTACATCTTCTTCATGTTTTCACGAGCCGGCTTGAGGTACTGACGCGGGTCGAAGTGTTCCGGATGTTCGTCGAAATACTTACGGATAGCGGCAGTCATAGCGAGACGGCTGTCAGAGTCGATGTTGATCTTGCAGACAGCAGAGCGAGAAGCTTCGCGGAGCTGTTCTTCTGGAATACCGACTGCATCCGGGAGCTTACCACCATGAGCGTTGATGGTGTCCACTTCGTCCTGCGGAACAGAAGAAGAACCGTGGAGCACGATCGGGAAGCCCGGGAGCTTCTTTTCGATGGCGTGGAGCACGTCGAATGCCAGAGGAGGCGGTACGAGCTTGCCAGTCTTCGGGTCGCGAGTGCACTGTTCCGGCTTGAACTTGTAAGCACCGTGGCTGGTACCGATGGAGATAGCGAGGGAGTCGCAGCCCGTACGGG
>CADAWC010000067.1 GCA_902791475.1 Fibrobacter succinogenes
GTACCAGGTGGGCAAGAACCAGGAAAGCTTCGACAAGCAGTACGTTCGCGACTGGCTCGAAACTCTCGACTGGGGCAAGACCTACCCGGGTCCGGAAATTCCGGCAGACGTCGTGAAGAACACGCTCGCGAAGTACGAAGAAATCTTCGTGCGCCTCACCGGCAAGCAGCCTGAATTGTAAGAGACCGCTCGGCTCTATCGCATAAACAAGAATGTGATTTTGCCTCGCTCTCGCAACCACGCCTCGTTAATACGAGGCGTTTGTTGCTCACGGAGACCGCTCGACTCTATCGCATAAGCAAGAATGTGATAATAAAAACGCGCAGACCTTCGGGCCTGCGTTTTTTTAATTATTCTAGGTAGTATTCCCGAAGCGCATCGATGGTCGCTGCGGGCACGTGCATCCGCTGCGTGATGAAGTTCAGTAGCGAACCATATTCCGCATTAATGCGATTGAGCGGAATTTCAAGATACTCGCGCTTGACACTCACCAAGAAATGTAGAATGTCGAGTTGTTCATCGGTCATTCCCGATTCACGACCTTTGGCAGTCATCGCTTCAAGCGGCTTGCGGTACGAGTTTTCGGATTCCGCAAAATCGTCTAGAATAGCGTTATCGTCAGCACCGAGAGCAGCAAGCATCAAGGCGGAGCAAAAGCCACAGCGGTCTTTGCCAGACGTGCAATGCCACAAAACTGGCGCCCCCTTTTGCGCACGAACCGTTTCAAAGACTTTCGCATACTGCGAGCTCGCGTAATCGCTATCCACAAAGTAATTATAAAGTTTGTCTTTTAACGTATTTGCAATCGGATGGCGCGCTATGCCAAAAAGGAACTCCATAAAGTCCACGCCTGTCGCAGGCACCACCTGATCCTTGTTGAACGCATCACCATGCATGGAATCGTCCAGAACAGGAATCAAAGCGGAATCCATTCCATCAAGGAGCTTATCCGGCTTTTGCATGTATTCAAAGTCAGAGCGCAAATCAATCACCAGATGAACGCCAAAATCATCGCGCAAGCGGTGCAAATCATGCTCCGTCGCTTTGGACAAATTGCTACTGCGAAAAAGCAAATTGTGCTTGACATGGGAACCGCCCGCCGGAATCCCGCCGAGCTGTCGCGCGTTATCAATCGATTCAAACTTTAAAACATTAGCCATAAGCTCCCCTTCTATTGACTTCGTCGCCCGCGAGCGCGTTATTTCTTCACGATTCTCAGAACGCCCTGCTTATTGTATTCAGGGGCATCTTTGGAGAAGAGCGTCTTCGTTTCTTGACGGAGCACGTATTTTTCGCCCTCGCCCCAGTCAATGACGCTTCCAGACTTTGCCGGGATGCCATCGCCAAACAAGCTATCCGCAGCCATCAAGAGAGCCTCTTCCGGGTCTTCAATCGTACTCGAGATGCACAAATCCGGCAACGTGAATACAGCTAAGCCAAGCGTGTAAAGCGAATCGCCAGAATCGAGAATGTTAATCCACGGATCCATCGGATAATCGCAATCGCCAAACTGTTCTTCAAAAGCCTTCGCGGTCCATGCCGTGCCAGACTGCTGCATATAAACGCCCGCGGCCTTCGCGTTGAGAACCTTCAAAATGGCGGAATTTACCATTTCAACATCGTCCATCGTCTTTACGTTCCCGAGCAAGAACAAAAGCGACTTGTGATCAACAATAGCCTTTTCTTCGTCTGCAGAAATTTCATCGCGTTCCTTGAAAATTTCTAAGAGGTCGGCAGATGCGCCCTGGCGAACCACATTAAACTGCACGCTGCAACCAGGAATCATCAACGTCTTAGTATCAGCATTTACCTGAACCGTTTCGGTAATGGCAAACGGTTCATTGACCGCAACGGGAATCGGGAAAGCTAAAACGAACTGGTTCATATCGACCTCTCTTTAAATTTTCGAACAACATCTTCAACCGCATCGTGAAGCAAATTTTGCTTTGCGACTTTCGGCATTTTCACGGACTTTTCGAAAGCGCTTGTGAGCGTTTTGGCAGAGAATTCATCCGCCGGAATTTCAACGGCATAACCCGCCTTCGACAAATCGTGAGCGAGGACAATCTGTTCAAACTGTCCTGGCGTCGGTACAAAGATACATTTTGCACCAAGTTCCGCCATGTCCATCACCGTACTGTAACCGCCTCGACTTACCACAAAATCGGCTCGCTTCACGGCTTCTGCAAAATCGTTCGTTGCCAAATGCGTGTGGAACTCGATATTTCCTTCAGTCCACGTTTTTTGCTCCGCCGAAGGCTTCCCGAGAATCATCATGTGTTGGCCAGGAATCTGTTGCAACGCTTCACGCAACTGCTGTTCGAACTGCGTTCTTGCAGGTTCCACCCCAGACACGACCGCCACGACCTTGTAGGCCGCGCGCATTCCCAAAGTGTGGTTTCCAGAAGTATGCTTTTCAGGAGCAGCGTCCCACTCCACGTTCGCCGAGTGCGCCATAAACTCCGACACGCTCATCAAGTCCACCTCTCGTTCGAGGTCGACCGGCGCCGGCGCATTTCCCATTAAATTCGGCGCACAACCCATCTCCGAGAATCTCGAAAGCGTCCCGACGTAACGCATCGGCTTATCGCCTGGCGTCGCGCCCGAATGCGAAAGCGAGCCCGCATAGCCTGGATAAATTTCCAAATCCGGCACCCAGACTTCATCGAACTTGCGCATGATGTTCGCATGCCACATCACGCCAATGCGTTCAAACGCAGCAAAAGCCCGCGGGAACGCAATCCTGCGTTGATGCGTCATATAAATGCTAAGCGCGTTCTTAGAATAAAATCCGAATCGGTTGTCCGAAAACAGCACATCGTAGCCGTGGCGTTTTACCATCTCTTCGGCAAAGTGGTGTTCGTAACGCATCACGGCATTCAAGTGCACACTGTTTTTGAGCAGCCAAAGCGCCATGTTGTAGCCGTGCTTCGGGTAGACAATGTTGTAGCTCGGAGCCAAGCGCTGTCGCAAATCCGGGAATACTTCACGGAAAAAATTGGCGTTCGCCTTGACTACCGCCAGTTCCACCTCGGCACCCGCCCGCAAGAATTCGCGGACAACAGGCACGCAACGAGTCGCATGCCCAAGTCCCCAATCCAGCGGCGCTACAAGGACTTTCATTTTTCAGCCTCAAGCCAGGCATGAGCCCAGTCGCCGTGGTCGCAGTCCTTGTCGTTGCCCATCAACACGCGCAAGTTAATCGACTTGGCGCCCTTGATATCCAGCTTCAAACGTTCCTTGTCCGTCGTATAAAGTTTCTTGGAACGATAAATTTCACGACCATCCGCTTCGACAGCAAAGTAGGCGCCATCGCCACAAGCACTTTCGTCATCAAGACCAATGACCACGTTCAACCAATCATAGCTGCGTGCAAGCGGGAATTCGATTGCCGAGTTTGCATGGCTACCAATACCATAGCGGAACGGTTCGCCATCAATCGTAATCTTGTGATGATCGACCGTCTCGTTCATTTGCGGCTCACCCCATTCCTGGAAGAACTTGCCCATCTTGAGCTTCGAGAGGAGCGCCACATTTTCGCCATCGACAAAGAAGTCGCGGTACGTCACAAGCGTATCTTCATCCGGCATCGAGCAGCTCAGCACCACGCGATTCATACCTGCACGAATCTTGGCAGAGTCGAGCAACAGCGTATCTGCGCTATTCGACACAAGCATTTCGCCTTGGTCCTTGTCATTCACCTTATAATCGCAAGCAATCGATTCCGGGAAACGCTTGTTCACGACAATCATGCCATTCGATTCTTCGGTTACCATGAAATTCTGCGCGTAATGCGACACGCCCTTCTTCGAGATAATCTTGTAAATGGCAAGTCCATAACCAAACAGACGAGCTTCCATCAGTACACGTTCGTTCTTGTACGCGCCTAAAATATCGTCAATCTGGTCGGTCGTCTTGAAGCCCACCACACGGCTATTGCGATTTACCTTGCCATAGCCGTCCTGACCGCGCACAAGATAAATATTGCCACCCGACTTTTGCATCCATTCAGCAAACTGTTCAGTACTCCAGCTCTTAAAGGTGCTTTCGCTAAACGAAGTATGTCCAGACGCAAGCATCTGCCACGGTCTAGCGTAAATGAACACAGAGTTCTTCGGATACTTTGCCAGTTCCGTATTCAAAAAATCTTCTTCAGCCAAGAGCTTGTTCTTGTAATAGAGCATGTTAGCCTTGTAGCTTGGAGCATGGTAAACCATAAGCCCGATAGACAGGAGGCAAGCGACCCCCGCCACAATCTTAGCGGCAGCATCGCTCTTCATCTTCGTCGTAAACACAAGCGCATCGTAAAGACCAAGCGCCATCAAAAGCGCAAACAGCGGGAGCGCTACAAGCACATAACGTTGGTTGATGTCAATCGTAAACGTTCCCGATACGTTGAGGAGAATCACGAAAATCTGCACGCAGAACGTGATACCCAAGATGAACCCGCGCACGTAACGGCGAGAGTAAATCATGCGGAACAATAGCCAGACCGTCGCCAAAAGCAAAATCACGGTAAACGTTGTGTAGAACGGATTTTCCATGATGCCGCCAAAAGCGGAATCCGGCTTGAGGTTCATCATGACTTCAATATTCGTCTTGAGGTTGTACCACAAGTTTTCAAACGAGTGCGCCGCATGCGTACCACCTTGGAAGTCGTACCCGCGATAAGCAGCCATCGTGTTGATCGAAGGCCAGCTCACCGCAATCACCGAAGCCACAAAAGCAGGCAAACGATACGGTTTTTCGAGGAAGTAACGGTAATAGTAAAGCGCAAACGGGATAAATGCAAACACGGTTTCCTGGCGGGTCTGCGCAAAGAATCCAAGCAGCGGAACCGTCAAAAGGAAATGCTTCCACGTGACCTTGTTCGTCGGCACAAACGCGTACCATGCCATGAGTACCGCAAGCAAAAGGATATAGAGGACTTCGGTCGATGCCGAGCGCGACTGCAACAGGTAAATCGGCATGCCGCCCAAGAACGCCGTCGCCGCAAGCGCAAGCTTATCGCTCTTGAACCACTTGCTAAGCGCAAGGAAGAACGCAATCAAGCTCAAGATGTAGAACGGGTAGTTCACCATCAGCGCAGTATCGCGGTTCGGCTCCATAAAGTTAAATACAAGCGAATAGACAAAGCCAAGCGCCTTGCCCTTGAAGTTATTCACTTCGGTCTTGCAATCGAGAACGCCATCGGTCCAGACGCCTTCGTTACAGACACCACCTGTATGCTGGAAATACATCTGGAGACCCATCGATTCCCAGCTCGTCTCGTCACTCAAGACACGGTGCGTATTGCCGATGTTCCCGAAAATGAACACCGAGAACACGATGAGCAAAAGCGCAAGCCCGCAAAAGCTCTTGCCGCTCGGCAAAAAAACACGCACATGCTTTGCCACAAACGGGGCATTGACGACAACGCCCGCCACGAGTAACAGGAACGTGGCGAGAATCGAGTAATACCCCCACTGGATATCCCAATGGCGCGCATACGGCACGGATAAATTGTTAAAAATAAGGAAAGCAGCCACGAGCACGAATGCCGTAACCGCCAACATTATATTTTGAGGCTTATCCCAATGAAGGGAATTCTTCCATTCCATAAAGGACTGACGCAAAGACTTAGACTTTACACCGTCCCTTCCTAACGTTTCTTTTTTCATAGTGACCTAAATATAACTTTTATACGCAAAATCCGAGCAAGGCTGGGCGAATTTTTGACCAAAACACCTTACTACAAGCCTATATGCAACAGATGCAACAAAATCTTTTCGGCACACGGGTTTTATCGCCTTTTTGGAGCATTTTGAGCCTTATTTTGTATATATTTGTAGAAGTGAGGACCCTAGTGGGCACGAGGAGTTAAAAATGTTTTACAAACACTGGAAAAAGATTTCACTTGCAATTACCGGATTTTTCTGGGCTAGTTGTGACAACAGCTCCACCACAGTGGAACCACCTCTTTACGGAGTCCCTCCGCAGTATTCCAGCAGTTCGGAAACACTGAGCTCAAGCTCCAGCAGCGAAGATAATATATCAAGCAGTTCCGAACCATTGCCTATGCCCGCCTACGGTGTACCGCAAATGTATTGCGAAGTCACCTCCGAAAACGGTTCTACAGTCACTTGCGAAAACGGATACACCTGCATAGCAAAAACTGATACAATCCATGTTTCCGCCCCTGCATGTGAAACATTTAACGGCACAACAATATGCCCCGATTACGGTGTAGACGCAGATGTCTTTATAAAAAAATACGAATGCAACGACGGTTTCACCTACGACGATACAGAATTCAAAAAAATCTATAAGAATACAACATCCAACCAAACCAAGTAAAATCATGTTCTACAAGCACTGGAAAAAAATTTTTCTCGCCATCGCCGCATTCTTCTGGAACGGCTGTAGCGACAACGTTTCTTCGAGCGAAGTAAAAGCGACCTGCACCTTTTCAGGTGGAGCATGTCCAGAATATGGCGTTGATTTTTACGTTTGCGAAAACCCTGAAGATTACCAATCTCCCGACACGACCAAATGCACCTTTCAAAAGCGCTTTCCGTGCACATTTTATTACAAGTGCGATGACGACGTATCTTGTGACAAGGACGAAGACCAAACCGATTTTACTTGCTACGACAAACAAGAGCACGAAACGACTTACACTGAAGCAGAATTTAAAACAAAATATGATGTAAAGGAGCCAGAATGAACTTACGCAAGCACTGGAAAAATCTTCTACTCACGATTACCGCCTTTTTATGGGCGAGCTGCACCAGCGAGAGTACGACTCAGCCTTTGTACGGCGCAGTCTGCCCGCCAGAAGGTTGCGGGAATCCTGGAGTTGAAAGCAGCTCATCGGATGCCGCCGAAAGCAGTTCTTCTGACGCACTAGCAAACAGCTCATCTGAAGCTGAAACAAGCAGTTCATCCGAGATTAACGCGCCAAGCTCCAGCAGCGTCGTCGAATCCAGCTCTTCTGCAAAAGGGCTAAAAATCGATAAAGTCATCAATATGATGGACGGCGTAGAAGTCATTCCAGACTCATGCGAGCCCAATCGAGAAGGCTATAATCCCGCATACCCATATAAAAATCAAAATGCCAAAGACGCTATACGATCTAAAATTCAAAGCATTATAAGCAACGACTCCGTTTCTGCAGAATCCAAAGAATGTCTAAAAGACATATTGACTCAAATTCAGCAATCCGCGATGCTCTATGGTGTATCCCCCCATATTGTCATCGATGTCAAATGCAGCGACGGTTCCACATTCTACTCCAAAGCTACTAAAAATCTTGCCGAAATGCTCGGAATAACCGAAGAAGAATTCGTAAAAAGATCCGAAGAGCTCGACAAAGCCAACGATGAAGCCCAGCAACAACTCGAACAAAAAATCAATGAATGTCTGGATCCAAAACAGCCATCATCTAGCTCGAGCGAAGTAACTTGCGCGCCCGGCGATTCGACTGTATCGTATTACCCGCCGAGTTATTCAGCCGATATTGCCAAGATGAACGCTGAAGAAAAAGCAAAGCACGCAAGCGTTAGCAAAATCGACAGCATTTCAAATACATTGCAAACGGTTCCGCGATGCCTTGCTGATTTGCGCCAGGAACTCGACATGTTTGTTGCTCTATACGGCGCTCCGAACAATATCACCAAAGACGAAGTTTGCAGCGACGGCACCACCCGCCCTACGCAAGAATACCTCAATTACCTGAAAATGAAAGAGGAATGGGAAAAGAACAAGCCCGCGCTTGACGCAGAATGCCAAAAGATTTTCGAAGACAAGTTAAAAGAAATCGAGCAGACCGTCAAAGAATGCCTTGCAACATCAGACCCAAACACGGATTTAACGGTTTGCGATTTTGACGCCATGTGCCCTGAATACGGTGTAGATTCAAAATGCACTTACAAATACACCTGCAATGACGGAGTCACCTGCCGCAGAACCCAAGGCAATACCAATATGGATTGCACCGACAAGCAAGGCGAAAAATTCACCAACACCCAAAGAGAATTCGAAAAAAATTATTATGAGAAAAACCATTATTAGTTTAGTTATTAGTCAATAGTCAATGAAAGTGGTTAGGCCCTTGGGCCGTAAACGGGAATGTTATAAGTGGTTAGTAAACAGTATGCAGTAAACAGGAATGTAAAAAGAACGTTCTATTTGCAATCCTAACCACTAATCACCAACCACTAATCACTAACTACACCCCTACAACCTATCCCCTACTACCTAAAACCTAACATGCAACTTTCGCTTAAAAAGAAACTCGCTCTCGAAGCTTACCGCCTTTACCGCCACAACGAAATCAAGGCGCACCCACTCACGTACTTTTTCTGGGAATGCACGCTCCGCTGCAACTTGCATTGCTTGCACTGCGGTAGCGACTGCGTCAAGGACGCCATCCCCGACATGCCCCGCGAAGACTTTATGAACGTGCTCGACAAGCTCGCTCCGCACATTGACCCGAAGCACTTTATCGTGGTGATTACCGGCGGCGAACCGCTCATGCGCCCGGACCTCGAAGAATGTGGCCAAGAAATCAAGAAGCGCGGCTACCCCTGGGGCATGGTCACGAACGGTCTTGCGATGACTCCCGAACGCTACTCGCGCCTCCTGAAGGCAGGGCTGCGCTCGCTTACCATCAGCCTTGACGGCCTTGAAGCAAACCACAATCATTTCCGCGGCGACCCGCATAGCTTTGAACGCGCGCTGCGCGCCATCGACATGGCGGCACACACGCAAGGGCTCACCTTCGACGTGATGACCTGCGTGAACCGCGAAAACCTCAAAGAACTCCCGAAGATTCTCGACTTGCTTTTGAAAATCGGCGTGAAGCGCTGGCGCATCGCAACCGTGTTCCCGAAGGGCCGCGCGAAGGACAATCCGCTGTTCCAGCTTACTAACCAGGAATTCCGCCAGGTGTTCGACTTCATCCGCGAAGTAAAATCGCTGAACGTCATCAACGTGAATTATGGCTGCGAAGGATTCCTCGGCAGTTACGAGAAAGACGCACGCAACTACCCGTTCTTCTGCCGCGCCGGCGTAAACGTCTCTTCCGTGCTCTGCGACGGAAGTATCTCGGCTTGCCCGAGCTTGCGCGGCGACTACATCCAAGGAAACATCTACAAGGACGACATTTGGGACGTGTGGCAGAACCGCTACCAAGTGATGCGCGACCGCAGCTGGGCAAAAATCGGCGACTGCAAGACCTGCAAGTACTGGCGCTACTGCGAAGGCTCCAGCCTGCATTTACGTGATGAAAAAACGAAGGAATTGGCTTACTGCCATGTTAAAAGATTAGAAGCAGCAGGTGCGTGATGACATAAATGCTCCCGGACTTGTTCCGACGCAAAAAACATTATAAGAAAAACTAAAAAACGCCCGGTTCCATGAACCGAGCGTCTTTCAATTTCAAACGTATTCCGAATTACTTGGCTTCGAAATAGTAGGTCTGGAGAGTCTTTCCGTCCTGGGAGAGCTGAATAATCTGCTTGCCCTTCGGGAGATCGCCAGTAATCTTGAAGAGGTTTTCTGCAACGTATTCGACCTTGAGATCGGTTGCCTTATCCTTGACCGGGAACACGCCCTTCGTTTCGCCTGCGCCAAAGCCCTTGCAGTCCTTGTGAGAAGCAATCGGAGCGACGACAGCCGGATAGGTCTTAGCCGTGATTGCTGTAGACACAGAAGAAGAGTTGTGGTAGAACACTTCGAGTTTGCCTTCGATGACTCGCGGATCCGGGAGGTTCGTTACGGCAGAAGTAACAGCTGCCGGAGCGGCGGCCTTCTTAGCCTTCTTGCCCTTCTTGCCTTTCTTCTTGACACCAATCTTTTCAGCAAGGCTTGCTTTTGCATCACCAGCCTGCTGCTGCGGCATAGTCAAGCGGTAACCAGCGATAGATTCATCGCAGTTCGTAGAGTAGACAACCCACTTGTTATCAATCTTGAGCGGGCCTTCCGGAGTACCCTGGTACAGACCCGGATCAACCTGGGCGCTGTAAATGTAAAGAATGAGAGAAGCGTTCGGATTCTGTTCCGTCGTTTCAATCTTCATACGGGTCTTCACATACTTGGAACGACCAGCATAAACTCTATAAGCGCCAACCGGAACCTTGACGAACTTGAACTTGCCCTTGCGGAGTTCCTGGTTGAATTCGTACTTCTTGGAAAGAGTGGTGTAAATCGTGGAGTCCATACCGACGGTCGGCATTTCCAACGGCTTGTTAGTGAAAGCATCACGAACTTCACCTTCGATGGTACCGGTCTTACCGCTATCGCAGCCAGTCATAGCAAGAGCGATGAAGGCAGCGGCACAAATGCTAAGTTTCTTTTTCATTTTGCGTCCTCAGGGTTAAATAAGAGAAAAGCCTCCCTAGTTAGGGAGGCCCCAAAATTTAAGAAGATTAAGCTTCTTCTTCAGCCTTGACCGGAGCAGCCTTGCGAGTCTTACGCTTTGCAGAGGTGATGTTAGCACCGCCGCCATAGCGCTTGTTGAAGCTGTCGATACGGCCAGCCGTATCCACGCGATGCTGCTTGCCCGTCCAGAACGGATGGGTATCAGCCGTAATTTCCAAGGAAATTACGCTATATTCAACACC
>CADAWC010000068.1 GCA_902791475.1 Fibrobacter succinogenes
CACGCAATCATCTTTTTTGCCATGTGTGTCTCCAATTTTTAGGTTTTTTCGAAAAAATCTGATTTAAGTGCACTTTCGGCCCATTTGGAGCCAAAAGCGTAAAATCCAAGATGAAAAATATAAAGATTAAAGGGAATTGAACAAGGATTTTTTGAAAAATTGCGTAAATCTAGGGGTGTTTCTTTATTGTATATTTGCTCCATGCGGCTTTGGCTTACGACATCTCCTGACGATTTTGCTTCGGAATTTGACGATATCGAGCAAATATTTTCGCGCGGGCTTTCGCGCCTGATTTTACAGAAACGCGGACGAGGGGGCTCTCCTTACGCCACCGAAAGCGATTACGAACGCTGGCTCATGGCCCTCCCGATGGAATGCCGTGACCGCATCTGGGTGCGGGGGACTCCCGATTTGGCGGAGCGCCTGGACGTGCGCGGGTGCGTTGCCGAGGCGGGCTCCTTGTTGGGCGATGCTCCTGAAAGCTGGAAACGCGTGAATACGGTTGCCTTTTGTCGTAGTCTGGACCAGCTGGAAAAGTTGCCGCAGTGGGTGGCCGGGGCGCTTGTCGGGCCGGTATTTCAGCCTCAGTCGGTGTATGAACCGGTAAAAACTCACGGAGTCGAAACGCTTGCAAATAAATTAACGACAATTGCGTCGTCTGATTCCGCTAAAATTCCCCAGATTATCGCGTTCGGCGGCATCGATCACGAAACGCTAGACGAAATCAAAAAACTCCCGGTGCAGGGAGTCTCTGTTCTCGGCGGCATTTGGAATTATGCCGACCCGGTAAACGCTTTTATCAAGCTCAGCAGAGCAATGTGACTAATGTGAAATATGGAATGTGAAATGACTAATTAACATCACACATTACACATCACACATTACACATCTTTTTTATCGTTGGATATAAACCGCGTTTCTTGGCTTGGCTTTGAGTCTATTGCCCAGCAAGTCGAAGTAAACCGGGTTACGGTTCAAACGCATGGATTTGCTGTGGTCACGAAGCCTTTTATATACGATGGTTGTCGTGGAATCGGGTTCCTTGTAGGGCTTGTCTGGATCGTCCACTACAATCTTGATTTTGGCTTGGCTCTTGCAGCCGGTCTCGTTCGTGTAGGTTACGGTGTAGTAACCGCTAAAGTCGCCATCCACATTCTTGAGCGTGTTCTCGCGGGTGGTGGACTTGAATCCGTTCGGGCCTTCCCAATTCCAGATTTTACCGTCCCACGGGTGCGGGCCGAACTGCACCGTAGCGCCCTTCGCGACCTTCAGGTCAAGCGTTTCGTTCCAGCCGCCGTCATTGACTTTGCTGTAGGGGATAATCTTGGTGCCGCTGCACGGGGCAACGACCTTCTTGCCATCGCAAACGTCGATAGAATCAGGCTCCTCGATGACTCTCGGCTCGAAATCTGGGGTGGGAAAGGCCTTCATGAGTTTTGCTGTCTCTTCGGCGGTAACTGGGAGGATTGTCCCGTGGCGGGGCGTGAATGCGCCGCTTGTCTTGGTGTCCTGCACGAACTTGAAGTTTTCGAGGTCGGAGCTGCTCGTGAACTGGTAATGCCCGTTCATGTAGCAGTCATACATGAGCACCCAGGAATTCTGGTTGATGAGCTTGAAGACTCCTGCACCTTCCACGGCCTCGGTCGTCTGCTGCAGGGCCTTGCTCGGCTTGCTCCACTGCGAACCGGAGGCGGCTCCGCTCTTGGGCATGAGCGAACTTGCGGTTACCTTGCAGATGCCGCCGTCGCCTTCGTTCTTGTAGAAGGCGTGGTAGAACTTGTCGACCGGGTTGTAGACGATGTCCATGTCGATGGTCGATTTTCCGCGGTCAAAGAAATGCTGCGGTTCGCCTTCCAAGTCGGTAAAGTCCTTGTTCGAGTAGGCGAAGAATACCTTGTCGTAGGGGATGGTTCCGTCGTTGGTCAAGAGGGAAAAGTACACGAGCGGGCGCCCCTTGGTGCCGTCGCCGTTGTCGTAGGTGTCGTCCCAGAACGTTTCGGGAGCCCAAACTCGGGTCACGTTTGCGAAGTTCTTGCCCTTGTACTTATCGGGGAAGTGCACCGTGCTGTGCTTCCAGTTGATGAGGTCGCGGGAGCGCATGAGCACCATGCCGCGGTTGCTCGCCCAGCCCTCGGCGCTCTTCATGTCGGTATTCACCATGTAGAACCAGCCGTCGGGAGCACGCAGCACATGCGGGTCGCGGAGCCCCTTCTTGATGCTTACCGTGTCGGCGGCCACCACGCGCTTCCCGTTGTTCATGGCGGTAAAGCCGTAGCCGTCGTTGCTCAGCGCGTAGTAGATATTCTCATTGTCGTTGGCCGGGAAATATGCGAAAAGGTAGTTGGAGTAGGGTTCATACCCATGGATAGAGACCTTTAAAGGCACGTCCTGCGTCTTTGCGCTCAGGCCGTCGTGGATAGTCGCTGTGAGGGTCACTTCCTTGTTTTCGCCCACAAACCTGCCGTTGATATGGCCGTCGTGGGTGAGGAACAGCGTATCGCTGCTTTTCCAGGTGATGGGGAAGGTTTCCCCGGCAAGCTTTATGGTGTCGAGGAGGGTGAGGTCGGTATACAGGTCGTTGGCCGAGTTGCCCAGGCTCCGGCTAACGCTGTCGACAGCGCGCCAGAAGGGGGCGACATCGACTTGTGCAAAAGACACTCCTGCTAAAGCGATTGCCAGCGGTATAATTTGCTTCATCTCAAAAAATCTCCAAACCTGTAAAAGTATAGGCTAATGACCATCCATAAATATAATTCCACTTTTAGAGGGCGTTTTATCAATTTTAATAAGAATGTTGACTTTTTTTCCATACCCCTTTTGTACATTATATCACATGTTGTAAGGGGGGAAACATATAAAAATGTTGCAAAAGGGCTTTTTCTCAAAAAAAATGGCATATTCCAAGTTGGAATAAGTTGAGTTGGTCTATTTGGACCACTAAACATTATATTAGGGTTATATGGAACGGAAGCGCGCAAAGATTTTGGTAATTGACGACACGAAGACGAATATCGAAGTACTCGAAGGAATTTTATCCGGCGAGTATGACGTTTTTGTTGCCCTGGATGGCAAAAAAGGCCTGTTTTTGACCGAAAAAGTCAAACCGGACCTGATTTTGCTTGACGTGATGATGCCAGAAATGGATGGCTACGAAACGCTCCGCCAGATGAACGAAAAAAAACTGGTCGAAAATACGCCGGTACTGTTTTTGACCGCCAAAGCCGATTCCAAGAGTGAACAAATAGGCCTTGACCTAGGTGCAGTCGATTACATTACCAAGCCGTTCCACCCGAATTTGGTGCAGCTCCGTATCAAGAATCAGCTTGAATTCAAGCAGCAACGCGACCATTTGCAGGAACTGGTCGAAGAAAAGACCCTTGATTTGCGTAAAACGCTCAAGGTGATGTTGACGAGTCTTGGCGCATTGGCGGAATACCGCGACCCCGAAACGGGAGCCCACATTAAGCGTACGCAGGTGCTGGTACAGATGCTTGCCGAAACCTTGCGAGACCATCCGCGTTTTAAGAATGCGATTCCGAACAATGAATATATCGATTACTATGCGACGGCAGCTCCGCTACATGATATTGGCAAAGTCGGCATTCCCGACGAAATATTGCGCAAGCCGGCCCGCCTGGACGAAGAAGAATGGGCGGTCATGAGTACGCATGCCCAAAAGGGTTACGATGTGCTGGTGAATGCCACGCGTGAACTCAAGGACCATCCGTTGGTCAAGATTTGTGCCGATATTATTCTGAACCACCATGAGCGCTTTGATGGAGGCGGTTACCCGAACAAGCTCAAGGGGGACGATATTCCCGTGGGTGCGCGTTTGATGTCGGTAGCCGACGTGTACGACGCCCTTGTTTCGAAGCGCCCGTATAAAGAAGCGTTCCCACATGAGGTTGCTGTTAAAGAAATTCTTGGTGGTAGGGGTACTCAGTTTGACCCCGATGTCGTTGACGCCTTTATGTCGCTTGAATCCAAGTTGCCCGAGATTTACGATCATTTTAAGGAAAATCCTTAAAAAGGAGTGGTCTTGTCCCGTAACCCGCTGAACGCCCAACGTCGCCGTTTACGTAACCGCATTTCTGTGGTTTACATGCTACCGACATTGCTTGCGGCAGTGGCGATGGTCATTATTTTTTCGCATGCGGTGCGTTCCATGCTGGTGGATTCTGCCGTCGCGAATACGGAAACCGCCCTCCGTGAACGCGTGCAGACCGAAGTCGAAGCCTTTTTGAAGGTGCGCGAAGAAAAGTTCCTGACAACGGTCAAGCGTGTGCAGGGGGTAACGAAAGAAAAATCAATCAGGCCGATTTTGTACAAGCAGACTCAAAGTGCAGACGGCATTGTAGACGTTTATTACGGGACGACTGTCGGCGACTTTATTTCGGGCCGGGGAATCAAGCTTGAAAGCGACCAGACGGAATTTCGTACCAAGAGCTGGTATCTAGAGGCATCGCGCAAAAGGGGACTTGCCTATACGGGGCCGACTATTCGCAAGAACCTCAACCGCCAAGTCATTTCGCTTTCTTACCCCATTTGGGACAACAATCACAAATTCAAGGGAGCCGTCGGCGAAGATATCAATCTTCACAAGGTGAGACTGGCCATGGGTGCGCTTGCCAAGGAAGAAGGCGGCGTTACCATGCTGGTGGGTACCGAAAACGATAACCTCCTCACGTATTTCCCGTACGAAACGAATCGCGGAAAAGTCTTGCAGGACAGTGTCGAAGGCTTGTTGCAACTAGTTTCTGACAAGTTCAATTCGGACACCTTGATGAGTGGGCGAATTTTGCGCTTTGAAAAGACAAATGAACACCACCAGCAGTTGATTTTCATGGTGACTCCTTTGGATCAGTTGCCGTTCTATATTATCCACGTGAGTCAGCATAACAAGATTGCGGCTGGTATCGACAACAATGCCTCGACGGTTCTTGGCGTCGTAGCGGTCTTTGTCTTTGCGTTGATCGCGCTTGCGGCCATAGCCTCGCACTTGCTGTTCCGTCGCTATATTCAGCGAGACTTGAATGACAGCGTGAATTCCAGTACGCTTTTCGATACGCTTTTGTGGAAAGGTGACAACTTTACCATCATTTTAACCAACGAAAACTTTGACATTTTGCACGCCAGCGCCTATGTGGTTGATTTCTTGAACAATGGCGAAGACATGAAAGAAGAGAGCCTGTTCAAGTTCTTCCCTTCGGATGCGTTCAATAAGTTCGCGCACCGCGTGGCGATGGGCGGTCAGATGTTGGCTAGCGAACGCAAGACGATTGTGCGGGTACAGAATGCTGCCGGGGAAGTCGCATGGTGGGGCATGTCGTTCCAGGCGCTTGTCGAAGACAACGGAGCAACACGATTCCTGATCATGATCAACGATGAAACGAGCGGAATCCAGAAAGATACGATTCTGGATACGATCATGCTTTCGGGCGATCATTCGATCCTGATTATTTTCGACAAGAACCTGCATATTAAATATATGTCACGCCAACTGGCGGAATTCTTGGGCAAGGAATGGCGCTCGTTTGTCGGAATTTCGATTAATGAACTGAAAGACATGGGCCTCCCGGAATCGATGATTCAGGCCATGATCAAGTCTTACCAGAATGACGAAGTCTGGAAAGATTCCTTGATGCTCAAACCCGAAAACGGCACCGAAGAAACCTGGTTCCGTGGCGAAGGTTGTACCTTGAAGGTGCAAGAGACTGTTGTGGGCTACATGCTTTCGATGATTGATATTTCGGAAGTGGTGGCAGCCCGCGAAATTGCTGAACAGGCGACCCAGGCGAAGAGTGAATTCCTTGCCAACATGAGCCATGAAATTCGCACGCCGATGAATGCCATTATCGGTATGGCGCACTTGATTTCGGAAACGAACCTGGATAACCACCAGCGAGGATTTGTAGACCGAATCAGCCATGCGGCAAAGTCTTTGCTCGGAATTATCAACAATATTCTAGACTTCTCGAAGATTGAGGCGAAAAAGCAGGATTTGGAAATCACGCAGCTTGTGCTGCAAGATGTGATTGGCGAAGTGGCGGCTCTTGCCGAGGTGCGTATTGCTGGCCGCCCGATAGAATTGATTGTGGATGTGGACCCGGATATTCCTGAAATCTTGATGGGTGACCCGCTCAGGCTTTCGCAGATTTTCACGAACCTGATTAACAATGCGACCAAGTTTACCGAAAAGGGCGACATTACCCTGAGTGTCAAGCTTTTGCAGCAGGCGAACAATATGGTCAAGCTGTATATCTGTGTCAAGGATACGGGTATCGGTATGACGCCGGAACAGCTCTCGCGCCTGTTCAGCGCCTTTACGCAGGCTGACGGTTCTACCACGCGCAAGTACGGCGGCACGGGTCTCGGGCTTGTGATTTCAAAGTCGTTGGTGGAACTCATGGGCGGGCAACTCCAGGTTTCGAGCGTGGCGGGCGAAGGTTCGCAATTCTTCTTTACGATTACGCTCCCGATTGCACCGCAGGCGGGCGAGGAGCCCAAGTGGAAAAACGAAGATCGCTTTACCAATAAGAATGTGCTTTTGGTAGATGACTGCGCGAATCTACGCGTTATTTTAAGACATTACCTGAACAAGTTGCGTTGCGTGGTCGAGGAAGCGAGTTCCGTAGACGAAGCTCTGGATTTGATTCAGGCGCACGAAGAAGCGGGCGAGGCTCCGTACGATTTGTTCCTGGTTGATTACGGCATGCCGATTTTGAATGGCTTTGACTTTGTGCATGGCTTGACCGAAAACATGAAGTCGATTCCGAAGGTGTTGATGCACCCGATTCATTTCGACGAAAACGAACTGAATACGGCCAAGAGTCTGGGCTTTAA
The DNA here is from genome assembly GCA_902791475.1 of Fibrobacter succinogenes. Classification (GTDB taxonomy): domain Bacteria; phylum Fibrobacterota; class Fibrobacteria; order Fibrobacterales; family Fibrobacteraceae; genus Fibrobacter; species Fibrobacter succinogenes_J. The sequence goes on from CADAWC010000068.1 coordinate 6,844, forward strand.
CAGCAACGTGTCTAAGCCGCTCCAGATTAGCACGCTCCTGAGCGCCCTGCAAGAAGCGTTCGGTTACCCGCTGACCTACAAGAAGGTCGAAAAGAAGGAAAAGGGTAAGATTTACTTTAAGGAAGCCAAAATCCTGCTGGTCGAAGATAACCAGATGAACCAGGAATTGGCGGTGTCGCTCCTGAATAGCGTCGGCCTTACCGCTATGATTGCAAATAACGGTAAAGAAGCGCTGGACATGCTCAAGAAAGACGCTTTCGACATGGTGCTCATGGATATCCAGATGCCGATTATGGATGGCCTTACCGCCACTAGGGAAATCCGTGCCCGCGAAGATGAATACTTCAAGAAGGTGCCGATTCTGGCCATGAGCGCCCGCGCCTTCCAGAAAGATACAGAGGAATGCCTAGATGCGGGCATGAACGCACACATTGTAAAGCCGATTGATCCGACGGTCTTGTACGAGGAAATGGCGAAATTTTTGCCGGTGGCCGCCGAGACGCCACACGCAAGCAACGGACATGATTCTGATTTGTCGCAAGACGACAAGAATTTCATCTTGTATTTCCAGAAAGTGCGTGACTTTGATGCTGAAATGGGACTTTACCATGCCAACAATAACCGCAACATGTTCCTCAAGATTTTGCAGGGATTTGTGCGCGACTATGGTGGAAAATCTTTCAACTTGCGCTCGCTTATCGAAGAATTCCATTACGAGGAAGCGACCCGCATTGTGCATACCATCAAGGGCCTTTGCGGAACGATTGGGGCTACCCATGTGCAGAATCTAGCGGCCTCGCTCGAAGCAGAACTTGAACAGAAACAGTGTAATTTTGGCAATTACAACGTGTTCGAAGAAAAACTGCATGCGCTAATCGAAGATTTGCAGATTGTGCTTACCGACATTGCCTCGGAACAGAATACGACGGTGCAAAAGTCGCATGACCCGGATGCGGCCCAAAAGCTCGCGACCGCGGTCAAGGCGCTAAAGGATGCTGTGGATACCTGCTCTTCGACCCAGTGCAAGCGTATTCTGGATGGAATTGAAAATATTGCGTTTGAGCCGAACCAGGAAGTTTTGCTTCATAAGTTGAAGGAATTGCTGGACGATTATGACTTTAGCGAAGCGTCCGAAATCCTGGAATCTCTCGAAAAGACTTTTGCTTAAAACGTCATTGCGAGACTCGCAGAGTCGAAGCAATCTTTAATTGCCAAGTTTAGAAAAGCATTGCCGCGATAAACGCGAGTGCCACGATAACGGCGGCCGCTATGGCGAGCGGGTTCGCCTTTTTCTTCTTGTTGCCGTACTCGTCCATCCCGAATTCATTCTCCAAAATTTCATCGTAATCCGGCGTTTCGAGGTCGGTAAATTCTGCGCCGTCCTTCCAGCCGGTATCGGCGTCGCTCCCGCAATGCGGGCAGAATGTGGCGTTGTCTTTGAGTTCGGAATGGCAGTGAGGACAATACATAGTAGGCGGTAGGAAGTAGACTGTAGGAAGTGAGGTATGAGGTCGGGCCAGCGGCCCTTTGGGGTATGGGGGGGATGTGAAGTGTGTAGTGAGAAGTGTGAGGTGTGGAGTTATTTCGTGAATTTATAACGGCCTAGCAGGTCGAAGTAACGGGCCTTGGGCGCGATTTTGACGGGTTTGCGGTTTTTGCGGATGGAGGTTTTTGCCTTGGAATCTATTACAAATGTTTCTGTATAGCGTTCCTCTTTGTCTACGGAAGATTCGTTCTTATAGTATTTTTTTATAGAGAATCCTTTTGCGTAAGGACGGTAAATATACGTCTCGTCTGCTTGATATTCGTAATGAATTGTATCTTTTCCAGACACAGAGTAAACTTCGACAATTCTATAGCATTTTAAGTCATCTGTCGGATCTGCAACATATTTTTTTGGAATGTTTGGTTGGACTGAATCTGCATTATAATAGGCTGTTTCTTGCTCGATGACGGTGTCCTTTTTTAAGAAATATTCTGTTAATGCTTTTGGATACTCGTTGTTGTCTGTAGATGAGTATGCACAAATTTCTATGCCTGTGTAGTTGTTTGATTCATTTATTTTTGTCTTTATTTCGCCGAGTTTTTTTCCTTTATGGTAAGCATTTTGGATATAGCATAAATTGTCGTTAGTCTTGCAATCAGAAATGATAAGTTCACGTTCTACATTTTTTAAAACAGTTTCATTGGTGTCGTGGTAAAAATACGTTGTGTTTTGATCTAGTCTTTCTTCTGACAAGTCTGGATTGTTTTGATTCGTCGTTTTTGCTTTTTCCTCAATTGTTATTTGCTCGAGTTTTCCATCGTTGATTATATGATTCTGTATTGTCTCGCTCTTGTATTCTTCTTTGTTTGCAGATTCGTACCAATATTCATATGTATAGACAGAGTCAATTTGGAATTTTCTTTCGGGATAGGCGTACGTTTTTTGGGCTACAAAAATCTTATACATGGCATCTGTACATGTGTTTGCCGAAGCTGCATCATTCAAGGCAAAAATGGCGGCAGGAATCAAACAGAAAAAATTGCTGGCACGGAATGAAAACATGGTAACTCCTTAATTTGCCTTAAATATAAAAAAAACGCGTGTTTTTTTTATATATTTTAAGGAACAGGTTGTTCTAAAATGTTCAAGACGTTTATATCAATTCTTTTATCGATAGCCCTCTGTGTTTGTTCTGTGGGTTGTGCTGCGACGGGCTCGTCTACGCTTCACAAGCCAAGGATTTCGCTAAAACAAAACCCCGGTAATCCTTCGCAAAAAGTCGTTATCGTTGACGACAGCAAAAATTTTGGCGCCGGGGGATCGTTGAAGCAAGCGATGTCTTGATCATGACCGGATTGGTTCTTGTAGGGAGTGCCCTGCTTTTCGTCCTGTTTTTGGCTAATTCAGGCGGAACGTCCGGTGGCCAAAAAGGCGGTATGTAAAAACCGCCAGGCGATTGCCTAGCGGTCTTTAAGCTTTTGGCTTGGATCCTATCGGTCGCTGCGCGACCTCCAGGATGACTGATTACAGCTTGTCTGTGAGCAAAAAGCGACCGGTATTAACCGGTCGCGATTGACGCTTTCAGCGTCCGCGGCTTCACTCGGTCATGAAATTATGCAAGCATAATTTCGCGACGCTCGTTTTGCACGCTTTTGCGAGAGCGAGGCGATATCACATTTTTAATCTGCGATAGAGCCGAGCGGTCTCATTAGAGCTTGTCGTTGGAACCAAGAACGTCAACGATCTTGTGCATGTACATCTTCTTCATGTTTTCACGAGCCGGCTTGAGGTACTGGCGCGGGTCGAAGTGTTCCGGATGTTCGTCGAAATACTTACGGATAGCGGCAGTCATAGCGAGACGGCTGTCAGAGTCGATGTTAATCTTGCAGACAGCAGAGCGAGAAGCTTCGCGGAGCTGTTCTTCCGGAATACCGACTGCATCCGGGAGCTTGCCACCGTGGGCGTTGATGGTGTCCACTTCGTCCTGCGGCACGGAAGAAGAACCGTGGAGCACGATCGGGAAGCCCGGGAGCTTC
>CADAWC010000069.1 GCA_902791475.1 Fibrobacter succinogenes
TCGTTGCATTTACCTAAGTGGGGCTCTAGACTGCCTCTAAGCGATAAACGCAAACGACCCACGCCCCAAAAGGGCTGTTGCCCTTGGTCTAACGACCAATAATCGGCTAAAAAGCCGATACAGCAAACCGAAGCATACCGCAAAACGGCATACCTGCGTGAGTGTCCGCCTCATTCTCGCTTAGGGAAACTGTCTAGATTTCACTTAGAGAACAAGAGCAAAACTCTCTAATATGTCCAATTTAAAAATAACTTAAATACAGCCCAGACGCAACAAAAGTTTACAAAAGAGGGCGTTTTTGTGACGAAAACTGCGTTTTTGAGGCAAATTGTAAAGTCTATGGCGTATTCCAACTAGGAAGGGGTTGCTTTTTGGACAGTTAAAAAGGTATGTTTGAGGAGGAGGTTATCCAATGCCTATCGAACTACTACAAGAAAAAGTCAAAGCAATCCCCGCTGAATATGTTGGGGAAGTTTCTGATTTTATCGATTTCATTCTCCAGAAATCGCTTAGTAGTTCCGTCAAGCGGAACGTAAAAAAGTTCGGTATCGCTAAAGGCCAGTTTTCCATCCCCGACAATATCGATTCATGCAATGATGAAATCGCAGAAATGTTCGGGGTAAACGGATGAAAGTCTTACTTGACACGCACATCGCTCTTTGGACTCTTCGAATGCTCATCGCCCAAGCAAAAGCAGAAGGAATAATTTTGCTGACACACGATTCGTTATTAGCAGGATATAACGAGCCGTGCGTAATAACAGTCTAAATATTTCACCTCTGATAAGTTTCAAACAAAAGGTCGCTACCATATGGTGGTGACCTTTTGCATTTTAGGGTGAGTGGGCGGGAAAGCCCGAGCGTTACAGAACCCCCGACTGGGCGGGGTGTATAGAAAACGCCCACTCGAATGAGTGGGCGTGATTATAAGGGTTGGGTCGGGCTGTCGCGTTATAATTTTTGCCGAAAATGCAACACGGCAATCCATTACGGCAAAAAAATTCCGTTCAGCCAAAGCGATTGACAAAACGCATTCTTGAAACGCAAACCAATCGTTTTGTCCGAATGGCTTACGCCACGTCCATCCCTAACGCGAAAACCTAGACAGCGTCCCAGTCAAAATCATCGAGATTCCCATTTTCAGCAAGATGTGCGATAGCCTTTGCACCTATGTGGGAGTCTTCGGCATCATGAAATTCCTTGCTCAATGCAGCAAGGTTTGAGAGCGAAACATAATCCTGTAATATCTGGTTGATGAAGTAGAGTAGGCACTTGGGCTTGATAAATTCGATGTAGAAATAGTTGTTGATTCCGCAATCCTCTAAACGGAGGGCGTTGTCCATCTGGTCCTTGCCCAGAGGCAACACCAAAAACGGCACGTTGCAATAGACGCATTCCTTGATGGTCGCAAGACCACCGTGAATTATGGCACAGCTTCCCTTGTGGTCTTCTTGGGCAAGAGTCAATAGAATTTGACGCTGGGGTACCCAACCGCAAATCGTTACGTTATCATAATTGCTTTTTAAGCTTTGAGCCAAGGTACCTCCAGCACAAAGAATCAAATGGTATTCTTTCATGTCTGAGGCTTGCATCGCATCAATGATGGATTGAAACAGAACCAGAGCTTTTTCTTTATAATCAAGGATTTGAGAACCTGCTGTAACAAAAACAATTTTTTTGTTTGTCGTAAGTAATGTATTCCAGTCTATTTTCGCACTGAGTTCATCGGGTTCTCCCAATTCGTTTGTAATGCAAGGTTCCACATAATGGACTTTGGCCCCATGTTCATATTGAGCATAATCAAATGTCTTGGTGCAGGGGATAAATTCGTGCATATCAGTCAAGGGAAGAACAAAATCGTCAATGCTAGAACTTGGCTCTTTTTCAAGTTCATCCTCGTCGAAGTCATCCGGATCTGTCATAATAATATTTAACAAATAGCGTTGTTCCATATTATTAAAAGCTTGCAAATTTTGCATAACTCGTACGGCAGGATCTTCACTGGGATGACGAAGATAAGTTGTTGATATTGCAAATAAAATATTCCTTGAAAAGTCATCACCTCGCTGGTTTAGATGATACAAAATAGCGGTTTCCATTGCCGTAAAATAACCAGAAACTATCAAATCAGGATTACCATATTGCTTAACTTTTTCTTTAATTTCGTTCTGATAGTCATCATCAAAATTTTCAAAATATTCAGGAAAACCATCATCGCAATCTTCCGTTAAAAAATATCGAATTTCCGTAGCTTCTTCAATTTGGTTTTCATTAGCTCCAGCATCTTCCCTATCATCGTTATGATAAAACATTGCATACATCAGACTTTTCACATGATCTGGTTTCCATCTTTCATTAGTTGACGCCTGTATTTGAGATGTATACCCCATCGGATAAGTTTTTGTAAATATCGGATAGTAAAAAAAATTGGTATTATTTTGTCTGTTGTAGTCATCTACAATCTGTTTACAATCCAAAATACCCATAAAGGATATATCAAAATCATCTTTTAAATGCTCTGCCCAAGCTAAAGTAGGAAGCCAATGGCCCTGTTCTTTATAGACGTCAGGCCAAAATACTATTTTTTTCTTTTTTGTCTCTGCCATAAGAAATTCCTCTTTTTCATGCAGTAAAAAAACTACCAAAACAAACTAAAGCTTTTTTACCCACCATATTAATCTTTTTTCAGACAACGAACAGAAACAGCATCTTCATAATAATAAGCATAATTCGTTAAAGCTAGCCCCTGAATAAAATGTATTATATCAGCATTCGTGCCTGACGAGTATGATGTTGTCCAAAAATCGGATTCCGTGTTTATGTATTTTTTTGTATAACTATCCCAATACCCAGAAAACTGAATAACAGAAAAACCCGATGTACCTTTCGAAACTAATTGTTTATAAGAGAATGCATCAATTAACTTTTTAAACTCAGACTGTGTTGGGATTCTCCAACCATTAGGACAAATACCCTGAATATCAGAAGTATCCTTTGATTTGTCCTCATAATACAAATCAAACAAATCTTTTTCATCAGGGTTATAATCCAGTGTTACGGAAAGATCATATAAACGGCCATACAATTCGCAGTTAGATTCCTTATCAGCAAAGCACCTTGAATGCTGCTTCAATTCTGGAATTTGAATCGTATCGTAATAATTTAGATTTTCTGCCATCCATGTTTGCTCACCAATTGTCAAAATTTTGTAAACTTGGTTATCGCGAGAATCAATAGTTGTATCATATTGTATGGATTCATTTAAATATATCCAACTTGATTTATAATATGAACTTGAAGAAGACTCAAAGTCATCCTCTTTACTGGACGACGATTCTTCAACCGCATTCTCCGATGATGAACTTACCTCGGATTCCTTGTTCGATGATGAGGAAGTAAAGTCATCCTCTTTACTGGACGACGATTCTTCAACCGCGTCCTCCGATGAGATGAACTTACCTCGGATTCCTTGTTCGATGATGAGGAAGTAAAGTCATCCTCCTTACTGGACGACGACTCTTCAATCACATCTATTGACGATGAATTTCTCTCAAACTCATCATTTGAAGATGACGAGCCAATTCCATCGTCAAAAATACTTGATGATGAATCTATAAATACCTCAGGAGTAACGGGTTTATCCTCCGAGCAAGACAAGCAAAAAGCAACAATCATAAAAAACAGCAAAGAATACTTGCACATACAGCGAATCATATTACCCCCCCTTCCTTGCTGTATAGGTCAAATAAACAAAAACATCTTCAATCGGGTACAGATCATTAGATCCCTTTTCTAGGCCTTTTATTTTTAACGACCATTGTGAAATCGCGCCAAGCCCTTCAAAAAGAGTTGTTTTTTCGCTATCATATGAGCAATTATTTTTCGCCGTTTCTAAATGAGCTAAACTTGTCGCCATTGTTGAATCATTAAACATCATCTGTATTTCTTTATTGTTTACTAATATTTTTGATCCAATGAGATTCATCTCTGCATTCAATGAATAAAGTTCTATGCCTTCAGATAATTTTATAACCAGTTGAATGTTTTTTATTCTTTGGAACGAATGCCCATCAAACTCACTTATAAAAAATTCTTTCGTTATCACAAATTCGCAATTTCCATTGACTTTCAAATTGTCTAATGGCATTGCAAAATCTCCTTGACAATTATAAAGACTCGCCTTAGCCTGTAATTCGCTTAAACGAATAGGCCTTGTAATTTCCATTTCGTGTCTATCATTCTCAAGATAGGCCTTTTCCATCCTTCTCAAATCCAACAAAATCCTTTCTGGAGCAAGAAGACCCTTATAGAAAGAATCCCAATAATTGTTTCCAATAAATTCTGAAACAGTATCTGTAGTTCCATCTATTTCAAAATGGTATGCCCTTTCCGCCATCTTGGCAACATCAATCAACAGATTAACATACTGCCTAAAGACCTTGCCCAGTTCCTTTTCGAGCCAAACGTACAAGTCATTGTTCGTAAACTTTTCGCTCAAAACATCGTAAATTTCTTCCGATCTCAGAATCTCATTCTCAATGTTTTTCTGTTTTTTCTCGACCTGTTGTGTCTTGATTTCATTTACGACCTCCTGTTTTTCGACTTCGACAACTTCGGCATCGGCAACTTCATCTTCAACAAGCCATTCCTTCTTGCGACGTTCCAGTTCGGCTTGCAACTTTGTCTTGGCGGCATCGAGCTGTCTTTGTGCGAATCGCGACGCATAGCTTTCGGCTGCACTCACTAAATTCTCGGCTAGCTTTGTTCCGCCGATGGATTCCATGTCAAATCGCGGACCACCGAACATATTCGTGACGGCGCCGAACTTGAAATCAGGAATCTTGAACGTGGCGGAGGCCGCATTGCGGACCTTTTCGACAATTTCCTGGATTTTCGCGACCTTGTCCATCAGCTTCTGATACTTCTTTTCTGCCGTCGAAACAAGGTGCATCGCCTTTTTCTTCTTGGATGTACTCTTCTTTGCCGTTTTCTTTTCTTCAAGGCGGACTTTTTCCGCCTCCAGAGACTTGACTTCCATCTCGTGGACGGCCTTGCTTTCGGCAATTACCGCCTTGTCGCACTTGGCCTTGAACACCTGCAGTTGCTCCGCATCCTTCTTTTCAAGGATGGCAAGCAGGTTACGCCCCATTTCCGCGGCATCCTTTGCCATATCGACGGCAAGTTTGACTATCACACGGAACCGATAAATGGAACGCTTGTCGTTTGTAGAATTCAGAATAGAATCCACAGATAATCCCATCGCCCTAGCTTTCACGAGCATTCCCGGATCAATGGGTGGTGCGAACAGGGAAAGCGTCCGCTTGACACCTTCGATGTTCAGGCTGTTGCGAATCTTATAGAGCCTATCGGCAATTTTATCCCAATACGAAAACAGGGTGTCGTTTCTCGGCACGGTGAAATAGAACATGGATTCCACAATGTTCCCCGTTCGGCGCGCCCTGGCATCCATGGACCTTGCATTGACAGCCTTCGCCCTGTCCCGGCCAATAAGAGCCGAATTTTCATATTCAATGAAAGCATTGCCAAGGTCATCCGTATTCGACAACAAGTCATTCGCGGTAAGCGGTGCGGAAGGCTCAGGTTCCGGCGCTTCCGCGTTTTTGGCTCCAAGCAGTTCCGCAGCCAGCAAGTAGAATTGTATTGCCAGATTCACGGATTCCGTAGTATCCTTGGTGAACTCCAAATCGCCCCATCCAATAAGGGTGTCCAGGTATTTCATCACCACGTATTTCTGGTACGCCACGTTGCGATAACGTGCAATCAGATGTGGGTTGAAGGGGTCGTTCTTCCACTTATCGACAAGGGAAGAAAGTGCCGTACGGTCGGGCAACTTATCGCGATTAGTCGGAAGGCCTAGCATCTGCAAGATGGACTTGTCCGCGTCCTTGTTGGCAAAGAACGGCAGGAATCTCCAGTATCTGGCACCCTTCGGCAAATCCTTGATGAAACGTTTTGTCTTTTCATACGCAGAGAAATTTTCTCTAGGATCAAATACCAGTTGCAGCCACAGCAAAGCTTCTTCGTAACTCTGTTCCGCAATCATCTTTTCGGCAATGAGCATCGGGACATAGAAGAACAGCTCCCAGTTGTACATCGCATTCGCACCGCCCCACACGAAATCCACCATGGGTGCAGGGTAGGGGCCATCCACCCCCTTCTTGTCGGGGCGATAATTGAAACGGAATATGTTCTGCCCCAAATCCCACGACTGCCAGTCTCCTGCCATATAATAGCCGAAATAGACGCTGAAATAGTAGTTGTAGTAGGAATAAGAATAGTAGTAGCTATCTGAAATGGGCAAAGCCTGCGTTTCGCGGGTATAAAGCCACTTGGTGCCGCCATCCCGATAACGCTTGTAAAATTCATCGACCAACGAATGGGAAATCAACTCGAACTTGAAATTTTTCTGTTCTTGATTTACATTGCCATCCTTCGGAACAGGCTGGACAAAGAATGTACGCCGTCCATCCATATAGAAGAACGGCAAATCTTCTATTTTGTCCTCTCCGTCCAGCGGAATCATCGAAAGGTTCGTCGAAACTATCCTGAACAAGCCGGGAGTATAATTCAAGACGGCATTGTCCTCGGGATAATAAAGACCTTTATTTCCGCAAGTAAACTCTTCTTCTTCCTTGAAAACTCCATGAACCAGTTTCGTTCTTTCCGGGGCATAATCATAGATTACCTTTTCGGAGGAATCATAATCTATTGAAATGGAATCGCTCTCGTCAGCACCGACTGTTATCGTTGCAATCCTACGGAAGAACTGCCTTGTGTAATCGTATGTCCGTTTTGTAATCTTTTTTGTCTTGGATTGCCCCTCCATCACTTCGGTGGAACCGACAACCTCTTCAAATTCCTGGTAATGATAGCTGGTTTTCACAATGGACACAGCAATGGAATCGTCAGAAGCACTTGTTTTTAGACTGTATCTGTCCTCAATGCTTTCATTATCTCCAAGAGTAAAATCAAGCTGGTTTGTCGATGCATCGAACAGGGCGTTCTTTGACATACGGGTTCCCGTCCATTTTGTCCCTGTATAACTTGTCCAGCATATTTGAATACGAGCATAGTATTCAATCGTTTCAAGGCCGCCATCGGATGCCGCTTCTATGTTACGCTGGCCCAATGTAATTTGCGGCCAAAGCAAATATAGTCGCTGCTTTACAATGGCCGGAACAACCGATTCCGACGGGATATCCACATCGAGGCGTTCCCACGGAGTCCATTCGCCAGAAAGGATTGCCTTCGCCTTGTATTTGCGATAGTAATAGGTATGGGGTTCACCTTGAGTACGACCGATGATGTGCAAGGTGTAAAGGATTCCTCCTTCATCGCCCCCATTTTCTTTGGTCGCCCCAATAATTTCGATGTTCGATACTTCACGGATTTTTTCAAGATATTCAAAAAGGGCATTTTCAAGGCTTGTATGGTCGTCAGAAAATTCCTGAATACGCTCTTCCAGTTCTTCGAAGAAAGGAGTCTTGTCATCGCGCAAATCGGACTGAATCCAATTTTCAGGATAGAGGAACACTTTGCGGGCAGCTTCCCACACACGATAGTTCTTCATCCATTCCCACTCGCCACGTTGCCCATCATTGAGGATCCCATATCCTTCTAGTCCCAACTCGGCACGTTGCACAAACAACTGAATCGATGCGGATGCCTGGACAATACGCGAAATGGTCATATCCGGTTCCATCTTCACATCCATCAAGTAGTACGAATAAATGTCGCTTTCGTCAACGAACTGTTGCGGGTATCTGTTCGCCTCGTCCTTGTTGGAACAGGATTCCCAGCAAACATAAGCGGCAAGGGCATCGCGCTTTTTCTTGCGCAAATCATCGTTCATTTCCTGAGCAAACTTAAGCCATTCGGAAGTCTTGGTGTGATCCTTGACAGACATTTCCAAACTTCTTACCACAGCCTTGTATGCGACCTGTTCATTTTCAAGGTATTCTGTATCATCTTCATCTAGAAGATGATTTAATTGCTTCGGCGACAAATGCGTTTTGGAATAAAGTTCATAATAGCGGGCAATGCAGAGCCACTTTTCTAGTGAATTTTCAAAGGTCTTGCCACCACAATCATATAATTCTTCCAAATCAGATTTTTCTAAACCTAATTCCTCTGCCAGGGATTCCTTGTCATTTGCATATCGATTTTCAAGGGACATAAAATCGAAATCGCCCGAAAGCAGTCTGTCCGTCACATAGTTTGCATAAATCAATGGTTTGAGATTTTCATATTCAATAACCGCCATCGTGTCATCGACAAAAATTGTCGTTCGGAGGTCTATTCCCTGTACATAATTCTGAGTATAATTGTATACAGAGACCCTTCTTGTCAAATTCGCGTATGTAGCGTATGACTTGTCATTCAATTTGGGTTTTTCACTAAGTTTTTTCTGTTTCCAGAGGACCAAATTGGCAGCATATGTTTGTGCGTCTTCAATAAAAGCATCCCATTCTAGCAGGTCATCTTCTGAAATCAACTCATCGCCCATATTCTCAGCAATGCCGAATTCCGCATATATCGATAATTCTAGATTACTTAATGTGGGGGGTTCTCCATCCTCTCCTGATTCGTTTTCGTCATCTTCCGAAACGGCTTCTTGCTCTTCAAAACTTGCCAAGTTCTCGGCAAATGTTTCTGCTGCGGTCAATTCTTCATCCGTTACAAAAGACAAAAGCTTTATGTAGAAATCCGCGTTAATCGATGTCCCGCTGATAATTCGCCACTCATCAGCGAACCTACGAAGTGCCGTCAAGCCGTCAAAATCTTCATTCAAATTTTCGTTCAAAATGCCATTGCTTCTCAAAATCCACAATGCGTCAATCGACATGCCAAAAGTTTTTAGCAAGAGAACCGACCGATAAAATTCCTGCATCAGGTTCACAGCAGATTCGTCAGACAAACCGTTCTTGACATACTTGTAAATTGCAATAGCTTCGTCCTTTTCCATGCCAAAGCCTGTTTTCGCAATTTTTACAAAATCCCTTTGGGTCAATTGGCCATTTTCGGCAATTGGTGTTGCCAACTGGAAAATTTCATTCAGCACATCGATCGACAGTAACCCAGCATTGCCCATTACATAGGCTTCCCGTACCGTTACACCATAACGGGAACACATTTCACAAATGACATCCAACTGGTCAATGTTCAAATCAAAAGTCAGTAGCAAGTCCTGCAAATCCCAGCCCAAAATATTTTTTCGATGTAACAGGATTGCAATCTTCTTGAAAAAGTCAGCCCAACCGGAAAATTCCGTGTTTCTTCCCACAAATTGATAACCGTCAATATTCGCAAGCTGATAGTATTCGGAATCCTTGGCCTTATACTTGACTTCACGGAAATGACTATCTTCAAGAATCACATTCAGGTCTTGAATCGTCAAACCAGAACGTTGCAAGAAAATTGAAAGGTTGCAGAGAACATTGATATAGGAACCTGCTATATAATCGTTCTTGTTTGGCATCAAAACTCGATTACCACTTTGATTAAGCCCCCACATTTCCCATGTTGGAATTTCAGTCAATGGAGTAGTGGAAATCAAATCTCTCTGCGTGGAATCCAAACGAAGTTCCCTTGTCGTGATTCCAGCGGATTCCGCTATGTCGTAAAAATGGAGCGACAGGTTAGAAAGTATTTTCCTCACCTTTTCGCGGTCTAGGTTCAGCGGGAGCGAAATGGGATAGACGCTTTGCGAAAGTTTTTGCAGGGCGGCTTTTTCTATTGTCGTATCACCTATCGCATAATCGAAAGACAAAGGTTCCGCACGGAGTTCTTCGGCTGTGGAGCCCTTCGGGTTGTTGTTCGCGACAGGGTAGGCAAAACCAGTGCTTGCACTGACGGGTCCAGCGACAAGAGCTTCCAGCAGTTCTATGCCCAAGTCGATGGTGGGCATGGGGATTTCCGCATTGGCCTTGGTGAGTTCCAAGTTCAGGTAATCGGGGCGGCGTTTTGTGAATGCGTTGTAGGCACCGCTCTTTTTCAAGAATTTCAAAAGATCTATATAATATGCGGAAGCACTTAATACGGATTGACCTTCCGTTGCCTTGGCATAGTTAATCTTGCCAAAAAGTTTCGCCCAGTTGACCGTATCCCGCGTGGCCGTCCTTTCGCTTGCAATATTTGTAGAAGATGCTCTTTTAGGAGCCGCTAATTTCACGGAGGCAGAAACCGTTCGAGGAAGCGAAGGCAGAGTTTCATCATCTTCCGTTGATGAATCAGATGCGTAAGCCTGTATATTTAAAGTTGCTTCAACAACATAGTTCTCTGCAAGGCGATGGATTTGTTTAGCGTCTTCGGTTTTGCCAATTCCATTTCCATATCGAGCTACAAATAATTCTTCATCCATTGAAGCTATTTTGTATGCAGAATCAAAGCCTTCTTTAATCAAATAGGCTATTGCAATCGCACTGTCTGTCAAGTGGAACAAACGCTGGAGTTGCTGAATTTTTTTCTTAGAATCATCGCTTACGGAAATGTCGGTATTTGCTTTCAGGAATTCCCCCAAATCCGTATTGGACAGAGAGAAATCTTCCCAATCTGCCCCCTGCAAAATCAAGCAGACATCTTTCCAGTCTTGCATCAAATTAACGAATTCTGTATCAAGCTCAACCGAGACCGATTCTCCTGCATTTTCGTCAGTTTCTTCAATTTGTGCCGTAGCGGAAGCGATGAAGTCATCGAACTTCTTTTCCAAATCAACGAGTAAAGCCTGCTGCGGAAACCACGTCTTGATGAGTTCCGCTAGTTTCCGAACATAGATAGTCTTCTTTAGCGAAGTATTTGTTCCGGGAAATTCAGGAGGCAAGGCCTGAGGGTAAGTCGTTATGGTTTCATCGTCCACCGTGACCTCGGTGGGTATCCCGAACTGCTTACCGTAATTGGTGGCGACGGCTTCGACGATGCTTACCCAATCGGATTCGGATAGCCTGACAAAATCCGCCAGCCGTTCAAATTCGAAATCATTCTTAGTGCATGCGTAGTGATAAGTGCAAACCACGCCGTCCGCAAATTTTTCAAAGAAATCATTCAAATCAAAAACAGTCTTTAATTTTGAAATTTCTACATTGGTAAGACGCGGATATTCCACCAGATTCTTGATGTCCGTCCCCGATTGTACCGAAGTTTCACCAGAATCTGTAGTGGTCTCTTCGGAATCTGCTTGCTCCTCTGCTTCATCGGGCAATGCATTCTTTTGCAAGACCTTTATCAAGGCATCCGTCTTTGCCCCCACATGGAAATAGGCATCCAGCAATTTTGCAAAAAGAGGATCAGAAAAACTATCTTTTGAAATTTCGGAATAATAACGGGGAGAATCACTCTCCACAATAGGCAAATCTCCCGTCAGATACAAAAACAACAGCTGGTTGATGGAAAGAGAGGTGTCCTCACTTTCCGCATCATCGGCAGACACACCCTCGCTTAGCAACTGTTGCCAGAGTTCCAGGAACTTATTCGTATCGACGCAGATGAGCCCATCCGATACAGCCCCAAACAAGGTCTTTTGCAAAGTGGTAGGTTTCTGCTTTGTGATTTGATATAGTGTCGAGATATCTTCGCGGAGAGCCAAGGCGAAAAACACTTCGCACCAGTATCTTTTTTCTTCGTTTTCTTGGAGTGCTTCGAATTTTTCGGTGGTATTTGCCGTGTTGTATCTATTTAGAAGCTGGTAATAAAGCCCATAGGCAACGAAATAGGCATGGACTAAGGACTCGGTCAGGCGTTCGCGCCCTGCCACTAATGGGAATGCCGTATTCGATTTCAGGAATGTCGTAATGGCCGCAGTTTTCTCTGTCAAGCTGGAGCCACCATATTCCGAGAATACCGCCTCATGGTAAATGTTTAGCAGGTCATCCAGTTTTTCAAATTCACATTTGAATGTTTTTTGCTTACTCTTTAGAATGAAATTTATTTCTTGGTCGGTCTTTCCATTGAATACAAGATGCTCTATGGCGAGCGATTTAAAAGATCCATTGACAAGTTCAAAGACTTCCGCATAGAGAGACACTTTATCCTTGCCATAATCTTCTTTAGAATCTAGTAGAAGACCTGTAGGGAGCAATGTAGAATTGTAGCGGATTTCGTATTTGCCATCCGTATCCGTTTCGATTGTTCCCAGTTCAATTTTTTTGAATCGTCTAGTTGTGCTGGTTGCTGCTACAGTTTCCTCAAAATGCAAACAATAGGCAATCACTTTCAAACCGGAAAGGATATTGCCTTGCTCATTTTTAACAGTACCAAATACCGAACAATCCCCGTTTTGCGCCGCTGGTTTTAGAATATCAATGGGTCCGATGTTCAATGTGGAATCGGGCTGATTGTAGGTGCCTGATGTCCAAAGAAGGTTCCCCTGATAGTCATATACTCTAACCTGAAGCGTTGGGTACTCTAAAGCTTCATCGCCCTCCTGAAAGTTCCATCTAGAAAAAGTCAGCGTAAAGGATCCGTCGGCAGATATGTCTGATTCGGCTATTTGGCTAAATTCTCCGTTCTTGTAATTGTAGGCATAGACTTTTCCCTCGCTAAAAGCGACTCCACCTTTGTTCAAATTTCCCGAGACGGTCCATACTTCTGCTACCGGATAAGCCATATGTACTCCTAATTCAATCACAATGTGTAAGTTTAATATACCTTCTTTTTGTCATTTTCGATAACTCAAGAGTATCCTTTTTCAATCCATATACAGAAAAAGGACTGCATTTCTGCAGTCCATTGAATGTTTTGACACGCTGGTCAGAAATTGCCGCGGCTCCTTGCGGAGCCTCGCAATGACATGTTAGGTCTTAGATCTCTTCGATAGAAGCGTGATATTCCTGAAGGCTCTTCACTTCACCGTGACCCTTCTTCGCGGCGGCGATGCCCTTCACGGTCATGTTCGCACCGGCGAGAGTCGTGATGTACGGAACCTTGTACTTGATAGCGGCCTTGCGGATGGCGCTCTCGTCAGCAATCGCGTCGCGCTTTGCCCACGGCGTGTTGATGATCAGGCTCACCTGCTTGTTCAGAATCAAGTCGAGGATGTTCGGACGACCTTCGTTGATCTTGTTCACTTCTTCGCACTTCACGCCAGCCTTTTCGTAGAACTTGGCGGTGCCTTCGGTAGCGTAGATCTTGAAGCCGAGCTTTTCGAATTCCTTGCCCACTTCGATAGCCTGGTCGGCAAGGTTCACCTTGTCGGAAAGGCTGATGAGCACGGAACCTCCGCTCGGGAGAATCGACTGAGCCGCTTCTTCTGCCTTGTAATAGGCGAGGGCGTAGTCGTCGGAAAGGCCGAGGACTTCACCGGTGGAGCGCATTTCAGGGCCGAGAACCGGGTCGACGTGCGGGAACTTATCGAACGGGAACACAGCTTCCTTGACGCCGTGGTGATTGAACTTCTTTTCCTTGAGCTTCAGGTCTTCGAGCTTTTCGCCGAGCATGAGGCGGGTCGCGAGGCGGGCCATCTGCGTGTTGCAAACCTTGGAAACCAGAGGCACGGTACGGGAAGCACGCGGGTTCGCTTCGAGCACGAACACCTTGCCGTCTTCGATAGCGTACTGCATGTTCATGAGGCCGCAAACGTGGAGGGATTCGGCAATCTTTCTCGTGTAATCCTTGATGGTCGCGAGGTTTTCCTTCGTGATGGTCACCGGCGGGATGATGCAGGCGGAGTCACCGGAGTGGACACCGGCAAGTTCCACGTGTTCCATCACGGACGGGATGTAAACGTGTTCGCCG
>CADAWC010000070.1 GCA_902791475.1 Fibrobacter succinogenes
CAGGTTGTTATTCGTGGACATAAGGATGTAGCCATTCTCGTCCCTGTACATGGAAGGGTCATGGCCCCCTTGGCGCACGTCAGTTGCATACCACGACTGAGCGAACGCATCTTGGCCCGCAAAAGCGAGCGTGAAAATTGCCGCGGACACCACTCCGCGAGAATTTAATCCCATTACACCAAACATAATACACTCCTTTAAATGTACTAAATAATGTACTATAATTTTTCGAAAAATCAATACCTGTAATAAAAAAAATAAGTAAATGCGTCGTTTTTACAGATTCCTTGTTTTTGCAAAAAAAATGCCCCGTTTGAAGGGGCTTATTCTCTTCAATCTTGATTTTTATCAAGGATTCTTTTTTGCAATGCGTAAAAAAGTCGCATCCAGTTTACGCTCTGCGTACCGTCGAAGAAGAATATTTCATCCATTCCACCTACGAAATTTCTTTCATAGCCAATGGCTGGATTTTTGCAGGCCGAAAAACCTAATCCAGAATCAAATTTTGCAACTTCTATTTTGACGCCATCGGCGTAAGTAAACACGCTATCGCCCCGAATGGTAAAAGAATAATTATGCCAATCGCCATCAAGAATTCTCGCGTTTCCATAAGTTGAATTGTACACGCCCTTGCCATTTGCGCGAGTATCAAGGCGCAAGTTCACCCCAGCCTGATTGGCGTGTTGTTGCAAAATAAATCCAACACTATCTTTTTTACAAGAAAGCAAACGAGTGTAGCTCTTACCTTCGGGTAAAGTCGCTTGAGAAACGCTATCACCTTTAATCCAAATGGACGCCGACATCAGCCTGCCGTTTTCTGTAAATGGATCAAAATCATTGACCAGCATCCACGTATCCGTATAATCAGTCCATAAAGCTCCACCTAAAGCCGCCCTCATTTCGCTTGATTTAAATTTTGCGAAAGCTGCATCAGAAACTTTTTCATTATCCAAATGTAATGTGCGGCGCGAAAGTTCGACTTCAGGTCCTTTATCGCGATAGCAACTGTCTAACAAGTCAAAGTTCAATGAACCGTCTGCACTAAAATTAACTTGGTCTAAACGTCCCCAGTACAATAGGGAATCACCATCACTTTTTTCCAACGCAATTACGTTTCGGTTCGCATCGACAAGGCATGGCCTTGCGGCAGGTTTCTCCAAACGGATGGGGAGTGGCATGTCTTTGAATGTTTCGTCTGCAGAAGATAGGTCTTCGAAACCGTCGGGGAGTTTTACGCTTATTTCTGAAACGTTTGTGTAGTTTGAGGCAAATGCAAATACGGTTTCATCTTTTTTAAGGGGAAATTCAGCCCAGAACATACCTTCGTCTGTGATGAAAACACTCCATGGACCTTCGGGGGCTTCGGACATATTTTCCAATTTAATTAAACCGTTTGCAGCATCAGTAGAATCTAGCACGTGTTTGATGACGCCGAATGTGGAATAGACGGTATTGTTTTTTAGCGTCCTGTCCAAGACTGTTTTGATTTTCAGCGTGTCCCCGATTTTTCTATCGAGATCTCTGAAATCGAAATAGGCGCGTGCGTTCCCTTCGGTTACTTCTTTCTCTGATATATCGACGCATTTTGCGCCTGTGGAATCAATGAGATAATTAGGGCAGTTGCCTAACTCAAAATGGATGGGAATAGTTTTCTTGCTTCCGTCTGTTTTGACGAGAATGGAGTCGCAAATTTTACCACCCTGCAAGGTTAAATCTAAATCAGAATCGAAGATTCCAAAATATGCAATGCCCATGTCTGTTTCGTAAGGTTCAATGCGGAGACCAAAACCTGCATCGTATACAATGAGGGAATCGCCTCTAAACACTTCTTTTTTGCAGTTGCATGATATAAAGCTTTCGCCTTTTAAACCAAACGATTTTGTATCAAAGAAAACTTGATTGATTTTGTTTTTTGTAGAATCCTCGGGATAATCGGAACTATAAAAACGTTTCGTTTCCTTAACCATTATGGTTGTTACACCCTTGTCGTCGATGCGGTAGGTTTCGCCGTCTTCGGTGTCCAAATTAAGAGCGATAGAAATGGCGTTTCCTTTTACGGGTACAATGGTTAAAGTGTCGTAATTCTGCACTGGAACATTGTTGATGGTTACGTATCCCATTACAATGTCTGCGTTATCGGCTATTTCTTCTAGGTATTCTGTAGTGGTGAATATGGTGTCGCCAACAGTATCCCGTACGGTGCGAGAAAGTTGCAATGTGTCGCCTTCCGAAATTTGCAAATCATCGACGATGACCATGACGCGAGCCATGCCACTGCCGGTATTCGTTTCAATAAGGACTTTGTTGCCTGTGTTTGTTTCAATGAAAATTCCAGCGGCGTCGGATCCTGAATTTCCGCAACCGATGAGCAATAGTGTGCAAGACGCCGATAGCGCCAATACAATGCTTTTTAAACAGGTCTTACGATTTCCCAAAAACTCCCAAAACATGTTAGCCTCCCTGAACCAAGTCTTTTTCAAACGGACGACGCTTTTGATTTGCCGAGATTGCGGCGGTGTCGTAGTCGCTTGCTTTGCTCGCGTCTTCGCGGATATTGCTGAACACATGCAGGTTGATGTGTTCGACGATTTCTGGCTTTTCGCTATCGGCAGTTACGATGTGCCGTATTTGAGCTTTGAATTTTTCTGCAGCAACTTCGACTTGCTTTTGTGCTTTCTTGGAAACCGAGAATGTGAATGTGGTCATGTCTCGTGATTCCTTGCCTGCCGATTCCAAAGCCTGTTTTGAAAGTTCTAGACATTGCTTTTGGAACTGTAAAACCATTTGGCTCTTGCTTTGTTGCACTGTGGCAAGACTGTCTTTGGTTGGCTTCCAGAATCCGCGTTCATCACGGCGAATCAGCGACATCTTTTTCATCAACTCAAGGCTCGCTTGCAGTTTTTTCTCGCTTACCGGCGGGAATATTTTTGCGGCAAGTTCAGAGACGTCGTCCGTAATATCCATCACTTCGAGAATCGCATAGACGGTGCTGTTGTACCAGTTTCCAAAGAATTCGTAGCTGTCCGGATCCACAATCGCTTGCGGCGTCTTGTTCAAGTGCATCATCGCATCAAAGGCTTGTTCGCGGACCTCGGCTGTTTTGCTCTGGTCAAAATCGATCATCGCCTCAAAATACTTGGCTTCGTTGCCCTTTAGCCCGATGACATTGATAAAACGCTCGCGCATGTTGTCGGTCACGCGCTTACCCTGTACCACATCGTTAAAATAGCTGCGTGTATTCGGGAGGCCTAGTAAATTGCAAAATTCGGTGCGCGAAAATGTCGGTTCTGCGGCTTGCCTACGTTCTTGGTATTCGGCGAGGTATTTGCGGAACCGAGTAAAGTCATAAATGTTCACAAAAGTGCTCATACTACAAAATATACTATAATTTTGAATGAAAAGTAGTACAATGTGTAGTAAAAATGGCTTTGAATTGAGCTTACTAGAACAGCACCCTGTACGGGACTTGTTTGCTATAGTGACGCCCTTTCAGGTCGTGGAAACCTTGTTTGCGAGGGAACAGACGTAAATCATTGCGGAGCTTTGCGCGATGGTTCTGAATTGAAGTAGTTGTTGAATCGCCGGCTTCGGTGGAGTCTCCTGCAACAATAGTTGATATTGCGAGCTGTTGCGTCACGCCGATGTTGCGGCTAAAGGTGTCGCCAGCATTGTCCTTGAGCGTAAATTTGATGTAGCCCACGCCACCGAAGTTGTTGGCGAGTTTTACGGTAAGCTTGGATCCGCTCACGGTTGCGGTAACGCCTGTCGGGGCGTTCACGGTATAGGAGCCGTTGTCGTAGCCCTTGGTAAATTGAGCAAGGTCTATGACTTGGGTTTCACCTTTTGCAAAAGTATAGTGGGCGCGAGCCATCCATTCAAGATAACGTTCGAGTTCAGTCCAGCCGTCACCCAATCGGTCTTTGTTTGCGTCGCTAAAGTCACCGCTCTTGGATTTCGGATTGTAACCGTACATATTTTCCCACCAGTCCGGGAGACCATCGAGATCGGAGTCGTAATCGTTTGCCCAGCTTGTGCTCGGATACGGTTCCCAGCCCTTGATATTCGCTGTGTCAACGGCGTCCGTTTCGCGGTCAGGGATTCCCTTGGTTTTGCCGACTGAACCCACGACGCTGTAAGTTCCGTTTTTGGTTTCCCTGATCATGCGCTGGTCATGATTGTCGAGAATGGGCATGGTTTGGCCTACATCGCTCAGCACGTCCTTGTATGCTGCCGATGCGCTTTGTACAGTGGCGTAAGAGGCGAAGAAAGGTTTGCTGTTCCATGGTTCCCAATCGAGAACTTGCCCGCCGCTCAGTGTGTATTCGCGTCCGCAGTTGTCGTTGTTCCCATTGCAAGTGAATGAACCGTTTGCAGCTTGCAAAATGTTGTTGTGGTAATAGTAAGCTTGCGAACCTTTGCCAGTTCCTTCAAATTGGGCGCGCAACGTATAGCCGTGAAGAGCTGTGCCTGCGCCTTCCTTGTAGTAATTGCCGACGAAGTTTACTTCGTGCGCTCCGCCATCGGTCACGCGGCTTTTCCAATTGTAGACCACGTTGTTAAAAATGTCCAGGCGACCTGCATAATAGCCGTTACCGTCTAGCCCACCGCCAAGACTCCAGTTGCGCCCTGCGTTGTGCGCCAGCAAGTTGTGGTGGAAACTCCCGATGTCGCCGCCGATGGTCGCTGCGTATCCATGCCCTGTTCCTGCTGCATAATTTTGGTGGTCAGCAACATCCAAGGCTTCCGAAATCAAAGTGCGCTGTAGCGTCAGGTTTTTGCCGCCGCGACTGCTGAACGCTTCGTCAATTGTCCAGCTGATACTTGCGTGATCAAGGATGCTGTGGTCTCCGCCTGTAAGGCCCATGCCATCGTAAGTTGAGCCGTAACCTAAGCGCACGCGCATAAAGCGGATAACCATATCCTTGCCCGTAAAGCCGATGGGAGCGCTTTTTATCGTAATTCCTTTGCCTGGTGCTGTCTGTCCAGCAATCGTCACATAGTCCTGATTGCAGACCAAACGACTTTTAAGTTGTATTACGCCTGCGACTTTGAACATGATGGTTCGTGGACCGATATCTGCTGTACATGCCTCTCGCAAACTGCCGGCTCCATCGTCGTTCAGGTTTGTTACGTACACGACTTTTCCACCGCGTCCACCGACTGCATTGCGGCCATAGCCTTCGGCACCATCAAACGCTAAACGCCCAGGCTTGAAAGACCAAACATTTCCTGCTGTAACCGTTCCGTTCGCATCGACCTCATCTACGCGCCAGTAGTAGGTCTGCAATGGATTTGTGTCCGAAACTTTGTATGTCGCTGCCGTCTGCTCGCCTTTGTAAACGTCGGCTGTCGAGGCTGTCGCCTTTAAAACCGTTGCAGAATCCGTACCAAAATAGACGCGATGCTTTACGGCCGACTTCGCCGCCGTCCATGAAAGTGTCAAGGCTCCGTTTTCGTGCGGTGCGTGATAATCCAAATCTGCAGGCGAAGGGCCAGTTGCCTGCGCCGCCGCATTGGGCACGTTCAGTTCAAAGCCGTTCAGGGTAATCGTACCTGTGTTTAGCTTTACGGCCGTTGAAACGCTTGTTCCGCTCACTGAAAAAGTTACATACGCGATTGCCGATTTGGAAGTCGAAAGCGCTCGATTTGTTGGTTTGACCGAGGCTTGCTTCGAATTGTTCACATAGACATCAATGCTGTTACTTGCCGCAACGCCATCGACGTTGTTCAGGTACAAAAGGAGGCTGTGCGTCCCTGCTGCAAGATTCGAGAACGTGAGAGTAATGTTTCCGCCGCCTTCGACCATCACACCATCGCACACTAGTTTTGCATAGGAAGGTGATTGTACTCCTGCCTTGTACCAGTTCGCCTTGAGATTTCCGCTACCGGCGACCTTGATTTTTACGCCCGAAAGTGTCGTATCTTTGGATGTGACGCCCGAAACCACCCACGGCACATAATTCGGCTCGGTTACTTCGCTTGAATTACGTCCGCTCATGTCAAAATCAACTTTGACGATTGGCGAACTAGCGAAGGTATGCGCAGCGAGTCCCAAAACCAACATTGATTTAAAATATCCCATAACATACTCCCTGTTGCATATAAAAATACCCTCGATTCAACATCGAGGGTAGAGCTTTTGAAAATTAAGGTTGTCCGTGGACTACGCTGCCTTACTTTTACGGAGGTTCCCGATTCTGTTAAGGGTGCGGAGCAGATTGTGACGGCTTGTAATTCCAAGAACTCCACCAAGGATGTTGCGTCGTTTATTGTGGCGAAAGATTTGGTTCTTTATGTTGGCTTGGATAGTCGTCTAGTACGCATCCACGGCAAAAACGTGCAAAAGACATTCCGCATCAACAGGGAATAAGCGAAGGTATATTAGAAGCAGGAAAGCCCATTTAAACACCTTTTACACGGAAAATTTCAAGATTCCTTGTTTTAATCAACAAAAAATCTATTTTCCTTTAGAGGTGTTGTTTATGGGATATGTTTGTAACTTTGCGAAGGGCGTTGCCCTTCTTTTCCCGCTATTTCTTTTTGCTTGTGGAAACTCTGAATCGGTGAATTTCATTTCGCCGAACGAATCGCTCGTTTCGTTTGGCGGCGAAGCCCAGAGTTCGTCCAGTGAACTTTTGCAAAGTTCATCTTCTTTGTCGATTATACAGTCCTCGTCAATAATCACGCAGTCGTCCTCCTCATCGGTAATCGCGCAATCGTCATCTTCGCGGGTTCCCGTACAATCCTCATCTTCGGTTCTCCCTTCGCCTCCCAATAACGGAGTCCCTTACATTCGTATTATAACTTATGATTCTGCAAATGTCGATAGCGCCTACGCTCTTTGTTCTGTTGAAATTGCTGGGAACGGAATTTATGAGGATTTAGCCCCTGCAAGTGGTAAAATCCGAACTCGTGGAAATTCTACGCGCCTCTGGTATCCTAAAAAGCCTTACCGCGTCAAACTTGATGCAAAGACTTCTGTTCTCGGACTCCCTGCCAATAAAGATTGGGTGTTGCTTGCGAATTATCGCGATCAAAGCAAATTCATGAATGCGGTTGCTTTTGATATGGCGCGTTACATGGGGAGCTTCGCTTTTGTGAACGCCAACCGATTTGTCGAAGTTGAAATCAATGGCGAGTATATGGGCGTCTATCAACTTACCGAGCAAATTGAACATGGGGTATCGCGAGTCAATACGGGTAATGGAGGTGTATTGCTGAGTCTTGACAAGGATGATGGACCGGAACTTTCGCCGAGTGCCACGAATAATTTCTATAGCAAAATTTACAAGTTGCCTGTTGCCGTCAAGTACCCTAAAAATGTGACCGCAACGCAAATCGATACCATATCTGCGAACCTTGCAGTTTTGGAACAGGCCATTGCAAATTCCGACTATGACAGCGTTCAAAAACTCATGGATATCAGCAGCTTTATGGATTTTCTAATCTTGCAGGAATTGACGCACAATGTTGAATTAGAAGCCCCGCGCAGTATGTATTTGTATAAGGATTCTTCGGGTTTGTATCACATGGGGCCTGTATGGGATTTTGATGGTGGGTTTGCTTATAGCTGGGATGAAGATACCAAGAAATACTTTGTTGATCAGGACTGGATTTTACATAGAAATCGGGCGGTTTCCGGATTCTTTATAAACTTGTTTGCAAATGAAAATTTCCTGGCTGATTACAAGGCTCGCTGGGGTCAGCTTAAAACAAGTATTCTGGCTGATGTATTTTCAAAGCTAGACGATTATATGTTGCAAACACAAAAGGCTCTTGAAAATGATGCGATAAAATGGACACCTGTCCGCAGTTACATTGACGAAGTTCAAAGCCTCAAAAGCTGGCTTACTGAACGCGTGAACCGTTACGAGTCGGCTTTGCAAAAATACTAGTTAACAAAAGTTCTCCCCTCGACATTCGTCGGGGGGAGGATGGGTTGGGTGTTGGATTGGCTTTCGTTATCTTGTTAGATAAAAACCTCTATGTTTACGTTGTTTCACAAGACGTCCTCGCAAATCATAAACGTGTCCAGAACAGTTCAGCAAAGCTCTTTTCGCACTAGGCTTTAGCGAAGTTGTTTTAGCGTTCGGATCGTCAATGGTAAATTTCCCGCTGCGGGTTGCTTCGCCGTATTCCGCGTTGCCTCCCTTTGTGGTGATCGTGTAGGTGAATTCTCCGCTGACGGTTGGCGTTCCGCTGAAGTATAGGGAATTTGTCTGTGCGTTCCATTTGGCTGTTACGCCTGCAGGGAGGTTTTCGACAGTTGCGCCATCGGCATTCTGGATTGCAAAAGTGAACGGAACAATTGAATCCCCGAGTGCAATGGCTTGGCTGCTGGAACCTGCGCCCTGCTTGATAATCGCGGCGGGTTTCGGTGTATGATCGCCGACGAGCGTAATGTCAGGCGTCGGGAACTTGTCCTTATTGCCGTATAACCAAAATCCCAAATGCGGAGGTTGATTGTAGGCGGTGTTTTGCCAGCTCATGCCGAGACGGTAAATCGGGTCGTGCGCAAGCGTGTACATTCGATGTTCTGTTGGAATCGTAGTTGTGTAGATGTAGAGCTTGGATGCGCCATCGTGCAAAATGACTTCTTCGCGCCAGTCGCCTAAAATATCACCGCTAAAGTTCGGCGTTGCCTTGGTGGTGTTGCAGCTGTTGCCCTGCATCTGAAAAAGCGTATTGCTCTGTTGCTTGGCATGGTCCCACTTGCTGGTGGTTGTATTGTCCAACAGTTCATCAAGCAAGTCGCCATCCCAATAAATACGGAAGTTATAAGCGGGGCGCTTGTCTGCTTTCCAAATTTTTCCTTTTACGGTATAGGTGTTCCAGTTTGCGGCAGACCAAAGTTCATGTCCGCGGTTTAGTGAATCTACGTCACCTGCGACGCCGCGCCCGTTGTCCCCGGAGCTCGTTTCGCTAAAAAGTAGCTTGCCGGTACGGGCATCGTGCAAATCGTAGCCGTAGGGCTTTTCTTCGTGAACTTGCCAAACTTCAAGACCGGGATTATCGGGGTCGAGATCGCTCAAGTGCATCGCATCGCCGTGGCCCTTGCCTGTGCGGTACATGAATTTTCCATCGTGGTCAACGGCGCAACTTCCTTCAATAATTTCATCAAAGCCGTCGCCATCCACATCGCCTGCGGAAATGTTGTGATTGCCTTGCCCGTAACATTCCTGTCCGCTCGTGGCTGCGTTGTAATACCAGCGTTGTGAAAGTGTCTTGCCATCCCAATCGTAGGCGGTAATTGCCATTCGGGTGTAGTAGCCACGCTGGAAAACCATGCTTGGCTTTTTGCCATCAAGGTACGCATTTGTTGCGAGGAATCTGTCAACGCGGTTGCCGTAGCTATCGCCCCAGCTTTTGACGGTGCCACGGCCGGGGTTGTAATCGACCGTCGCCATTTCCTTACCGGTTTCGCCGTTGAAAATCGTGAGCCATTCAGGTCCCGAAAGAATATAGCCGTTCGAGTTTCTGTAATCCTTGCTGTGGTCTGCGCCTTTTGCAGAACCGAGTGACAAATAATTGCCGCTGCAGTCTTTTGTTCCGGGGGCTGTTTTCACCGCAACTTCTGCTTTGCCATCGCCATCATAGTCGCCTACGAGCATCTGCGTGTAGTGAGCCCCTGCGCGAATGTTTACGCCGAGATCGATGCGCCAAAGTTTTTTGCCGTTTATTTTGTAACAATCAATAATGACGTTGCCGGTTTTGCCCTTCTGCGAATTGTCTTTAGAATTGCTTGGATCCCACTTGAGAATAAGTTCGAATTCTCCGTCGCCATCCACATCGCCTACTGCGATATCGTTCGGGCTGTAGGTGTAATCGCTTCCGGCATTCGGACGGTCAAGATTTACGGTCAGATATTGATTACTCCAAACAGAAACTGCAGCGTCAGCCGCTATTTCTTTGCCGCCGACAACAGCCTTTACGGAATACCTGCTCGAGGTTGTCCCTTTCGCGTCGGTATAGTTGCTCGCCTGTGTCCCGCTGAGGCTCGCGATTTTCTCGCCATCGCGATATAGGTTAAAACCGGTCGTATTACCGTCTGTTCCGAGAACTCGCCAACTGAGGAAAACTCCGTTAGTCGTCTTGACAGCGACCAAGCCGCGATTCAGCCATTCCATCTGTCGCGCAGCCTGCGACATGCCCACTCCAAGCGCGAGCGAAAGCCCAAACATCCACAACTTTTTCATCATCCAATCCTTTTTTTTGAATTACAGGCCCCCGCACCACCGGGAACCTGCACCTATA
>CADAWC010000071.1 GCA_902791475.1 Fibrobacter succinogenes
CCATGAAACGGCAGTGGCCAATTTCTTCGAGTTGGCGACGCATAGGGATAGAATTGAAATAATTCATTTTTTGAACCTCTGTTAAATAAAATTGTTCCGAGGGGAAATGTAGTAAATTCGGAATTCAGATTTCGGAATTCGGAGTTATTTTCGGATTTTACAGCCTACTATCATAAAACTTCGGCATTCGAAGTTCAAATTTTTCAAAAATTCAACTCTGAAATCCGAACTCACAAATCTGAATTAGGAAGGGGGAAGTCTCCCCCTGACTCCAGCCGCGGCACGCCGCGTCTTCCATACACCCCCACGCCTAGGGGCTCCGCCCCTAAAACCCCGAATTACGTCATTGCGAACCCCGAACAGGGGTGAAGCAATCCTTTCGCCCTGCTAGGGGACTACTATGTAGTCCCTCGCCGTTCGGCTCGGTAATGCAGAAATGCAAGCATTTCCGTGCAGGATTCGCCTCACTGCTAGTCCTTTACACAACGAACAGAAAACCCGTAGTCCTTACTGCAGTAGCTCAGGTACGCGTTGTCGTGATTGTAGTACAAGTACATGCGGTACGCGTTGCTGCTATCGTACTCCTTAGAACTCCAGAAGTAAGCGTAGTTGCCCTCGTCGTTGTAATACCCATTGTTGCGCCTGTTGCCGGCAGGCAACGCCGAGAAACCGAAAGCATCCGTGCCGTTGCCGTCATTATACCAGCCGCCGGTGGACTTGAGGACCGTACCGGCTGTGGAACTGCCGCCCACCGCCGTGAACAGGGTCTTGAATTCAGTTGTGCTGGGCAAATGCCAACCGCTGGGGCAAACTGTTTTTGCTGCCGCCCAGGTGTACAGGCGACCGTACTTGGAGCAGTTGGAGGGATCGTCATCATAACAGTAGCTGTTCTCCGTCTCGTAGTTCAGGTTCTCCGCCATCCAGGTCTGGTCGCCGATGGTCACCGTCTTGTAGGTCTTGCCGTCGCGTAAATCTGTCAGCGTTTTTGCGGTTGCATCGTAAACACTGCCAGCGCTTATGTTTTCAGAAGAACTGCTGGATTGCGTCGTTTCACTCGAAGAGGAGGAATTGTCATTGCGAATCGTCGAAGAAGACGAAGCAATCTCAATGGCACTCGAAGAAGAACTCTCTATGGCACTGGAAGACAAGCTGTCATTACAAATCGTCGAAGAGGATTGCGTCGCTTCGCTCGCAATGACACTGGAGGAAGACAACTCCTCCAATTCCGTATCCTTGGCAGAAGCACTGTCACTATCGCAGGCGACAAGCATCGCAGACAGGGCGAATGCACCAACAAACAGTTTCGTGAGTTTCATGGAGCCCTCCATTAAATCTATTTACCGTATAAATGTAGCAATAAAAAAAGCCCGGCAGGTAAAATTCCTGACCGAGCTTGGAAATGTCTGCGCCCTAGTCCTTTACACAGCGGACAGAGCGCCCGTAGTTCTTACCGTTGTAGTACAGGTCCGCGTAGTCGTTGCCGTAGAACAAGTTTACGAGGTACGCGCGGCTACTATTGCCCTCCGTCGAACTCCAGAAGTACGCGCCGTAGCCCACGTCGTAGTAATCCCCACAGTCGTCCCTGTAGCCGGCAGGCAACGCCGAGAAACCGAAAGTGTCCTCATTGGTGATGCTACTAAACGCATTCCAGCCTGATGCCGCTTTGAGCTTCTGCCCCGCAGTTGATTGGCCGCCCACCGCCGTGAACAGGGTGTTCCATTCCGTTTGAGTCGGCAAATGCCAGCCTTCGGGACAAACTCCTCGAACTGGGTAGGTCGTCGAGTATGTCTTGTAAAAGTCGATAAAGCCGCAGCCCTTGCCGTTTGTGCTCCATTCGCCCACGCTGTCCATGGCCGCAGCCCAGGTATAAAGACGTCCGTACTTGGCACAGTTGGTTGGGTCGTTGTCGTAGCACCAACTGGTGGAATCGGAGGTGTAGAAGCCGTTATCAAAGGGAACGCCGGTGTAGGCATAGTTCAGGTTCTCGGTCATCCACCATTGATCACCAATTTTTACAGTCTTGTAAGTTTGACCATCGCGGTCATCAAGCACAGTCCCATATTCGCAGTTGTCCTCGGTTTCCGTTTTACAAGGATTTGCCAAAGTTACTACACTCGACGAAGACTTTGCCTTACCCGCAGAACTGCTACTAGACTCACTTAACTCGCTACTACTTGAATTAGGCGTCTCGACAGAAGACGAAGATCTCAACTTTACCGAACTCGACGAAGCATCATCCGTACTACAGCTTGACATTCCAAACTTTTCACTAGAACTGGATTGTTTCGCATCACTCTGATTGTCGCTTGACAAAGACTTCGCCTTCGAACTGCTAGATGACATCACTTCGGCTGGTTCGGCAGGCTCACCAGCCTTGCCACTACTCGAAGGAGACGATTCAACACCCGGTTCGTCATTCGACCCCGCCGATGCCGACGACGAATCATCACACGCCGCCAAGAACGCCACCATGCAAAGCGCCACAAAAATCTTTTTCATAAAAACACCTTCGCCCTAACGGCTTAATTTTTCTGGCGAAAATATAATTATTTTCACATACTCTGTTCATTTCATGTGAATTGCTGACAACAATGTGCGACATATCCACACACAACAAAAAAATCTGTTGATAGCTGCAAACAGTTGATTGCAAAAACAAGGGGGTTCTCGTTTTTTGCAATTTTTAATTGTAGATTTGCACACTCAACAACTTTTAGGACATTGACTCGTCCATGGTATTTATTTATATTTATGGAAGGTCATCTAATATGAACACAGAAATCAAAAAAGACATTAAAAAGCTGATGGACAAATTGCCCGAGGTAATTGCCGCTAAGAAGCGTATGTCTGCCCATATTAAGGAATATGGGTCGTTAGAATCGTTTAACGATGACCACATTAAATTCGTCAAGCCGCTATAGTTTAACCGAAGCTCCAAACGGTTATATATTTACAACAGATTATGGCAACGAATATCTCGTTACCTTTTCGGACTTAACAAGTATAATCAACCTGAAGGGTTTAAAAATCTACGATTTCGGGATCGAAGTCATTAAGCGAAATTCGGTAAAAAATGACAAGTTTAACGGGAAACTGAAAAATACTATAGCAGCATTACTTTCCCAGTTGTTCTTCAAGCAACCCGAATGTGCGATTTTGATTATTCTAGACACTACAGACAATAAACATCAAGCTCGCTACAGGATGTTTCTTTCGTTAAAGCATAATTCTTGGTTCAAGCAATCTAACAATGGTGAGCTAGAAATAATCGATCTTCCCCTTCGCGATAGGGAATTTGAAAACATCTGCTTTCTACTCATCCGCAAACAAAACTCACGTCTGCAAGATATTCAATCAGCCATTACAGAATATCTAAATCTGTCCTTTGGGAACTGATTAAAAAACATGACAACAATTAAGGGACTCCTTTGGAGTCCCTGCGTTTCTGTGTCGCGTTTGCCTCACTGCTAGTCCCGGAGACAACGAACTGAAAACCCGAAGTCCTTAAAGTCGTAGTCCAGGTACGCATACTCGTTGAAGTAGTACAAGTACATGAGGTACGCGAGGTCGGTATAGAGCTCAGTGGCACTCCAGAAGTACGCGTGGTAGCCATCGTAGTTGAAGTAGCCATAGTCGTACCTGCTGCCGGCGGGCAACGCGGAGAAACCGAAGGCGTCGGTGCCGTTTCCATTGCTATACCAACCGGTCTGGGACTTGAGTACCTTGCCCGCATTCAATTGTCCGCCCACAGCCGTGAAAAGGGCATTCCATTCGTCATAACTTGGCAAATGCCAACCGCTCGGACAGATGCCCTGGACCTTGCCCGTAAGGCCACATTCCCTGCCGTAGCCGCAATCCAGCGGGTTGTCCGCATCGGTAGCCAACTTTACCGAATCGATTGCCGCCGCCCAGGTGTAAAGGCGACCGGCCACGTCGCAGTTGGCGGCCACGTCGTTGTAGCACCAGGATTTACCCTTGAGACTCGCGGTCGTTACACTGTCGGCGTAGTTGAGATTTTCCGCCATCCAGGTCTGCGTGCCGATGGTCACCGTCTTGTACGTCTGGCCGTCGCGGTTGTCCGTGAGAAACCCTTCGGCAAGCTCAGGGTCCTTGCTGCTGGACGACTGCGAATCCCCAACAGAAGACGATGATTCCGACTTTAGCGAACTCGACGAAGTGTCTTTCACACCACTGCTGCTGGACTTTTTGTCACCCTGGAGGCTCGAAGAACTGATAGGATCCACGGAACTGCTAGAATTGGATTGCTTCGTTTCACTCGCAATGACGCTTGACGAAGACTTCGCCTTTTCACTACTCGACGAAGTCACTTCGTCAGGCTCAGTGACCTTGCCACTGCTCGAAGAAGACGATTCAACACCCGGTTCGTCATTCGGCCCAGCAGATGCCGACGAACTGTCATCGCACCCGACAACAGCAAACGCCATAATAAGCATGGATCCTATCGCTGCACCTTTCGACAAGCTCATGGACCAACGGCACCAGGATGACTGTTCAAGAAACTTCTTCATAAACGCCTCCAAATAAAATTCATTCTTTGCAAATGTAATTTATTTTCACCCCAAAGCATTAACACAAAAGCCGCCCACATCACTACGCCACGGTCTTCAGCAGCTCCCTGCCGATACGGCGCAATTCCTCATCAATGAGTTTCTTTCTTGCCGAAGAGGGCTTTTTCGTTCCGTTTATGTATGCGGCGAACAGGGGCTGAGGGATTCCCAATCGGCGTGCAAACGCCGAGGCGTTAAGTTCGGGGAACAGCCAAAATACGCGGCCAATGGGATTCGTTTTTTTCACCCGAAAAGAATCCCGAAAGTTCTAGGCCCTCGTCTAGATCGTCAAACCACACGCCATCGCAATCTATGCGGCAGTTCTCCAGCTGTTTTCGCGTAGCCTTTCGCAGCGGTTCGTAATCGCGGATGAGTTCCCGCCCGATTCGGCCGTCTTTCAGTTCGACACAAACAGCGTCTTTCTCAACCCAAAGCCTTTTTACATCTTTTTCCGTAATTTCGCTCATCCGTTCGTTCCATGCCGTTTCTTTCTCTCCGCGCGAGCAGTTAAATTATTAGAGGCAAAGCCGCTCTACTTCCCGAAATCAAAAAATGCAGCGGGATCCGTTCCGAAGATTTTGCCGAGTTTTACGGCCATCTTGCGGGAAACCGTCCTGCGCCCATTTTCCATAGCGCACAGATTTTGCACCTGAATTCCAAGTTTCTCGGCCAAAGTCACCTGCGACCAGTTGCGCAAATCCCTATTCGCAACAATCATCTCTGCAGGCGTCGTCTCCAAAGACTTGAACCATTCCGACTCCTCAAAAGGAACGGCAACATCTTCATCGCTGACGATCACATTCTCCGGTTTATAGGTGTCCTTCAAGAACCTGACAAGCGGAGCGGGGATATGTTTCGCCCTGATTTCAATACGGGGCCTTTTCACGACTGCCAGCATAATACACCTCGATATCTATAGAGCCATCTCTACAAGTCCAGCACGCCACCCAGTTAAGAGCCAGGTGACAATGGTACCTGTCGCCTCCGAGCTTGGAGTAATGCCAAAACAATGGTTGAATCGGCCCGGAGACCTTGAGTGACTGGACGAGAGCCTTAAGCTTATTTTGCACAGCCTTCGGCATCGTCGCAGCACTTCTTTGCGCTCTTTTGGTTATAGTTACATTGTACATAGTTGAATATAATCAATTTTTGATTATTTGTCAAGTTTTATCTCTTTTTTTCGTCGTACTCCTTCAAGCAAGCTTTAAGAATGAGCGTTACCAATTCAGAAACCGTAATTTCCCGCTTTTTTGCTTCAGCCTCAAGTTTTTCGACAACCCACTCAGGCATCTCCCATACGCAATCAACAAAGCCGTCACCAGTCGGTGTTTCGGATATAACCCTAAACGGGAAATCCTCTTTGCATTTTTCGATGTTGTTATTCATACAGCCTCCGTTTTGTGGTCGCATTTGCGGCCAGTTTATTGTTAGAGGCGTTCCCTTCAATCCAAATTTCAGGATAAAAAAAGAACGCACCTCGCCTTTCCTTAGACGAGATGCGTTCGGGGATGCAGAAATTGTACCTATTTTTTATAACCGTGGCAAGGGGGCCAAAATAATTTTACAATTCGTGAACGACTGTTCAAGAAACATCTTCATAAAACCTCTGTTCTAATCCACCTGTCCAAGAAAGTCATCTGCTCGGCGGTGTGGAACCAGTGTTCGCCGCCGTCCATTACGGTCAACGGAACATCTTTCCGCATAGATAAAGCGGCAAATGCAAGGTTTCCGTTTGTCCGTCATTCGTCACGGCGATATTCTTTTGCGAAAGTACGAATCCTTTCTTAGGCGAAAATCTCTTGCAAAAGACTCCATAGCTTTTCGCTTTCGTGTGTTCTTCCGCCTTGACTTCGATCGGCATCAACTCGTTTTTAATCTCAATCAGAAAATCGAGTTCAGCCTTGTTCTCGGACCGCCAGAAATAAGGGTGCAGCCCCTGCTTCACAAGTTCATTCATTACATAGTTTTCCGTAAACGCACCCTTGAAAGTTGCGTACAGCGGTGCCTCTTCAAGAATCGTGCTAGCGTCAATTCCAGACTTCACGCGCAGCAACCCGACATCGCTCATATAGACCTTGAAAACCGTGCCGTTGGCATTGTTCGATAGCGGCAGTTCCGCATTCGTCACACATTCTAGTTTGTGCAAAAGTCCCGCATTAAAAAGCCATTGCAGCGCATCTTCCAAATCAGCAGCACGCTTGCCCGCCTTCACATGCGAGAACATGAACTTGTTGTTGTCCTTTGCCAGTTGTTTGGGAACGGAATCCCAGATAAGCCCTAGTTTCGGAATATCCGATGGAGGAGCATGCTTTGAAAAATCGTCCCCATAATCCAAAAGAATGTTTTTCAGGATTCGGTCCACTTTTTCAAAATCATTTTCCTGTACAAACGACGCTACCGCAGCAGGCATACCGCCGACAACATAATAAAGTTTCAGATAATTCTGTAGCGGAATCGTGTACATTTCCGGTAGCGCACGACGCAGGTCATAGTTCGAAAGACCTTCGAGCAGAGAGCGGCCGTCATCAATCGCCATCAAGAATTCCTCAAAACTCATGGGGAACATCTGCAGGCGTTCCACCTTCCCCACGGGGAAAGAAATTTCCGACTTGCGGATAACCACTCCCAAGAGAGATCCTGCAGCAATCACATGAAGCCCGGAACGATCTTCGCAGAAATACTTCAGGCTCGTTATGGCCTTGGGGCACGCCTGGATTTCGTCGAAAAAGACAAGCGTCTTCCCATCCGTAATTTTCTGCCTGGAATAACGTTCCAGTTCCACCACAATGCGAGAGACATCGAAATCGTACTCGAAGATGGACTGCAGGGCAGTATTTCCTTCGAAATTGAAATACGCCAGATTTTCAAAAAAACGGTTCCCAAAAACCTTGATTGCGTAGGTTTTTCCGCACTGACGTACCCCGGTCACCACCAGCGGCTTACGCCCTGGCTCAGACATCCATTCTATGAAATTTTTCAGTATTTCGCGTTCCACGCTCCAAAATCTACATTATTCATATCAATTTTGCAATAGTTTCTGCATTTTTCATACGAATAACGCAAGTTCTTCCGCATTTTCCGCATTTTAGCCTTCAAATTTCCAGCCGCAGTCGTTGTGGTAAATCATCTGGCGGGTCATGCCGCCGTCGATACAGATGTTTTCGCCGGTGATGAAGCCGGCCTTGTCGCTCGCGAGGTAAAGCACCATGTTCGCGATGTCCAAGGGGTTCCCGACGCGGCCTGCGGGCTGCTGCGTAGCATCGGGGCCTTCGTAGACCTTGAAATCCGTATCGATCCAGCCCGGTGAAATGGAATTCACGCGGACGCGGCCCGCAAAACTCACGGCAAGCGCATGGGTAAGGGCTGCAATTCCGCCCTTCGCCGCCGTATAGCTTTCTGTTTGCGGTTGGCTCATGCGGTCGCGACTCGAAGAAATGTTTATAATGCTCGCGCCCTTCGCGAAATGCGGTGCGAAAAGTTTCGCGAGGTAGAACGGGGCCGTCACGCCGACCGCCAGCGCGTAGCTGAATTCCTCGTAACTGCACTCGTCAATGCCCTTCATCAGCGGGAGCGCGTTGTTCACCAGCACATCCACGTGCCCATACTTTTCGATGACGAACTGCGCAAATTTTTCAAGAACATCCTTCTTGGAAAGGTCCCCCACAAAGCAAGGATTCTCGCGGATGTCGATATACGCGACCTTCGCCCCCTCTTTCTCGAATTCACTCACGACGGTAGCGCCAATCCCGTGGGCACCGCCCGTCACCACGACCACTTTATTTTCAAACGATTTCATGTTGGTAAATATACCTTTCTCACCGCAAAAAAGGTATTTTTAAAGCTATGGAACCAACAGAACCGTTATTCGCGATTATTGCAAAGATTGTACTTATTATCATTTTTGCAATAATTCCTTTGCTATTAGGCATTTTCGCCAACATTTCGACCAAGCATCCCAGGGCAATGTTCATTGCAGGGAAAACCGTATCAATTCTACTCACAATTTTCACAGTCATCTCACTTTCGATATCCGTAATATACGCAATCAACGAGCAGGATTCTACACAGCGACCCTATATTTTTGCATGGTGTATTTGCTGGCTACTCATAGCTATTTTTCCTTTATCAACATTTGACCTCACCACAAGCCAAAAAACAAAAAAGCAAAAGACCTGTTATCTCACCATTTCATTTATTACGTTTTTCCTAATTCTGTCAGGATCTGAATTTCTATACAATCGAGCGTTTGGATACGTTTTTCAAACGGAACGGTTTGAACTATCCATAAACGATTTTTACTCGAACCATCCTGAAGCCGATAAAAATAGCGACATCAATATATTCGCATCTATACAAAACGGAGAAGATGAGTTCACAGCGAATATAGCCGTATATAAAGATTCTATAACTCTAAAAGCAACAGAACTCCGTTATATAAGCAGTGAAATTATAAGCAGCGAAAAATCGCAAAAAGATTCTTGTTATCGCAACGACTTGCCGCGTGACTTAGTTCAAGACATTATTGAAGAAATCACCTATTATCAACCGGAAATTGAATACACCTGGGTAGGAGACCTATGTTTCCATCCATTCGCATTTGTTGAACTTGCCAATAATAAAAACGCAACAACGATAATATTGAAACTTCCAGACATTGATGAATATCATCCCAACGCCCAGCGTTTAGCAAAAAAAATCGCGAGTCTTGTAAACGATTCAAAAATCAACCCGACAAAAGGTTGCTCCAATTAATAATTCCTATGCTCCAGTTTTTCGATGTCACAAGAGATGCCCCCTGGTTTCCGCAGGTCAAGGCGCTGTACGAATCGGCGTTTCCGGCGAACGAGCGCATCCCGATAAAGCATTTACTCGACGATAAAATCAAGCGGGAATTTTGGGCATTTTTTGATGGAGATACTTTCTGCGGGTTCTCGAACTCCATCACGCACGGGAGCATCACAAACATCGTCTATTTCGCCGTCGTTCCA
>CADAWC010000072.1 GCA_902791475.1 Fibrobacter succinogenes
TGCGTCTGGCGCTACCGAGCGCTCGGGTTGCCCATCTCCTACCCATTTCTAAAAATAGACTAATGAAGGAGTGATTTTCGTTTCTTTTAAATATAGGACCGAACGCAGCCTGCGGACGCATTTTGCGTCAATCCTGTGATTTTGGCCATTTTTTCGGAGCCTTGGTGTTGCCGAAGTGGCTGTATATTTCGGCAAATTCCCTGTCCGTGATACTCAGGATGCATACCGTTGAGCGTGGTTCGATTACATTGGCAATACGTCTACGGTGAGTCCTGCCGTTGTCAGCTGTGGTGCAGTATCGCACGTACATTCCGCGTTGTACCTTGCTGAAACCTTCTTTTTCCAATTCCTTGATGAACAAGGCCATGTTATGTCTGCCGCTTTTGCAGTGCCTCGGAAAATCGAAAATTGTTACAACCTACATGATAACCTCGGGTATGAAATGTTCTTGGTTTCGCCCATGAAAAATTTTGACGACGGATGCAGTCGTGTAGGTTAAACATGTGCCTAGTTGCACCCTCTGTTCCCCAAAGGGAACCTCGGTATAGTATAGTTCCATGAACTTGTGTTTTGTCTCTTTGTCAAGATTCTTTTTCTTTTGTAAGGACAATTGAAAAACGACATGGTCAACGAATGGACGGTAGGGTTCCATGATGTCCTCTATTGACTTTTTTAACTTAATAAGTTGAATTTAAGTTAAACGGGCGAGGTGAGCATGGGCGGTATTACCTACAAGACGATTAACGGCAAGCGTTATGCATAATACTACCAGTGGACTGAAAACGGAAAACAGCATAGCCGTCGTGTGAAGGATGACGAGTTCTTGGAACTTTCCGCAAAAATTGCTGCGGAGCGTTCTGCTGTTTATTCTGTGGCTCCCCAGTTCAAGACTGATGTGAAAATCGGGTCGCAGTTGACGCGTTTCTATGCTTCTGTGATGAAGTGGAAAAAACGTGAAATTTTTAGCGTCCTTCATGATTATGTCTATGGTGAAAGTAACGACCGTGTTATGATTCTCTATGGGCTTCGTCGCACGGGAAAGACGACTCTAGTCCGTCAGCTTATCGGTGAAATGTCGTCAGAAATGCAGATGAAGACGGCGTTTGTTCAGCTGAGTTCTCGTCATTCGTTGGCCGAAGTCAATCACGATCTTAAGTTGCTGGAATCGTTGGGCTATCGCTATGTCTTTGTGGATGAAGTGACTATGCTTCAAGATTTTATCGAGGGGGCCGCACTTTTTTCCGATATTTTTGCTGCAAGCGGAATGAAAATTGTGCTTTCGGGAACGGATTCTTTGGGTTTTGTGTTTTCTGAGGATGAACAACTTTATGACCGTTGCTTTTTGCTGCATACAACATTCATTCCTTATCGTGAATTTGAAAATGTTCTTGGTGTGGTCGGAATAGATCGATTTATTGAGTTTGGGGGCACCATGAGCATGGGTGGGAGTAATTACAATACAGATAGATTTACCTTCGCTACAAAGAAAGGTGCTGACGAGTATGTGGATTCTGCGATTGCTCGCAATATCCAGCATTCGCTAAAATGCTACCAGCATGAGGGGCATTTTCGTTCGTTGCAAGAACTCTACAATGCGGGTGAATTGACGAGCGCCATCAACCGCGTTGTGGAGGATGGAAATCACCGGTTTACCATTGACGTTTTAACCCGGAATTTTAAGTCCGGTGATTCTGTTACAAAACGGTTAAAAGAACTATTGCTGATCAAGGACAGGGAGGAACAGTCTGTTGCCATAAGTGAATCGCACAGGGCCGAAATCAAGGAATATTTGGATTTGCTTGACCTTACTTGCGATATAGATGTTGTCAACATGTCTAGCTTGAATGAACAGCGTTCTCGGACGGTTCTTTCGCAGCCGGGGCTTCGGTTTGCTCAAGCCTCGGCACTGATTCGGAGTCTGTTGCTTGATGAAACTTTTAGAGACATCTCAATTGTCGAACGCATGTCTATCGAGAAACGGATCCTCGATGAAATTCGTGGACGTATGATGGAAGAAATTGTCTTGCTAGAAACGAAAATGGCTCGACCTGATATGCAAGTTTTTCAATTGCAGTTTGCAGTCGGGGAGTTCGATATGGTTGTTTTTGACCCATGTAATGCTTGTTGTGAAATTTACGAGATTAAGTATAGTGGTCAAATGGCAAAGGAACAGTGCCGCCATTTGCTTGATCCTAAGAAATGCGCGGATACGGAATTGCGTTACGGAAAAATTCTTAGCAAGAACGTGATTTACCGTGGAAATGCGGGAACTTTTGGCGAAATCCGTTATTTGAATGTCGAGGATTATCTGAAGAGCCTGCGAAACCACTGACCGCATTTTCTCCGGTTTTTGACCTCACTTACACCCCCTGTAACATTCCTTACGGGGCGTGTAAATTCCATACATCTGGTGTAAAATTTGACGTTGCGGCATGGATTTTGCAAGTATTGTGTTTTTCCTTTTGTCGCTCCTTTTGGTCTTTTTATCGCCCTTTTTCGCAAGTAAACAATATTTTCGCAATTTTTTGACGATTTTCTTGTCTTTTTTAAAATTTTACTTGTATATTCTTTTCTGTGTTTAATAAAAATGCCCTTAAAAGGGGTGTTTTGGTTCAATTTGGAGATTTAAATGGCAGAAGATTTGCAAGCCCTTATGGAACGCATCCAGAAGGATGCTGTTGAAAAGGCTGAACTCGCAGCAGCAGATATTATTTCTAAGGCAAAGGATAAGGCAGCTGAAATTGTCAAAGCCGCCGAAGACGAAGCCAAAGCAAAACTCGAAAACGCCGACAAGGAAGCACAAGCATTTACAGAACGCAGCGAACGCACTTTGGAACAGTCCGCTCGCGATTTGCTCCTCTCGGTGGGCAAGAACCTCGAAAAGATGATTCTTGATCTTCTCAGCCTCCAGATTGACAAGTCTCTCGATGAATCTACCGTGAAGAACATGCTCCTTACGGTTGCAAAGAGCTACACCTCCGATATCGAAATCAACTTCTCCGAAGCTGATGCCAAGGCTCTCACGGGCTTTGTGATGGGCGAGTTTGCAAAGCAGCTCAAGGCTGGCGTCAAGGTAGAAAGCGACAAGGGCGTCAAGTTCGGCTTCCGCGTCAAACTCGACGGCGGTAAGGTCAGCCACGAATTTACAGAACAGGCAATGGCGGAATCTCTTTCTGCCTTGCTCAGACCGCAACTTGCAAAGATTGTAAACAAGGCCGCCCAGGGCAAATAAGGCGGTCCAATGAGCAGTCCAGCATATTTGATGGCATCGCTTCCGATGCTTGAACTGGGCGACGTTCCGCCCCTTAGCATGGCCGAGTTTCGTGGCCGTTGCGAAGGTGTGCTGGATGCCCCAGAACTCGAAGCGCTCGACGCCCTTTTAGCGGGCGAAGAGAGCGATGATGAATTTGTTAGGGAATACCAGTCCCGCGAAACCCAGATGAGAAACGTTTCAGGTAGGCTCCGCGCCCAGGCGTGGGGCCCTGAAGTGCGTTTTGCGGAACGTTCATTCTCTGGTTATGACGTCACCTTTGCGAAGATGATCCAGGACGCGTTCATGAAGTCAAATCCGCTTGAAAAGGAGCAGGATATCGACCGCGCCCGTTTTTGGCTTGTGGATAGCCTTGCCGGTGTAGGCGAGGGGACCATCAAGCACGTCTACGCCTATGCGATTAAGCTTAGAATCTGCGAGCGTTGGGCTCGTTTGAACGATATCGCAGGCGACAAGGCCGTCATCAATATTATTAATGAAAACGATCCTGCATACAGGCAGGAATGAGTGGAGGTCCATTTTCAATGGCTAGTATCGGAAAAATAACCGGCGTGAACGGAAACCTGATTCGTGTCAAGTTTGAAAGCGCCGTTTCCCAGAACGAAGTGGCTTATGCAAAGCTCATTTCGAAGAACGAAGCAGGTAAGACAGAAATCATCCCTCTTAAGAGCGAAGTGATTCGTATTCGTGGTGATTACGCTGAACTCCAGGTGTTCGAAGATACGACTGGCCTCAAGGCTGGCGACGAAGTCGAATTTACGGGTGAACTCCTTTCTGTTGAACTTGGTCCGGGTCTCCTTACTCAAGTTTTTGATGGTCTTCAGAACCCGCTGCCGAAGCTCGCTGACGAATGCGGCTTCTTCCTCCAGCGCGGTAAGTACTTGAAGGCTCTCCCGCGTGACAAGAAGTGGGCTTTTACTCCGGTCGCTAAGGCTGGCGATGTGGTTGTCGCTGGTGATACGCTCGGTACGGTTCCCGAAGGTGTTTTCTCGCACCGCATCATGGTGCCGTTCAAGCTCCTTGGCAAGTGGACTGTGGATTACATCACGACTGCCGGTGACCGCGTTGTCGAAGATGTTGTCGCAAAGCTCAAGAATGATAAGGGCGAAACTGTCGATGTGACGATGGTGCAGACCTGGCCGGTGAAAATGCCGATCAAGGCCTACGAAGAACGCTTGCGCCCCTCCAAGCCGCTCACTATGCAGCAGCGCATT
Source organism: Fibrobacter succinogenes (assembly GCA_902791475.1). GTDB lineage: Bacteria > Fibrobacterota > Fibrobacteria > Fibrobacterales > Fibrobacteraceae > Fibrobacter > Fibrobacter succinogenes_J. The sequence goes on from CADAWC010000072.1 coordinate 4,486, forward strand.
ATCGATACGTTCTTCCCTGTGATGCAGGGCGGTACGTTCTGTACGCCGGGCCCGTTCGGTGCCGGTAAGACCGTGCTCCAGCAGCTTATGAGCCGTTATGCCGACGTGGACATCGTGATTTTGGCCGCTTGCGGTGAACGTGCTGGTGAAGTGGTGGAAACCCTTCGCGAATTCCCGGAATTGATTGACCCGCGTACGGGTAAGTCCTTGATGGAACGTACGCTTATCATTTGTAACACGTCTTCGATGCCGGTGGCAGCTCGTGAAGCTTCCGTTTATACCGGCGTGACGCTCGCTGAATACTACCGTCAGATGGGCCTCAACGTGCTCCTCCTCGCAGACTCTACTTCTCGTTGGGCTCAGGCTCTCCGTGAAATGAGTGGCCGTTTGGAAGAAATTCCGGGCGAAGAAGCATTCCCTGCTTACCTCGAATCGGTGATTGCATCCTTCTACGAACGCGGTGGCGTTGTCCGCCTCAAGGACGGTTCGACCGGCTCCGTGACGATTTGCGGTTCCGTGTCTCCGGCAGGTGGTAACTTCGAAGAACCGGTGACCCAGGCAACCCTTAAGGTGGTGGGCGCATTCCTCGGCCTTTCCCGTGAACGTTCTGACCAGCGCCGCTTCCCGGCAATCCACCCGCTCGATTCCTGGTCCAAGTACGAAGGCATTATTGATTCCAAGAAGGTTGCCGAAGCCCGCTCCATTCTCGCTAACGGCGTGGACGTGAACAACATGATGAAGGTCGTGGGCGAAGAAGGTACTTCCATCGAAGACTTTATTGTTTATTTGAAATCCGAATACTTGGATGCAGTTTATCTGCAGCAGGACGCTTATAATGAAATCGACGCCGCTTGCTCTGCAGACCGTCAGAAGTACGTGTTCGATAAAATTTATACCATCCTTAAGACTCCGATGACATTTGCCGAAAAGGATGTCGCCCGTACGTTCTTCCTCAAGCTCACGCAGGCGACCAAGGACTGGAACCGCGTGGCATTTGACAGCCAGGAATTCAAGGATCTCGAATCCAGTATTTTTGCTTCCGTAAAGGAGGTTTCTCTCAATGCATAATGTTACTTACCATCGTATTGAACGCATTGCCGGTTCTGTGATTACTTTGAGAGCCGAAGGCGTTGCAAACCAGGAACTCGCTCAGGTTACAAGTTCGTTCGGTACATCTCTTGCCCGCGTGATCCGCATTGACGGTGATCTTGTGGACTTGCAGGTTTTTGCGGGTGCCCGTGGTATTTCTACGGATTCCGAAGTGCGATTCCTTGGTGAACCGATGAAGGTCCCGTACAGCGAAGCTTTGCTTGGCCGCGTGTTTAACGGTGCAGGCAAGCCGCGCGATAACGGCCCGGAAGTCGATGGCGAACGCATCACGATTGGTGGCCCCTCCGTAAACCCTGCTAAGCGTATCATCCCGAAGACGATGGTGCGTACGGGTATCCCGATGATTGACGTGTTCAACACGCTCGTCGTTTCGCAGAAGCTCCCGATTTTCTCGATTGCTGGTGAACCGTATAACGAACTTTTGGCACGAATCGCCTTGCAGGCTGAAGTCGACGTGATTATCCTCGGCGGCATGGGCCTCAAGCACGATGACTACCTCTACCTCAAGGATTACCTCGAAAAGAACGGTGCACTTAGCCGTACGGTGATGTTCATGCACACTGCATCTGACCCGATTGTGGAATGTTTGCTCGTTCCGGATGCATCTTTGGCTGTTGCTGAAAAGTTTGCAACCGAAGGCAAGAACGTGCTCGTGCTTCTCACGGACATGACGAACTTTGCCGACGCCATGAAGGAAATTGCTATTACGATGGAACAGATTCCGTCTAACCGTGGTTATCCCGGCGACCTTTATTCTCAGCTCGCAAGCCGTTACGAAAAGGCTGTGGACTTTAGCGATGCTGGTTCTATCACGATTTTGGCTGTGACCACCATGCCGGGCGACGACGTGACGCACCCGGTTCCGGACAACACGGGTTACATTACCGAAGGTCAGTTCTACTTGCGCAAGGGCCGTATCGAACCGTTCGGTTCTTTGAGCCGCTTGAAGCAGCAGGTGAACGGCAAGACCCGTAGTGACCACCGTACCATCATGAATACCATGATTCAGTTGTACGCAAGCTACAAGGAAACCTTGGAAAAGCAATCCATGGGCTTCAACATGAGCAACTGGGACCAGAAGCTGTTGAAGTACGGTGTGCGCTTCGAAAAGGAAATGATGGACCTTTCTGTGAACATCCCTCTTGAAAAGGCTTTGGATCTCGGATGGGAAATCCTCGCCGATTGCTTCACTCCTGAAGAAACCGGTATCCCCACCAAGATGATCAATCAGTACTGGCCGAAGAAGTGGTAATATGGCTAAGGTCAAGTTAACTAAAAACGCCCTCAAGGCGGAACGTGACGCATTGAAGCGCTATCAGCGCTATCTGCCGACGTTGCTTTTGAAAAAGCAGCAGTTGCAGATGGAAATGCGTACGCTCCAGGAGAAGGTGATGGCGAAACGCGAAGAAGAGGATAAGCTCCGCAAGAGCATGGCTTCGTGGATTTCGCTTTTTGCCGAACCCATTGAGTGGAAAAAGTATCTCTCGGTGAAGAGTGTCGAACAGGGCGAGGGGAACATTGCCGGCGTGAAGATTCCGACGTTTAGCGGCGTGGAATTCAACGTGAACATTCCGGACTTCTTTACGACTCCGGTGTGGCTCGATGATGGTATCCGCAGCTTGCAAGGTTTGATTTCCTTGCGCCTGGAACGCCGTGTGCTCGAGCGTCAGTACGAACTCCTTTCGAAGGAACTGCGTACCACGAGCCAGCGTGTGAACCTGTTCGAAAAGGTGAAAATTCCCGAGTCTAAGGATAACATCCGCAAAATCAATATCTTCTTGGGCGACCAGCAGACAAGCGGTGTGGCCCGTAGTAAGCTTGCAAAGGGCAAGGCTACGGCTAAGGCGCTTGCACTTGACGCCCAGAGTAAGGAGGTTGCCGCATGATTACTCCTATGAAGAAGGTGACCATTCTTACGCTTGCAAGCCATAAGGAAGAAACCCTTAAGGCTCTGCGCGAAATGGAAATTATCCATTTGACTCCGCTCCAGAATGCCGTTGGTGCATCTGTGAACGGTGCAAAGGGTGCTGTGGCCCGCGTGCAGAAGGCTATGGAAGTCGTTCCGGATAAGCTCCGCAAGGGGGTTACGCCTGCAGCGAAAGGTGCAAGCGGTGTAACGCTCGTCGAAGAAATCCAGACGCTCATTTCGGACAAGAAAAATGCCGAAATCCAGCTGGAACAAGCCAAGGAAGAACTTGAAAAGCTCCACGCTTTTGGAAATCTCGATCCGCGTACGGTCAAGGAACTTGCCGCAAAGGGCATTTTTGTCCGCCTTTATCTCGTCGATCTTTCCAAGGAACCTTTTGAAGTCGAAGGTGATAACGCTTACAAGCATGTCTTTGGCAAGGATGAAAATGGCACGTACATTGCCGTGTTCACGAAGGGCGATGCTCCCGCGTCTGTGAAGGGTGCGTTTACGGAACTCGCCATGCCTCTCAAGTCGCTCGAAGAATATCGAATGATTGAAGAGGAATCGAACACGACGATTTCTGCTGTGGATGAACGCTTTGCCCAGCTTGCTTCTGTGAAGGACGATCTTGAAGACCGCCTTTTGGAAGTGACGGACCGTTACAATCTCGTGGAAGCTTCTGCAAGCATGCTCCAGAACAAGGGCCTTGCAGCACTTCAGGGATTCTGCCCGGAACCGCGCGTTGCTGAAATCCGTGCGGCAGCGAAGGCAAACGGCTGGGGCATCCGTGTTGAAGATCCGACGGACGAAGATAGCGTCCCGACGCTTCTCGGCTACAACAAGCTTTCACGCCCGATGCAGTGCCTCTATGACATTATTGGCATCTCGCCGGGCTACAACGAAGTTGACGTGAGCTCAGTGTTCCTCTGCTTCTTTAGCATTTTCTTTGCGATGATCGTGGGCGATATGGCGTACGGCCTGTTGTTCCTCGGCATCGCCCTCTATGCGAGAGCGAAAATGCCGAAGGCAAGCAGTGCTGGATTCCACTTTGTGTATTTGATGAGCTGGGCGACTATCATTTGGGGCGCCATCAATGCAAATTTCCTCGGGCTTACGCCGGAACTTGCAGGGTGGAGCTACTATCTTGATATCGCTAACTATGATTTCTTGCCGGAAGGCGTGCGTAACGTGCTCTACTGGATTCGCAGCTCTGCTCCGACGGATCCGACGCGCTTCGAAGCATACAAGCAGTTCTGCGAGATGTTTACATTCTTGCCGGAAAGCTTTGTGCCGAAGGCCGCAGGGGCATCCCAGATGCAGCATATCCAGCTGTTCTGCTTCTGCATTGCCGTTGTGCACTTGAGCATAGCCCATGCTTGGAACGTTGTTGTGCGTATCAAGCGCAAGTCTTCGACGTTCATGGCGCAGGTGGGCTGGCTCATGGGCGCTTGGGTCATGTTCTTCCTTGCATGCAACATGGTGCTTGGAATCGACATGCCGAAGTTCGTCATCCCGATGTTCATCGTGGAAGTCGTGCTTCTCGTGCTCTTTACGGTGCCGCCTAGCCGCCTCAAACAGGACTTCATCAGCATCCCGATGCTTGTGCTCGACATCGTGAATAGCTTCACCGACGTCATCAGCTATATCCGTCTCTTTGCTGTGGGTATGTCTGGTGCCGCAATCGCCGAAGCGTTCAATGGAATGCTCTCGCCGCTGTTTGGCTCTGCCGTGGGTGTTGCCGGTGCAGCTCTAGTTCTTTTGGGCGTTCATGGCCTGAACATTGCACTTGCCGTGATGGGCGTTGCTGTGCATGCCGTACGTCTTAACACACTCGAATTTTCAAATGGACTTGGTCTTGAATGGAGCGGATTTGCATTCAGCCCCTTCGCCAAGCAGAAAAATTAAACCAAGGGTTAAATCCCGCTACTTAATGAGGATAATATAATGGAACCGAATACAATGGTTACTCTCGCTAAAATGGGTGCTGCTGCCGCTCTCGGCATTTCGGCAATGGGCTCCGCCCTTGGTTGCGGAACGGCTGG
>CADAWC010000073.1 GCA_902791475.1 Fibrobacter succinogenes
AAGATAAAAGTTCTTCATGTACAGAATGTTCGTGGGAGAAAAACAAGTGGCACTGGGAATCTGAGCCTTTAAGTCTCGGCTCAGATTCTTCATGAAGCCACTGCCCCATTTGCTTTCAGCCTGCTTGGTCACAATATCACGCCCCAATTCCCAGTAGTAGCGCAACATTTCGCTATTTACCTTTACCGCCGCCTTGATCTGGCTCTTGCGATAACGGGAAGAAAGTTCCTTGACCCAGTGAATGTAATCCTTGTCCAAGATATTGATGGACTTCTTTGCCATTTTGCCTCCATTTGACCGCTTTGGCGGTCGATTGATGTTAGAGGCGTCCCCTTTATTCCGAAAGTCCAGAAATAAAAAAGACGCATTTTTCCATTAGACGGAAAAACACGTCGGGCATTAATGTACCTATTATCCCCAAATTTGGCAAGGGACCTAACGAAATTTTACAAACCCGCTTCAACTACTTCGCGTAGCCGACGGGGTTGTTCAGCAAGGGCGTCTGCGAGTCCGAAAGCTTGAGAAGTTTCTTGATGGCGGGAACATCCATCGTCATGCGCGGACGGGTCACCAGGCCCATGCCGGCACAGAACAAATTAATATTCTCGCTCACGATTCCCGCATCGGTTCCCATCGTCACCTTCGCGCGGGCGTCGCTGCTGCCGAACTTGGTCTCGTCTGCAACGATGAGGATGCTGACCGGGGCCGCCTTCGCCCAATCCTGACGGTCGGCAACGAGCGCCCTGTGGTCACCCTTCGCCACCTGCTTCAGCGCGTTTTCCTTGTTCAGGTATTCCGAGACGCCCTTGCTCGTGAACACGAACACGCGGATTTCCTGGAAGTTGCGGGCAGTCGGCGACGTGAGCTTGCCGTCGGCAGGGCGGTTCACGCCGATAGCCGCAAAAAGCAAATTCGAAAGATCCTGGTCAGAGAGCATCTTGTCGCTGAACTCCGTGCCGGAAGCCCTGTCCCAGAGCGCCTCCATCACAGGCTTGCCGCCGGTCTTTGCCGGAGCGGGAAGTTTTTGGAGCTGCGCCATGGCAAGCGTGCTGCAGATGAGCGTTGCCATAAGCGTGAGTGCGAAACGGTTTTTCATGGGGTACTCCTTGTGGAACCGTCGGGTATTAATGTACTTAATATTAGGAAAAATGGCAAAAAAACAAGGCAAAACAGTGGCAAATTCACTTGGTTTACAAAAATATGAAAATAATATATATTTGTAAACAACGGAGGCGCTATGGCAAATCTTTCCATTTTCTCTGCTAGGCTTAAAAACGCCCGAATTATGAAAGGGCTCTCAATGGACGAACTTTGTACGGCCATGGGAAATGTCGTCTCAAAGATGACGATTTCCAAGTACGAGAATGGTCTACTCGCACCGAACAGCAGCGTTATCATAGCTTTATCTAAAGCGCTAGAGCAACCCATTGACTACTTTTTCAGACCCTTCACGGTTCAAGTGGATTCTGTGCGATTCCGCAAAAAGAGCTCGCTCCCGCAGAAAAAGGAGAACAGTCTCCGCGAAATCATCGCCGATCTGATGGAACGCTACATCAACATCGAAGAAATCTGCAGCACCGCCGCCGAGAAACACCGCATACCCCAAATCAAGGCCAATTCAGCCGAAGAAGTTAAAATGGCCGCAGCGATAGTCCGCAAGGAGTGGAAGCTCGGCCTGGCAGGCATCGTGAACGTAATCGACCTACTCGAAAATCACGGCGTAAAAGTCATCGAGATTGACGCACCGGAATCTTTTGACGGCATGAGCAGCCTAGTCAACGAAAAATTCCACGTTGTCATTCTGAACAAGGCATTCTCTGTCGAAAGAAAACGCTTTACCGCGCTTCACGAACTCGGACACCTCGTGCTTCGCTTCCCCAAGTCAATCGACAAAAAACAAGAAGAATCTTTCTGCCACCTGTTCGCAAGCGAAATGCTTGTCCCGGAACCCGAGCTCAAGCGGATTCTCGGCAAGGCCCGCAAGGATATCTCGTACCAGGAACTGAGAGCCATCCAGCTCGGCTACGGAATCTCTTGCGACGCAATTATGTACAAGGCAAAGGAATGCGCTATAATCTCGGAACAGCGCTACCGCACCTTCTGCATCCAGAAAAACAAGGCAACGAAATTCAAGGCGTTTATCGAAAAGTCGCTGTTCCACTATGAAGAATCCACCCGGTTCGTGAGCCTAGTCTACAAGGCGCTGAGCAAGGAACTCATCACCATATCCAAGGCGGCAAGCCTATTGCATCAGGACATTGAACAAGTCCGTAGGGATTTAGCGTTGGTATGATTGAAGAACGGATTGTCATCAGTGACGCGAACGTCATATTTGACTTACTTTCAGTCCAATTGCTGGAAGTGTTCTTTGCCCTACCCTGTGAAATTTGCACGACTGATTTGGTAATTAGCGAAATTGAGAGACCGGAACAACAACAGATCATTCAGAAGTTTATCAAGTCGAAAAGATTGGGTGTCGCGACATTTGATTTTGACGAATTTAGCGAAATTTTGCTTTTGCAGTCTACCAGCAAAAACAACACATCTATTGCGGATTGCTCCGTTTGGTATTATGCCAAAAAGGTTGATGGACGGCTTTTGACGGGTGACGGCAAACTTCGTTCCGCCGCAGAAAAGGACAACGTGAAAGTCTCCGGCATCCTTTACCTGTTTGACAATTTCGTTGAATATGGATTATTGTCGGCTTCGGAAGCTGCGGAGAACCTGGAAGCCCTGATGACTTTGAATATGCGATTGCCTAAGGACGAATGTGAGGCAAGAATAGCAAAGTGGAAAAAGGGGTAACCACCCTTAATGCAACAAAACGCGTTCAATAAATTCAGTTTCAGCATTCTCCATATCTTTAACAAACAATTCAAATTCTGATTTTTCTGAGTAATCGGGAATAAAAAACGGAATCGTTTCCAGCACAATGTTGAAATCACGGCGCAATTTCAAAACTTTCGCTTTGCCTTCATCCTTATCGCAGTCTTTGGAAGAAACGGGATACAGCAGCTTTCCGATTTTAGAATCAAATCGGAACATATAAGAAAGCATCTGCTTATACACATCGCTATCTAAAGCATTATTTCTATACTTGGCATCTAAAACTTGACCGGCAGTCATTACATTGCCAGAATCAGGTTTTATATCAAGCAAAAAATCAGGGAAAATTTCTCCAGATGTTCCTTCAAAAAAATATTGCCTTCCAAAGCCGTTACGATTATTCGGATGCAAAAGGCGTTCGCCAAATTTTTCTTGCATTAACACATTCAAGTATTCTTCCCAAAGGCTTGCTCCATCAAAAAGGATGCCAGCAATCATATTGTCCGAGTCTTCACCGTAACTCAATTTTTGATTTGTCAAAATAGCGAGACACAACTTGCGCAACGGTTCATACGCCGTATAATAAGGATGCGTTACTGGACGTGCATTTCGACGAATAATATTCAGCCTATCGTTTCGACTATACGTTGGCGTCGCCATCTCGATAGCCATGATATTGTCACGCAGGTCTTTACTGCCGTTTTCCAGTACAATTTTCCCATATTGCAACGAACGAATGTACTCTATCGTGTGGCGAATTAATTGCGTAATTACATTATCCGTAGTGTATTCGCGCGTATGGTAATCAATTTTGCCATTAAACGGAATATTGTACTTGATGTGCCTCGCCACATTGATTGGACCACGAACATTTGCATCGTTGTATTCGCGAGTGACGTAGGCACGAAATATGCCCTGAGCCAAGGCTTCGTTCAAGTAATAAGGGAATAGCTGATAAAGAAAATCGTAGAACGCATCTTCGCCAGATTCTGTGCGCGGCGTATAAGCAACATTGCAGACTTTCTGCAACATATAATGCAAAAAGAAGTCTTTTCCAGAATTGTCAAATCGGGATGAAATCTTGACGCGAACATCTTCATCAAGGCTAAAGAACCCCATGACATTGCTTGTTTTAAAACCAGGCTTGTCTGATTCTTTTTCTGTCAAAGAGAAAATATAATCCTTGTCTCCTAAATCTGCTTTGGCGTTGCTCGAAGGAAAAACAAGAAATCTTCCACCAGAAAAACTTTCCGATTGCAACTGTTCTAATGAGACATCGTCAAAACGAAGTAACATTTTACGCACTTCTTCGGGGCATTTTTCACAGCCCCATTTATTCGACCACGCAACTGGCGAATATTGATTGTCTTTTAGAGAAATGAGCATTTAGGAATTTTCTACAGAATCGCTTGCATTGTCGCTAGAGACGCTTGATTCAGAAGCAATAGATTTGTCATAGCATTCTTTCAATTTTTTCAAATGGTCGGCCGCTTTCGGCATGCCTCGAAGATATTCCGTCAGCAATCCTTTCAAGTGATAATTCCATAAATTCGCAAAAGCCTTTCCTTCTCCATCCTTAAAGTATTTGGCAAATTTCAAGAAATACGCCCCACCAATTTGATAGGCCTGACCAAGATTTAATTTAGGATCAAGAATTGCTGCGTTAAGATTTCTCATTCTATTTTTAAGACGAGTCAGCACGTCATCCGGAATTTTGACAATCTTATCATTTTCATCTTTCCATGATTCTGGATCATCAAACATAGACATGCTTTGTTCCGCAGTTATTTCTTCGAACGCGAATCTACGACGCATCGCGAAATCCATACTTTCAACGCTGCGGTCAATGTCGTTCATCGTGCCGATGATATAAACGTTTTCGGGGACATAAAATCCCTTTTTAAAAGCATCTCCTTCTGGTACAAGATTCTGATATTGCGTACTTATCCTTCCTTTTTCTCCGCGATATCCAGATTCAATGGAGAAGAATAGTTCGCCAAAAATCTTCGACATTTCTCCACGATTTATTTCATCAATAATAAAAACAAATTTATTACTTTGTGACGTTTCAGTGTTTTTTCCCTCTTGATACTCCTTGAGTCCCAAAGTATCTTTCATATATTTTACTATGGCTTTTCGGTAATTGTCGAAGCCTTTCTTTGGAGTTCCCGGTAAGCCTCGGTAAACATTATAACATTGCTCATAATTAAAGAATCTCGTCGAATCCCTAGTGAATTTACCAGATTCTTCGTCTTTAAGCATTGTTACAAAACCATCACCATCAGAATTTAAAGCAATGTAAAAATTTCCCTTTCCACTGATTAACGGAATTTCAATAACATTTTCTGTTTCCAGTTTTGAAACAATCTTTTGGAAACTTTCTTCATAATTATCAATAGCCCCTGTTCTAGTTGCATCTATTGCTTTTTTGCAGAAAGACTTGAATTCACCATCCCTAAGTTCAAAGCCATCGACCTTTCCGTTTTCTCCCTTTACCGGACGGAGTCCTTCCACAAAATCAGTGTAGTCGTAGGATTGATGAAATTGAATTATTTCACACTCAGCTTCCATTGCTTTTGCAATTTTCTTAGCAAGGAACGTTTTTCCAGTTCCTGGGGCTCCATGGAGAATGATATTATGATTTTTCAGCAACAGATTTTTAATATCATCTATCATTTTTTCACTCTCCTGTTTCGTTTTGTTAAACTGTTCATCCAACTCTTTCATTTTATCACCAGCCCATTTAGAATCCTTAACCTGGAAAATTGAATTTACGCTTATATCAGCAGCCTTCCCAATTCCAGCTGTTGTCACTTGAGAATCCTCGCAAAGTGATTTCCATTCTTCAACATTAATAAACTGACTCCAATCCTCTTCATATCCTTCATATCTTTTTTCGTAATACACATCGCAATCTTCAAAGATTACATAACCATCTTCCTGAACATCCTCATACCTCTTATTGTCGATTGTATCTTTTAAAGAAAGGACATTCTCTGTATCATATTCTACTTGTTTTACTTTTCCATATGCAAGCAAACGATTCTCATCTCCTAAAAAAAGAATGTCGCCAGTTCGCATTTGTAGAATCGGTTTGAGATTGTTTGTCACTGCAGATGGCTTTTGCACGCCATAACGTTGTTGCATCGCCCAATATTTATTTTGAATTGCATTTTTCAAAACATTTGGAGCATCTGTTATTTTTGCAACAAAATATTGAGGTTCTTTGGTTTTCCATATTTCTAGCAATTCTCTATAATATTCCCATAAATCAGGATTCCGACCAGGAACATTTAAAAGGTATTTCTGAATTTGAGAAACTTCAGCTGATTTAGCGTCACTCATTCCCTTTTGCGATGCAATATACACCAACATATCTTTGTCATATATGGGAATCAATTTCTTTTCTGAATACAAAAAGGCAACTTTCCATTTAAACATTGGAGAAAGTTTGCTCTTATCGACAATTTCAAAATCACCGTTTCGCGCAGCCCGTGCAACCTGCACAAGTTCTTCTCGAACGGTTAAATAAACCTCGTCTCGTTTTTCTCCAAATTTAGAAAGCCATGCGTATTCCCCGTCATACATTCGTCCACTTCTATCTTTTGGAACCTTTTTATATTTATAAATGCCAAACTTAAATGAAGTAGCCCCTTGGATACTCCCCAATTTTTGGGTTTTACGTTCAACCCAGGTACAAAAGTAGTCTCCATCAAGATTAGTGTATTGCTCTAAAGAAATCGACTCTAACTTTTCTATAGGGAATCTCTGGTTAAATTCCTCATATAATTTATCGAGTTCACTTAGTTCATACAAAGGCTCATATTCCTTCAAATTCATGTTTTCCAATGCTTTCCTTAAATTGCGTTTCAAAATGTAAATGAACGAGCCATCAACATCATCTTTTGAAGAAACATCTCTCCCTGTAAATAAAACAGGCCAACGGATTTCTTGTCCATCAAGGCGTTTATCCAATTCTATATGTTTGAAATCAGCAATCCTTTTTGCCAATTTTGAGCACATTGAATTATAATAGCCCCATGATTTCCCGTATTTATTCGCTAACTGGCTACATGTTGCTTCGCCACCAATATCCATCAAGCGTCGCATGATAAGAATATTGTCGTACTTAAATATTTGTTCATCATGGAGCAGTTCAGTCCATTCGGCTTCAGAAAAATCTTCATAAGATGTCATATTTTCCTCTTATAAACCGTTTCTTACACAATCCTAAACTTTTTTCTTACAAATTCTTCTTAAAATTTTCAGCCTGTTCAAAGATTTCCTGATAAGCCTCATCGTGCGTTACCGGTGGATAGCCAAATTCGTCAAGAAGGATAATTAGTTCGCACTTAAGATTCGCCTTGATATCGTCTTTTTTATCCCAATCGGGGAATTGCGATTGCGAATCAACCAAGTCTTTAATACGCTTTGAAAGTTCTATCATTTTGTCTTCAGGATATTCAAAATGATATTTTTCACGCAACATCTTTAGAATATCATAGAACGCGGTCTCTTCGAAGCTGAGGCCCTTCTCTTCGCCTTCGGTGAAGGCCTTGCGGACTTGGACAATCATATCGGTCAACGTTTCGGCCATTTCTTCATAGACTTCGCTTTTCAAGATGTCTTGTTCGGTGCGGTCGTTGTACTGCTCCACGAGCTGTTGCATTTTCTGCGTGAAGTTGACGCCCTTGACTTTGTTCACCTTGCGGATTTGTCCGATGGCTTTTTGCAGGAGCATTTGCAGCAGCTTGATTTTTGTATTCGGCAGCTTGATGCGGTTGATGTGCTGCAGGTATTCATCGTCAAAGATGTTCTGTTTTGCCTGGTCGGCTTCGGCATCGCTCAACTGCAGAACGTCTTCCACGCCTTCGCTCTGGAGCGCCGAGGCAATCATCTCGCGCACGCGGGCGTTCATCTGCGCAGTATCGGGTGCATTGCCCTTGGTGAGTTTATGCAAAATGGAGCGAATTGCGAAGTAGAAATGCGCGCGGTCGCGCTCGGCTTGCGTGATTCCCTCGTTGCCGACGCAAATGTCGTAAGCAGCCTTCAGGCGTTTCGCGAGGCCCATAAAGCGGGCTTCCTTTTCCTTCGTGGTTTGCACGAATTCCTGTGCCTGCTTGAGGCATTCCAACTTTTTCAATTCCGCACCGTCGCCTGTGCTCTTGAAATACGCCGACGCATCGAACTTATACATCAACTTGTCAAGCAAATCCAGATGGTTGCGGAATTCCGTAATCGCTGCGGTAATGTCTTCTACATTCTGCTCGGAACCGGCTCCGTACTGCTTAAGTGCCAGGTTCATCTTGCGCTTGATGCCGATGTAATCGACGACGATTCCCTTGTCCTTGCCAGCAAACGTCCTGTTCACGCGGGAAATCGTCTGAATCAGGGAATGCTGCTGAATCGGTTTGTCGATGTAAATGGCGTCGAGGCACGGAACGTCAAAACCCGTGAGCCACATATCCACGACTATCGCAATCTTGAAGTTGGAGCGTTCCTGTTTGAAAAGACGGTCCAGTTCCTTGCGGGCATCCTTGTCGCCGAGCAAGTCGTAAAGATCCTTCTCATCGTCCTTACTGCGGGTCATGACCATCTTGATTTTTTCGACCGGCTTCAGTTCCCGCTTTTCCTTGTCGGTAAGTTCGGCCGCCTCGCCTGCAAATTCCGCATCGTCGCAAATTTTCGCCACGCCCCATTCCGGGCGCAGTTCCAAAATATTCTTATACAATGCATACGCAATCTGGCGGCTGTAACAAACGAACATCGCCTTGCCGCGAACCGTCGATTTCTCTTGAACGCGGGCCTCATAATGCGCCACGAAATCCTTCGCCACGGCTTTCAATCGGTCTGGGTCGCCAAGAATCACGCCCATCTGGGCCACATCCTGCTTGCTCTGGTCAATCTGGTATTCGTTGGCACCCGCTTCTGCGGCTTCTTCGTAATACTTTTCAATCTCTTCGAGAACGGAATTGTTCAACACCACCTTGGCGGCACGGCCTTCGTAAACGATGGGTACCGTAATGCCGTCCTTCACCGATTCGGTCATGGTGTAAATATCGACCTCGGGGCCAAACACATCGAGGGTCGCGTCAATCGGCGTTCCCGTAAAGCCCACGTATGTCGCATTGGGCAGGGAATTGTGCAGGTAGCGCGCAAAACCAAAACTCGTCTTGACGCCCTTATCGGTCACGGTAATTTTCTGGTCCAGGTTCGTCTGCGTACGGTGCGCTTCGTCCGAAATGCAGACAACATTATCGCGGTCGGTCAGCAGCTCGATATCTTCGCTGAACTTCTGGATGGTCGTGAGGAACACGCCACCGCTCTTGCGGCCCTGCAATTTTTCACGCAGGTCGGCACGGCTCTCCACGCTTTCGACACGCTCGTCGCCAATATACTTCTTGGATGCCGTAAACAGTCCCGAAAGCTGGTCGTCCAAATCGGTGCGGTCGGTAATCAGCACAATCGTCGGCGTCTTGAATGAGAGCGACTTCATGAGCAGTCGCGTCAAGAAGAGCATCGTAAAGCTCTTGCCACAACCGGTCGCGCCAAAATACGTACCGCCCCTGCCGTCGCCATAAGGCTTG
>CADAWC010000074.1 GCA_902791475.1 Fibrobacter succinogenes
ATCAACAGTAATCAAGGGATTTCTTTTTATCCGAGGGCGCAACGCCAGAAGGCTCTTTTGAACCACCAGCCTAGCTGGTGGTTTTCTTTTATACAAAAAGAAGGCGGGCCGCAGCCCGCCTCCCCTTTCCTCCTAACAAATAATTTTTATGCAGTTTTAAATGGTTTAGTTTTTGATGCAACGGACAGCGCCCATCATATAAGGAGCATAAGGATCGTTCCACAAGAACGGAAGATCCGGGCCTCGCCCTCGATTTTCCGGATGATCTAGATAATCTTCATAGACATCCAAAGGATATCTCAGATCTCCCATTTTAATATCCAGGCTTTCACCCCAATGGAAACGATCAAAGATTTCAAAAACATACATTGGAATATCAGCGACGAGGACATTATTATAAAACCCCGCACCTGTAACACGCACTCGACCTGAACCATTCAATTTAGCAGCAACAGTATTTTTCAAACCAAAACCAGTCGCAGCTTCGTCATACAGAACAATTGTTCCAGCATATTCAAAGCCATACGTTTCATACGCTTCTGTCATATTTTTCAGCAAAGTTTTCCAATCGTTAAACGTCGGCATTCTCCATCCATCCGGACAAACTCCTTTATACGCATTTTGGTTAAACAGCGCAACATAATCTGTATAGTTCCACGTCCAATATTTAGCGTATGGCAAACTACCCATATGATCTTTAGGAAAGTACAGCGTATCACATGCGCGTCTGTCATCACTCAAAGGATACTCCCTATCATCCAATAACATATCTACGCACTTTTTCTCGACATACGTCGT
This sequence comes from Fibrobacter succinogenes, assembly GCA_902791475.1. Lineage (GTDB taxonomy): Bacteria > Fibrobacterota > Fibrobacteria > Fibrobacterales > Fibrobacteraceae > Fibrobacter > Fibrobacter succinogenes_J. The sequence continues at coordinate 799 of CADAWC010000074.1, forward strand.
ATCACCCAAAGAATCAATCGTATATGTTCTAACATCATCATAATTAACGTTCATCGCAGCACGCCATTGATACGCAAGTCCATAAACACTACAGCTTTCGTCATCATATCTCGAACGATAGCATGACACACTTCCCTGTAAATTCGCCTTTAACGCACTATCCGCACTCAACGAAGTTGTATCTGCATAATCAAGATTTTCCGCCATCCATGTTTGCGGACCATCAGCCCAATTATACGTTACGGTCTTATAGGTTTTGCCGTCACGATTATCCACCATAGTCCCATTCGTATGCTCCATCGTTTTAAAGCCAACAGTCCAATTACCAGAACGGCACACCACTGACGCATGCTTACGTCCATAAGTCCCTACTTTAACCTCGCCCACAACATTTTCACGAGATTCATCGCACCTTCCTAGGCCATCTTTTTTTGCCAAATAATTAGTCTTGTACTGCATCATCTTCATGGAATTCAAATAAAATTGTTCCACAACAGCCTCTTGATTAGAAAACGCCTTTGGCGACGCAAAATAGAGCACGACATCCGTAGCAAGGAAATCCATACCCAGATCCCAATCATCCAAACGAGCCAATTCATTAACATAGGGCAACTCGGAGCTATCCTGATTCATAGTTTCAAAAGCCCCAAGATCATCATATATACCGAAGTCTTCAAGAATTTTACGTTCCGCCATTCGGTTCGCCTCTTCAAAAGACTTTCCTTCCGCAATAAATTCACGCAATAAAGGAATTTTCATACTCGTCAATGTGCTAACGTTTATTTTTTTCACTTGTCTTAAATCTACAATAGCACTTAACGTGAGTGAATACTCATATCCTCTTGTACTGTCAATTCGTCGATCATGGTTCCCATAAAAAACGCCTCGTTCTTCACAATCCTCATAATAACAGGAGTCAAGCGTTTCAATTAACACATACGGGCTGTTCAAAGCAAGGTCTTCAAATTCAAAGCGACCTTCATCGTTGTCAACAGTATCAACGAAAGAACGACCTGTCGTATCAAAAGTCAAAGAGTCCAATTCATAGACAGTGACAACGGTTCCCTTAGCAGCAAACACAGATCCTTCATATTCTAAAGAATCGGCTTTCACTTTTGTTGAATCAACTACTTTCAACAATTTCGGATAAATGTTGCCAATCTGTCCAGTCAAAGCATAGACGCCCTGTTCTTCCGTGTAGCCGCCGTCTTGCGCAAGCGGAGAAACGCTAGGATCATCTGAGCACGCCGCAAACATAAAGGCCAGCAGCATAGCCATTTTGCAGGCAACCAGCCCGCTGAATTTAGAGTAATTCATGTTTCCTCCTAACCTTTTTTATTAATACTTTTATTCGTCATCGGAAAGAGCTGCACATTCAAACGGTAGACTTCGTCCATACCGCTATCTTGCGTGGCAATCGTAATAACCCTCTTGCGGAATTCAGCTGCTTCCTGAACAATTTTTTCGTAGGCATCACGCGTAATACCGAGCGTAAGGCCCGAGAAATGGCGTTTATCTTGAGCAACGCCTTCAATGGCCTCCAAAGCAAACTCGCCCATCTGGCGATGCATTTCGCGAACCGCAATCGGAGTTACTTCCATCGGTCCCGTCGTCACGCCTCTTTCGGTCTGCTTGTAATTTCCGTCTTTATCTTTTTGGAGCAAGCCCGCCTTGACGAGAAAATTCAACGTTTCCGTCACCTCGGCGGCTGTAATTTCTGGGCGGCAGGCACGGGCAAGCGCAAGCGGCTTTGCACCGGGCATCGCCGGGGCAAGTTCACGGAGTACCGGATTTTTCCAGCTTTCAAAATAGCGGAATGAATCGCCTTCGATGATTTTCGCCTTGACAGAATCTGCAATTGAAAGCATTTTGCCAAAAGCATCTTTTTTCTCGGCATCCGTTTTTGCGTTGTCGAACTTGACCATTTCGCAAAAGTAATCTTGTTCGTAGCCGGCAAGATGCATGGCCTGCGCCACGCGCAGCGCGGCCGCATCGCTCAAGTTGAGCTTGCCTTCGCTCGCATACTTCAGATGAACTGGCGAAGAGAATCCCGCAGCTCGCGTGAACTCCTGCCAAGTGAATGCGGATTTGGCCTTTTTGTCGGCGTAGTAATCCGCAATATACTGACGATAACTAGTGTATTCTAGTATATCTTTCATGTTTTCCTCCTAACACTAACAGCATCTCGACTTGTAAGTCCGTGCCGTTTACAAAATCAAATATAAATCACAAATTTTAAAAAGTCAATAGTTTTATCATAAATTTTTATCGTTTTTAGTAAAATTTAAGCAATTTTTATTATTCATTAAAAATTTTAGTCATTTTAATAATACATATAAAGTTAATAATCCATAATTACAAAATCTTACTAGATCCTTCGATTTCGCTCAAGATGACAAAGCAAAACAAGAACGCCGATCCCGGCACAAGGCCGGGATGACAGCGCAAAAAAAAAGAAAGGCGGGCTGAAGCCCGCCTTCCCTTTTCCTCCTTATTATTGATTATTCTTAATTCTTGATGCAACGGACAGAAGCTGAGCCATACGGTTCATAAGGATTCCCAATATCCGTATCATTCGAGTAATTTTCAAGCTTGTACACAAAAGCATGCTTACCAGAAGAAGCGCCATCAAGTCCGAATCCAGATATATCATTATTAAATAGATCCACAACAAACCAATGATCATCAACAACTAGGAAACTATTTTTAAAAGCCCCCCTACGATAGTAAACCATATCAAAGAGATCATCATACAACAATAAGACCGAACTATTCAGACCAAAACCAGTCGCCACTTCATCGTAAAGAACAGGAACAACATCACCATAATCAACACCATATTGGCTGCCCAAATGACGAAGCAAAGACGCCCAATCATTCGATGTCGGCATTCTCCAACCATCCGGACAAATCCCCTGATAAGAATTCACGTTCGACTTTTCCACAATATCCGCAAAATTCGAGTACCAATTTCTAGTGTACGTGTCGCCATTCGTGGAGTCCACCACATCAAAAAACAAAGTATCGCAAGGATTATTTTCAAACCACATATTATCCACACACTCTTTCGTCATAAACGCCGTATCACCTTTTGCGCTTATAGAATACACTTTTAAATCATCATAATCTATTTTCATTGCGGCAAGCCACGGATATTCACGTCCCAAAGCATCGCAGTCCGATTCACCCAGGTACTGCCTACAAGACACTCCATTCACATCCGTAAAGTCAAGATTTTCAGCCATCCAAGTCTGTGTACCATCGCCCCAATTATACGTCACAGTCTTGTACTCTTTTCCATCACGATTATCCACCATCGTTCCATTTACATGTTCTATCGATTTAAAACCCATAGTCCATTTTCCAGAACGACACACAACATCAAAAAATGTTCCGTTCTTTTGACCCTTTATCTTACCGACATCATTTTCACGGGATTCCGTACACTGTCCCAAGCCATCTAGTTTAGCCAAATAACCAATTTCATAAGTTGCCATTTTCAAAGAATTCTTATAATACCGCTCCACCAACTTACCCTTTCCGACAACATTTTTGGGAGATGCATATAAGATGAATTTTTCTCTCCTTTCGATATCATATCGAAGACTTAAATCACCACACCACACCAAAGCACTCACATAAGGCAGTTCTGAATTTTCCTCATTCAATGTTTCAAACGCGCCTAAATCCTCGTATATGCCGAAGCCTTCAAGAATTTCGTGTTCCGCCATTCGATTCGCTTCTACAAAAGTTTTTCCATCCGCAATAAATTCTCGCAAAAGCGGAATTTTCGCGCTAGTTAACGAGTTCACACTTACACTTTGAGTTTGTCTCAAATCAACAATAGATTTAAATGCCCTATATTTAACAGTGGTATCAAGTTTTATATCCCCTAAGTCCACACGTACACTAACAGAATCATAAGGTTCTCGTTTTTCAATCAGCACATACGGACTATTTAGAGCTAGCGAGTCAAACGCAAAGCGTCCTTCATCATCAACTGAATCAACAAATGAGCGACCGGTTTCATCAAAAGTTAAAGAGTCCAATTCATAAACAGTAATAACAGATCCCTTAACCGCAAATACCGAGCCCTCATACCTTGAGGATTCCTCCGCCACACCATCCGCCCATCGAACCAAGCGATCCGCTTTCGTCAGAGCAAGCCGTAAAAAGGAGCGCCATCAGCGCAGCCAAAGTAATTTTGTTGAAATTCATGGTTTCCTCCTAGTCCTTTTTATTTAAACTTTTTTTCGTCATCGGGAAGAACTGCACATTCAGACGGTAGACCTCATCTGTTGCAGTTTCACTTGTTGCAATCGCAATGATGTCTTTGCGAAATTCGGCAATTCTCTGCACGATTTTTTCGTACGCTTCGCGAGTGATACCAAGCGTAAGGCCCGAGAAATGACGTTCGTCCTGCGGGACGTTTTCAATGGCGTCGAGCGCGAACTCGCCCATTTGGCGGTGCAATCCGCGAACGGCAAGCGGCGTGAATTCCATCGGGCCAGTGGTCACGACTTTATCGGTTTGAGCGTAGTTCCCGTCCTTGTCTTTTTTCAGCAAATCCGCTTTAACCAAGAAACTCAGCGCATCAGAGACTTCAGCAGCAGAAACTTCGGGGCGGCAAGCATGCGCCATCGCCAAAGGCTTTGCGCCAGGCATGGCAGGAGCGAGTTCACGGAGCACCGGATTTTTCCAGTCCTCAAAAAAGCGGAAGGATTCTCCATCGACGATTTTTGCCTTGCGGGATTCCGCGATCGAGACCATTTTGCTGAAAGCAGCGCGTTTTTCGTCATCGTTCTTTGCGTGGCCAAGTTCGACCATTTTGACAAAAAACTCGCGTTCGTAATCGGCGAGATGCATCGCCTGTGCGGTGCGAACCGCAGCTTCGGCGCTCAAGTTAAAGCGACCTTCGCTCACGTATTTAAGGTAGACCGGCGAAGAGAAACCCGCCGTTTTAGCAAACTCCTGCCAAGAAAACGCAGTCTTCGCCTTTCGATCGGCGTAGTAATCTGCGATATACTGGCGGTAGTCCGTATATTCAAGTATATCTTTCATTTTTCCTCCTAACAAACAATCTCTTTATCGGATCATTTGTTGTTAATCTAAATATAGCTCTTAATTTTTTAAAAATCAATAGTTTTACAATATATTTTATTAATTTTTACAATAATTTTAAAGATTTTAAAAGTAATTAGAAAAATTATAGAATTTCACAATATGAAAAATATTGTAGAAATATCCTACTATATTTACTTCATGGACTTTTTCACGAAAATCAATATTCCGGCTGCCGATTGGCAGATTGACTACAATTCTAGGCTCGCATTTTTCGGATCGTGCTTTGCAGACAATATTTCGGCGCAGTTTGCATCGCGGAAATTCAACGTTTTGGCAAATCCGTTCGGAACGGTTTACAACCCGCTCTCAGCGGCAATGCAGATTAAAGCCATTGCAAACGGGAAAATTTTTGGAGAAGCGGACGTTTTTCAGGATACGCGATTAGCAAGCGGCAGCGAGATTCGCGGTCCCTGGCACTGCTGGGACGCGCACAGCTCACTTTCCGCCGCAACTCGTGAAGAGTGTATCGCAAAATTGAACGCAGCCACACAAGAAGCTCGAGAGTTTTTGCAGAAAGCCGACGTCGTGTTTATCACGCTCGGAACCGCGTTCGTGTACTTCTTGAGAGGAAACGGCGTCGCAGTTTCGAATTGTCATCGGCAAAATCCAAACATGTTCATCCGGAAAATGATTTCCGTGGATCATGCAGCCGAAGCGTTGAAAAGCATTGTGCACGATTTGCTGAAAATGAAAAACGACTGGATTGCTTCGCCTTCAGCTCGCAATGACGAGCAAGGCAAGAATCGCGAATTTCATATCGTCTTTACAGTTTCGCCACTACGGCATTTGATCGATGGCGCACACGAAAATACGCTTTCAAAAGCGACATTGCAGTTAGCGATCAATAAAGTAATTCAAGAGATTGCTTCGCCAGGCTCCCACGCTCCGCTCGGAGTAAGTGTAGCTCGCAATGACGTGGGAGCCGAGACCATCAGTTATTTCCCGAGTTACGAGATCGTGATGGACGAACTGCGCGACTACCGCTTTTACGATGATGACATGATTCATTTGTCTAAGACGGCAGAAGGTTACATTTTCGAGCGAATGGTCGAAACGTATTGCAGCGAGAAAACGTGCGAAGACATCCGCAAGGTGGAAAAGTTCATGAAAATGGCGAACCACCGTATCCAAGATGCAGACTCCCCCGCCACCGCGGTATTTCTTCAAAAGTTGCACACCGAAGCGCAAAAGCTCGAAAGCCAAATCGCGGGACTTGAGTTAAACGTGTAAAAAGAGATTCCCCGTCGTAGCGGGGAATGACACGCAAAGTTTCACTGGATCCTTCGACTTCGCTCAGGATGACAGCAAAAAAAGAAGGCGGGGCGAACCCCGTCTTCCCTTTTCCTCTTTATTATTGATTATTCTTAATTCTTGATGCAACGGATAGGAGCCGAGCTATACGGAGCATAAGGATCCATATCATTCGTATCATGCAAGTATTCTTCAAGCTTGAATACAAAAGCATGGCGCACGCTGGGCATTTCAAGCCCAAAACCAAGTCCAGAGCCATAATTAAACAGTTCCACAACAAACCAAGGATCATCAACAACTAAGAAACTATTATAAAAAGAACCTCCATAATAGCGAGCAATATTTGAAAAATCATCAATCACCAATTTGGCCGAACTGTTTAATCCAAAACCGGTTGCCGTTTCATCATAAAGAACAGGCACAACATCACCATAACCAACACCATATTGACCTCCCAAATGACGAAGCAAAGACACCCAGTCATTCGATGTAGGGATTCTCCAGCCATCTGGACAAATTCCTTGATAAGAATTTACGTCCGATTTCTTTACAAGATCCGAGAAGTTTGAATACCAAATTCTGTATTTTACTTTACCAGTCGTGGTATCAACATCAACATACAAAGCATCGCAACGTTTTCTTAAATCATCCCATCCTTCCAATCCCACAACATCCGTGTCCGACCTAAAAGCATCTACACACTCTTTTGTCATAAACGCCGTATCACCTTTTTCGCCGACAGAATACACTTTTAAATCATCATAATCTATTTTCATTGCGGCAAGCCACGGATATTCACGTCCCAAAGCATCGCAGTCCGATCCGTTCAAATCTCGCCTACAAGACACACCATCCACACCTGTAAAGTCAAGATTTTCTGCCATCCAAGTCTGAGAACCATCGCCCCAATTATACGTGACAGTCTTGTACTCTTTTCCATCGCGACTGTCCACCATCGTTCCACCGACATGTTCTATCGGTTTAAATCCCACAGTCCACTTTCCTGAGCGGCACACAACATCAATAAACATTGTTTTTCTCAATTCGTCTTTTATCTTACCTACATCATTTTCACGAGACTCCGTACAACGTCCCAAACCATCCAGTTTAGCCAAATACCCAACTTCATAAGCAGCCATTTTCAAAGAATTTTTATAATAATCCTCCACTAGCTTACCCTTTCCGACAAAATTTTTGGACGATGCATAAAGGAAAAACACATCCATTCTTTTAAGATAAAATCGAAGACTAAATTCACCATATTGCATCAAAGCACTTACATAAGGCAGCTCTGAATTTTTCTCATTCAATGTTTCAAACGCACCTAAATCCTCGTATATGCCGAAGCCTTCAAGAATCTCGCGTTCCGCCATTCGGTTTGCATCTACAAAAGTTTTTCCATCCGCAATAAATTCTCGCAAAAGCGTAATTTTCGCGCTAGTCAATGAGTTTACACTTACACTTTGAGTTTGTCGCAAATCAACAATTGATTTAAAAGCCCTATATTTAACAGTGGTATCAAGTTTTTCTTCCCCTAAAACCACATGCACACAAACAGAATCATAAGGTTCCTGTTTTTCAATCAGCACATACGGACTATTTAGAGTCAGCGTTTCAAACGCGAATCGACCTTCGTCATTATCTACAGTATCAACAAAAGAACGACCAGTCGTATCAAAAGTTAAAGAGTCCAATTCATAAACAGTAATAACAGATCCCTTAACCGCAAATACCGAGCCCTCATACCTTGAGGATTCCTCCGCCACACCATCGGATAGATATCGCCAACTTGCCCAACCAAGGCATAGACGCCCGTTTCTTCAACGGTGCCGCCGGCAACATTGTTTCCTGAATCCGTTTCGGAGCACGCTGCAAACATAAAGGCGAGCAGCATCGCCAATTTGCAGACAAACTGCCTGCTAAGTTTTGAGTAATTCATACATTCCTCCTCATTTATTTTTTTAAATCTTGTTTCTTTGTCAGCGGGAAAAGCTGCATGTTCAGGCGATAAACTTCGTCTGTAGCGGCGTTTTTCCGAGCAATGGCAATTACTTTTTTACGGCAATCGGCAATTTCTTGCACGATTTCATCATAGCCTTCTTTGGTGATACCGAACGTGACACCCGAAAAATTTCGTTTATCCTGAGCGACACCTTCGATCGTCTCAAGCGCGAGCTCGCCCATTTGGCGATGCATTGTGCGGACAGCCAAAGGCGTTACCCCCATGGGGCCCGTCGTCAAGGATTTGTCCGTTTGTACGTAATTGCCTTCGTCGTTCTTTTCAAGGAAACCGCCCTTGACGAGGAAGTTCAGCACATCGCTGACTTCGGCAGCGGTAATTTCTGGGCGGCAAGCATGCGCAAGCGCGAGCGGCTTTGCCCCAGGCATTGATGGAGCGAGTTCACGGATGACCGGATTTTTCCAGCTTTCGAAAAAGCGGAATGAATCGCCTTCCAAGATTTTAGCCTTGTGGGAGTCTGCAATTGCAAGCATTTTGTTGAATGCAGCTTTCTTTTCGGCATCTGTTTTGGCATGGTCGAACTTGACCATTTCGGTGAAATATTCGCGTTCGTAATCGACCAAGCGCATAGCATCTGCCACACGGGCGGTCGCCGAATCGCTCAAGTTAAAGCGGCCTTCACTCACGTATTTCAGATAAACACGCGAAGAAAAACCAGCTTCGGTAGCGAACGTTTGCCATGTAAACGCAGAACTCGCCTTTTTATCGGCGTAGTAGTCCGCAATATACTGGCGATAGCTCGTATATTCTAGTATTTCTTTCATTTTTCCTCCTTACGACAATCCCTAATTTTTTTCAGGGTCCGTAAAAAACAAACGAAATGCGGCTCTTTTGTCCGTTTCGTTCTTGGAATCAAATATACAACATAAATTTTAAAATTGCAATAGATTTACAACACAAAATATTTGTTTTTATGAAATTTTTGAAGATTTTATAAAATATTGCAAAATTTTAAGCACTTTTCACAACACAAACGTATTGTAGAAATGTTTTATTGATATAGAAAATGCCGACCCCGGAATAAATCCGGGGTGACAATGTAAAGGGAGATGCCCGCTCGGAGGCGGGCATGACAATACGATGGAATGGCGATCCCGGCACCCCAGAACACGTCCGGGGCAGGCTCAAGCCGGGGTGACAATGTAAAGGGAGATGCGCGGGCGTTGCGCCCGCAGCGATATTTCACTGCTGTTGAGATTGCGATTCGCGCATGCGGCGGCGAGCACGGGAACCCGGGCGATTACGACGATGACGGCGACCGCCGTTTTGCGGATTCGGGGTGTTATCGGCCGGAGCATTTTGTACGGTCACATTCTCGTGACTTTCTTTGCGGTTGTCCTTGCGACCGCGAGGACCGCGATTATCCTTATGCGAACCTTGTTTATTGCGAGTTTCAGCAGCGCGAGTCTCAGCTTCTTCGCGGGACATACGCCCGCGAGAATTACGCATCATGCTTTCGGCAGTTTCTTTTTGCGGAGGCGGGAGCTTCTCGAAAATGCTCTGGTCGCCTTCCGGGATTTTCACGCGTGTAAGCTTTTCGATTCCACGCAAATCGGATTCTTCGTCCGGAGAGCAGAACGAAATGGCAACGCCTTCCTTCCCTGCACGGGCCGTACGGCCAATGCGATGCACGAACGTTTCATGTTCATTCGGCAAGTCGTAATTGAACACATGGCTCACATCATCCACATCAATGCCACGTGCTGCAATGTCTGTAGCCACAAGCACTCGAATTTGTTCGCACTTAAAATTTCCGAGAGCTTCTTGACGGCGGTTCTGGCTCTTGTTCCCGTGAATAGCGGCACACTTAATGCCCGCCTTTTCAAGCACGCGCACAATTTTATCGGCACCATGCTTTGTACGACAGAAGACTAGTACCTTTTTCATTTCAGGGTGTTCTGCCAAAAGTTCCTTGAGGAGAGCCCCCTTGCGGCGCTTGTCAATGCGGTAAAGCTCCTGACGGATGCGTTCAATCGGAGTGCTCTGCGGAGCAACTTCAACACGCACCGGATTCGGGCGTAAAATCGTCGCGGCAAGTTTCGAAATTTCTTCCGGCATCGTAGCACTAAAGAACAAATTCTGTCGGTCTTGCGGGAGCATCGCGACGACCTTGCGGATATCATGGATAAAGCCCATATCGAGCATGCGGTCCGCTTCGTCGAGCACAAAGAATTCAAGCTTCTTGAGCGACACGGCTTTTTGTCCAATCAAATCCAACAAACGTCCTGGGGTAGCGACAAGCACATCGACACCGCGAATAAGCTTTTGCTTTTGCGGATTGTCGTTCACGCCACCAAAAATGCACGCCGTCGAAATCGCCGTGAACTGCGCATAATCCTTGAAGCAGTCTTCCACCTGGATGGCAAGCTCACGTGTCGGCAACAAAATCAAAGCACGGCAAGTTTTGGGAGAACGGAACTTCCCGGAATCCAAAAGTCGCTGCAAAATCGGGAGCGCAAAAGCAGCCGTCTTACCGGTTCCCGTCTGGGCAATTCCCAAGAGATCCTTGCCTTCGAGAAGGCTCGGGATGGAACGTTCTTGAATCGGGGTCGGGGTTTCGTAACCAACAGCGCGGACAGCCCGCTGCAACGGATTTGCCAAAGGAAGTTCTTCAAATTTCATACTGTGCAAAGATAGAAAAAGAGAGGCTTACGCCTCTCGAAAGGTCAACGCTTACGGCGATTCATTTCGGCATGCGCGGCATAGAACGCTTCTTTATCCTCGTACATGCGCTCATCAACAGCGTTAATAAAGGCATCTGCACTTTCGGTTTTCATGTCAAACTTGTGGAAGCCCATGGAAATAAAAAGCTTGTAGGGCTTTTCCGCTTCTTTATTGAATTTATCAAAAGAATGACGGATTCGAGCAAGGCAATTTTCTATCGCAACGTCATCTTGAGTATTCAACAAAATAATAAATTCATCGCCCGCATAGCGAACTGCGCTACCGGCGTTACCCACCGCCGATTTCAGGATTCGGGCCGTCATCACTAACGCATCGTCGCCCACCGCATGGCCTAATTCATCGTTGATACGCTTGAACCCATTCAAGTCAATCATGATACCCGTAATGTTCAACTTCGTCCGGTCCGTAAGCTTGTCCAATAGGTAATTCAAATAAGATCGGTTAAACAGTCCCGTCAGCTGGTCATGGTAAATCATCTCGTTCTGGAGACTTGCAAGGACGCCTGCAATCGAAACGGCAATACTTGTCGGAATCACAGAAATGCCGTAGTAAAGCGACTGGATCACACCCCCAATCAAAATCGGTACGATGTAGACCCAGATGGGGAAAAACTTGAGGAAACCGCCTTTTGCCTTCGCCCTAAAGTAAACAACAAGGCTATAAACGACAAACAGGTAATCCACCACCAAAAAGAAGGCGTACAGATTAGTTCTCGAATAAAGGTTGTTCTCGTCGATAGAAAATACAATCGGCGTAAAGAGATTTATCAAGAGCAAAGTAATGCCCACAGCGACAATTGAGTCGAGCACAATTCTAGAACGACGCGGAATACCTCCATTCAAATGATAAGACAGGAAGCGTACCCAGAAAAAGCTCGCAAGCATATTCGCCGCAAAAAGCCAAGAGCTCGTCACGTAGACCGAAATCTTGGGGAGAATTCCCGGCACGCCCTTCATCGTATAGGAAATCGGATCCGCGATGCAACTCGTCAGCGACAAAAACATCATCATCAACAAATTCTTGTCCGCACGGCTTCGCGTCTGGAATCGCCACAAATTGCACACAATCATAACCGCAATCAGGACTATACCGATTACGTTAGTAACATAAATGCTTTCTAGATTAAATAACGGCTCCATATTTCCAACCTGCTCCCTAATTATACATTATAATTAGGCAATCTTGGCAATAAGGGTTCCGCAGAAAAACGCTTTTTGCAACAAAAAAAAAGAAGTTTCAAGAAATTATTCAGGACTTTTCTGGCGTCCAAAACTCCCGATAGGGTATTTCACCACCAAAGTTGCCGCCTTGTTGCCGAGGAACTGGATAACCTCCACCATCGCAATGATGATAACGACCGATTCGATCATTACGTCAGTACGGAAACGCTGGTAGCCATAACGGATGGCTAGATCACCAAGACCTCCCCCGCCGATCGCCCCCGCCATCGCCGAATAGCCAATCAGCGTGATTATAGTCAAAGTAACACCAGAAATAATCGATGGAAGCGCTTCGGGAATCAACACTTTTCGCACCACCTGACGTTTGGATGCGCCCATGGCAACAGCCGCCTGGATTACGCCCTTGTCCACCTCGTTCAACGCCGTTTCGGTCAAGCGCGCAATAAAAGGAGCCGCCGCAATGGATAGCGGAATAATCGTCGCCTCAGTTCCAATCGCCGTACCCAACACCACACGGGAAAGCGGGAACAGCACAATCATCAAAATCACGAACGGGAACGAACGCAGCACATTCACGATACGGCTAATTAATTGATACGGAATAATTTTGGGAGCGATACCGCGCGGGGATGTGACAAATAAGAAAATTCCAAGAGGAAATCCGAGAAGAATCGCGAACAACGTCGAAAAGAAAACCATGACGACAGTTTCCCAAGTCGATTGCAAAACCAGTTCTGTTATAGGACTCATCTTTTGTTCACCTCGTAACCTTGAGCCTGCAAATAAGCGATAGCGGAATCCACTGTGATTTCTTCGCGACGGATGTTCGACAAAAATTCACGAGTGATTTCGTGCCTGGGCGAACGGAAAACATCCGACACCGCACCCGTCTCGATAACGTAACCTTTGTCTACAACAGCGACATATTGGCAAGCATCGCGCACCACTTCCATCTGGTGCGTAATCATCACCACTGTGAGATTCATTCCTGCGTGGATTTTCTTAATCAAGTCCAGAATTTCGTGAGTCGTCTGCGGGTCGAGCGCACTCGTCGCTTCGTCGCAAAAAAGAATGTTCGGCCGCGGCGCCAAGGCACGTGCAATCGCCACGCGCTGTTTTTGACCGCCCGAAAGTGTTGTAATCGGCGACTTCTCGCGGTCTTCAAGGCCCACAAGCGCAAGCATCTCTTTGACGCGAGCGTCGATATCGCGGCGGTTCCAACCTGCAAGTTCCAGCGGGAACGCCACATTCTTGCCTGCCGTGCGAGAACTGAACAAATTAAAATTCTGGAAAATCATTCCGATTTCGAGCCTACGGCGGTTCAGCTCTTTTTTTGGCAAATGGTCCACACGAACGCCATCGTAATAGACCTCGCCCCTATCGGGAGTTTCTAACAAACTCGCAAGCCGCAACAGCGAAGATTTGCCAGCCCCGCTCTTGCCGATAATGCCGATGATGGAATTATCAGGAAAATCAAGGGACACATCCTTGACTGCCGTGACGCTTGCGCGTTTTGTCGTGTATGTTTTATTGAGATGTTCGAGCCTAAGCTGCATTGACGCAATCTAAAAAACGGGAACCACTTCGCCCTTGGTGTACTTGCCCTTAATCCAATTCTTGACCTTTTCGCTCTTGAGGGCGTTCACCAAGGCCTGAATTTTTGCAGACTTCTCGTTTCCCGCCTTGACCGCAATAACATTCACGTAAGGCGAACTCGCATTTTCAACAAACAGGCCGTGAGTCGAAGCGTTAAGCCCCGCCGGAATCGCGTAATTGCCGTTGATGGCCGCCGCATCGACATCCTGCAAAATGCGCGGGAGCGAAGCAGCCTCCAGTTCCTTGAACTTCAGCTTTTTCGGATTCTCGGTAATATCAATGGGAGTTGCAGTGATGCCAGACTTTGGATCAAGCTTAATAAGGCCAACAGCCTGCAACAAAAGCAAGGCGCGCCCTTCGTTGGTCGGGTCGTTCGGAATCGCAATCGTTGCACCTTTCTTCAAATCCGCAAGCGATTTGACCTTTTTCTTGGAATTCTTCGACGGATAAAGTGCGAAAGGTTCCACATGAATGCCGCCCGCATTCACAAGATGCGTTCCCTTTTCTTTATTGAAACTTTCGAGGTAAGGCAAATGCTGGAAGTAATTGGCATCTAATTCGCCAGATTCCAGCGTCTCGTTCGGAGTCACGTAATCTGTGAACTCAACAACCTTGAGTTCATAACCCGCCTTGGCAAGGTCATCCTTAACCAAGTTCAAGATGGAAGCATGCGGCTCCGGAGTCGCACCAACCTTGATGACTTCGGCAGAAAACGTAGCAATAGCGGCAAAAGCAACAGACAAAATAATCTTACTGATATTCATTTTTACTCTCCTATTTTTTTTCGCACAAAAGATAGGATTAGCAAGAGTTATCAGCAAGATATATTTAACTATAGCGTTTTATAGGATTTTTCTATACGTATTTTGTGCAAAAAGCTTTACGCTTGTTTCCAATGCTTTAGTTGCGAGAGGTGTTTGTCGAAAAAAGCGCGGCGTTCTGCGTCGGGAGTATTGTCGGGATTGGGCATGTGCGAAAGCAGAAAATCGAGGAGGACCGACTTGTCGTTGTAAACAAACTTACCGTCGGTATAGCACCACTTGCAATAATCTTCGTTGAATTCGCCGCTGGGTTCACGGCTGATCATGGAATCTTCGCTGAGAGGCATTCCGCAGCATTGGCAGAAGAGTTGGCGCGGAGCGCCGAGCAACGTGTTGATGGACACGTCGAATTCACGGGAGATGACTTTGAGCATTTCGGTATTCGGCTGGGTTTCGCCAGTTTCCCAGCGGCTCACAGCTTGGCGCGTTACATGCAAGCGTTCGGCCATCTGGTCCTGGGTCAGGTTTTGATTCGAGCGCAACTTAAGCAAAACTTCTCGTACTTCCATAATATTCTCCTTTTGCAAATAAAATATTTTTAATCGTTTATCATTTCTTTTGACGAGTATAATATAGAACCAAGCTATAGCAAAAGCAAGCAACAGGCTGTTGCTTTTTTACGAGAGACGCGCAACCGAGAAGCGCGCGGCCCCCCCCCGGTCCACAAACAAAAAAAAGGCGACCCCGCACTAGTGCGAGGAGCGCCTTTTATATTCTTAGATCCTATCGGGTTCCGCGAACCCTCCAGGATGACATGCTATTGTCGCGCGGTTTGTTTCCGCGCGAAACACTTTAATTAAGCACCCAACTTGGCGCGAATCCAGTTGTTAGCGTTTGCGATAGCTTCGGCAATCTTTTCCGGTTCGCGAGTACCAGCCTGAGCGCGGTCCGGACGGCCACCGCCCTTACCGTTGCAAGCCTTAGCGAGATCCTTGACGATGTCGCCAGCCTTGATGCCCTTGGCCTGAACGTTCTTGCCAACCATCACGGCGATGCTACCGGAACCATTGTCCTTGTTCGCAATCACGGCAACGCTATCGACGTCAAGCTTGTTCTGAACGCCGTCGAGCAAGTTCTTGTACTTTTCATCGGGGATAGAAAGTTCGCGAACGTAGAGGTTCACGCCCATCACGTTGATGCCTCCGTTCAAGAGTTCGGCAGCGGCGAGCGTTGCGAGTTCGAGCTTCACGGACTGGAGGCTCTTTTCGAGGTTCTGCGTCTTGGCAAACGTCTGCTGGATGCGGTCGAGAACTTCGGCATCCTTGCAGCGGAGCTGTTCGCGGAGAGCGTTGAGGATCTGCGTACCAGCGCGGAGGAGGCTCAAGGCGCCACGGCCAGAGACGGCTTCGATACGGCGCACGCCTGCGGACACGCTAGATTCAGAAACAATCTTCACCATGCCGATGTTACCGGTGTTCTGCACATGCAAGCCACCGCAAAGTTCGCGGGAGAATTCGACGCCAGCGTCACCCATCTTCACGACGCGGACCTTGTCACCATACTTTTCGCCGAACAGAGCCATAGCACCGCTAGCCTTAGCTTCATCGACGTCCATCACGTCGGTGTGGACCGGCAAGCATTCCATGATCTTGGCGTTCACGATGTCTTCCACCTTCTGGATTTCATCGGCGGTCATGGCGTTGAAGTGGCTGAAGTCGAAGCGGAGGAGTTCGTTCGAAACGAAGCTACCCTGCTGCTGCACATGAGTGCCGAGCACCTGGCGGAGAGCGGCCTGGAGCAAGTGCGTTGCGGAGTGGTTCTTGCGGATGTCAGCGCGACGATCGTTATCGACGGTTGCCATGAACACGGCGCCCATCGTCTTTTCGTTAGCTTCGCCCTTCACAACCTTACCACGGCAGAGAGCGGTATCGTTCACCTTCACGGTGTCGAACACCTGGATTTCGAGGTCGGCAGAAACGAGCGTTCCCTTGTCACCAACCTGGCCACCCATTTCGGCATAGAACGGAGAGGTTTCAAGGACGATAGAGAGCACGCCCTTGTCTTCGCGCCAGCGCACGACCTTCGTTTCGCAAGCGGAGAGTTCATAGCCCACGAACTTGGTGCTTTCTTCGCTGTACTGCGTCCAGCCTTCGGTACCCATCGTGTTGATGCCCTGCTTCATGTTGGCGCGGGCGCGGGCCTTCTGTTCT
>CADAWC010000075.1 GCA_902791475.1 Fibrobacter succinogenes
GGCTCTCGGCGTGACGGAAAATTACACCTATAGCCAGGAAGGCGGCCACGCGCACTGTTCGCTCCCGAACGGACAGTTCGACGAAGTCAAGGACTTTATCAACAAGTTCCTGCTCAATAAGGATGCCAAGACGGGTAAGATTGACTATTCCAAGAACACGCAGACCATCAATTTCAAGAAGTCTGAATGGATTGACTGGGAAACGCCTAATTTGAAGTAGTTTTTTAGTCGTTAGTCATTAACAGAAAGGCCTCGCAACCGCGAGGCTTTTTCTGTATAAACAGTTTTCTGTCTACTTCCGACATCCTACTGTCTACCAATTTAAAGAGATTCTTGAAATTTATGGAATTTATCCAAAAGTTCTGCGTATGTCTTTGTGGCTTCGAGCTGCGGGAACTGGGCTACGATGGAATCTGGGGCGCAGAAGAAGCAACCCTTGTCTGCCTGCTTGAGCATGCCCGTATCGTTGAAGGAATCGCCCGAGGCGAACACCTTAAAGTTGAGTTCTTGCAGGTGCTTTACGACCTTCGTCTTTTGGTCGCTCATGCGCAAGTGATAACCCTTGATCATGTCGTTTTCAACCACGAGATTGTGGCAGAAAATTGTCGGGAATCCGAGATTTTTCATGATGGGGTAGGCGAATTCCTGGAATGTATCCGAGAGGATAATCACCTGGGCTTCGTCGCGGAGCGTGTCCATAAAGTCACGGGCACCATCAAGGAGTCCGAGGTTTGCGATAACGTTCTGGATGTCAGAGAGCTTGATGTTTTCGCGTTCGAGAATCTTGATGCGGCCCTTCATGAGCACGTCGTAGTCGGGGATGTCGCGAGTGGTGAGGCGGAGGTCTTTGATGCCCGTCTTTTCGGCGACGGCAATCCAGATTTCTGGCGCAAGAACGCCTTCCAAGTCAAGAGTGACAACACATTGCTTAGTAAACATGATTTTAGGTGTTAGGTTGTAGGTTTTAGGGGGTAGGAATTAGGTTGTATGTCTTAGGGTTAGGGATCTTTAGGAAAGTTTTTGTTTGCGGGATAGGGCGAAACCGCGATTATAAATCCTAAAGCCTAACACCTGTTACCTATTACCTCTTTCTTTTATAATTTCTTGCATATCGGCAGGTGTAATCGTGTAGTTTGTGCGGCAGAAGTCGCAGACAACGTTTAAGTCCTTGTTTTCGCTGCTGAGTTCTTGCAGGTCCTTGAGCGGGAGCGTGGCAAGTGTAGCGAGCATGCGGTCCTTGCTGCACGGACAGAAGGGCTTCGGGTCGATTTCACGCACCACTTCGATGTCGTACGGGCCGCGGAGCTGGTCCAGAAGTTCATCAAGGTCAAAGCCCTTGTCTGCCTTGTACATGTCACAGAACTTCGGGAGATTCTGCACGATGACTTCGATTAGGTTGATGTCCTTGTCCTCGAGGTCCGGGAATGCTTCGATGTAGAAACCAGCGGCGTAATCGAGAACGCTCGGGTCCTGTGCATTGAACTGGGCTTCGATTCCAACGGCAGAGCGAATCTGTTCGGACTGCAAAAGGTATGTGGCGAGGTTCTGACCCACGGAAACGGACGGGGCTTCGATAATGCTTTCGTGAACGCGCTTGCCCTGTTCGTTCAACTTTACGACTTGCACGTGTTGCGGCACGAGGGCGGGTTCGTTTGCTCCGATTGCCTGGAGTTCAGTCTGCGGAATCATGGCGCGGACAAGACCCATTGGAGTCGAGTCTGTTTGAATTTTCGTAATTTCGCCACCAAAAGTAGTGGTATAGGAAACTGTGCCTGCAAATTTAAGGCCAGCGCTCAGGAAAATGCTTGCAATGGAATTCTCGGCAAGCAACTTGAGGGCAAAACCCTTGGCGTTGTGGTGACGGCCGATTTCGTTCATGGTCTCAGTCAAATCGACCACGATAAGGCGGAAGGGCGTCTTTTTGCCCGTCGCACGGATGATTCTGTCTTTAAAATTCATACCCTAAATATAGAATTTCACGATATCTCTGATGTTGGTGCTGTTTAAAAATGAGTTAAGAACGCAAAAAAAATAATGAAAAAAGGTAATTGAATTAGAAAAAAAGCTATAATAACTAAGTAAACATTTGGAGGTATTATGCAGATTCTCGTCTTGTTGGCGGATGGTTTTGAAGAAACGGAATTCGTCGTTCCTGTGGATTTATGGCGCCGTGCCGGGTTCAAGGTGACGGTTGCTTCTGTTTCGGGGGCTGATTTAGTCAATGGCCTTCATGGGCTCAAAATCCAGTCCGATGTTGCTTTGAATAAACTTGAACCGACCGATTTCGATGCTGTTTTCTTGCCGGGTGGCGGTGTAGGCGTGCAGAACCTCAAGGCAAGTGCTGCTGTTGAAAATGCAATTTGCAGCCTCAATGATGATAATAAATGGATTTTGGCTATTTGCGCCGCTCCGACGGTACTCAGCAAGGCTCGAATTCTTGTCGACAGAAAGGCTACGTGTTATCCTGGCTGCGAGACCGATCTTGTATGCAGTGAATTTTCTACAGACCGCGTCGTTGTTGACGGAAATATCATTACAAGCCGTGGTCCGGGTACGGCTGAAGAATTTGCTCTAAAGTGCATTGCCGAGATGGGTAGCACTGAACTTTCTGAACAAATCCAACGTCAAATCGTTGCTCGCTAAGTTGTCTGTATCATACTGTATCATGACAAAGCCCTGAGGTATTCCCCTGTAACTATGCAGGGGATTTTTTTATAGACGGTTTATAATTTGTTTATTCATTCTTAAGTTGTTAGTCAATAAGTACAATGTTTGTACGATAAAATATTTTTTTATTAAAAATTGAATTTAGGTGACACTTTATATTGTAAAAAATGCTATATATAAAGTACTCCATATACACCAATAAGGGTCGGAAACTAAAATTTCCGGCCCTTTCCTTTTTGAATTAAAAGTCCACAGTTGTGTATTTGGTGTGTTAACCGACGCTGTGCTCGAGCTTGAGGGTGAGGAGCTGGCGTGCTTCGGTGGCAAATTCGCCCGGGAGTTCCTTGAAAACGTCCTTGCAGAATCCGCCCACCATCGCTTGTATAGCGTCTTCGCGCTTGATGCCGCGGCTTTCGAAGTAGAACAGCTGGTCTTCGCTGATACGGCTGGTCGTAGCTTCGTGCTCGGTCTGGGCGCTTGCGTTTGCGACGGTGATGTAGGGGAACGTGTGGGCGGCGCTCTTGGTGCCGACGAGCATGCTGTCGCACTGGGTGTAGTTGCGGGCGCCTGTAGCGGACTTGCGGATGCTCACTTCGCCACGGTAGGCGTTGCTGGAGCAGTCTGCGCTGATGCCCTTCGAAATGATCGTGCTCTTGGTGTTCTTGCCGATGTGGATCATCTTCGTGCCGGTGTCTGCCTGCATGTGGCCGTTCGTGAGCGCCACGCTGTAGAATTCACCGACGGAATTGTCGCCCTGCAAAATGCAGCTCGGGTACTTCCACGTGATGGCGGAACCCGTTTCGACCTGCGTCCAGCTGATGCGGCTGTTCTTGCCTGCGCATTTGCCGCGCTTCGTGACGAAGTTGTACACGCCACCTGCGCCTGTTTCGCGGTCGCCGGCGTACCAGTTCTGCACTGTAGAATACTTGATTTTGGCGTTTTCTTTGGCCACGAGTTCCACGATCGCGCTATGGAGCTGCTTGCTCGAAAATTCAGGGGCGGTGCAGCCTTCAAGGTAGCTCACGCTTGCGTCGTCATCGGCGATAATCAGTGTGCGTTCGAACTGGCCTGCTTCCTTGTTGTTGATGCGGAAGTAGGTGGAAAGGTCCATTGGGCACTTGACTCCAGGCGGAATATAGACGAAGCTACCGTCGCCAAAGACCGCGCTGTTGAGGGCCGCAAAGTAGTTGTCGCCAGCGGGGACCACGCTCCCGAGATATTCCTCGATAAGTTCGGGGTATTCCTTGATGGCGTCGCTGATAGAGCAGAAGATGATGCCCATTTCCATGAGCTTCTTCTTATGGCTCGTGTAAATGCTGACGGAATCGAACACGGCATCGACGGCGACGTTCGCGAGTCGCTTCTGTTCGTCGAGCGGGATGCCGAGCTTTTCAAAAGTCGCCAAGAGTTCCGGATCGACATCTTCGATTTTTTCGTGGCTCTTTTTGGTCTTCGGTGCGGAGTAATAGACGATGTCCTGCAAATCGACAGGATTGAAGTGGAGCTCGCCCCAGTTGGGCTGTTCCATCGTCTTGAGCTTTTCGTAAGCTCTCAAGCGGAAATCGAGCATGAACTGCGGTTCGCCACGAAGTGCTGACGCCCTGCGGATGATATCCTCGTTAAGACCTTTTTCGAAGGCTTCGTTTTCAATATCAGTGACAAATCCGTATTTGTAATTTTCGCTCATCTTTAACCCGCTTTACCCGCAATTTCCACGTGCAAAGATAGTAAAATATGGGAGCGATTCCAAACGGGGCAACTCCATTTCTGTGTTAACCTACCGATATGGTAGGCTTGAGATTTGTCCTTGTTATCTTGGTCTGTCATGCCCGCCACTTGTCACCCGCACTGAGCCTGCCCCGGACAAGTTCCGGGGTTGCGGGGTCGCCATCCTGAAGCAGTCTTCCTCGACCTGGTCATCCTGGAGCCGAAGGCGATAGGATCCAGTGAAGTTTACCCTTTCTTAATCACTTCCACGGTGAGCTTGTTGAATGCAATCTTCCCGCCTTCGCGCAGTTCTAGCGCAGCCCTGAATGTCGTGTCGTTCTTCTTGAACGGTTCAAGGATAGGTGTGGATTTGTTCTTGAGGAGCGTTTCGACTTCTTCGTCGGAAAAATCACGCTTGAAGAATGTTTTGGGAATCCCGTAATTGCAGGCGGGGTTCATGCACACGTAGGCGGCAAGCGTTTGCACTTCGCCGTTTGGCGTTTGCGTGGTCGTGCCGCTACGGAATCGCAGTTGGTCGCCGCAGCAAGGGCAGGGGAGGTCTCTATGGACGAATTCAAAGCTTGTGCGACCGTCTTCACCGAGCTTTAGATAAGCGTCGAATTCCGTCCCTTTCTTGCTTTTGAATCCGGTTAATAGTTCAGTTTTGCCACCGGTGAGGAGTGCCTTGATGTCTGCCACGCGGAGCTTCTTGCCCGCAACAGATTTGAACAAGGTCCAGTTGCAAGCGGGGCAGAAAATAGCGTTCTTGTTTTCTTCGAGCTTCTTTTTGCAGAGAGGACAGCTGAACTTGGTTTCGGTGCCGTGGAAATGACCGTCGTTCTCGAAAGCGAATGTCGCCTTGAAATCCTTGTCCCAGACGACTTTGGCGTTGAAAGTTGTGCCTTTCTTGGTCAAGAATCCGCTGATGATTTGCGTTGTGCCGTTGCTGAAAAGTTCCGCGATTTCTTCGTCGCTCATGACGTGCCCTGCGATGGTCTTGTAAAAGACGAAATCGCAAGTCGGGGCGGTGTCTGGTGTGAGTGTGGGGTCGCCATTTTCGTTGTTCGATGTGGTTACATCGCTCCCTTCGCAGATGAGACGGTTCCCGGAATCCAAAAGCGTCTTGCCGCACTTGGGGCATTTATAATTGGTCGGCGTTTTGACTCGTGCGTCATCGGAGAATTCAAAGCCGATGTTGCCGTCATCGCCTAATGTGAGCGTGGCGCTGAATGTCGTTCCTTTTTTGCTCTTGAAACCGCTGAGCAAATCGGACTTGCCGTTTTTCAGGAGTGTCCGCATTTCGGCGTGGCTCAGTGTGCGACCGGCAATGGTGTGGCCTGCCTTGAAGCCGCATTCCGCATTCTTGCAGACGTAACCCCACGGCGCAATTTCGAGCGGGCTAGAACATTTCGGGCATGGAATCGCATCGGTAACGGTTTCGCGTTCGAACTGACTGCCGTATTTTTGACGCAGATGTTCGAAGAGTTCCTTGACGTAATTCACGATGCCGTCGCGGAATTCAATCGGCGTGAGCTTGCCTTTTTCGACTTGCGAAAGCTTGAATTCCCATTCGCCGGTCATTTCGGGTGATTTGACTTTTTCGTCCATGAGCGCGATGACTTCGCGTCCGCGCTGGGTGCTGACAAGGTAATTCTTTTGCGCTTCGATGAATCCGCGCTTTTTGAGCGTCTCGATGATGCCTGCTTGCGTGGCTGGCGTTCCGAGACCGCGTTCCTTCATGGCTTCGGCAAGTTCTTCGTTTTCGATTTGCTTGCCCGCCGTTTTCATCGCGGCAAGGAGCGTCGCTTCGGTGAAGTACTTAGGCTTGCTCTTCTTTTTCTTTTGCAGTTCTAGGCTGTCAAATGGCGCATGGTCCCCGAGATTCCATTCCGGGAACGTCTCGACGATGTTCGTGATATCATCGCCATCGCCTTTGCTGTCGGAATCTGCTCCCTTCGCATCGTTTGTCAGGCCGGACTCTGTTCCGGCATCGCCTTTTTTCTTTTTCGACGGTTTCTTCTTTTCTTCCTTGACCAGTGCCCGGAACCCTAAATCTTCATTTCGTTTGAGCTTCAGGCGGAACAGTTCTGGCGAGACTCTCGCCTCAGCAGTCATTCCGGCCTCAGTGCCGGAATCGCCTTTCTCGTTGCCAGCCTCTAGCAACACTTCCATCTCGCTCCAGACATACGGCTTAAGCCATGCCTGCACAAAGCGTTCCTTTGCGAGCTTGTAGATGTTTTCTTCCATTTCAGGGAGATTTTGCGGTTCTTCTCCCGTAGGGATAATGGCAAAGTGGTCTGTAACTTTACTGGAGTTGATGAAGACAAAGTTTTCGTTGCTGCCTCGCATGACGGATTTTTCTTGCGGTGAGGCAAGCCTTTGTGCAAGTGCGTATGCCTCTTGCTGCATCGTGTCCGGCAAGTATTGCGAGTCTGTACGCGGGTAAGTGAGCAACTTCTTTTCGTACAAGTTTTGTGCGCAATCCAGGACTTGTTGGGCACTGTATTTAAAACGCTTGTTGCCCTCTTTTTGCAGTTCTGTCAAGTCAAACGGTTTTTGCGGGAACTGCTTTTTCTGCTGGATGTCAACCTTTGCAATCGTAGCTTCTTCCGGCGGCGAGCATTTGTCTATAACAGCCTGCGCCGGTTCTTCTTTCTCGAAAATCGCAACTTTTAAATTGCTTTGCTTGTCCGCCGCGACTTTCTCATCTACAGGCGTGCCGGAATCGCCTTTTTCCTCTTTCGTTTCGCTTTTGACGAGCTGCGCCTGGAACCCTTTCCACGTTCCCACAACACTGTAATAAAACAGTTCCTTGAACTGCTCGACAATCGCATCGCGTTCCACGACCAAGTTCAGTGTCGGCGTCTGCACGCGTCCCACAGAAATCATCTTTCCGCGCCCGGCGGTGAGCGTGTATGCTCTCGTCGCATTCAGTCCGACCATCCAGTCGGCACGCTGGCGGAGCCTTGCCGCATAGCTCAAGTTCAAACGCTCAGTCGCGTCTTCCAGATTCTTCCAAGCCTTGTCCAAATCTTTCGCCACATAGCTGTTCACCCACAAACGCTTGATTTGCTTTTTGCGAAAGTCTGGCGTGTAGTCGAGAATCAAGTCGAAAATCAAATTACCTTCACGGCCCGCGTCCGCGCCGTTCACAAGAACATCCGCCCTTGCCATCATGTCGCGTACAACCGCGAGCTGCTTTCGCGTACTCTCGATTTCCATCAACTTGAATTTTTCGGGCAAAAGCGGCAAGTTCGAAAGCCGCCAACCGCCCTCGAAACCGGGGTAGGCGTCCAGCGGAGCAAGCGTAATCAAGTGACCCACGCACCACGTGATGCAATGGTTCTTGCCGATCAGGCATCCGTCGCCTTGTGTAAACTTTTCACCCTCAATACGCTCCAACATTGGCTTGTAATGCTGATTGGCAACGGATGGTTTTTCGGCGACGAGTAAAATCATAATTGCCGAAAAATATAATTTAATTCTTGGATGGCTTGTAGGAGAATTATGTTCTTATTGTAGAATCGCCTTAGCCCATTCCGGGATGTTTTCTACGTATTTTTTGATAAGTTCCCCATCTGATAATCGAAAAAGCAAACTAGCATCAGATCCGTCAATGGAGTTGTCATAAACATATAAACGGTCGATTGTAGATGCTATACGTTTGCAATTTAAAATTGACTTTTGATATCTCGAGATGATTTTTGAAATGGGAACATCGTGACCACCGCATATAACTCTATTTGCTATTCTTGAAGCATTGATAGATGGATGGTTTGTTGCGACAAAGAAAATACGAATGAAATAGCCTTGTTGCTTTGCTTTTTGAACAAAATTTATTTTTTGTTCCGAAGAAAAAACGCTTTCAAAAATTGATGTGAACCCCGAAAGTTGGACACAACTTTCGGGGTTTTCATGTATAAGAAACACACAGAAAATGAATGGACTGCCGCTCTAGAGCTTTACCAAAAG
>CADAWC010000076.1 GCA_902791475.1 Fibrobacter succinogenes
TTTTGGAAATAAAATGTCATTTCCGCGAAGGCGGGAATCTCCTTTAATAAACAAGAACTGCTAACTAGTTATGAAATTTGAAGATTTAATCAAAGAAATTAAGTTTGAAGTGGTCGTGGACGGTGTTGCACTTGCGCCGGCAATTGTGCAGGACGCCGACAAGGGCGACGTACTCATGATGGCCTGGATGAACGAGGAAGCCCTCCACCGCACGCACGAATGCGGCGAAATGGTGTTCTGGAGCCGCAGCCGCAAGGAATACTGGCACAAGGGCGACACCAGCGGAAACGTGATGACGGTGGTGGAATGGGCCGCCGACTGCGATTCGGACGCATTACTCTTCAAGGTCCGCATGCAGGGCCCGCAAGTCGCTTGCCACACGGGCGCCCGCAGCTGCTTCTTCAAGACGTGCGAAAAGTAAGACAATCAGGTGAAATGTAAGCGGCTTTGCCGCAATGTGTAACGTGTAGTGTGCGATGTGTGTTGGGAACCTTCACATTCCACACCAATAACAGGTGGTTAGCAGTATGAAAAAAATTCTCGCGCTGTTGCTCACAATGGCGATTTCAGGAATCGCCCAGGACCGTTACCAGATGGGTAGCAACTACTACGCCTACCCCACCCCGAATGCCAAGTACACCAAGGCTCCCGCAGGCTACAAGCCATTCTACCTGAGTCATTATGGCAGACACGGCAGCCGTTTTCATCAGCCTGCCGACCATTACCACGCTCTGTACAGCACGCTTGCCAAGGCCGATTCTTTAGGTAAGCTCACCGATTTGGGCAAAAGCCTGCTTGAACGCGCCAAGTACTTAGACGAATACGCCGCCCCGCGCGCAGGCGACTTGACCCAGCTCGGCGTAGCCCAGCACCAGGGAATTGCAAAACGCATGGTCAAGAACTTTCCCGAAGTGTTCAAGAATGACGCCTACGTAGAAGCCTACGCCAGCACCAGCGTGCGCTGCGTCGTGAGCATGGCCGCATTCCTCGAAGAACTGCATGCACAAAAGCCCAAGGTCGAGATTCACCAAGAATCGGGCAAATACTTGATGAGTTTTATCAGCCCGCTTGATTTTGGCAAGATTATCAACGAATCGAACACTCTCGCATGGCAAAAGGAAAACGAAAAGCTGTACAGCCATGTAAATCCGACTCGCATGATGCGCGCCATTTTCAACGATTCCAACTACATCAAGAAAAATGTAGACGGAGGCGATCTTTTAAGCAAGATTTATGAAATCGGAAATAGCCTGCAAGGCAGCCCCGAAATCGAATTCAGCTTTGACGACCTGTGGACCGAAGAAGACCTTGCCGCTCGCTGGCATGCACAGAACGCCTGGTGGTACAGCGTTCTCGGCAACAATCCATTCGCCAAGAAGCAGGGGCTCGACAACGCTCGCCCGCTCTTAAAAAATGTTCTTGACGAAGCAGACAAAGTAATCGCCGCAGACACCGCCAAAGCAGACGCTTCGACAAGCTCAGCAACCGCAAAGACAGCTGCAAAGCACGCGAAAAAGACCACCGCAACGCTCCGCTTTGGGCACGATACCGTCATCTTCCCGTTCGCCGTACTGCTGCAATTGGAGAACGGCACGCAGAACACCGGCATCGAGACCGCCGACATGGAAAACCTGCACAAGGCCTGGCGCGATTACGAAATCAGCCCTATGGCAGCAAACGTGCAGATAGTGTTCTACAAGTCCAGCAAGAAGGGCGCCCCCATCCTCGTGAAGGTGATGCTCAACGAAACCGAGCAGAAGCTGCCCGTGACATGCGATACAGCAACAGTAAAGAACTGCCCCGCCGCCCCGTATTACCGCTGGGAAGACGTCAAGGAATTTTACGGCAAGATTGCAACGGGCAAATAACCTGCGACTGCCTGTATAAAAGGGAAATCCCCCGCATCGGCGAGGGATTTCTTGTGTTTGATATTCCTATTGTACTTTGTCTTGTCGCGGACAACCCTTGTCCGTAACGTGGCTCCGTTCTGGGAGCCGCCTATGCGTAGCATGCGCAACATCACGCTCTCCTTGGCGGTTTCGGCCAATTTGCCAGCCGCCTTACTGTTATGTTTAGCCATAGGGGCCTCCTTGAAGGGCAAATATAGCTTTTTCCTCCAAATGATACAAAACGTATTATTTAGAATTTGATTTTTGTAAATTTATAACAAAATTACTTAAATCAACAAAAATTACTTGATTTTGTATCATTCAGATATTATCTTTTTAAAAAAGCTTTATATCCATCCGCGCAAATAACACTGGAAAAAGAAGCATGAAGTCGATTTTAGAATACAAGGATTACCGGAATTACATGCAAGACTTTTACGAAGAACGTAAAAGAACCGGAGCCTTTTCGTGGCGAGAATTCGCAAAGCGAGCGGGATTCAAATCCCCCAACTACTTAAAGCTCGTTTGCGAAAACAAAAGCAGTTTAAGCTTAGTCAAAATGGAACAGGCCGCACTCGCTATGGATCTTGCAGGTTACGAAATTTCTTACTTCAAAGAGATGGTAAAGTTCGGGAACGCAACGAAGGATGCTTTAAAGAAGAAAGCTCTTCTAGAAATGCAGCGAATCGCATGCGAACATAAAGTGCGTTCCGTCGACGCAGACGCCTTTCGTTTCTACGACTCATGGAAGAATCCAACTATCCGCGAGCTCGCACCGATGATGCCTGGAGCAAAGCCTCTTGAAATGGCGAAAGCGTGTAACCAAGCAATCACAGCGGAAGAAGTTCGCGAGGCTCTTGCCTTCTTGACAAAGACTGGCTTTCTTAAGCGCGAATCCGAAGACACGTTCGTACAGACAGAAAAGACCGTCATCGGATCCAAGGAATCCATTCCTATAGCCATCCGTACCATGCATAAAGAAATGGCAGTACTTGCAGAAAAGGCAATCGAGAAATATTCGGTAGAAGAACGAAACTTTACCGGGGCAACATTGGGTCTTTGCGAAGAAGCATACGCCCGAATCTCCCAAGAGTTTGATTCATTCGTCCGAAAAGCAGCGAGTATAGCTGCCGAATACGAAAGCATCAATCAAGTTTACCGACTGAATCTTCAGTTGTTCCCTTTAACCAAAAAGGTCTAGGTGAAAATATGACTCGCATACTCAAATTATCAATGGCAGCAAGCCTGCTCATGTTCGCCGCATGCTCCGATGACAAGGTAACCGGAGCAGCTATTGAGCCAAACAGCACGGCCCAAAACAATAATTCGGCAAACGAGGAATTATCAAATTTGCCAGAAAACTTCAGCAGTTCAAGCAACTCTGTGGAGCAGAACGGCGGTTCGACAATTGCGGAACAATCAAGCTCTAGCACAGCGGACACCAAAGTCAATTCAAGCAGTGCGGCAAATCAAAACAGTAGTTCATCGGAAACGATGCTAATCAGTAACGCGACCGAAATTGAACATTCGATAATCTTTTCTTCCAAGCCAACAAAGCAAATATCTCTCCCACAAGGTGGAATTTCTGTCTACGGAGAAGAAAACGGGGCCGAAGCAACATGCTCTATAGGCAACAAATCTTATATGACAAGATTCAGTATTGGTGAAAACAAGTCTATAGAAAAAAACATTTTCCTGCAGAATTTCGGCAGCGATTGTAATATTATTTTTGAAGCTTTCAAGAATTCATGTCCATCAGGTGTAATATCAGTCGCCTCAGATGCAGCCTGCAACGAGCGCGGGACATTAAAGGCTCTCTGCTATGTTACAAACGTCAATGATTCCATAGTTGACTTTGAAACAAACATCAACAATTTAACAATGGAATCCGATGTTATTTGCGGAACAATTGCTTTGAATGACGATGTAAAACCGGGACAGAATGAATTACCTTCTAGCACTTCCAATGGAGTCGACACCAACTCTAGTCGTTCCTTTATCTTAAAACCCCATATTGAAACCTTGACTGTTTCTGAAAGCGAGCGCAAGCTCCTAGACAGCCTTGCTAGCGCATTCCCTCAAAAAATATCGAATTTTGACCCCATGGAAGAGGTGACCCACTTCTACAATTTCGATGCCGAATACAATTTCACGACAGAAAAAGAAGAATTTTTTACTGGATCGAGTTCAAAACGTTGCAACATCGAGGCATATCGAGCTGAGCTCGGACTAAAGCGTGTTATTGAAATATCAAGCCCGAATCATGGTGGCATTGACTACATTCAATCAACGATTCTTCAAGTCCAAGATTCCGCAATAGTCTACTTGGTATCTGCCATTGTAGATAACAACATCGTGGAAAAGGTGGTTAATTCATTCAAGGCAGAATGTGAAGCCACGGCTGGATCTTACTACTACTATCACAGAGAAGTAACACAATTGAGCTTGGCTATAGGATGCGCTGTAAAGAACATCTCCGGCATACCGTTTGAAACAATCTTGAGTGAACAGAATAACCTGTGCAATAATGAGTTTGAAGTCATTACAGTACCAAGTGCAGAATAAAGCCTATTAATTAAAAAGTTAAAAAATCCCTAGCGCCATAAGTTATTATCTTTCCGGCGTATAGGGATTTTTCTTTTGTCTTTAGATATCGCAGATAGAATTCGCCGTCATGGTTTCAAGCGCCTGCTGCTTGCAGTTTCGGGCGGTTTGGATTCTATTTGCTTGGCTCATTATTTTATCGAGAACCGCGATGCACTTGGAATTGAATGGCTGGGCATCGCGCATGTGCATCACGGGCTGCGGGTCGGCACTGCCGACAGGGATGCTGCATTTGTGGAGGCTTTCGCGCACAAGTATAACGTTCCTTTTTTCTTAAAAAAGTTGGATGGCGAAGCGTTAAAAAGTGCCGAAGGTTCGCTCGAAGAAAACGCACGTGATGCAAGGTACAAAGCACTGGTCGAGATTGCCTTGGATCCTATCGCCTCTGCGAGGCTCCAGGATGACACGCCACACACCTCACACCCCACACCTCACACCCCATACCTCAAAGGGAGCGAAGCGACCGACCCCATACCACATACCTCTATCGCTATCGTCACGGCGCATCATGCAGGCGACCAAGCAGAAACCATGTACATGCGACTCCGCCGCGGCACGACCCTTGCGGGACTCAGAGGAATCCAAGAAACAAGAGAATTGTTCGATGTGGAGTGTGAAATGTGGAATGAAAAAGAGATCACTACACATTACGCACCACACATTACACATTTTATCTACCGTCCTTTGCTAAACACGACTCGGGCGGAGCTTCTTGCGTATGCTCGCGAAAACAATCTCACCTGGTGCGAAGACGAAAGCAACACTGACGTAAAATTTGCACGGAACAAGGTGCGACACGAATTCCTTCCGCAGCTAGAAAAAGAATGCCCCGGCGCCTCGATGCAATTATGCAGAATTACCCAGTTGGCAGACAAGGCGTATGCGAAAGTAATTGAAGAATGCGACGCGATGTTTCAAGAGACCCTTCCCCTGAAACAAGTTCAGGGTCAGGGTGACACGGCTCCATTCTCACACCTCAAAGGGAGCGAAGCGACCGACCTCACACCTCATACCATCATCGCTTTGAACAAGAAGGATCTCCGCAAGATTCTGCTCTCCCACGCGGACGCAGACCTTTCCGAAATGTTCCGTTTATGGCTTTCTGAGCAGGGATTCCGCTTTCCGATTGGCTTCTTTTACAGCCAAACGGAGCCCGCCCATGTTAAAATTCCCGTACGCGCCGCTTACCGCAAGCGTTCTATCGTCAAAAAGGGCTCTACCGTCTTGATTTGCGAATTTGAAAGCGTTGAGGCAGCCCTAAAATTTGTATCTTGCAAGTGAACGTATAAAAGGATTTTATGAGTCAAGGAAAACCTACTCCCCCCTACCGTAGCAAGAACTTTATCATTTTACTGGTGATGATTCTTTTGTTGTTCGTCATGTTCCCGCTCGCCGGGAAAGATGGCGAATCGGACATTACGCGCACCGAATTTTTGGCCATGATGGGTGACTCCACCAAGGTGATTACCGAACTCACCCTGCAAAAGACCCCCGATGGCGTGATTATCGAAGGTAAACGCGAAATGAGTGCCGAAGAAAAGGCTGAAGCGAAAAAGAGACAGAGCGCGCTCGCCCGTTTCACCAAATCGGCCGACAACGGCAATACGAAATCTTTCCGCAGCCACATGCTGGAAGTCAGCAACGACCAAATTACCGCCTGGGAAATGTACAAAGGCGTCAAAGTCAAGGTCATTCACGAATCCAGCACCTGGCTCGATACGATTGTCGCGTTCCTGCCCGCGATTCTCCTGATTGTATTCTTCTACCTGATGATGAACCGCCAGATGGGTGGCGGCGGCAAGGGTCCGTTTAGCTTTGGCAAGAGCCAGGCAAAACAGTTGAACGGCAAGCAGAAGACCACCTTTAACGACGTGGCCGGCTGCGACGAAGCCAAGCAGGACTTGCAGGAACTCGTGGAATTCCTGAAGGACCCGAAAAAGTTTGATGCCCTCGGCGGACGCATTCCGAAGGGCGCTTTGCTGGTTGGCCCTCCGGGTACCGGTAAGACGCTTTTGGCCCGTGCAGTTGCAGGCGAAGCAGGAGTACCGTTCTTTAGCATGTCCGGTTCGGACTTTGTGGAAATGTTCGTGGGCGTGGGCGCAAGCCGCGTGCGCGACCTCTTTGAAACCGGCAAGAAGAACGCCCCGTGCATTCTGTTCATCGACGAAATCGACGCCGTCGGTCGCCAGCGTGGTGCTGGTCTCGGTGGCGGTCATGACGAACGCGAACAGACCTTGAACCAGTTGCTTGTGGAAATGGACGGCTTTACCGCCAACGAAGGCGTGATTTTGATAGCCGCAACGAACCGCCCCGACGTGCTCGACAAGGCATTGCTGCGCCCGGGTCGCTTTGACCGCCAGATTGTGGTGGGACTCCCCGACCTGAAGGGCCGCGAAGAAATCTTGAAGGTGCACCTGAAAAAGCGCAAAGTGCCGCTGGCCGACGACGTGGACGTGAAGGCTGTCGCAAAGGGAACTCCTGGTCTTGCAGGCGCAGACCTCGAAAACCTGGTGAACGAAGCAGCCCTCCTTGCCGCACGCTTCAACAACAAGAAAGTCACGATGCTCGACTTTGAAGAAGCCCGCGACAAGCTCAGCATGGGTGCCGAGCGCCGCACGCTCTTAATGACCGACGAAGAAAAACGCCACACCGCTTACCACGAAGCAGGCCACGCTTTGATGACGCTCTTGTGCAAGCATTCTGACCCGCTCCACAAGATTACGATCATTCCACGCGGACGCGCCCTCGGCGTGACAATGAGTCTGCCCGAACGCGACCAGGTGAGCTACAGCCGCGAATACGCCGAAGAACGCATTATGATCATGATGTCGGGCCGACTCGCCGAGCTCATCTTCTTCAACCACCAGAGCACGGGAGCCAGCAACGACATTCAGCGCGCTACCGAACTTGCCCGCAAGATGGTGACCGAATGGGGTTTCGACGACGAAATCGGACCGGTCTGCTACAGCCGCACCGACGGCGAAGTGTTCCTCGGCCGCGAAATTAGCAAGCCGAAGGAAATGTCCGAAATGATGGCCGAAAAG
>CADAWC010000077.1 GCA_902791475.1 Fibrobacter succinogenes
CGGTGACGTGACCCTCAAGCTCTACAAGGGCAACATCATCCCGGCCGGCATCAAGAGCCCCTACAGCCTCTACGACATGGGCCTCGGCGGATTCACCGATGTGGACATGTACGACCAGAAGGACGCAACGGGCTTCATCCGCTGCTTCGGCCTCCCGCTCAAGACGCGTGCCCTGTTGCTCGGCAACAAGACGAACGTCGACTTCGGCAAGCCGGTCGTGCTCCCGAAGAAATAACAAGACCGCTCGGCTTTATCGCATTCAAGTCAATGTGATATCGCCTCGCTCTCACTGCAAAGGCTCGTTAATACGAGCCTTTTCCGTTCACGGAATTAAGCCACGACATTCGAAAAAAATCCCTCGGTTTAAAACCGGGGGATTTTTTTACTTTCTACTGTCTACTTCCTACTAAAATTCAAACATGTAGCCAGCGCCCCACAGGAGCTTTTTTACGTCGTGTTCACGGTAGCGGTTGATTGGCACGCTAATTTGTGTGTACACTCCATAAAGGTGCGTCCATAGTTCAAGCGAAAGCTCTGCCGATTCTTTGTAGTTGTAGGGGAACGTGTAGCGACCTTCGTTTGCCTTGTTGATCGCCTGGTGCATTTTATTCGGGGCTTCGGAGTATTCGTAGCCAATGCCAAGGCCTGCGTCAAAGTGGAAGGGGAGTTCTTTAAAGAAGGTCCAGAGCACGCTGCCGCGGTAGCCACACCAAAAGTGGTTCTCGCCTTTGTTCATACCCATTCCCTGCAGGTAGACCATCAAGTTGTTGTAGCCGACGCCTCCAATCAGAACGACGGGTGTTTGGTTGCGTAGGCCTGCGCCAGCGCTAAAACGCCAGTCTCCGGCATGGCTAAGTACAGCAGTAAAAAGGATTAAAAAAAACAGGGACCTAAAAACAGTGCGAAACATAGCCCAAATATAGACAAAACATACAGTTGTACTCGCAAAAACCTGTTTTTATTCCTATATTGTTTCGCATAAAACTCGGTCCGCCGTAGCGCGGGCCACAAAAAAGGAATCAATATGAAGATGAAATCACTTATCAAGGCTTGCGCATTTGCTTGCGCTTTTGCCGCTCCTGCAATGGCTGAAGGTGGCATGTTCGAAGGGGCTCTCCCGGAAAACTGGACTGCCGACGTTGTCGCAGCTGTTCGTTATAACTGGTACAACTTCAGCAACTGGCAGAAGGACGGTACCTCCAACTACACTTGGCTCGTGACCTACGATGCCGACGTGCAGGGGAAGTGGAAGGTCGCCAACTGGCGTAACCTCATCGATATCGATCTCGGTCAGACATGGACTAAGGGCGTGGGTAAGCGCAAGTCCAACGACCGACTCTTCTGGGAATCGATGCTTGACTTCAATTTGAGTGAAGTTCTGAAGCCCTACATTGGTAACCGTTTCGAAACTCAGTTCATGGCTGGCTACGAATACAGCGAAGACGAAGATGGCAACGAAGTCAAGAAGGCAATTTCCAGCTTCATGGATCCGGCCTACGAAACTCAGCTTGCCGGTCTTGCTTACGTTCCGAACGACAACTTCTCTCAGCGTCTCGGCTTTGCTAACCGCATGACCATTTCTAATGGTTACGGCTACGCCGACGACAAGGATACCGAAAAGTTTGAAAAGTTCCGTGACGAACCCGGTCTCGAATCTATCACCGAAGC
Source organism: Fibrobacter succinogenes (assembly GCA_902791475.1). Taxonomy (GTDB): domain Bacteria; phylum Fibrobacterota; class Fibrobacteria; order Fibrobacterales; family Fibrobacteraceae; genus Fibrobacter; species Fibrobacter succinogenes_J. The sequence goes on from CADAWC010000077.1 coordinate 1,669, forward strand.
CAAGTATGCCTTCTCTGACATCGTGAGCTTCAAGACCCGTCTGTGGGCCTTCTGCAACTTCGAAGGTGTCGAAAAGATCGACGGCCTTTGGGAAAACTTGCTCTCTGTGATGATTGCACCGCTTGTTGAACTCCAGGTTGGCTTCGACATGGCCTACGACTGGGATCTCGACGAAGACACGCAGTACAAGAGCATGGTGCTCTTCGGCCTGACCTGGCGCTGGTTCTAATCGCAGAACCTAAAATATCAAAAAAAGAACCCGACTTTTTGTCGGGTTTCTTTTTTTGCAAAATCAACTAAGTTCTAAGCTCTGCCAACTAAGCTCTGCTAACTAAGTTCTGCCGTCTAAATCCGCTTTCATTGCTCGAATGGCGTTGCCGCGGTGGCTGATGCCTTTCTTTTCTGCAAGTTCCATCTGCGCGAAGGTGCGGTCGAATCCGTCGGGAACGAATAGCGGGTCGTAGCCGAATCCCATGTCGCCAACGGGGGCGAAGTTGATTTGTCCACGGCACTCGCCTTCATAAATCTTGGGCTCGGTCACGGTCCACTTGCCGTCGACTTCGCCGACTTTCTGGTAAGAGAGTGCGCAGAAGTAGCGGGCGGTGCGGTCCTTGACGCCCTCGAGCTTTTGCATGAGCTTGTCGTTGTTTGCCTGGTCGTTGCCATGGTAGCCGCAGTAGCGGGCGCTGTAAATGCCGGGTTCGCCGTTCAAAGCGAATACTTCCAAGCCGGAATCGTCGGCAAGCACGCTTGCCTCGATATGCTTTTCGCAAAGCCACTTGGCCACCGTGCTCGACTTGATGATGGCGTTTGCTTCGAATGAATCGCCGTCTTCAACGATATCGTCAGTGAAACCGATGTCCTTGAGTGTCTTGAATTCCTTGTTCTCGGTTCCAAGGATGTGCGCAAAATCCCTAATCTTTCCAGGATTTCCCGTCGCGATAACGAATAAATGTTTCATGTGTAATTTGATTCCCGATACTTAGTTCTAGAATTTTTAATTCCGAACTCTGAATTCCGAACTCTGAATTCCGAATTAGTAGTGTTCCGGCTTCATCACGATAAGAATCGCGTCGACAACGACGCCCACGCCGCAGAGGCCTCCGGTGCACAGCCAAAGAATTCCGGTCCAGATTTTACCTTCGTAAAAGCGGTGCAGTCCCAGGTATCCGAGCAAAATGCAAAGGGCGAGGGCAATCCACTTGTTATGTTCACCTTGTGCGGGCATAAGACCTCTTTTTGTTTTTTGTGCGACCCAAATATAGAAAAAGCGGACTCTTGAATTTTCTAAATTTATTGATGGATAATTGCTATGTTCCACGTATTCAAACATGAACTTCGACTGATTTTTAGGGATCCGCGCTTCTGGATTCCGTTCATTATCCCGCCGGTGATTCTTGCGGCGAGCCAGGGCATTGCCGTATCGCGTTATGGCGGACAGATTATGCAAGGTATGGAAGGCTACATGATGCTCTTGCTCGGTTGCCTGATGGCGCCCATGGGCTCGCCCCTTGCAGGCGATACCTTTGCGGGCGAACGCGAACGCAACTCCTTGGAACTCTTGCAGCTTGCTCCGATCGCTCCTGCAAAACTTTTTTGGGGCAAGCTTTTGGCAATCCTTCCGTTCCCGGTGGTGTTTGCGATTCTGGCACAGCTCGGTTATTGGGCCTCGCACTCTGAAATTTCGACGCAAGTGGCGGTGGCGTCCGTCCTCGGAGCGCTTTCGGCGGTGCTTCTCACGACCTCGTTTGCCTTGATTGTATCGCTACGCGTACGTACGGTACGTGCTGCAACGCATATTACTTTATTCTTGATAGTGCCGCTACTCCTTATGGTGCAACTCGGTCACGAGGCCTTCTTGAGAGGGCTTTTCGTGCCTGTTGTAACGCTTGCCGTGTCGGTGCTGTTGAGCATTGTGGCGACGTTCGCAAGCATGCGAAAGTTTGTGAGCTTGTAACTCGGCTAGTCTTTCAGGTAAAGGCTTCGCTCGTCGTTCAGCATCAGGATGACGGGCAATTTTTTTGCCGTAAACACGCCGTCATTCAAGATGCCTCTTTCCAACAGCTGGCCGTTCAGGCTGAACGCCTTGTACGGGGTGTTGGGCTTGGCGCCTGCAATCTGGTAGCGGTTCTGGCCAAGCCTTATGAAAGCAGTCTTCGCTTGGAAATATTTCGGAGTAATCGAGGTTGTAATAGTGTCTGCCGCGAACCTGTAATCTGGGCAGAAGTTCAGTGTGTCGAGGAGGAAGGCGTGTATTCCTGCCACAGCCGAGCTTGCTAGCGGTACATCAGCCTTGTCGATATCCTTACCGCCGTTTCTCCGTCTTAATTCGGGCGGATTGAATTCGCAGCCGGAGTAGCCCCCTTCTTTCCAATAGTATCTACCGCAGAGTTCAAAAACATGGTTCACAAGGGAATCCGCCTGTTCCGCCGTGCCCCTGAAAACGCCCGCCTTTTGCAACCGTGCGAACTCGTCTTTGAATACGGCGTCGTGATGCACGCTGAAGAGCGAATCAACGAAGTCGTCTTGGTTGTCGGAATAGGCGACGCGCGCCGCCTTGACCACCTTTTCGGATGCGATTACGATCATGGTGGAGTCCAGCTCGGATCTGTACATCCATACCGTGTCGGTGCCGGAGGCATTCTTTACGGCGGGCTCGCGCTGATCCATCTTGGAGAGGTCCAGGTAGCTGCCCTCGAATAGATAGAGAGATACTGCTGGGTATTCAAAATAAGCTCCGGTGCTTCCTGATTCCCTGACGGGGGGCTCGTAGCTGCATTCCGCTGCGTGCAGGCTTGTGGCTAAGGCGCCTGCGCAAAATGCGCCCGCAAACAGAAATTTGGTGAAATCCATACTCTTTTCTCCTTTTAATCCATCTCTAGAAAATAGTAAAAATAACCCGCAATTTAAGGGGTGCGCAAAAAAGTGTGATTTTGGACGGATTGAAAGCCTCTATTGTTTGGACGTCCCCCGCACGGTCTATGCTATATATATATTTATTTGTGATGAAATTTTTATTGTTGTTGCTAGCTGCTTTGCTTTTTACGGCTTGTCCTTATCCAAGCCATTTAATACGTGTTAATGAATCTTTGCCTAAAAATGCCCCTGTTGAAAAAGAAACTATTGTTGCCTATGCTCAAGGAGATTGTTCTAGTGGAGATTGTCCTTTAGAAAATAAAAATGTTCATTGGTATGCTCTGAATTATGATGGAGATACTCGTCAAATAGAGTTTTATCGGTATGGACCAAAGTCTTGTGAACCTAGCAGACTTTGGGGCGACCGTAGTCGTGATAGGTATTTTGTGGTTTGGTACAAAGAGGGCGTTCCGTACCGAACTTTGATGATATCTTGTGACGATTCAACCCGAGATTTAAAGGCTGTCTTCCTGTCCGGTGATGAATCCAGAGAGGCGCCTGTTTTGAGAACTTCTGATGATGAATTTGCTGACTTGGTGGTTGAGGTAAAATGAGATTTCTTTTTTTACTGTTGGTGTCAATTCTTGTTGCCTGCACGGGTTCCTCCAGTCATGTAACACCGGACTATTCTAGCAAGGTTCCGCAAAGAATTGCTTTGGCGGATACTCTTTTTGTGGTCGTTGGAGAACTGCCAGAAGGGACTTCACCCAAGGATATTCAGATTGTTGCGTATCAGACACGTCTAGACAAAAAAATTGCACCATACCTATTGCAGATGGACTATGGATATGAAAGGAAAAATGGAGAACCAGATTTAAACGACCTGCATTTTTATTATCGAGTATCTGTTGAAGAATATACACCAGCTGATGAAATTGTTTGGTATAATAAGGGAATTGCTTATCAAACCTTGAAAATTGAATATACGATAAAGCATGGTGAAATTGTTTCAATTCAAGCTCTTTGGAATGGGGAACGAAGACTTTGTATGAACGCTTACTTGGATTTCGATGGAAGGAAGTTTATTCATATGCCAGACTATCGAACGCCAGAGGATGAGCGACGACCCTGGACGATCCGATACGCGATTTTTTACGACGACCCCAAGTGCCGTGAAACTGAAAAATTTAAGGAACCTAGTTATTAAAAAGAGTCCGTTGTAATGAAAATTTTGATTGATGTAGTATTGATTTGTCAATACGTTTTTATACAATTTTATTGACTTGTGCTTATGAATAATGTATATTTACGGAAAAAGGAGCTTAACTATGGCTACGCTGCAAATGAGGGTCGATGATGACCTGAAAAAAAAGTCGGACGATTTGTTCCAGTCTCTCGGTATGGATACCTCTACGGCTATCCGTATTTTTCTGACTTTTGCCATCGAACATAATGGCATTCCTTTTGATGTTCGCCACGCTCCTGAAGACTTGTCCTTAGAAAAGGCGATTGATGATACTCGCAGTCGAAAAAATCTTCATGGTCCTTATGCCACTGCCGCAGATGCCGTTGCCTCTATGCTGGAGGAATAGCTTTTGTACCAGATTAAGTACACAAGCCGCATGAAACATGATGTCAAGGTTATGAAAAAGCGCGGCAAGGACTTGAACAAACTAATCGAAGTCTTGGATAAGTTGTCGAAGGGTGAAACGCTTCCGCCCAATAATCGTGATCATCAATTAGTTGGGACTCTGTCAGATTTTAGGGAATGCCATATCGAACCCGACTGGCTCCTGATGTATCAGATATTTAATGATGAATTGATTCTTTCGGCGACTGCGACTGGTTCTCATTCGGATTTATTTGGAAAATAAAATGAATGCAAAAAGAGGTATTCCGTTTGGAATACCTCTTTAAATTTTAGATCCTTCGACTTCGGCCCTTCGGCAGGCTCAGGGACCTTGTAAGATCGGTGAGCTTGCCGAACCGATCTTGAACTACTTCAGTTCCTTCAGCGCAGCCTCATTCTTGGCAATGATGTGTACTTTCGCTACGCTCAAGTACCAAATGCTGGGCTCGGTCATATCCATGCAAGCATGGCTGCGACTCTCGCCCTACGCATTTGTCTTGTCGAGAAATTATTGCAAGTCCTTAAGGGCTGCTTCATCCTTTGCAATAATTTCTCTCTGCGTCGCGAGCTTGGTGCGTTCGGCGTTCACCACGGCTTCGGGGGCGCCGCTCACAAACTTTTGGTTAGAAAGCTTTTTCTCAATCGAAGCGGCGAATGCCTTGGCCTTTTCGATTTCCTTTTCGAGGCGGGCGATTTCTGCAGCCGGGTCGAGGATTCCTTCCAGCGGGATGTAGAGCTCGCCATCGGGAACCACGGCGCTGGCGCTGAACTTCGGCTTGGCGGCCTTCACGGCGACACTCAGGTCAGAAAGACCCGAAAGTTCGGTGATGATTGCCATGCAGTCCTTCACGCTGGCTTCCGTTGCGGCGTCATCGACGCTCACCACGGCACTGAGCTTGGTGGCGGGGCTCACGTTGTAGCGGCCACGCACGCCACGCACGCTTTCCACCACGGCGAATGCCTGGTCGAATGCGGCTTCGATCTTTGCGTCG
>CADAWC010000078.1:0-6043 GCA_902791475.1 Fibrobacter succinogenes
CGTGAACCTTGCAGCCGTTGAAACTCTCGTTGGCGTTTTTCCCGATCCGAAAGACGTGGTGTTTTTCGAGGTCGCCATGGAGAAGAACAAGACCGATGACACTTTTCTGGTCACGGGCAACCAGAAGCATTTTCCGCAACACCCGAAAGTCGTCACCCCTGCGGAAATGCTGAGAATTCTGGACAACCTGTAGTCTGCCTAATGTAACAACAGGGCGTTCCCCGGCACGAGCCGGGGCGGGTGCTACTCGCCTCTCGTCACCCCGGACCTGATCCGGGGTCGGCTCATCGAGCCTTGCGATGTATCATCCTGAGCGAAGCCCGTCAGGGCGAAGTCGATATACGAAACTTGGCAACTTGTTGCCTTAGTTGAGTTAGGTTCGAAGGAGCAGTATCAAAGAAATTATCCCGGACTTTGTTGCCCGGGATTTTTTATATTAAATATAAATGAGAAAATTTGTCCTAATTTGTTTATTATTTCTTTTTACAGTTGTTTTTGGCGAGACTGATGGGTATCGCGTAAACAGTTTTTACGGAAAGCATAATTCTTCTACAGCAGACGTATTCTTTATAGGCTATGCACAAGGATTGAATGGTAATGCACCGACCATCGACCTGAACCTGATCACAATTTCATTTTTCCCTTTTGACTTCTACGACATGGAAATAGGAATGGATTTCCTTCATTTCCAAATTTCAACAGTTGGCCGGATTCAAAGAGTTTCTGACGAAGCGTTATGGTGCTTTATTAGCGCAGTGCCCTTTAGTATAGGCTTTGCAGGCGGGTCTCCAATTTTATTAGACATCGGATACACACTTTTTATGGGAGTTAATTATGCTTGGCACAGTTCTCTTTATTTCCCGGTATTACCCCAAAGGTGGCTAGGCATCGTAAACAAGCATCGGTTTGTGACCGAGATAATCACAAAGGGCTGGCACAAGAAAAGTATTACATTTCAAGACGATTTGGGACTTCGCTTAGAATTCATCTTGAAGAAAACTGAGTCTGCTTGCGATTACCCCCAATGTAAAGGCGTAACCCGCTATGACAAACTCTTTATTGATACCGGAGTTCGATTCGAGAAGAATTTTGACCGAGACTGGAACTCAAAATTGTTCCTGCAAACCGGTTACCGGATATTGTAAAACTAATGATTTTATTCCGCTTCTTGCTGGAGTTGCGGGATTATTTTATCTGACCAGTCCTCGAAATCACCCGATTCGATGTGGTCGCGTGCCTGTTGCATCAAGTGCAGGTAAAAATGCAGGTTATGGAGCGTCGAGAGCGTCCAGTCGAGGGGTTCCTTTGTTTTGAACAGGTGACGGACGTAGGCGCGGGTGTAGTTCCGGCAGCAATGGCAGTCGCATTCCGGGTCCAGCGGCGCATCGTGCTGGTGCGCGAATTTGGCATTTTTGTAGCGGAGCACTCCCCTGCTGGTATACACGAGGCCGTCCTGTGCGTTCTTGGCGGGCAGAATGCAGTCGAACATGTCGACCCCGCGTTTGATGAGTTCCAGCAGGTTCCAGGGCGTGCCTACCCCCCGGCATTGAAGTGTCGGGGGGTTTTGTTTTCAATATTCAGTTTATGGATTTTCTTATTTTATACCATAAACTATACCTGTTTTCTCTTTAGTCCTATAATTGTAGTGATAAGCCAAAATTTCTCCCATCAAGGATACCCCCGGCATATTTTCAACCTCTATTATAAAACTCAAACTATCTGCATAGCTGTTATTAGATTTGCAATATCCTGAATCTATTACATCTTTTTCCTTTATTTCTCCGAAAGATACTCTCGTGATCCACCATACATTGTTATAAACATAATCTCCGTTATCAACAGGAGCGCCAAGAGGTCCTTTTTCATCAAAGGTCTCTATTATCTCATTATAAACAAGAGAATCTAACATACATGGAACCGATATATGATGCCTTTTGCCTTTTATATGGCAAGGCTCACAAGCGCGAACAGTATCTACCGATTTTTTTTCACTTGTTGCACAACTTACAAGCAAAATTGTCGCAAACATCCAAATAGAAAATCGAAATAAAGAATCAATAGTCATCTCAAATGAATTGGATTTGTAGTTTTTTTTAATAGTGGGTTCATGAACGACCATATTCATTACCGGTTAAGTTAAATAATTTTCCCGATTTCATCTAGAGAACAAGAGCAAAAACTCTCTATATTTCCAATTCAAATGTAATTTAAATTCGAGTCAAGCACACCAAAAATTTACAAAAGGAGCGTCATCTGGCAACCAACCACTTTTGGACTTGAGCGCACCCGCTTCTTAAGACAAATTGCCGGGAGAGGTGCTGGAGTCGTCCCCGCAACCGATAAACGCAGCACCAAGCACCCCAGCAAGGGCACAGACCACAAAACTTTTGGCAAATGAATTCTTCATAAAAAACCGTCGTAATGATTTACCCCTAAAAAATAACAAGGTGGCATGCAATATTCCACCCATAAACGCACCGAAAAAAACATTTTTCGTCGTATTTTTACAGAAAATTTTCTATATGACTCACTGTGAGACATATAGGAAAAGGGAGTCATTGAAAAAACACTGCGAGCCTTCACAAAATTCCGTTTCTTTTCCATTTTGTCATTTTATGACACTCTAAAAATATATTTTTGCTCTTGCATGATCAAAAGGCTTCATTTTCCTCAAATAAGCCAATTGACTCAAGTTTCACCACTTGCACCAGCACGAGGAAAAATGTATATTGACTATAGTTCAATTCAACAATGGAGGTCATCATGGCACTAGCAATCGCATCGGTACCGATACTGACCGGCGAAGCGTCGGACAGGTTTGACCTCATGATGGAAGAAAGCGAAAAGCGTCGCGGTTCCATCGATTTCTCCAAGCAGATTGAACAAGCCAGAGACATCCTCTCCAAGGCCGACTTTAGAGAATATAAGTAATGAATTTTCTCCAACAGAATTGCCGCTTTGGGTTCTACACTCAAGGCAAGGCCGCCCTATGCAAATCATTCAAGTGCGGGGACAACGACTTGGACGATTTCTTCACAAAAGACGCATTTTTGCAGAGCGAAGAGTTGCTTTGCAAGAACTATTGTTTCTCCCTTGCTGAAGACCCGACCCAACTAGTGGCGGTTTTTACGCTCTCCAATGACAGCATCAAGAAAATTCCCGGATCTCGCAAAAGAAAGATTGAGAAGAACATCCCCCGCGAAAAGATATACAGCAGTTATCCGGCCGTCATGATAGGCAGACTCGGCATAAGCCTTGATTTTCAGAGCAAACATCTGGGGAGTGACGTTCTCAGTTTTATAAAGGCTTGGTTTGTTGATCCGCTCAACAAGACCGGTTGCCGGTTTCTGCTGGTAGATTCCTACAACAAGGAACGGAATCTCAAGTTTTACCAGAACAACGAGTTCAAATTTCTGTTCAGCACCGAAGAACAGGAACGCGAATTCCGTTGCCTCGCTCCTGACAGGCCCTTGAACAGCCGTCTGATGTATTTCGATTTAATTGAACTGAAAAAGAAACAGACAGGCAAAGCAGAATAAACATTCGCGTTAGGGAAAGCCTAGTGTGCAAGCCCCCCCCCCCTACTCAGAGTCCTTGATGCAGCGGACGGAGTAGGCGTCACTCTTGTTAAGCCTTTGCTTGAATATTCCATTGGATCCATAAGACAAATTCACAGCAATGGTAGTGGAATGAGAGAAATCAGCACTGGTTATGGTAGTATGGAAATAAGCTTGACCTCCGGCAGCGGTGAATAAGCCGGAGCTGGTCCAGCCGGTCCTGTAACCAGCAGGAATCCCTGAAAAACCGAGGGTGTCGGTGCCGATATATTCATTACCATAATATTCCCATCCCATCTGCGACTTAAGAGCCTTGCCTGCCGTTTCTTCGCCCACTGCAATATACATGATACGGAATTCATCATCATCAATTGTAGCATATCTAGGCAAGTGCCAGCCTGAAGGACAAATGCCCCGCACTTTTTTAGGCATAGTGCAGTTAACGCCATCACCACAATTCACACCATTGCCATTATCATAGAGTGCAACGGAATCTATTGCCGCCGCCCAGGTGTAAAGGCGACCCGCCACGTCGCAGTTCTCGGTTTTATTGTCGTAGCACCAACTGCGTTCCAACAGACTCGGTGTCTTGACGCTGTCAGCGTAATTCAGGTTCTCCGCCATCCATATCTGGTCACCTATCTGCACCGTCCTGTAAACCTTGCCGTCGCGTTCATCGGTCATGGAGCCGTAAGTAATATTCGGATTAAAGTAGGCTTCCTTTGGCACATCCCAGTTCCAACTCATTAGAGAGACCCAACCTTTTGCCGTGCAATAATACTTGTTAGTTTCGGTCACAACGCCATTTGTTCTCGTCCCCACTTCTGCGTTGGTGCACGTTTTGCCATAAGTATCCATGTCAATTTCCTTGGCCTTTTCCCACGAACCATTTTTACAGACAACATAAGACGAAGAATCCTTCTTTCCGATAAATCCTTCCCTACTCGCATTGCATTCTGGCAACGCCTTTACCGTGTCCTTCACGCAACTCTTTATTTTGTTGTCGTTCCCGCCGCCGTTCTTGCAGGTGGACTTTGCGGCATTGAAGGCGTATTCCTGACTGATTTCATTGGTCATGTCGCTATAGACTTTCAGCGTGTCGATGTCTTCGACCCCCTTGTAATCGATCGTCTTGACCATAAGCTGCGTGCCTTCCACGAAATAGATGTATTCCATGTCCCTGTCAAAGCCATCCTTGCGCACAAAGTGCCACGTGCTGATGTCGGTCTTGACCATGGCGTCACAGACTCCCACCTCGGTGCAGGTCTCGTTCACGGTGATTTCGGGTTCAAGGATTTCGGTCGGCCGCGAACTGCTGGACTTTGCGGAACTGCTTGATTTCGCCTCGCCCTTGTCGTTGCCCGAAGAACCTTCCTTCTCGAAAGTCTTGGAGTCGCTGGAGCCGTCGGTCTTTTTGCTGCTTGACGACTCTGTCGAACTCGGCTTTGTCTGGTCGTAGGACTTGAACCACTTTTCGCCGTCGCATTCGTAGTTCTCTTCGAGTTCGGTCACATAGACCTTCTCGCCGATGGATGACATCCATGCCGCACCCGTAGGTCTCGAGTTCTTCCATGTCGGCCACTTCGGCGGGGAGCCCCTTTGCGCTCGGCGAAGACGACCCGTCGTCCCCGCAGCCGATAAACGCAACACCGAGCACCCCCGCAAGGGCACAGACCGTAAACATTTTCGCGAATGTGTTTTTCATAGGGAAACCTTTTGAGATTTAGTCCGAGTCCTTCACGCAGCGCACTGCGAAGGCGTTGTACTTATTGTAGCCGCTGTCCAAGAACGCGTGCGCATAGGAATAGCCCAGGAACATATGGTACGCAATGCTTGCGTCGTCTTCGGAAGCGGACCAGAAGTATGCGCCGTTGCCCACGTGGCTGTAGTCTCCGCCGCCGTTCCTGTAGCCAGACGGGAACACCGAGAAGCCGTAGGCATCTGTTCCGCTCCCGTTGTCATGCCACCCTGAACTTGCCTTCAAAGCCGTGCCCGCAGTAGACTGGCCGCCGATGGCCATAAAGAGGGCTACCCATTCCGCGCGACTCGGCAAATGCCAGCCCGTGGGGCAGACGCCTTGCGCCCTTCCGGAATCCGCCGCGCAGGTCTTGCCATAGCCGCAGCCCGTCGTCGCCGAATCCATCGCCGCGGCCCAGGTGTAGAGACGTCCGTACTTGGCACAGGAGTCGGCACTATTGTCATAGCAGTACGAGCCATAGGATTCTCCTGCAACCTTGTAGTCGAAGTTCAGGTTCTCCGCCATCCAGGTCTGCGAGCCGATGGTGACGATCCTGTAGGCCTGGCCGTCGCGTTCGTCCGTCATGGTGGTCGGAGAAGTGCCGCCGTTTTCATCGTCATTCGCGGAAACGTCGTCCCCGCAGGCGGTCAGGGCGAAGAATGCCGCCAACAAGAAGATGGTTAGAGATTGCTTCCCCTGAAACAAGTTCAGGGTCGCAATGACACGCTGGAAAGACTTCTTCATAAAA
>CADAWC010000078.1:6110-11933 GCA_902791475.1 Fibrobacter succinogenes
AAAAATCACTTGATTTTCTCCAGTTAATATATTATTTTTATAGTTATTGGAGGAAATCGTGATAAGAACCGTATCAGAAATTCTTTCAGACCTTGGTCAAAAATACAGGCAGCCCCAAATGAAGTTGCGTCAAATGACCCTGCGCGGCGAAATAACGCAAGTTATCCGCGGGCTGTACGAGACCGACAAGAACACCCCGGGCGAAGCCCTTGCAGGGGCGATTTACGGCCCATCGTATCTTTCCTTCGATTATGCCCTTTCAAGGCACGGGCTCATTCCCGAGGCCGTGCATCTCTTTACTTCCGCATCGTTCAAGAAGAACAAGACTAAACTGTACAAGACGCCCTTCGGCGAGTTTTCGTATTCCGATGTCCCGCCCGACGTCTTTCCGCACGGAGTCAACATCGAAAACGCAGAGGACAGGCCCTACGCAATGGCCACCTGCGAAAAGGCCCTTTGCGACAAGCTCTACAAGGAGCACCCGATTGCAGGCAAGCGCGCCATGGAAACGTTCCTGTTCGAAAACTTGCGCATCGAAGTCGGTGATTTTCGGAACCTGGATTTTGACTTCATCGAAAAGGTTGCCCCCCTGTACAGAAAGAAGAATCTACAAATACTGTCCAAGATGAGGTAGGCATGACTCACGTACTTGATTCAATGCTTGCGAAATATAATTGCAAAAACGTTTCGGACTACAGGAACGCCCTCAAGGAAATTTCGCAGGAAGTCGCCCTGTGCGGACTTTCACGTGGAGGGTTCTTTGACAAGGCAGCCTTCTATGGCGGCACGGCGCTCCGCATATTCTATGGGCTGGACCGTTTTTCGGAGGACCTGGACTTTTCGTTGATCAAGCCAGACGAAGGTTTCGAGCTTTCACGTTATTTTGACGTGCTTGAAGAAGAGCTCTACTCTGTCGGCCTGGAAATATCTGTCGAAGCGAAAAGCAAACCGCACGGATCTCCGGTGCAGTCGGCCTTTCTCAAGGGCAACACGCTCAAGCACTTGCTTAAAATTGTTCCCGCAAAGCACTCTCCCTTGCCCGTTCCCGGGAACGAAATCCTGAAAATCAAATTCGAGGTGGACACGAATCCGCCAGAGTCAGCCACCTACGAAAGCAAGTATCGGCTGCTGCCATCGCCTTTCATGGTTCGCCTCTACGACAAGCCCTCGCTTTTTGCGGGCAAACTCCACGCGTTACTTTGTCGCGGATGGAAAAGCAGGGTCAAGGGTCGCGATTTCTACGACTTTGTATGGTATATCTCGCAGAACACGGGCGTAAACTTGCCGCACCTGCAAAAGAGAATGGAACAGACAGGGCACTGGAAAAGTGCGGACTCATTGACTTTTGATGGACTCAAGGATCTACTAAGGGAACGTTTCCACTCCGTCGATTTCGAGGAAGCGAAAAGGGATGTCCGCCCGTTCATTGCCGACAGCGACAAACTGAATCTCTGGAGCGAGAACTTTTTCTGCGTCATCACCGAAGAATGGAAACAATAAGCCAATTCCGCCCATAAGGCGCTAGCCGATTACTTCACCCACTTGTCCACTTCTTTCTGGGCCTTTATAACTTACTACACCGCCAAAAGTAAAATCTGTGTAAAGCGGCGTAAAGCCTTTGTAAAGTCCTAATAAAACCTTTGGAAAACTTCATTCCATCGCCTTGCGTATTGTCGCAAGGCTTTTTAGTTTGTCGCCTAGGAGATTTTATGACTACGTTTTATATCATCCTTGTGGCAATGCTGCTTCTGCTCGCCTTGATGGACTTGTTCGTGGGTGTCAGTAACGATGCTGTGAATTTCTTGAGTTCTGCTGTCGGGAGCAAGGCCTTTAAATACAAAACACTGATGTTTTTTGCTGCAGCAGGAGTCTTTTGTGGCGCCACATTCAGTAGTGGCATGATGGATATCGCACGGCATGGCATTTATACGCCCCAGTATTACACCTTTGCAGAACTTATGTGCGTATATGCGGCGGTGATGTTTACCGATGTGATCCTCCTTGACATATTCAATTCCTACGGTATGCCGACATCAACTACGGTATCAATGGTCTTTGAACTTTTGGGCGCCTCTGTGGCTATCGCCAGTATCAAGATTCTTTCTGACGATACCCTGGAACTGGGAGACCTCATCAACACCTCTAAGGCTCTGACGGTGATTTTGGGCATTTTCCTTTCGGTGGCCATCGCTTTTGTAGTTGGCCTTGCGGTGCAGTATGTGACGCGCCTGGTTTTCTCCTTTGGCTACAAGAAGAATATTCGATACTTTATTGGTGTTTTTGGATGCGTTTCCCTGACGTCCATATTTTATTTTATCCTTATCAAGGGCCTCAAAAATATGAGTTTCGTGGGGCCGGGCTACAAGGCGTTTCTCGCGGAAAATGAGACCGTTCTTGTGGCAGGCATGTTCGTCGCGTTTTTCATCCTTTGTCACCTGCTCCATGCAGTAAAAGTAAACGTGCTCAAGGTAATCATTGCTTTTGGGACTTTTTCTCTGGCCCTAGCCTTTGCCGGAAACGACCTTGTAAATTTTGTGGGTGTGCCCCTCACCAGTCTTTCTTCGGTGCAGCACTTGATGGCTGCTGGGGGCAACCCTCAGGATTTCAATATGTCCTTCTTGCTGGAGTCGGAACCAGGACAGTGGTACTTGCTGATGGTTGCTGGGCTTACCATGGTATTTTCCCTTGTGTTTTCCAAGAAGGCCCGGAATGTGGTGAAGACTTCCGTATCCCTCGCGGCCCAAAATTCTTCTGAAGAAATCTTTGGTACAAATCCGGTCGCTCGCGCCTTAGTTCGCAGTTCTAATGGTGTCGTAAAATTTGTAACAGATTTTATTCCAAGGAAAATTTCAGATAAAATTAACACCCGCTTTAATACCAAGGAAATGATTCTGGAAGAGGAGGGCGCCGCCTTTGATTTATTGCGGGCTTGCGTAAACCTAATGCTTGCAAGCTCCCTCATTGCGTTGGGCACGTCCCTGAAACTCCCCCTTTCTACGACCTACGTGACATTCATGGTGGCTATGGGCACTAGTCTTGCCGACAAGGCATGGAACCGTGAAACGGCCGTATACCGCATTACAGGGGTACTCTCGGTAATTGGCGGATGGTTCCTTACGGCCTTCGCCGCATTTGCTAGTGCTTCTGCTGTGGCGACAGTGCTTTACTTTGGCGGTTTCCCTGCCATATTCGGTCTTTTTGCCGTGGTCATTTTCGTATTGATTCGTTCGAACCTGAAATACCGAGAAAACAAGAAGGGTAAGGCGGAGGAATTGTTTGATAACATCCTGACGGCTCCCCCCGAGACAAAGGTATACCCCCTTATACAGGAATACAGTCGAGGTGAGTGGAGCGAAATACTCCGTTGGTGCGCTGACTGCTACGAAAAGATAATTGTGGGACTTTTGCGAGAAAACTTGGGTAAACTACGCTCCGTGAACAAACAAATTAAAATTCTGAAAAAACATATCCAGAGGAACCGTCGCCATGGAACCTTATGTACGGAAAGACTTGCCCAGGAGGATATGGTGGTAAAGAATTTCTTTTTGTACCAGGCAAATGATTTTATGGGAGATGCATTGTTTAGTCTGGAACAGATTTCTTCGCCATGCAAGAACCACGTGGATAACGCTTTCAGTCCCTTGGACTACGAAAAAAGAAAAGAGCTTTTGCGTACGGTATCCCGTGTGAAGATACGGATTGAAAAGACTGCCTCGATGATAGAAACCATGGATTTCAGGAACTATAGCGAGGTACGCGAACAATTGCGGGAAGAAGGGACGAGGATATTAGACGAGCGTAAAACGGAAATGATGAAGGGGGTTTCCGAAAACATCCGCGCGGAGATCCTTTATTTAACTATTCTTTATGAGTCCTGGGCATTGTTGGATGCGGTCAGTTCTGCAGCCAAAGCCAGCAGAAAATTCCTAACTGTAAAACAATAATTTGTGTGTGGTCCTATGATTTATATTGTGGAAGACGATATCGAAGTTCGGGAAATGGAAACTTATGCTTTAAAAAGCAGCGGTTTTGACGTGATGGCTTTCGAATGCGGTAAAGTTATGGACGAACAAGTTAAGACTAGGGTGCCAGACTTATTTATTTTGGATATTATGCTCCCTGGCGAAGATGGTTTAAACATTCTCAAACGCTTACGAGTGCAAGAAAATACAAAGGACATCCCCGTCATCATGCTTACGGCGAAAGGAACTGAACTTGACAAAGTGAAGGGAC
The DNA here is from genome assembly GCA_902791475.1 of Fibrobacter succinogenes. Classification (GTDB taxonomy): domain Bacteria; phylum Fibrobacterota; class Fibrobacteria; order Fibrobacterales; family Fibrobacteraceae; genus Fibrobacter; species Fibrobacter succinogenes_J. The sequence goes on from CADAWC010000078.1 coordinate 10,344, forward strand.
TTGACTTGGGAGCGGACGACTACATAGCAAAACCATTTGGCGTTCTAGAATTCATTTCACGTGTGCGAGCCGTACTACGCCGTTCTGAACGAAACTCATCCGAAAGTACGGAAGCGTTGAACTTGGCTCTAGGAGGAGTGACACTCGATGATCAGCGTCGTTCGGTAACTGTTGGCGGAATCGCTGTAGAACTCACTTTTAAGGAATATGAACTTTTGAAACTCCTGATGTCCCGACCGGGAACTGTTTTCTCTAGGCAACAGATTCTAGAAAAGATTTGGGGGGTGGATTTTGATATGGATACACGCACCGTGGATATGCACATAAAAACGCTTCGGCAGAAGTTAGGGGTACAAGGCTCTATCGTACAGACCGTGCGAAACGTGGGGTACAAAGTTCAATGAAAAACAGTCTCCGTTTCAGCTTGATTTATGTCGGAGTTCTCGCCGCTCTCTTTGCAGTGTATTTTACGGCTCGCGTTTTTGAAAATGAAATGTCCGAACAGCAGAAGCGTGATTTGAGGGAAACAGCCTCCCTTATCAAAAATTTCTATGGACAGATTCCTTCTGAGAACTTCCGAAAAAATCTGGATTCCATTGCCAGCAAACGTTTGCGCGTAACTCTGGTGGACCGGGACGGAAAGGTCCTCTACGAAAGTGACGCGAAAGCTGGCAAAATGGAAAATCATAGGAGTCGTCCCGAAATCATGGACGCAAATTCCAAAGGAATAGGTGAAAACCTCCGCTATTCAGTGACTTTGAATGCCCAAGTGTTCTATTTTGCAGAACGACTGTCAGACGGCAAAATTCTGCGTTTAAGTCGTCGTCAAGCGAGTCTTCACGAATCCGTATCTAAGACCATGCCTTACCTATTAGCGCTGTTGACAGGTATTGTTGTTGTGGCTGTTCTGATTGCTTTTGGCTTGAGCCGCGCTTTTGTGCGACCGGTGCAGAAATTGGCTGAAAACTTGGGACAGCCAGAACTTATGGATGACGAAGGGATATACAAGGAAATTGCACCACTAGTCAAAACTATCCGTAAGCAGAATCGGGAACTTCAACTCACCATTGAACAACTTTCTGAAGAAAAAAAGAAAACGGCCAAGATGCGAGATGAGTTTACGGCTAACGCCTCCCATGAACTCAAAACGCCATTGACATCCATTTCTGGATATGCGGAACTCATCGAAAATGGTATGGCGAAACCCGAAGACGTAAAGCGCTTTGCTGGAAAAATCCACAAAGAAGCTGGCCGTCTCCTTTCTATCGCAAACGATATTATGACCCTTTCCAAACTTGAGTCCTCGGGAGAATCTGCGATAGGACTGGACGAATCCGTGAATTTGTGGACGTTGGCTTCAAACTGTATTGACGAACTTTCCTTTAACGCCGAAAAGAAGGGAGTTCGTGTGGCGCTGGAAGGTTGTAAAACCGCAGAGGTTTACGGCAATCGTCGGCTCCTATTCGAGATGCTTTACAACTTGGTCGACAATTCCATTCGCTATACAGAAACGGGCGGTTCCGTGAGTATTCTAGTGCAACAAAAATCCATTGCTGTGAAGGATACTGGGATTGGCATTCCCGAAGAAAA
>CADAWC010000079.1 GCA_902791475.1 Fibrobacter succinogenes
AACACCTTCAGCATTTCTACAACGCCCAAATGCATCAGTCGTTTTTCATCTTGAGTTTGACAACATCCATAAGTCCCGATTGAAACGATTGAGTTATGCGGAATGCCGATAAAAGCTACTGCTTCCGGTAATTCTACAGTTGTAAATGTCCTTTCGTCGCCCCATCGCACATTCGGAATCTGATAGACTCCGCTGTGTTGCAGAAAACTTGCGTTGCGCCGAGATATGAATAGGTTTGCAATCTGTGCGCAAAGAGGTGCTTCTACTAGAATAGAATTATCGGGAGATATAATTCCCGGATGCTCTAAAAGATCTTTGATATATTTTTCAGGATGGTTTGTGAAATCCTGATAATGAGCCTCGTGTTCATAGAAGTGTACGAATCGATCCCTGGCCTTCTGCCGCTTGGAAAAGGGTACAAGTCCTGCGGGCTCGACAATTTGTTCCAATGGCTCTAATCGCGGAATTTCAAAGATTCCATCGTAAAAAGAGCGTTCCAGCAATTCTGGACGCAATCCGTCGTCAAAGGCGTTTATGCGCATATTTATTCCTCTTTTGAAGATTTTACTTGTTTTTGTGGAATAGATATGCTAAATTAATACCTACGTTAGTTGTTAACTAGGATTTGCTTTAGCATATCTGGGAATGGACTTGGACAAGATTGTTCGCTGCAACTTGTTCGAGTCCTTTCTTTTTAACCCATTGCTTGTTCGGCAGATTCAATATCAATCTCAATCGATTTCTTGATATCCTCCGGCATTTTGTCATGGATTCTGTGTATCGCCTCGATGAATTCCTTGGATTGAGTTTTAGTTGCGATTTCATCAAACATTTCGCTAATCCAGTAGATATCATCAGGACTGCATTCGTTTTCAAGGAACGAGAGTCCTTCCTGCAGGTTGTCCGTAATCATTGCAAGGATTTTTTCGTGGCATTGTTCAATGCCGTAATCCCAGTTGTCCATCGTTTCATCCGCGATTCTTTTGCGTTCAACAATGATTTTGTTGAATTCATTCTTGTCTATCATTTTTTGACTCCTATGGTTGATTTTTGTCAGGGAACACAGTTCCGATTTGCCCATTTGTTTTGATTACACCTACACGAACTAGATTTTCACAATATTGTACGCAATACCGTATTTATCTAGAAGATTCATCCCTTTTTGTCCATGGCCACCACTCATCAGCTTTATTGGGTCGGTTGGTCTTTGCGGCCTTGTGAATTTTCCCTCCGATGAATGAACCAGCGAAAACTGGCTCATGGTTCTGGCGCTACCTTTCGTATTCATGTAGCGGCCTGGAAAATGTAATTTTCTTTCTGTAAAATCAATAATTCATGAAAAAAAAGCTTGCAGCAATGCGGCCCTTTTTGCGTTATATTGTGAAAAATGTCGCTCGCATTAAAACGGCAAATTGCCTTCGTCTTCATCAAGAACGTTAATTTTTTTTATTTGTGCTTCCGTCATTTGCAATGTTTCTGCAGCGTCTTTTGCAGAAATTCGTTCTTCTTGGTAAAGTTCTAACACTACATCTCTAAGATGCTCGTCTTCAAAACGATATAACTGTGGAGGAATTTCAAAAGGTTCGAAATGCCCTTTGAAACTTTTATGATATTTATTTGTGTACATCGCCCTAAATTTGCGTAAAACAGTATCGTAATCGGTGGAATATTTATTGCAATATTGATGCAACGCGGTTCCATAGCTTACTTTGTATTTCTGTTTTAAATTCATGATGGCTTCTATAAAGCCGAAATTACGCGTGTCTTTAACGGCTTCATATACGCATTCCATTGGGCAAAGAAGTTCCCCGGCAAATTCGTTGGCTTCTGTTTCTTCTTTTGAATCTTTTTTATCTAGTGTCTCTGGACTTTTGTAGGAATCTTTATGCAACAAAAGATGTCCTAATTCATGCGCAATGGTGAAAATTTTTCTTTCAACGTTGGGTATGGAACTGTTTATGATTATGGCGGGTCCACCGTCTTTTTCATTGACGGATGCTCCGAAGGTTTTTTCAATTTTAAAGTCAAAGTGGAAAAATTTAATTCCGAGAATTTTAATTACGGAGCAGATGTTTATTATTGGTTCGTTTGACTGTAGATCCGCGATTTCTCTAACATAGTGGGCTGCATCGTATGGGCTGTTAAATGAGGGAATGTTGTTGACGTATGCAAGCCTATTTTGTGCCATGTCTTCAAGTTGGGAATATTCCTTCAGTTTTTTTTCTGTAGTAAATAAAAGATTATCTCTGTGGGCGGATTCCTTGGAGTTTAAAGCATAATAGGTTCGAAAGCGGAATGACGAAAATTTTGGTTTCTCGGCAAAGAGGTCTATCATCCCGATGTTAAGTGCTTCTGCAATAGCGCTTAAAATGGATAAGCGTGGGTCGGAGTTGTCGTTTAATAAGTTGGAGAGCGTAGCAGGGCTTATTTCCGCTTTCTTCGCAAGAGACGGAATGGTGTGTCCGTTTAGCTTCATATAACGACGGATGTTATCTATCAGATTTTCTTGAACCATATAAATAATATAGAATAATTATATGGAAAATCAATAAAATATGTATAAAATTTCAATAAAATTCGGAAAAGTGTAAAAAATATAGCTAAATTTTTAATTTTGTTCGTTTTTCTATTGCTTTTGAATGTTGAATATGTTATATTTCTGTGTAAGAAAAAAGCTCCGAAGACTGTACCACCAGTCTCGGAGCAAGCACCTTGGGATGTTGCCATCCAAAGTTACCATTGATAATGTAGCAACTTCCGAAGGGTAAAACAATCCTTTGCGTGTGCAAGGGTGTTCCAATAGGAGGTTTGCTATGATAGCAACCGTTTTTTTGATGTATTGTCGCCGAACAAGCGTCCTTTTGAGTCATTCAACCGAAGGGGGCTTGTATGGGTGGTGGTAGCGGAGTACGTGCGGGCTATGCATACGAATTGCCTGTATTGAACGGGCCATACGTAAGAGAATTGCTTAGAAAGCAAGAAGAGCGCGGGCTTTTTCAAATGGAAATTCCGTTCTCGGAATTTGAACAGACTGCTTATGGTAATTCGGTGTCTTCACGGGAGGCAATGGATTTACCCCGTCCGCCCAAATACTCCAGAAGTTCACTTTCTGAACTCAAAGGTACGGAAGGGTGGAACGAAAGCGCCATAAAACATCTATTTTTAGGGGAAGTCAAAACAAACTCTAAAGGAGAATTGATCGCATCGGGTTTTCACTACGGACAAATTCGAAATAATGGAAATCGAATTATTCGTAGAAGAATGACCCGCACTAATGAGCACGGGTTGTACCAAGCGAACGTTGTCATCAATGGAGTCCGAAAGAAAGCTTTTTCAACCTTTTTTCCAAGAGAGTGGTCGCCTCAGCAGGTGGTGAATGCTGTGAATTCGGCTGCAAGAAGCGGAAAACGGAGTGGAAATGACAGAGTCCTCGGAAGTTATCAAGGAATAAAAATAGTAATCAATTACAAACAAGGGAAAATAGCGTCGGCCTATCCGATTATGGAGGAAAAATGAACTACAAAATAGACTATCTTGATTTCGGTGACGGGCGTCCTCTGATGCATTTTGCTATTGAAGAAAATCAGGTCCTTGATACTTTCTTTGCAACGGACGTCCTGCAGTTCTCTGATTTGTTGGTTCGAACAATCAACAAAGTTCTAAAAGATAAAAGCAGTTTAGAAGATTGTTCCTTTAATCAGTGTTCTGTTCACATCGAAAAGGACAAAACTGTGATTGAAGATGTTTATGCCGACGACGCGTCGAAGACTTCTTGCGAGGTTTCGACAAAAGAACTTCTTGAGTTAATCAAGGAGTGGCGTAAGCAGAATAAACTTCTGCAGAAAAAGTAGATAAGCGTAAATAGTTTAAACAAGGAGAGTCTATGACCATAGACTTGTTTAAGGGATATTTGCCTGGAATCCATATGCTGGATATTCCGACAATTCTTTTCTCAAAAGCCATCAAAGAACCTTCTTTCGAAGAGATGCTCTTGTTCTACGAAGCCGACCGAAAGTTTAAGCGGATTCGCGACAACTCTACTTATTGGATAGATTTTGCATCTAAGCATCCAATCGTGGCTTCTCCTGATTTTAGTATTTACTGGTCGATGAGTTTGGATGAGCAGAAGCAAAACAAAGACTTTAACTTGTGGTTTGGGCGCGAGGTTCAAAAGAAGAATCCAAATACCGTTTTCAACGTCCGCTTTGGAGACGCTCGTTCCTATGACTTTTGCTTTGACGGCTACCCGCAGAATTCCATAGTGATGGTCGGGACGCATGGTTGCATAAAGCGTTACGACGAGCGTCTTGTTTTTAAGGCGGGTTTCGGTGAACTTGTCCAACGTTTGTCTCCTACTATAGTTGTTGTATATGGTCGAGCTCCGCTAGACATTTTTGGAGATTACGTCTCGCGTGGGGGTGTGGTTTTACGGATTCCTAGTGAATTTGAGAAAAAACATCCGTAATCTACTGTTGCCGGACTTTCAAAGTCCTGCAATTATCTATATTCACGGCATGGCTTTTTAGCTGCATCGGCGGTTGTGTGCCGGTCGGGTAACGGGCTACCAGTTTTTAGAGTTTTTGCTCTTATTCTCATTGATGAAATCCGCTAAATTTCAAGTGTACGAGAATAAGACGAACACTCACGTCCCTATGGGGCGTGGGTCGTTCGTGCTTGTAGTACACAGGGCTTTTAGCGGAGCCTCATCAATTGCAAGTCGGACGATGCCACGCCTTTTTTGTATGCTCCTGTCATTCTGGAGCGCAAGGCACGATAGAATCCACTTGCAAGAGGGTAAGGGTTATAACTGAACCTTTAACCTTTTTGTACATGAGGCCCCCATGCCCTCGCTGACCTGGATTGGCAAAGACGCTGTTTTGAATCACCACCTGGATGTCCCTTATCGGGTTCTGGAAAAGAAATACGATTTTGGCGATGGCGAGCCGGGCAACAAGATTATCCACGGTGATAACTTGGAAGCGCTCAAATCTCTGCTCCCTGAATACGAAGGTCGCGTCAAGTGCATCTACATTGATCCGCCGTATAACACGGGCAACGAGAACTGGGTCTATAACGACAACGTGAACAGCCCGAAAATCAAGAAGTGGTTAGGGCAAGTGGTAGGGAAGGAATCCGAGGACTTGACCCGTCACGACAAGTGGCTTTGCATGATGTACCCGCGCCTTAAGTTGTTGCAGAAATTGTTGAGCAATGACGGGGCGATTTTTATTAGCATCGACGACAACGAGCAGGCTAATCTGAAGTTGGTTTGTGACGAGATATTTGGGGCTAATAATTATGTTGCTCAAGTGATTTGGAAAAGAAAGAGGGGACGAGATAATTCTGCTAGATGGTTTAGTAAATCGCATGAATCTTTGCTTATTTATGCAAAGACAAAAGATAATTTCAATACTTCGTGTCTTGAACTAGATGAGGAAACAAAGAAAGCTTATAGAAATCCGGATAACGATCCTCGTGGTGATTATAGAATGCTTGGAACATGGGCTAGAGGCACGCAAGGCGGTGTGAAATACTCATTTGAAACGAAAGATGGAAAAAAGTTTAAAGAAAGGCTTTGGCTATTTAGTAAGGAAAATCTGGAAAAATTGGATCAGGATGATAAACTGATTATTCGTGGAGATAACATCTATAGAAAAATGTTTCTTTATGAAAATAAAGGCAAAATTCCAGAAACAGTTTGGGATGATGTTTCTAATGCAGCAAATGCTAGTGATGAAATAAAAAGACTTTTTGGAAAAATAATTTTTGATACTCCAAAACCTATACCATATATTACACGAATTCTTCAAATAGCCACTGACAAATCCTCCATCATTCTCGATTCCTTCGCTGGTTCCGGCACCACGGCCCATGCCGTGTTGAACATGAATAAGCAAGATGGCGGCAACCGCAAGTTTATCCTTGTCGAAATGGAAGATTACGCAGAAACCATCACTGCTGAACGCGTCCGCCGCGTAATTGGTGGTTACGGTGAAGGCAAGAACGCTGTTGAGGGCACCGGCGGTTCATTCGCTTATTATGAACTGGGCCCAGAACTTTTGAAAGATGGTTTTATTAACGAAGATGTCTCGGAGCAGACCATCCGCGAATATCTCTATTACACCGAAACAAACCACGCTTTGCCGCTAAGCAACAACGGGCATCCGGCGCATCTAGGGAACTTCGAAGGCGTCGCCTATTATTTCCTTTACAACAAGGACGAAACAACGACGCTTGATGCGACTTTTCTTGCGTCAATTTCGGAGAAGGCCGACCGCTATGTAATCTATGCGGACAACTGCATCATGCCGCAGAAATTCCTTTTTGACCACGACATCACCTTCAAGAAAATCCCGCGTGATATCCGGAGGTTCTAATGATTCTCAAGCAATACCAGAAAGACA
>CADAWC010000080.1 GCA_902791475.1 Fibrobacter succinogenes
TTTTAACGAAAAAGGCGGATCCCATGAAAAAAATCACCTTGATTCTTTTATCACTTCTTCTAGGAGTCTCTATGGCAGCAGAAAAGAAAATCCTCGTCGCTTACTATTCCCGCGCAGACGAAAACTATTCCGTCGGGAACATTTCCAAGGGCAATACCGAAATCATTGCCGAGATGATTGCGAAAAAGATGGGCGGCACGCTCCTGCATGTGGAACCCGCGAAGGAATACCCCAAGGGCTACGACGACTGCATCAACGTGGCCAAGAAGGAACTTGCGCAGGACGCACGCCCGGCCATCAAGCCGGTGAACGTGAACCCCGAAGAATTCGACGAAATCTACGTCGGCTACCCGGTATGGTGGGGCGAAATGCCCATGCCCATGTTCACCTTCTTCGAGAAGTATAACCTGAAGGGCAAGACGATTCACCCGTTCGTGACTCACGAAGGCAGCGGCCTTTCGGGTGTGCAGCGCCTCAAGAAGGTGACCGGCGCGAACGTGACCCCCGGCCTCGCCATCTACGGACACGTGGCCCAGAACGAACGCGACAAGGCCCAGAAAGAAGTCGACAAGTGGGTGAAATAGCCTAGCTTGGTATCTTACAAAAACTCCCGGACCATGTGGTTCGGGAGTTAAAAATTTTAGCAAAATCGATGAAGATTAGTCCTTGATGCAACGGACCGATAGAGCGTGGGTCTTGAGTTTGCGGTCGACGATACCGTCGCCCAACCACATGCTGTATGCGTTGCCGTAGAACTCCTCAGTGGCACTCCAGAAGTAGGCATCTGAGCCCACGGCGACGAAAAAACCATTACCGTTGCGGTAGCCCGCAGCCAGCGCGGAGAAGAAGTAATCATCGGTGCCGTTGCTATTAATCATCCAGCCGCTCTGGTATTTTTTCCAGCCACTTTGGGATTTTAGTTTCGTTCCTGCGGAGCGAGAACCACCCACTGCATAAATCAGGGTTTCAAACTCTTTCTGAGTAGGTAGGTGCCAGCCCATAGGGCAAGCATCCATTGCTGCAGCCCAAGTGTAGAGACGGCCATATTTTTCGCATTCTCTTTCATCATCATGACAGCACCAACTATCGTCTACTTTATAATTCAGATTTTCCGACATCCAAACTTGATTGCCGATTTTTACAGAACCATAAGTGTGTCCATCACGAGCATCAGTCAATGTTCCAAAGATGCTACAATCAACAGGTTCGTAAGAAGAATTACCACCATACGCATACTGAATAAAATCACCGCAATCCATGGATTTATCTTCTCCAAGACCGCAGTAGGCGATATCAAAGCCATCATCAGTCGTATGCAAAGTGAACTGAATTTTCATATTATATTTGGATTGATTAACACATAAACGCCTATACAAAAAAGTCGGAACAATCTGAGAACTCGGAGATCCACTAAGTTGCACAACTCGTACGCCTTTATTCGTTTCGAAATAGGTCCATTGGGGATTACCCAAAACACTTTCAAAGGCCTTGCCCACTGTTGTCTGCTCATAACCCTTTAAGGTGCCGTTCTTCACACCATCGATTGCACTATTATCGCACCCCATGATGAATGCGAAAACAGCGGCTAGGCTTGCAATTTTGAATATTTTGTTTTTCATATTTATTTTCCTAGATAAAAAAAACTCTTTCAATATAAATTTCGTTTCCGTCAAAAAATATTCCAAGTTCGACTTTTAGGTTTTCCGCCTTTGCAGTCAAGAGCATTTGGAAAAGGTTGCTTGAAGCATTCACCTTTAAGACGTCATCCGCGCTTCGGATTTTGTCCGCTCCATACAACCAATAGATGTTGCATTTGTTTAAAGCCCCCTGAGAATCCCGATGCTCCACGTAGCAACCATCTGTACCACAGACGGTTACGGCACCATCCGAATCCAGCGATTTTATGTAGCATGTTATTTTGTACATCGTCTAGCTATCTCCCATAATAATTTCTGATATCCTTTTTCCAAAAACTGTTGAAAAAATCACTAACACCACGCCAGTCGGGATAGATGTTGTCGATAGTCCGACCTAGCAACCACATTTCTTGCATGAGTTCTGTTTTTGCCTCATGCGGAATTTTTAAGGCTATTTTTTGAATACCCGACAGTTCGAGATCAGCAAGATGATGGCGATCACCATTGATTCCATAAAGAAGGAACGCACCCTGCTGCGAACGGATTCTCGGATTAGCAAGTAACGGATGAACACAGTAAACCTGACTCAAATGTTCCTTGACAATTTCGTCCCTAAAGTGAGGTTTCTCAGCACGTATTTCGTGCAAAAGATGGTGGATGGAATCGCTTGCGTTAAAGGCATTTATATCATCGGGGAGCACATCCATGCGCAAGTCATCGTAATTGTAAACCGAGATATTCGCAACAACACTCACCTTATCCGAATGCCAGTTGCAAATTTGTTTCTTGGGAATTCGATAAACAAGCACTACAGCATCATCGTTGCGACTTCCTTTGTCAGTCGGGTCTATGTAAAGAGCAAAAAATAAGGCCTGCAAAGGATCCAACGAAATATCGAGCAATCGCGTCCTTGCTCCGTAATGTTGCATTTTCACCAGTTTTTCAAAAGTACTTCCGCAGGTTGCGAATTCATCTGGTAGGCGACGCTCACATTCTCGGAAAAGTTCCGATTCATTATCGCCCTCTAAGCCTCCGCCCCGATTTATGCCAGGCTGCCCTGCGGTAGTTCCATAATCATGGGACTCGCCACGATAATAAAAAACATTTTGTTCAATACCATCTGAACATAGATTTTCATTGCGTAAACGCTTTAAAGTCGCTATGTAATCCGAAACGGAACAAATGTTTGCATAATATTCCATACTGCAATTGTAAAAAAAAACATACATTGTCAAGCGTTTTTTTTCAAAAAGGCGTGTTTGTAAACATAATTTTACCTTTTGAGTGCTAAACGAAGAAGAAATGACCATCGTCATCACTTTTTCGTCGGAAAAAGCGTGGAAATTACGCATATACGGAACAAATCTTTACAATTTTAAAATTGTATTTTATCTTTGTAAGAAGAGGTAGCTGACAGAAGGAGATATGTATGATTCCACGTGAATTGCAAGAGAATATTAAAAAGAGGGCAAGCCAATTCCCCTTTGTCGCGGTAACAGGGCCGAGGCAATCGGGTAAATCGACCCTTTTGCGAAACATGTTCAAAGATTACGATTACGTGTCTTTGGAAGATCTTGACGAACGGGACCTTGCGGAACGGGATCCGCGGGCGTTCATCCGGATGCATCCGGACAAGGTTATCCTGGACGAGGCTCAACGAGTTCCGGGGCTGTTTTCGTACTTGCAGACCCACACCGACGAAGTCGGACGGACTGGAATGTATATCTTGAGTGGTTCGCAAAATTTTTTGCTGATGGAAAAATTGGGACAAAGCCTTGCCGGTCGCGTTGCCCTGCTCGATTTACTGCCTTTTTCACATTCAGAACTAAAGGCGGCCGGGATGCTCCCGCCTTCGCTGGACGAGGAAATTTTTACCGGCGGTTACCCCCGTATTTTTGATAAGGAAATTCCACCTACAGATTTTTACCCGAGTTATCTGCGCACTTATGCAGAACGCGATTTGCGGACTCTCAAGAATGTGGGAAACTTAAATTTATTCGTAAAATTCTTGAAGTTGTGTGCCGGAAGAATTGGACAACTGCTAAATGAGTCGTCGCTTGCAAACGAGTGCGGCGTTTCTACACCAACGATAAATTCATGGCTTTCAGTGCTGGAGGCCAGTTTTATACTTTACCGCCTAAGACCTGATTTCCGTAACTTCAACAAGCGGGTTGTAAAGACTCCCAAGCTTTATTTCTACGACACCGGTCTTGCGTGTTCGCTGCTTGAAATTGATAGTGCGAGTCAGTTAAAATCGCACTTTGCCCGGGGAAGTCTTTTCGAGAATCTTGTCATCAATGAATTTATGAAAAGTTCATTAAATCAGGGTAAAGAACCAAGGCTTTCTTTTTGGAGAGATAACGTCGGCCATGAGGTGGACTTGATTCAGGACCGGGGCGGAAAACCCTACGCTTACGAAATCAAGTCGGCGGAAACGTTCAACTGGGAGTTCCTCGACAATCTGAATTTCTGGGGAAAAATTTCTGGATATCCCCACGAGCAAAAAGCCGTTTTATACGCGGGGGCAAAGGAATTGTCGCTGACAGAAGCAAACGTCATTCCTTGGAATAAACTAGCTTTTTGACAAGGCCCAGAAAGAAGTCGATAAGTGGGTGAAGTAATCGGCTAGCGCCTTAGTTAGAATCGCCAGTCTGCTTTCTTTTCAGTTCAATTAAATCGAAATACATCAGACGGTTGTTTAAACACCTGTCTAATGTTTGCTCTGAAAATCAAGGCTTATGCCGAGTCTGCCAATCATGACGGCCGGATAACTGCTGTATATCTTTTCACGGGGGATGTTCTTCTCAATATTTGCATAGGGTGGCCTTGCCTTGAGTGTAGAACCCAAAGCGGCAATTCTGTTGGAGAAAATTCATTACTTATATTCTCTAAAATCGGCCTTGGAGAGAATGTCCCTGGCCTGTTCAATTTGCTTGGAGAAATCGATGGAACCGCGACGCTTTTCGCTTTCTTCCATCATGAGGTCAAACCTGTCCGACGCTTCGCCGGTCAGTATCGGTACTGATGCGATTGCTAGTGCCATGATGACCTCCATTGTTGAATTGAACTGTAGTCAATATACATTTTTCCTCGTGCTGGTGCAAGTGGTGAAACTTGGGCCAAAAGGTTTATTTGAAAAAAAAGAAGCCTTTTGACCGAGCTAAAGCAAAAATATATTTTTAGCGTGTCATAAAATGACAAAATAGAAAAGAAACGGAATTTTGTCGTTTTCACTATGCGTTTTGCGCATACTGAGCATGAAAATTTGGTATTTTGCGGGGTTTGCGCATTTATTTATATTAAAGGCGTAGATAAAAAAGGAACAAACCATGAAACTAGGGACGATTATGACGATGCTTGGTATGGGTGCGGTGCTTGCCGCGTGTGATTGCTGCCCGCAAGACGGGGCGAAGGCGCTTTCGCAGGACAAGGAACTGCGTGCCGTGATGGACAACTTTACGCAGAACGAGGTTCCGGCGGCGACTCCGCTTGTGGAAAAGCGCGAGGTGGAGTTGATTCGCCTGGTGTCGCTTGTGACGCAGCAGTCGGGCGCTCTTTTGCAAGAAGAAGTGGCGACGGCGCTTGCGCAGGGGCTTGCTCCCGAAGAAATTCTCGAGGCG
>CADAWC010000081.1 GCA_902791475.1 Fibrobacter succinogenes
AGTAGCGTTCTTCCAGGACTGGCGCTTCTGTTCGATGGCTTCCTTGCGGAGCGTGTAAGAGACGTCGAGGCCGCTATCGCGCAGGTCAAGACCCTGATGCAAACCCTGAGCACCGCAACCGACGAACACAATCTTCTTACCCTTGAGGGCTTCAACACCACGGCTGAATTCAGAATGTTCCATGAAACGGCAGTGGCCAATTTCTTCGAGTTGGCGACGCATAGGGATTGAGTTGAAATAATTCATTTTTTTGAACCTCTGTTAAGTAAAATGTTCCGAGGTAGAATATAGTAATTAGACGAGAGACTTGAGACGAAAGACGAAAGAAAGTTAGCAGAACTTAGAACTTAGAGCTTAGAAAACGCCACAAGCAACGTCATTGCGCAGAGCGCATGACCGCATCGGCTCGGCAATAGAACCCGCTAGCGGTTCTGCTGCACTCACCTCGCACGTCATTGCGAGCAAAGCGAAGCAATCTATACACATAAGGGGGAAGCCTCCCCCTGATTGCAGCCCCGGCTTACATTGTCACCCCGGCCACCGTGCCGGGGTCACCTTTCCCCATTACAATAAAAACGCCGGGTCTTCCATCACCCCTACTCCTAGGGGCTCCGCCCCTAACACCCCGGATTCAGCTACAAGAGTTTCTTTTTACATTTAACAAGCAATTATCTACAATGAAAGGTCTCCCTATGTCCATCACAAATAAAGCTACCGTCACGCAATGGAACGAAGAAAAAGGATTCGGTTTTGCAACCGCAAACGGAGCAAAGTACTTTGTCCATATTTCAGCTTTAGGGCATCCCGTGAGACCGCCGAAAGTCGGCGACACAATCATCATTTGCAGTTTCGGCAAAAACGAGAAAGGTGCAAAAATTGAAAAAGGAATCCTCGAAGGAGTTGCCCTACGCCAAGATGTCATCACTCGCAATTCTGCGAATCGCAATCATAAAAAGAATAAGTCGTTGCGCAGTTTCATGTTCGCGCTATGTGTCATCTTGGCCGTCACATCCGGCATTTACACAGTTATCAGCAAATCATCGCCGTCATCGTCTAACGTGGTTTCTGTAATTTCAACAAACCAATCAGGAACTCAATACACCTCAAAGAATGAAGTTGCCAAATACATCTGCGACAACGGGCAGCTTCCCTCAAATTACATTACCAAAAGCGAAGGCAAAAGGCTCTACGAGCAGAAAACTGGTCGCAATTTTACCAAATGGAATTTCAATCCTCTCACAACGCTCGGCGCGATGATCGGCGGCGACAACTTTGACAATCGCGAAAAGAAACTCCCGCCAGCGTATTACTACGAAGCCGATGTCGATTACTTTGGAAACAATCGTGGCACAAACCGCCTCGTCTATAGCAGCGGCTGTAACATTTATTACACCTCCGACCATTACAAAACATTCAGCAAGATAGAATTCAGAAGAAAGGAATCCAAAAATTAATCCAAAAAATTTGAAACCCCAAATAAATTATACAGGATGTCTAATCTTCAAGAGTGAACAAACATGGAATTTCTATTTGATTTGTTAACCGATATTTTGGCAATGCTACTCAATTGGCGGCATATTCTGATTTTATTGGCGCTTATCTTTATAGGCTACGCCGTATATAAATTTTTATCGCCGATGTTTGGCGCTTCGTAACATTAAGATTTATAGCCCCCCCCCTCTCCGATGTTTGCAGAAATAAAAAAAATCACGTTAGCCATCGCAATCTTAGCTTTAGTCGGCTGCGCCATCTTTGGAAAACAGAGTTTTAGCCACGGGAACATTCCCCTATACAAGACGAAGGATTTACAGAATATTGTCTGCTATTTGCAAACAAGCGACTCTGTTTACTTGGTGAAAAAATCAGACGCCACATCCCTTGTGCGTCCCAGGGCCGAACGTTGCTCGGCAACATGGTGGAGTGGGTGCGAAGATTGGCAACCATCATGTCAAGGATGGGTGTCGAACATTTATCTAGATTCCTTGATAACTTTTCCCCGAACAAGTGCACTCCCCGATTGCGATGCTTATTAGCGCCAAAATCATTCCCTAATCCACTTGTCCCAAAAAGTCATCTGCTCGGCGGTGTGGAACCAGTGTTCGCCACCGTCCATCACGGTCAGGGGAGCACCGATTTTCTGGGCGAATTCGCGCATCGTTTCTAGCGAAGTCAGGTTGTCATTCGATCCATACAGAATCTTCGTCGAGATGCGCCACTCTATCGGATTTTTACGCACGTAGTCAGCGTTCCCGCCCTTCCCGTGCACATAAATGACAAGGGGTTTCATTCGCTACCCTTCGAATTTCCAGCCGCAGTCGTTGTGGTAAATCATCTGGCGAGTCATACCTCCGTCAATGCAGATGTTTTCGCCGGTAATAAAGCCAGCTTTGTCGCTCGCGAGATAAAGCACCATGTTCGCGATGTCGAGCGGGTTGCCGACGCGGCCTGCGGGCTGCTGGGTGGCATCGGGGCCTTCGTAGACCTTGAAATCCGTATCAATCCAACCCGGAGAAATCGAATTCACTCGCACACGGCCCGCAAAACTCACAGCAAGTGCATGCGTGAGGGCTGCAATCCCGCCCTTCGCCGCCGTATAACTTTCCGTTTGCGGTTGACTCATGCGGTCGCGGCTCGAAGAAATATTCACAATGCTCGCGCCCTTTGCAAAATGCGGTGTAAAAAGTTTCGCGAGGTAGAACGGAGCTGTCACACCGACAGCTAACGCATAGTTGAATTCTTCGTAACTACATTCGTCAATTCCCTTCATGAGCGGGAGTGCATTATTCACCAGCACATCCACGTGGTCGTACTTTTCGATAACGAACTGCGCAAATTTTTCGAGGACTTCCTTCTTTGAAAGGTCCCCGACAAAGCTGGGATTCTCGCGAATGTCAATATACGCGACCTTCGCGCCCTCTTTTTCAAATTCACTCACGATGGTCGCACCGATTCCATGCGCCCCACCCGTCACCACGACCACTTTATCTTCAAACAATTTCATAAGGATAAATATACATTCCTGTTTTTCTGGCAAGAACGGCCGACAATCATAGGCGACAAAATCAAGCTTTTTGCAAACGGTTGGTTGCAAAATTTAGGGATTTCTCTTTTTTCAAATATTTCAATTGTAGATTTGGACTCCAAGTTTTTACTTGGAGTCCTTTTCAATATAGACGTAAAGAAAATTTCTTGACAGGAGAAAAGATTTTTCATATATTACGAATGTAATAACAAAACCAAAAATTCTAAAAGCAGTAAGGCTTATGCCCCAAAAAGAGCAAGTTCTCTTCGCCAAATTGGTAAGAGACTTGCACGAGAAAGGGCCTGTCCTACCCAACTAGCCGAACTACAAAAAACTTGTGAACACAAATACGCATCATTGCCACCTATCATACCACTGGGCGGCATGCTGGATTGAAACGATTAAAGGAATTGAACTGGAGGTCACCTATGTTGGAAGCCGTGAAAATGCGCCTTACTAGCAAGGCAAAAAACGGGACCGTTTTTACATTCGAAGGGAAAAACATCCCCGATTATCTCGTCATATTTTTAAAGTCCGCTTTTCCAAATGTAGAGGAAATCAAGTGCGATAATAACGAAAAATCCATAAACATTATGGATACCGACTGGTTCAAGGAAACGGAAGCCAGTTCCACTCCTGCAGAAAGCTTGAAACTTTTGCGAACGACCTTCGGCTACACGCAACAACAGCTGGCAGACAAAGCAGGAATTACAAAGCAACAAGTATCCGCAATGGAACGAGGCAAAGAGCCTATCGGACGCAAAATGGCACATCGTCTCGCCAACGCTCTCGGAACTAGCTACAAGAACCTGTTCTGGTAACGATCTTTCTGCAAAAAACCTTTACTTCGCGAATCCGGGAGGCGGCAAATGCATACCGGCCATCAGGAGTTTATGTTCGCGTGCGTACTGCATAATGCGTTTGCGGCTTTCGGCTGATTTTACTTTGTCCATATCGTAATTGGAGTTGATTTCGGGATGGTTCTTTTGCAAAGCATAGCCGTGCATCAAGTCGCCGATTACGAGCAGATTTGAAATTTGGAAAGCGGTGTGTCCCGGCGTATGTCCTATGGCATCCATGGCAAGCACCCCATGCGGGAGGCTGTCTCCAAACGCAAACAAATGAAGACTATCCTTATAAAGAGCCATAATGTCCTTTTGCAAATCATTTTTCGGAATGTCGTTCATCCAAGCATCATATTCCACCTTGCCTGCATAAACGGATGCATTCTTAAAAAACTTTTCCATCTTCCCCGCGCTGCCGCTTTTCACAAGACCCGCAATGTGGTCTGCATGGAAATGCGTCAAGTAAACAAGCCCGATGGAATCAGGATTCACGTTCAATGCATCAAGACGTTTCGCCAACTGCCCGCCCCACGCTCCAAGCCCCGCATCAAACAAAATAAATTTGCCATCCACTTTTACCAAAAACGTGCTGACTGAAGCCGGAAGTCCCGCAGGCATATTCAAACTTTCATAAAGCGAATCGCTTGCATCGCTGAAAAGTTCGCGAGGCATAAACTTTTTACCCTCGTTATCCTGAATCCAAGTGACCGAAGCTCCGTTCGCAAGCGCAATGGTTTTCGTCCCCTCGACAGCAGGCGTTTCCACTTTTGCAGACGTCTCGCGACTCAACGCGGCCTTATTTTCTGTAGAATTTTTTGTTGAATTTTTTGATTCGTTGCAACCAACGACAGTCAAAGCAAGCACTGCGATAAAAGGAATAAAAATATTGTCAAACAGTTTCATAAGAATAAATATATACTAAAAGACGCAGGATTACATTCGCAAACTTGACACACAAGACTCATTATCCTATTCTTTCTGCAAATGCTCCAGTTTTTCGATGTCACAAGAGATGCCCCCTGGTTTCCGCAGGTCAAGGCGCTGTACGAATCGGTGTTCCCGGCGAACGAACGCATTCCAATAAAGCATTTGCTCGACGATAAAATCAAGCGAGAATTTTGGGCATTTTTTGATGGAGATACTTTCTGCGGGTTCTCGAACTCCATCACGCACGGGAGCATCACAAACATCGTCTATTTCGCCGTCGTTCCA
>CADAWC010000082.1 GCA_902791475.1 Fibrobacter succinogenes
TGCCGCTGTCCAGGCATTCCATGTCAAGCTCGCCGTCGGTGTCGATGCATTCCGGCCGGAACGTGGACCATAGGCAATAGTCGGTGAACCCTTCCCGAAGGTCTTCTTCGAGCAGGTTGTCGCCCGTGCCCGCCTGGACTTTCAGGAACGCCTTTGCGCTCTTGACCCATGCGAGTATCGCGCCGCCGAATGTGTCGTGTTCCATAGTACCTCCGCCCCGAAAGATAGATAATGCTAGTGACAGAAAATGACTTTTTGAGGGCTGCGAATTTTTTACGATTTTGCCCGGGGAAGGGGTTGACAAATTTCAGTTGACCGAACCTGCAAATAAATGTAGATTATGGGGGTATTATGGCTCTTGAAATAAGAAATATCCCGGTTCTTACAGGCTCTACGGCAGAGTCGTTCGTTCGTGCTGCCGAAGAACACGAAAAGAATCCGCGTCGTCTCGGGCTCAAAGTTTCCTTCGCCCAAATCGACGAGATGGCCGCCCGCGCACGTTCTTACAGAGAGGCCCATAATGGAAAGAATCCGTTTAGCATCTGATTGCACCCTTTACCCCATCGACAAGAATACCGACCTGTCCTCGTTCTGCTGCGGCGATGAGGATCTAGACGATTTCTTTCGGAACGATGCGTACTTGTACTCCGCTCAATTGTTGGGGAAAAGCTATATCGCTGTAACGAATACGGAATCGCCGCAGATAGCCTGCGCCTTCACTTTGTCCAACGACAGCATCAAATCGACAATGATTCCCAAGTCTTCGCGGAACCGCCTGGAACGCAAGGTGCCCAATGCAAAGCATACGCGTACGTATCCTGCGCTCCTGATTGGACGATTGGGAGTTAACGGCCAGTTCCAACGCAGCGGCTTGCACTTGGGGAGTCAGGTCATTGATTACCTGATTTCCTGGTTTATCCACCCGGATAACAAGACTGGTTGTCGCTTTATGGTTGTCGATGCCTACAACAGGCCCGAAACGATAAATTTTTACCAAAAGAACGGTTTCCGTTTTTTGTATTCGGACGAAAATCTCGAGAAAGAAGCCTTCCGTGTTGATTCGAGCCAGTCGTTGAACACCAGGATGATGTATCTGGACTTGATCGACTTCGTGTCGTAGAAATTTTGACACCACTGGTGACAGTGGGCACGAACACGTTTTTCTTCAATCCCGATTTTAATTATACCGAATTCGGTACAATTAAAAATATGGCAGGAAGCAACAATTTCGTACTTTCGACAAAACAATGGATACTTTCCACTAATCACCTACTTCTCATTCACGAATACCAGCGTCTCAAAGCTGCAGAACAGGCTCAATTGGGCTGGTCCGTGCGGTGAGAACTGTCGAGATAGCCATTTCTCAGATGACTGTGTTGGAATCGATTGGGGAAAACAAGTTATCGAAATAAACTAATAAGGTTTTAGGGGCTCTTGACCCATGCGAGTATCGCGCCGCCGAACGTGTCGTTTTCCATAGTGCCTCCGCCCCGAAAGATAGATAATGCTGGTGCCAAGGAAAATGATGTTCGTGCGGCCGATGTTATAAAGAATTGGCTTCGCAATCGTTATACATTGGAATTTTTAGGTACTTGGGAAACTATTCACAATCCTGGTTTTAAAGTGGTCGAATTTGACCACTTTAGGAAGGAGGCCGGATTGCCCTCATTCGTGCTGAGTTGTAGTGAATGGATTGAGAAAACAAACCAATTATCGCATACATACCGACGCTATCAAGCAGAATCTAATTCCTCCAAAGCTCACTGCACTGCAGAAATCTTTCGTGTATGCTGATGAAGCAGATATGCTCAATGTTGCAATGTTCGGAAAGACTGCCAAGGAATGGCGTGATGAAAACCCCTTGCTGAAAGGTAATATTCGCGATTACGCTTCAATTAACCAGCTAATTTGCCTTTCTAATATGGAAAACCTGAATGCCGTTTTTATAAACGACAACCTCTCTCAATCTGAACGCTTGGAAAAATTGAACAAAATAGCTATTCAACAAATGACGGTCCTTGAGAATGTTGACGGACGGAAGCTGTTGATTGAGAGTAAAAAATAAAACAGCTATGTCCACAATTCTCCTCAAGAACATATACAAAGAAGGTGAATTGGACAAGGACTCAACTTGTAAGGAATATTTACAAGTTGCCCATGAAGGAAGCAATGTGTTGAAATTTGCTGCAATGCGTGCGAAGGGCGTGCAGGCGGTTGTTTATTCCGCATATATTACGCCGGGATGAGCGAAGAGGAAATCGAGGACGAGATCAAGGCCGCAAGAGCGGGGCGGGAGGCATCTCCCACTTAGGATGACGATGTAGTCGTCCTTGTCAAAGTCGGCGACGAAGCCAACAACTGGTCGCAAATTGCGACCGGTTCAAAACGAACTTATTTTTGACAAAATCTGTTAAAAAACACTTGTATTTTTGACAAAAAGTTATATATTTTTATTGTATTTTTGACAAAACGGTAAAAACAGGCCAAAAACGAGGTTTTTGATGGACTTGAAGCGCAAGAGCGAAAAACTCATTCGGGAATGGCTCAAAAACAGCCCAAAAAAGGCCTTGCTTGTAAAAGGGGCCCGCCAGGTGGGGAAAACCCACGCCATCAGGCGCGTACTGACAGCAGAACACGCGGATTTCTTTGAGATAAACCTCATAGAGACCCCTGCCGCGATAGATGTTCTTGCCGCAGCGCAAACCGTTGACGATCTTGTCCTGGGTTTTTCGGCTCTTAGCACGCAGAAGTTGGAAAAGGGCAAGACAATCATCTTCATTGACGAAGTCCAGAAATACAAGGAAATGATTACCAAAATCAAGTTCCTTGTAGAAGAAGGGAGTTTCCGGTATGTCCTGAGCGGGTCGCTCCTTGGAGTGGAGCTGACGAATCTCGATTCTGCGCCTGTGGGCTACATGACCACGGTAGAAATGTTCCCGCTGGATTTCGAGGAATTCCTGCAAATCACGAATATCGACGACAACATCATTTCTAGCTTGCGTTCGTCCTTCGAAAACCGGATGCCAGTCATGGATGCGGTAAACCAGAAAATGCTGGACCTGTTCACGCGCTACCTTATCGTGGGCGGCATGCCGGAGGCCGTGAGCAACTTTGCGGACAACAGCAACCTGAACGATGTCATGCGGATCCATCGCGACATCCTGAGTCAGTACAAGCTCGACTTTACCCAATACGAAACAGAAGACAAGCACCTGTTATTGACAAACGCTTACGAACTGATTCCTGCGGAACTTCTGAAACAGAACCGCCGGTACATTGTGACGGACCTGAAAAAAGGGCTCCATTTTGAGCGTGTACAAAGCACGTTCCTCTGGTTAAAAAACGCAGGCGTCGCACTTTCTGTTTTCAACAGCACCGAGCCAAGGATTCCATTAAAGCTGAACGAGAAAAGCAGTTTGTTTAAGCTTTATTTTGCGGATGTCGGCATGCTCACTTCGGAATACGGAATGAATACGAAGTCCATGCTGCTGACAAAAAATCAGAACCTGAATGCGGGCGGAATCTACGAGAACGCCATTGCGCAGGAACTCTATTCAAAAGGATTCCGGCTTTACTACTACAATTCAAACCGCCTGGGCGAGCTTGATTTTGTAATCGAATACAACAACCGCGCATTGCCTATCGAAGTGAAGAGCGGCAAGGATTACACAATTCATTCCGCCATGAACAACTGTCTTGCGAATTCCGAATACCAAATGCAGGAAGGCTTCGTCTTTGCAAACTGCAACGTCTCCCAAAAAGGGAAGGTGACATATCTGCCCACCTACATGGTCATGTTCTTGCAGCAAGATTCAGAACAGATTGTTCTAGACAAGATTGAGTTTTGACTATGTTTACCCCTCAAACCCTTCCAGCACTTTATACAGCAGGGTGTAAAGCGTCTTGGCTTCGGCATCGGAGAGGTTGACGCAGTTGGCCATGGACTTGGGGACGCTTGCGGCCTTGCGCTTGAGCGATTCGCCTTCGGCGGTGAGGCTTACGGAAAGGCAGCGCTCGTCGCTTTGTTCGCGGGTGCGCTGGATGTAGCCCTTGGCCTCGAGCTTTTTCAAAAGCGGGGTGAGCGTGCCGGAATCGAGGAACAGTTTTTTCCCGAGTTCCGAGACGTTGCACTTCTTTTCTTCCCACAGCACGAGCATCACTATGTACTGCGTGTACGTGAGGTCGAGCGGTTCCAGGTACGGGGCGTAGTGGCGCGTGATTTCCTTGGACGCGGCGTACAGCGGGAAGCACAGCTGGTTTTCGAGTTTTAGCTGGGGGCAGTTCACGGCATCTCCTAGAGCAGCTTTTCGACGCAGGCGCGCACGTCGTCCATGTCGGCGGTGGGTTCGAAGCGCGCGACCACGTTGCCTTCGCGGTCCACCACGAACTTGGTGAAGTTCCACTTGATGTCGGGATTTTTCTTGTAGTCCTTGTCGATGCTCTTGAGCAAAAGCGCCATGGCGGCGGCCTTCACGCCAAAGCCGAAGCCTTCAAAACCTTTCTGCGATTTCAGGTAGGTGTAGAGCGGCAGTTCGTCGGGGCCGTTCACGTCGGACTTTTTCATTTGCGGGAATTCGGTGCCGTAGTTGAGCGTGCAGAATTCGTGGATTTCGTCGTCGGTGCCGGGGGTCTGGCCCTTGAACTGGTTGCAGGGAATGTCGATGACTTCGAAGCCC
>CADAWC010000083.1 GCA_902791475.1 Fibrobacter succinogenes
CTCGCCGACAACGCGATGAAGGCTGTCACGAGCGGCGAAATCAAAATCATTCCGGAACGCTATGCAAACAAGTACCTCGACTGGCTCAAGGAAAAGCGCGACTGGTGCATCAGCCGTCAGCTTTGGTGGGGCCACCGCATTCCTATTTGGCACGCCGACGAAACGACGACCGAAGAGGACTTGAAGAAAGCATTCGAAGGCCGTAACGACATTTACTATTACAAGGCTCAGAACGGCATCTGGCTCATCTGCTCTGAAGAAGAAAACTTGAAGGAAGATGCAGTTGCCGGTCACAAGATTGTGCAGGAAGAAGATGTGCTTGACACGTGGTTCTCCAGTGGTCTCTGGCCGCACTCCACGATGGGCTGGCCGGAACAGACGGACACGCTCAAGAAGTACTACCCCACTTCTGTGCTTGTGACGAGCCGCGACATCATTACGCTCTGGGTCGCCCGCATGGTACTCTTCAGCCAAGAGAACATGGGCACGGTTCCGTTCCACACGGTCTATATCCACCCGAAGATTTTGGACGGCAATGGCATGACCATGAGCAAGTCCAAGGGCAACGGCGTGGATCCGATGGATATCGAAAAGAAGTACGGCACGGACGCTCTCCGCTTCGTGATGGCAAGCCTCTGCACAGATAACCAGGACGTTAGACTCCCGGTGAAGAAGGAAAAGCAGGAAGACGGAACCATCATCAACACGAGCGAAAAGTTCGAAATCGGTCGTAACTTCTCGAACAAGATCTGGAACGCTTGCCGTTTCCTGTATCCGCACTTGGAACAGGCTGGCGCCCTTTCGAAGGATCTGCTCCCGATGGATTCGAGCCTCTTCACTCTCGAAGACCGCTGGATTCTTTCCCGTTTGCAGACGACCATCAAGGACGCCACCCGCATGCTCGAAGAATACCACTTCGCAGAACTTGCCGGCTTCCTCTACCGCTTCGTTTGGGATGATGTTTGCAGCCAATACTTGGAAATCAAGAAGGCTGTTATCAACCGTGAAACGCTCGACGCCGAAAAGAAGAACGCAATGGCCATCCTGAGTCACGTGCTTCGCGGCGTGATTGACCTGTTGCATCCGGTGATGCCGTTCATCACGGAAGAACTGAACGCAACGCTCTTCCCGGGTTCCGAACGCGTGATCCACAGCCCGTGGCCAAAGGCCGATGAATCCCTGATCAATGCCGATATTGAAAAGGCATTTGTGCAGGCATTCGCCGTCGTTGAAAGCGTGCGTGGCGTACGTGGCCGTTACAAAGTGGCTCCGGCGAAAAAGCTGACAGCTGTTGTTTCTGTCGACGATGCCGCTACCGAAAAGTCCATCAAGGATTGCGAAGCGATCATCACCGAACTCGGCGGTATCGAATCCTTTACCGTGGGCGTGAAAGCTGCCAAGCCGAAGTTCAGCGCAAGCGCTGTGGTTCCGGGTGGCGAGCTTTACATTCCGCTGGAAGGTATTCTCGATCCGAAGGCAGAAATCGAACGTCTTGAAAAGGAAATCGAAAAGGCGAAGAGTTTTGCCGCCAGCATCGAAAAGAAACTCTCGAACGAAAAGTTCGTGAACGGTGCTCCGGAAGCCGTCGTGAACGCAGAACGTACCAAGCTTGCAACCCAGCTGGACATCATCGCGAAGAACGAAGCTGCGCTTAAAGAGTTGAAGTAAGGCTCGCGACTTGTCATCCCCGCTATACGATACTTGGCAACTTGTTGCCTTAGTAGAGTTATCCTCTTTGGGGAGCAGGCGGGAATCTTCAAAACAATTCAAAAGAGGTGTTCCCAAACGGAGCACCTCTTTTTGCATCAATCTATTTTCCGAACAAGTCCGAATGTGAGCCAGTCGCAGTCGTCGATAGAATCAATTCGTCATTAAATATCTGATACATCAAAAGCCAATCCGGTTCAATATGACATTCTCTAAAATCGGACAGAGTTCCAACCAACTGATGGTCTCGATTGTTAGGCGGAAGCGGTTCACCTTTCGACAACTTATCCAATACAGCGATTAATTTGTTTAAGTCTTTACCACGTTTTTTCATGACCTTGACGTCATGTTTCATGCGGCTTGTGTACTTAATTTGGAACAAAGGCTATTCCTCCAGCATAGAGGTAACAGCATCTGCAGCCGTGGCGTAAGGGCCATGGAGATTCTTGCGACTACGTGTATCTTCAATAGCCTTTTCCAAGGATAAGTCCTCGGGTGCATGACGGACTTCAAAAGGAATCCCTTTATGCTCAATGGCAAAAGTCAAGAATATGCGGATAGCCGTAGAGGTATCCATACCGAGAGACTGAAACAAATCGTCCGACTTCTTTTTCAGGTCGTCATCAACCCTCATTTGCAACGTAGCCATAGTCAAGCTCCTTTTTCCGTAAATATATACAATTTACATTTACAAGTCAATAAATTTCAACGAAAACGTATTGACAAGTCATTACGTCAATCAATTTTTCAGTATAAAACAATCTCTTTTTGCAAAATTTCGCCATTTTCCTCATGAAACGCCTTTTTTGAAAACTTTTTGAGTTTTCCGCCCATTTTTAAGCTATTTTATAAGAGTAAAAGAGTTTTTGCTCTTGCCCTCCATGTGAAATGTGCAAATTTCAAATAACCGAGAGCAAGGCGAACGCTCACGCAGGTATGCCGTTTTTGCGGTATGCTTCAGTTTGTGATGCCGACTTTTTGTCGGTCTTTGGTCGTATAGACCAAGGGCAACAGCCCGTTTGGGGCGTGGGTCGTTTGTGTTTATCGGTTATTAGGCATGCACAGCCTCACATGGATAAATGCAACGATCTACGCCTTTTTTTTGTATTCATAAAATTTAGCGAAGTTCTTTGTCGAGCTCGAGCAGGGGCGGAACTCCAACAATACAAACAATGGAGTTATTGCCCTATGGAAAATGAAGAACTTATCAAGCGCCCCAATTTCATAAAAAAAATCGGGCAATTTTTCAGCTGGTGTGACAGCAAGATGATCAACATCCACATGCGTCTTGTGAAGAAGATGCTGGACAGGGAATCGCAAGCACGGGCGCAGGGCCTTATCGAGAAAACTGGTTTCAAAACGGCCGGGGCTTTTGTAACCTGGCTTATGGCATTCCCCTGCCATGCGTCGAAATATTCCACGCATAAATATAAACAGGCGTTTGTCCGCATTTGCTTCTCGGCGGTTTTGGCTTTTTTACCGGCGACCCTATTGTTGGTCTTTAGTGAACAGGTTTTTCCGTCGTACAAGGATTTTTTTAAGGAATACAGCATCGTCATTTGGGCTATGATGACCGCAGTGATGCTGTATTTCTTATTGAAATTTGGTTTGGTGCTAATAAGGATTGTCACTTGTTTACTGTTTCTTGCAGTTCTTATGGCTTCGTGTGCATTCTTTTTCAGTGATGCAGCTTCCGAAACACGATCGGCAATATTCATTGTAATTGAAATCGTGACGGCACTATTCTTTCTGCTATGGAACTTTTGGCCCAAGGGCAAAAAGCAGGGAAACGGCGAAACCAATTAAACCATTTGCAAACGCAAAACACGCTGTGTTGAAACCCGCGCGACATGGAGTGCAACAGAATGCGGGATAACATACTCTAGAGGTATATTATGAAGACAACAAAGAAGATGGCTTACAAGAAGCCGCGTCTTATCGCTAAGAACAATCCTACCGGTAGCTTCGCTGCGAATATTCTTGTCTCAACTGCGAACGCACTTCGTAAGTCGTAAATTACATCTCCAACGGAGGACATCGCTCCTTCCGTTTGGGGATTTTTTTTCAATCACACAAAAAAAAGGATTTTAGACGATGACAAACAATCAATTACTTAAGGAAATTCTTTTAGAACAACTTCGTAATAATTTTTCTACAGACTTCTACATTAATACTTTGATAAGATATAAGAAAACGTATGTGAACGAAGATATAGAGTATTCGTCAAATGGTAGTTGAAGAAATCACTAACAAAGCTAAAGAATTAATTATCCAAATCAATAACATTCAATTTGGAACCAAGGAGTGAAAGTTTTATGGGTGCATTTAAAGATTCTTTAAAGAAGGCAAAGGAAAATACAAACAAGCCGATTAGTAATCCTATAAGTGATGTTGAAAAATCGTACAATCAAAGATTGAATGACACTGATAAACTTGCTAACGAAATAATAAGAGAATTCGAAAGCGATTGTAGGGAAGTTAAGTATCATGAGTACACCATTGCCAAATCAGAAAATGAATCGAGTAAAAGTCATGGAAAAGAAGTTTCGTTACAATTAAATAAGGGTTCAAAAAAATGTATTGAGATAACGATAAAAGTTTATTTCAGCAAAGCAGAAATTGATGTGTATAAAGAAAAAGAAAAAATTTCTTCTTCAACAAACAGAAGTGAGTGCCGTGATTTAATTAAACAAATCATCAACGGTGTGATTTACCCAAAGAGTGATGAGGACAATGCATAATGTTTTACCGCCAATCACGTGATACATTTATCCGTTCCATCGGTGAGTATGGCTACATCTTTAGCCAACTCACCAAACACGACCGCACTTACACTCAGGAAGGTCGGGCCTTTTTGGAAGTTCTCTCCCGTGAACCCCAAAGTATCGAGACTTTGGCAACCAAGGCGTGCGAATATTTTGATAACGTAACGGCAGCGGACATCCAAGAAGATTTGAAGGAATTCCTGGATTCCCTGGTTTCTGATCGATACCTAGTTTCCGGAGAGACTGCGGAAGGATGCGCTGCTAAGGACACCTACTTTAGTTATGCGAATAATCCAAAAACTTTGTTCACCTACAATGCGCAGCAGAATCCTGGCGATGAAAAGTTGTATCCCGACACGCAGGAGGTGCTAGGTGCGCATTATCGAGAACATCCGCAAATCCACAGTTGCCAAATCGAGACCACCAACCGCTGTAATGAGCGTTGCATCCATTGCTACATTCCCCACGAATTGAAAAATGTGGTGTTGCCCTACGAAGTCATTGAAAGCATTTTGCAGCAATTGCACGATTTAGGCGTGATGGGGCTGACCCTTTCGGGGGGAGAATTCTTTAGCCACCCCGATGCGGAAAAGATTCTCCGTAAGGCTCGAGAGTTGGATTTTAGTTTCTACATTTTATCGAACATTACACTGATTACTCCGCACATGATAGAAGTTCTTAAAGAAGTCAATCCGAGTTATGTGCAGACATCGCTTTATAGCGTCATTCCCGAAGAACATGACCATATCACACAACTCAAGGGGAGTTGCGAAAAGACAAAGGCCGCCATTGACGCCCTAATTGCGGCAAACATTCCCGTGCAAATCAGTTGCCCGGTAATGAAAACGAACTATCACACTTATAAGGATGTGCTGAAATACGCATACGAGCGTAATTGCAAGGCTCAAACCGACTACGTGATGATGGCCCGTTACGATTTTACGACAGATAATCTTGCCGAACGATTGACAATGGAGCAAACGGAAGAACTTCTCAAGGACATCATTCAATTTGACAAGGATTATTTGAATTTAACCGATAAACTGGTGCCACCACTTTCCCGCGAAGAATGGGGAAAACGACCATTCTGCGGTGTGGGCATGGACAACCTCTGTATTGCAAGCGATGGCATCGTTTACCCGTGTAGCGGTTGGCAGGGCATGGCTTGTGGAAATGTCCGTGAGCAACCCATTAAGGACATCTGGGAAAAATCTCCACAGTTGAACAAACTCCGTAACCTTACCAAATCAGCAATTCCGCAATGCTACGATTGCGAAGACAAACAGTTCTGCGCACCGTGTCTTGTCCGCAACTTCAATGAAAGCGGCGGCGATTATCTGAAAGTCGCTCCCCATTTCTGCAAAGCAGCCCACCTGAATCGTAAACTTGTTGACGAAGCCAAGGCAAAGATGAGGAATGAGCAAAATGCCTAAGTTGCGTAACCTTGACTTGGAAATTTCTAATCCGTGCAATGAAAAATGTATTCATTGCTACAGAACTTGTGAACAGACCAAGCAAGGTTTTCTGTCTTTAGATGCTGTTAAAAAAATATTCAGTGATATAAAACCAATTCGTGAAAATCGAATCAACGTTCTTTTGACTGGTGGAGAGGCCTTATTAAATAAAGACTGGCGTAAAATATTGGTCTATTCCATGGAACAAAATGCCAGAGTGTCCCTGTTTACGAATGGTTCGCTTATGTCGGAAGACGACATTCAGTTCCTTTCTAGATTTAATGGCAATCCTAATTTTAAGGAAATCCAAATTTCGCTATATTCATTGCAATACGAAATTCATGATGCGGTAACAGGGGTAAACGGTTCTTGTGAAAAAACACTAAAGGCTATAAATACCCTCAAATCTGCAGGGGTAAAAGTATTTGTTTCTTGTCCTGTAATGAAGCAGAATCTATTTACAGCACCTGATTTGATGCGTTATATGGACAAAGCTGAAATAAATAGTTGTGCAAACTTGTTAATTTTCCCTAATTCAGATTATAAAGCGAAAAATCTCGTTCAAAGACTTTCTGTGGATGATTTGGAGTGGTTTTATGAAGAAACCGCAAAAAATAATTTTGAACTAGGATATGTTTGGGGATACAATCAAAAAAAAGAAAACATCTATAACCAGCTTTTCTATGGAAGTGCTGCAAACGGCATCCTCGTTTCTGGTGATGGCAACATCTACCCGATGATTGGTTGGTATGAGAAATTGGGGAATATTCACGAAGACTCAATAAAAGAAGTTTTCTTAAGTCATCCGTTATTGGAAAGATGCCGTCAAATCAAAATCGGAGATTTTGCAGAATGCTGCAAATGTAATGATATCGGTTACTGTTCTTTTTGCCCAACGACACATTTGACAGCAAATAATGGCAAATTAGGAAAATTAAATAGCGATTATTGCGGTTTTGTCCACTTGGTTAGACAAATGGCGGAGCGTCGAGATGCCGCCAAAACGAAATTGAAATAGGGATAATGCTCTTCGATTTTCATGTTCACATGGGGCAATATTTTGACGACTATTACACGCCGCCTCGAATACTGCGCACCCTGCGCTTAGCTGGAATTTCGCACTTTGCATATTCCAGCACAAGTGCGATAGTAACGGACGATGCGGAATTTTTGCTAGAAGAACGTATTGCCATGCACAAATTATCTGGCGGAAGGGCGAAACCAATTCTGTGGGTGACACATGATATGCTAAGAAAGTCTCGCAATTTGTCTTTATATATGAACGATGCTGGTGGAGAGATCATCGGATTAAAGATACATGGCGTTTCGGAACCATGGAATCCTTTCGGAAAAGACTTAAAGCGAATCTTTGATATAGCCAAGGGCCACCAAATCTTCGTAATGCTCCACACTGGCGAACATGAGGAATGTGAAGCAGGCATGTACTGGCGGATTTGCAAGGCGTATAGCGATGTTTCGGTAGTTCTCGCGCATGGGCGACCTTTACCACAAGCCATTCAAATGCTAAAGGAATGTCCGAACACATTTGTGGATACATCCTTCATGCCCCATGAGCATTTGCGAGTTTTATTGAAATATGCCCGGGAACAGTGCTTTACGGACAGAATCCTTTTCGGCACAGACACCCCAATCCCCGGACGGCACCTAAAAAGTTCCCTCCCCCGCCATTTGCGGTCGCGAATCGCCATGAGCAAACGCATTGCAGGCACGGACTGGAAGAAAATCTCGTGGGAAAACGCCAACAGATTACTTCGAGGTATTCGCTCTTCGCCATGACGGAATGAATTTTTACAAATCCGATGTCAAAAGCGATATACATTTGCGAAACGTCCAAAAGCCCAAATCACGCAAAGGAGTGCCGTATGACCCTAGAAGAACTTGAAGCGATTATCCTACCATATACCACCAAGGAAGATGGTTTCGGCCAGTATGAATACTGGTTCAACATCGACGAGAAGCGGCATCCCGAAAAATATGGCGGGATGACCATCCCTGACATTGCCTACACTCCGGAATATGGAGAACTGGCCACTTCATTTGACGTTTCAGGAGAAATGTTCAATAGCCTTGAAA
>CADAWC010000084.1 GCA_902791475.1 Fibrobacter succinogenes
CAGCGGTTCGAAACCGCTTGGGGGTATAAAGGAACCAGCTGAAAAGCTGGTTCTTTTTTTATACCCACAAGCCAACCGCGACACAGGGTATAAAAAAGTTGGCGAAAGCTGGACTTTTTTTTCAACCCATCCAAGGTATAAAGGAACCAGCTGAAAAGCTGGTTCTTTTTTATACCCTCGAGCAAACCGCGACAAAGGGTATAAAAATCCCGCCCCCCCCCCTATAAACGGGAAGTCGCCCTCGAAAGGAGGGCGACAGTATTTTACGAGTTGGAATGAGAGACTTCTGAATAAACTCCTAATACACCAAAACCGTTCCTTACGGTTCCTATTGTCTCGTTTATCGTTAAATACTTAGAAGGGCGCTCAGAATTGCGCAAACAAATCAAAGCTCCCCTCTGATACGTTCACGTAAATAAATATAGCATAATTTTTCAAAAAGAATACATTTTTATTACAAAATTTCATTTTTTGACCACAAAAGTGCTTAAAATTACCATTTTAAGGAAATTTTGTCGGGTTTTAAGGGTGGGAAAACGCGTTTTTCTATTAAAGAGAGAGAGGAATGGGACAACTAGCTCATTTCATTTCGCTAGGTCTTTCACCCTCTCTCAAGGAGAGAGAGGGATGGGACAAGACGTTCACTTCGTTTCAATTCCATTCCCCCTCTCTCAAGGAGAGAGAGGGATGGGACGGCTCAGTCACATTCTGTTCCTTCGCCGCCCTTCGGGTTACGGCCGGAGGCCGTAATCCTTGACCGCGCTGTGTTCGCTTCGCTCTCGCGCGGTCAATCGAACCTTCTGCGAGGGTTCTCATCCACCCATTATTTCACTTGAAACAAAAAGCGAAGCCGAAAGGCTTCGCTTTTTGTTTCAAAGGAGAGAGAGGGATTCGAACCCTCGGTCCTGTGACAGACTCCGGATTTCGAGACCGGCCCATTCGACCACTCTGGCATCTCTCCGAGGTTTGCATAATATAGTATAATTCATTTAAACTGTCTATGTTCATTAACTATTTCTGACAATCTTTTACTCCCTTTTATACAATTACTTTTTTGCAATGAGTCCATCCCATAAATTACATTTCCAATAACACCATAAATTCTATTTTGCTTATTTCAGAGAGCGACCTTTTAAAAACCTTTGATTTCAAACCTTTATTTTCTACATTTGGCGCAAAATTAAGGGGACCCAACAGACTTCAGGTTTATAAGTGCGAGTGCACTTCGGGGCTTATTGAATGCTCGATTCGAGCAAAGTGATGACGCGGCATGTGCTGCAGATGAAGTTTACGGATCCCGAAGGTGACTTATGGCAGAAGATATTTCTTGCGGCCCGGAAATCGACGTTCCGGAAAATAACAACTCTAAAATGCAACTTGAAGCTGATGCGTTCTTGAACGCCATCGCAAGAGGCGCAGACGAAGACCAAGCTGACGAAGCCGCATTCTTTGCAGCAAATCCGGACGGTATTGTCGTTGACGACAACGGCGAAGTTTTGGAATCCGGTGCGAACTCCAAAATTAAGAAAGGCGAAAAAGTCGAATTTATCGATGATGAAGCGCCTAGTGACGTTGAAAAGGATGACGCAACAGACGCTGCAGCTAGCTCTGCGACCTCAATTAACGAAACACCCTCTGAGTCTGCCGATAAAGAAATTTCTGACGACGACGATGTCGGCGACGAATCGTTGGTGACGTTTGACGATCTCGGACTTTCTCCGGAAGTTCTTGAAGCGGTCAAGCTCGCCGGTTACGAAACGCCCTCGCCCATCCAGGCTAAGGCCATCCCGGCGCTTTTGCAGGGTGCAAACCTTCTCGGAACAGCACAGACCGGTACAGGCAAGACGGCAGCATTCTCGCTCCCGCTCCTTTCACGCATCAACTTCAACGGACGCGAAACGTCCATGCTCGTGCTCACGCCGACACGCGAACTTGCGATCCAGGTTTCAGACGCCATCCAGCAATACGCTGTCAAGATGCAGAACGTGACGGTTGTTCCGGTCTATGGCGGTCAGGATATCGCTATCCAGTTGCGCGCCCTCAAGCGCAAGGCAAGCATCGTCGTTGCCACACCGGGTCGTTTGATTGACCATATCAAGCGTGGTTCTATTTCGCTCGGAGCGGTCAAGGCTATTGTCCTCGACGAAGCTGACGAAATGCTCGACATGGGCTTTATGGAAGACGTGGAAACCATCCTCAAGGAAATCCCCGCCGACGCCCAGCGCGCCCTCTTTAGCGCCACCATGCCGGACAGCGTGAAAAAGATTATCGACCAGCACTTGGGCGAATACGAAGAAGCCCGCATCGAAGGCAAGACGACCACGGTCGAAAATATTTGCCAGCGCTACTTGCTCGTGAAAAACGAACACAAAATCGAAGCGCTCGCCCGTGTGCTTGAAGGTGAAGAATTTGACGGCGTACTCATTTTCGTGCGCACCAAGCAGAACACTACCGAAGTGGCAGAAAAGCTCGAAAGCCGCGGATTCAACGTGGCTCCGCTGAACGGCGACCTCGCCCAGTCCATGCGCGAACGCACCATCAACCGCCTCAAGATGGGCAAGCTCGATATCGTCGTCGCGACAGACGTCGCCGCCCGCGGTATTGACGTGGACCGCATTTCGCTTGTTGTGAACTACGACATTCCTTACGACACGGAATCTTACGTGCACCGCATTGGCCGTACGGGCCGTGCAGGCCGCAGCGGTAACGCCATCTTGTTCATCACGCCGCGCGAAAAGCGCATGCTCAAGACCATCGAAAAGGCAACGCGCCAGCCGATTGACGTGATGGAAATGCCGACTTCCGAACAGATCAGCAAGAAGCGCGTCGATGCGTTCAAGGCAAAAGTCAAGAGCGTCGTAAGCTACGGAGAACTCGACCAGTTCAAGGAACTCGTCCGCGCACTCGCCGCAGAAGGTTGCAACATGAAGGACGGCGTTGCGCTCGAAGATGGTTCCGTCAACGAAATGACCGCCGAAGACATTGCTGCCGCCGTCATCAAGATGTACCAGAAAAAACAGCCGCTCTTCCCGAACCTCCCGCCGCTCGAAGCTCCGAAGGAACGTCGCGAAAAGGTCCGCACGGGCAGAGACTTCCTCGGCAACAGCGAAGATTTCGGCCTCAACAGCGAAGAACAGAAGCGCATGCGTAAGGAACGCAAGGAAGGCCTGAACGGAGTCGAAGAAGGCTTCTTGCGCTACTATCTTGGCGTCGGTCGCATTGACCACGTTACCCCGCGCGACATTGTGGGCGCCATCGCCGGCGAAGCGAACATCAACAGCAGCAACATCGGACGCATCAAGCTGTTTGACAAGTTCAGTACCGTTGAACTCCCGAACACGCTCCCGCAAGACGTTCTCGACATCTTGTCCGAAATGACCATCCGCGGCAACGACGCCCGCTTCCGCGTGATGACCGACGAACCGCCTGAAGGCCCCGCACCGGGAACAAGACCGCACGCGAGCCGCGAAGAACGTCGCAGTTTCCATCGCGACCGCAAGGGAGGCTTCCGCGATGACGAACGCCGTGGCGGATTCCGCAAGAGCCGCGAAAGTGGCGACCGCTTTGGGGACAAGCAGTTCGAGAACCGCAAGGCACGCCGCGAGCGCCAATTCGCCGACCGCAAGCCCGGCAAGTTCGAAGACAAGCCCTTCCGCAAAGACCGCGACGAACGCAGCTTTGGCGATAAGCCATTCCGCAAGACGCGCCGTTTCGGAAGAGTCTAATAGCTCTAAAAAAAATTTCACGGAGTCCTTCGGGGCTCCGT
Organism: Fibrobacter succinogenes; assembly: GCA_902791475.1. Taxonomy (GTDB): domain Bacteria; phylum Fibrobacterota; class Fibrobacteria; order Fibrobacterales; family Fibrobacteraceae; genus Fibrobacter; species Fibrobacter succinogenes_J. The sequence continues at coordinate 3,767 of CADAWC010000084.1, forward strand.
TTTTGTTTCATCTGGATGAAAATAGCACGCTAATTAAGACTATAAAAAAAGAGCCCGTTTCCAACAATAACGGACTCTCTTTATATCAACCGGTTAAAGAACATAGCTCAGCAACCGATTATAAATAGTGTAACGCTAGAGACCAGCAGGAGAATGCCCCAGGCAGTTTCCACGATGGGTCCAACCTTTTTGATTTCATTTTCGTTGTCTTTCATTGTCTTATCCTCACTAACCCCGAGACCAGCAACATCGCCTGCCTACAATTCTAAACTACAATTACTGCGTGGGCGCGGAGTATACATTTTGGATATTTTTATGGACTTTTTATCAATGTGCCAGGTTGGAATATTCAAGGTGCAAATATTGCAAGTCCGCATAACGGCGCGGTTTCAGAACGACCGGTGCGCGAACAAAGAAACACAAACAACATAGAAAACTGATTAGATAAGTCAGTAACGAGATGTGTAAGCCTATGCCGTCCCGGAACAAATCCGGGATGACATAGGGGCCGGCATGACAGCGCGACATCGTGCGGGCGGTTCAAAAAAGAAAAAGCCCCGCCCGACGTGTTGCGTCAGGCGGGGCGTGAATCCAGCGGCGACCTACTCTCCCGGGCCCGGGGGCCAGGTACCATCGGCGA
>CADAWC010000085.1 GCA_902791475.1 Fibrobacter succinogenes
TTGTATTCAACGTCAGCGCAGGGCCAGATGCCGTTGTCGCTTTCGCATTCGCGGAGCGGCTTACCAACGGAGTGGAGGCACGGAACGAAGTCAGCGTTCGGGTCAGCATTGAAGATATCGAGAACCTTCTTGCCAGCGCGAGTCATGATGTCCATGTTGAGAACGACGTATTCGGAGTCCGTGACTTCGATACCGTTCTTGGAAATCGGGGAGCCGAGCGGGCCCATGCAGAACGGGATCACGTACATGGTACGGCCGTGCATACAACCCTTGTAGAGCTTACGCATCGTCTGCTTGAGTTCAGACGGGTCGATCCAGTGGTTGGTCGGACCTGCATCTTCTTCCTTGACAGAAGAGATGAACGTACGGGATTCGACGCGAGCCACGTCAGACGGAAGAGAACGGAACAAGTAGCAGTTTTCCTTCTTGGCAAGCTTCGTTGCGAGGCCAGCCTTGACGCACTTCTGCATGAGGGCATCATATTCTTCCTGGGTACCGTCAACAACGACCACGTTGTCCGGTTCGCACATGGCAATCATTTCATTCACCCAAGTACTGATTCTCGGGTGCTTGATATCGTTAAGAGTAAGACTCATTATGAGCTCCTATTGGTTTAACGTGTTAGATTTCGAGATATTTCGAACGCGCTACAAGATAGCAAAAAAAATGGATGTTGGTCAATTGTTTTAGGTGGTAGGTTGTAGGTTTTAGGTAATAGGAAGAAAATGGAAAGATTCAGCCTAAACATTAAACCTGTCATGCCCGCCGGAGCCTGTGCTGAGCGAAGTCGAAGTAAGCGGGCACCACCCTTTCAATAACGGCATTATCTAGTAACTAATAACTCAGAACTAGTAACTCTTTCACGAACCTGCACATCTGGATAGAATTTTTACAGAAAAACAATTATATATTATTGACTAGCTATGATCACAACAATCATTTTAACAGTCCTTTTCATTTTGGGCGATGCCGGCGTCTTGTTCTTGAGCCAGGACAGCTTTGGCAAGCTCCCGCAAGGCAAGCGCCTGGAACGCGTCAAAAAATCCCCGCACTACGATGGCAAGCAGTTCGTGAACGACGAAGAAACGGAATTCATGACAGGCAACAAGAGCACGCTCACCGTCTGGCGCGAATTCATGTTCAACAGCAAGAAGAACACCGTCCCCGACACCGCAATTCACGCTATTAAAACGGATTTGACAAAACTCCCGAACGACAAGGATTGGATTGTTTGGTTCGGGCATTCTTCGTACCTTTTGAACCTCTCGGGCAAGAAAATTTTGGTGGACCCGGTGTTTTACAAGGGCTCCCCCGTCAAGTTCGCGAACAAGATGTTCAAGGGTACGGACATTTACAAGCCAGCCGACATGCCGGATATCGATTACCTGGTTATTACTCACGACCATTGGGATCACTTGGATTATGAGACTGTCACGGAGTTGGAACCGCGCGTCAAGAAGGTCATAACCGCACTTGGCGTAGGCTCGCATTTGGAATATTGGCACTACCCCGTGAGCAAACTTATTGAGCTCGACTGGTGGGAAAACGTGCAGCTTGGCGACAGCACCCGCGTTACGGCAACGCCTGCAAGGCATTTCTCGGGCCGAGATTTGCACAAGAACAAGACGTTCTGGGCATCATTCGTCTATGAATCGCCTAAGCGTACGATTTGGATAGGCGGAGATGGTGGCTACGGTTCGCACTACTCAAAAATCAAGGCAAACTTCCCGAACATCGATTTAGGGATTCTTGAAAACGGGCAATACAACCCAGATTGGGCGCAAGTCCATACGATGCCGCAATACTTGGGTCGTGAAATGCTTGAGCTAGGCGCGAAGCGTTATTTGACAGTTCACCATTCCAAGTTCTGCCTGAGCAAGCATCCGTATTACGAGCCTCTCGAAAATGCGAAAAAGGCTGCCCAGGAATCTGGCAAGCCTTTGCTCATGCCGCTAATCGGCGAAGTTGTGTATTTGGACTAATCGCACGCCCCGCATATAGGGGGCACTCGTCATTGCGAGCGTAGCGAAGCAATCTATTGCTATACCCCGCGCATGTCGGGGTCCCACACGATTTTGTGCAGTTGCACTTGAAACCGAGCGTTGCTTTGCGTCATGACCTTGCTACTCACCATCCAATTGACAATTTGCTCGTTGGTGAGTTCGCCCCATACCGGCGAAATAAAGATGTGCGGCATGTTATCTGGAGATGTTAGCGAGAGTCGCGCGACAACGCCTTCCGCTTCTAGCAAATCTTCTACACTCCCGACAACGAACTTGAGCACGTCATTTTTGCCGAGTGAAATGATATTTTCCATCTTCATTCGGGCCGACATGCCGCTGCTTTTGCACTTCCAGTCCATCGTGTAGAAGAGCCCTGGCAACCGCCATTTGCAAGGAACCGTGCCGTTCGTTTCCACATTGACTTCAAAGCCTCCGTCACAGAATGCGGTAAGCAGCTCGCCCACGCCTTCGTGAATCAGCGGTTCGCCACCCGTGAGCGTGACGCACTTGACACCGGATTCGTTGCGATACGCTTCAACCGCCGCAAGGACCTCCCCCACGCTCATCTGCTTAAAATCGGGACCTTCGACCGCATACATCGAATCGCAATAGCTACAGCGCAAGTTACAGCCGTGCAGACGCACAAACACCGCCGCCTGCCCCATGCGAATCCCTTCGCCCTCGATACTCTTAAAAATTTCGGAGACTTTCATATTCACAATGCTATTTAGATTGCCACGGCCCCTTTCGGGGCCTCGCAATGACGTAGACATTGCTTACATCGTCATTGCGAGCCCCGGAACAATGTCCGGGATAAACTCCGCGAAGCAATCTATTAAGATAAATTATTACACTTCGTATTCGACGGTATTGCCTTCGCTTTCCTGGACCTGCACTTTGTAGCAGTGCGGCACCTGTTCGCAAATCCAGCGCGCCATGTTCTCCGCCGTCGGATTAAAGTCCACCACATCGTTCAAGAACTGGTGATCGAGCTTGCCCTTCACAATTTCCTTGATGCGCGAAAAATCGACCACCATTCCGTTCTCGTCGAGCGTTTCGGACTGGCAGAACACCATGATAATCCAGTTGTGGCCATGCAGACCGCGGCACTTGCTTTCGTACGGGAGCGAGAGCTTGTGAGCCCCAGAAATTTCAATACGCTTGATAACTCTGTACATATTACGCCTCGTATTCCGTTGTGTCGTTGATGCCCGCCTCGGCGAGAGCCGCCTTGCGTTCCAGGCAGGTTGCGCACTTGCCGCAATGGATACGGCCGCCCTTGTAGCAAGACCAAGTTTCGCTGTAGTCCAAACCAAGCGCCTTACCCTTGCGAGCGATATCCGCCTTGGAAATGTTCGTGTACGGAGCGTCAATCGTGATGTTTGCGTATGTACCTGCAGAAATCGCCGCCGACATGTTCTTCACGAATTCTTCGCGGCAGTCCGGGTAAATCGCATGGTCGCCAAAGTGGTTTGCCATCATCACGCGTTTGAGGTCACGGCTTTCGGCAAGCCCTGCCGCCACAGAAAGCATAATGCCATTGCGGAACGGCACCACCGTCGATTTCATGTTTTCGTCGGCGTACGAGCCTTCAGGGATAGCATCTGCCCCCGAAAGGAGTGACGACGTAAAGTAATCGTGCATGAACTTGAGCGGAATCGTAATGTGCGGAATCCCGAGCTTTTCGCAATGCATGCGCGCAAAAGGAATTTCTTTGTCGTTGTGGTTGCTGCCGTAATCAAACGAAACGGCAAGCGCAATATCCGCGGCGCGGTCGTAGAGCAAGGTCACACTGTCCATTCCACCGGACAAGACCAGCAGTGCGTCTTTCATAAAATCTCCTAGTTTTGTTTAAAGTCAGGATGGGTTTCGAACTGACTAACGTCAAAGATAGAAATTTTGCTAAATTGTTTCAATAAAAAAGTTGGGTATATGGAAGGAAAGGAGTATAGAATGAGAAAATTCGTAAGAGCTATGTGTCATCCTGGAGCGCAAAGCGCGATAGGATCCATTATGGTCCTTT
>CADAWC010000086.1 GCA_902791475.1 Fibrobacter succinogenes
GCTCATCTTCGTGGGCGCGCCGATTGCGCAGACAATCTACGGCATGTTGCTGATGATGTACATCCTGAACAAGTCCCAGGCGGCTCCGGCCAACTGGGCGGCGTATCTCGGTGTGGGCATCTTCGGTGGCATCGGCATGATGGCCTCTGCCTGGTACGTGGGCAAGTCGGCGGCAGACGCCTGCAACGCCCTCGGCGAAACCGGCAAGGGCCTCGTGAACTACCTGATGGTCTTGGGCGTCGGTGAAACCGTCGCGCTGTTCGTCATGGTGTTCTCGATGATGCTCGTGAGCTAGTAGACAGTAGGAAGTAGACCGTAGGAAGTGTCATCCTGAGCGAAACGCCGTGAGGCGTGGAGTCGAAGGATCTCCTATTACAAAAAGACGAGTGATATTCAATCACCCGTCTTTTTGTTTACTATGACTTGACTATCCGAAAATTTGGGTAGTTTAAATTATTTAGCAATACAATAATGCCTCAATAATTACATTATGAGGTAATAAGGCTTACTTGAGCGTCACGCTACGGCTTATTCCATTCATTCGGACGATGTAGTTGCCCGGGGTTTGCAGGGTGATGCTTGTCGTTGTTCCGGCAAGCGGCTTCGCAACAACCAAGTGACCGAGCGCATCGAAGATGCGGACATTCCCGCCCTGAGTATTGGAGAGCGTAATCGTCATGCCATTCACCGCAAGGTTGAATGTTTTTTGCGGGGGTGCCATCACGAAATCCGACTTCTCCGACGAACTGCTATTTGCCTTTGACGACGAAGACTTCGCTTCGCTTGAAGAAGATTCCTGCTTTGCAGAAGAACTACTCGGCACAACGCTAGACGAACTCTGTTCTTCAGAAGAATTCGAAGGCGGAGCCACAGAACTAGAGGAATCTTCCTTTGAAGAACTAGACGATTTCTCAGAGCTGCTGCTTGGAGCCTGCGACGAGCTAGATTCAACAGACGATGACGAAATTGATGAAGACGATTCCGTGCTAGAACTATTCGACTGCGAGCTGCTGGACAGACCAAACTTCGAATAGAATTCTTCACAGGTTCCCTCGCTTACGAGAATCGGATAATTGCCCTCGCAGTATTGCCAGACGCCGCTATCGTCATCAAGGCCTGCATTCGTGTTGAGAGTTTCAACAAAAGCCGGCAGGACATTTGTCTGTGTTGAATTTCCATCAAGTTTTCCAACAGCGTGCATTGTGTCAGGGATAGAAATGGCTTTGTCATAGTAAACGTTGCTTAAACGGCTATATGACGCTTCAAAAGTAACACCACCATACCTGTGATTTTTTGCATTTTTTTTAGTTTTTAGAACTCCATACGATGCACTTATTTGAGAATTGTTATAAGACGCGCCCTGTATACTAGCCACAAGAGATGATGCATAGAAGAAATTTTTACTTCCAATATTTACTCCTTCTCCTATGATTAGGTTCGATCGAGAATTATTCAAATCACATAGATTTGCTTCACCAGCAATTCCACCAACATAAACATTATAATAGGTTCCGCTATTACTATTATTGGGTGAAACGAGCGAATCTATTTGTATGTTTGCATATGAACCAGAAACAATTCCTCCTAGATCTGCAGAACCAGAAGTATAACCATCCATATCCCCTACGATCCCTCCTATACTCCCATCGCCAACACCATTTACAATTAGCGATTCAACAAAAGCGATACTATTGAGAATTTGGGTATTTTCACTAGTACTTGCGACAATTCCACCAAAAACCATATGAATGGGACTTGATTCTTTGTTCTGTAATTTTATTTTCCCATTAAACAGACAGTTTTCTACAATACCATTTTTTCCTGAATATACGGAAATCCCACCAAAATACCCATTAGTTACAACCACCTTATTTATTGGTTCAAAAGCGCAATTTTTTATTTTCCCATAATTACTTATAGCGATTCCAGCCCTATCAGCACTCTGTTCTATTTTATTAAATGCACCACCTGAATAGTAGCTAGAATAAAAAGCTCCAATTGCTCCCTTACTATTACAATTTTCTATCAACCCCCTATTTGTATATGCTATACCAAAATTTTTTGCGAAACAATTTTTTATAGTACCATAATTTGTGTACGCAAAACCAGCAATTTGTTTCGCACCATCATTCTCTTCAATAGAATTTTCAATCAATCCATGGTTTAATGCCACCCATGTAACAACATTACTTTTCTTTACAGAAAAATTCCTGAGGATAAAATTTTCACCTGTATAACCAAATATTGCGCCATTGGAGAACAACCCAAAGATTGTAAAACCAGCTCCATCAAAAATGCCGTCGTATACACTTGAATTAGAAACTCCAATGGTTGATGATGAAATTTTGCTAGTTAGAGAATCATTGTCCATAAAATGGATGTCATTCCCAAGAATTGCATTTATCTTACTTTCACCATTTTCATTCACCTGATACGCAAACCAAGCAAGTTCACTCGGACTTGTGATAACGTAATATTCAACGCCATCTATTTCTTTGGAAGATGGTTTTGATGTTGAGCCATCCCAGTCTTCGGCAAAAGCCATGCTGAATACCCCCGCCAAAAGGCTGAGGACGATTGCTTTGATAGCCGAAAAACGACTCGGACAGGAGGGGCGGGTCTGGGTGGTCATAGGCGGCTCCTTGGAAAGATTATTCCTAAATATATATTATCGCAGTCGGCTTTGCAAAGAAAACGATACATTTTGGGGCTTTCTGCGGTTATTCCAGGTTTAATACTCAAAAGACCATTCTAACAGCATGGTTGAAATGCTGAAATTATTTAGCAGAAATAATATTTCTTATTAAGTATTTATTCAAAATAAAACTTTTTTGCAATAGCCAAGGTGCCATGAGTTAGGCTTGCCTTTCCCGTAAAAAAAATATATATTGATGGTGGAGGCCCCTATGGAAATGACAACAGTGCAGCTAAAAGTTCCTGTGGCTATGGAACCGTATATTGCGACGAAGCCCGATGGCGAACTTGTCCAGTTGGCCCTGTTGTTGCATCCGTTCGTGAAGAACGAGACCATTTCGCATGGTCGTGCCGCAGAAATCCTCGGCATCACGAAGTGGCAACTTATCGAACTTTACGCCAAAGAGGGTTTTGCCTATTTCGACATGGATTGGAGCGAGGTGGAAGAGGATGTGGCGACTTATGAACGCCTGAAAGCCAAAGAGGCCGCACAGGTATGATTGTCGTCTCCGATACCACGCCGCTAATTTCCCTCCTAAAAATTCGACGCCTTGATTTGCTGGAAAGCCTCCATATGGCTCTTGATGCGAAAATAAATTATATTAATGATGTAAAAAGGGAAAAATATGGTGTTCGCCGAAAACATACTACGGATATTCCGTGAAAACAAGCTTCTTGCAAAGTATCGCTTGAAGGATGTCTTTGTATTCGGCTCGTCTGTCCGGACGGCGACTCCCAATGACATTGACCTGCTGGTTCGTGATTACCAGGACTACAATGACCTGTTGTCTTTGCGAAAGGAACTTTCTGAAAAGACTGGCAAGTCCGTGGATGTCGTCATAGAGAAATTTGCAAACCCCATTATTTTGTATCGAGCAAACAAGGAGTCCATCCGTGTCGAATGACCCAAAGAACGACCTTTTCCATTTATTGGGAATGCTCGAATCCCTCTTGAAAATTCAAAAATATACACAGGATATTCATTCCACCGAGGAACTTCTTGAAAAAGAAGATCAGATGGTTTTCAATGCGTGCTTGACATTGCTTGCAAACATCGGCGAATCCATCAATAAGCTCTCGGACACAGCCAAAGCGGGAATTGCAAGTGAAAACATTCAGGCAATTCGTGGAATGCGAAACAGGATTGTTCACGATTATGCGGGGCTTGACTCGTTTATCGTTTACAATACTATAAAAAACGATCTTGATCCGTTAAAAGAAACCTTTATTAAAATCATTCATGAAGGTCTAGTAAACAAGTCCTTTGACGAAGGTGAATTTGAAGCGGCGAAAAACGCCGGCTTTTACAAGTTCATTGATTTCAATTTATTTTAAAATTTTATCTCTAGAAATGAAAACGGCACCTCGCTTTGAGCGGGGTGCCTGTTTTAAATTTGTTTTTTTTGATTAATGCACGCCGTTGCCGTCGGCCACGTCGCAGGTCACCGGCTTCCCGTTCACCTCGAGAGCGAGAGCGTCGCAGAACACGGCGCCACCCTTCACGGAGAGCGCAATCTTCTCGAAGTCCTTCACCTTGAGTTCGCGCGGTTCGCTCGGGGCGACACCCTTGAAGAGGGCGCGGTCACCGGGCTTAGCGTCTTCGGGCACGGAGACGAGGCGGCAAGTGTGTGCTTCGTTGTCGAGGTCGCCCGCAAAGAGCATGCCCTGGCTCATGATGCCGCGCAGGGCGCTCGGCTTCAGGTTTGCGAACAGCAAAATCTTGCGATCCTGGAGTTCTTCGGCCTTGTAGCTGCTCTTGAGGCCGCTGCAGATGGTGCGGAGTTCGCCTTCGCCGGCGTCCACCTTGAGCACGTAGAGGCTCGTGGCATCCGGATGGTCGGCCACTTCCTTAATCTGGGCTACGCGCATATCCATGGCGGCAGGCACGTCGGCAGCCATCAGCGGCTTGTTCTGCTTGGGCTTCTGCTGCGGTTCCTGCTTCTTGACTTCTTCTTCGATACGCGGGAAGAGCGGTTTGCCTTCGCCGAATGCTTCTCCACCCTTGAGGATACCCCAAGCGAGGTCGTCGGCACTCTGAAACTTGCAGCCAATCATGGCGAGGCCTTCTTCCGCCTTGCCCGGAATTACCGGCCATAGCAGGCAGAGCGAGAGACGTACGGCTTCTGCAGAAACATAGAGCACGGTCGCGAGTTCGTCCTTGAGGGCGGGGTCCTTGGC
>CADAWC010000087.1 GCA_902791475.1 Fibrobacter succinogenes
CTCTCCTCTCGGCTCGCGGTGCTCGCTCAGCGTTCAAACGCAGAAACCTGTCGGCTTCCATTCGCTTTGCTCATGCGCCTCCAGAATCGCTGAACTCGTTCCGATTCGGAATCCGTTCGCGTCTAGAAAAGCCCTTGTTCGCAACGAAACTCTACTGCACAAGACGCGACCGGTATCCGTCTCTCCTCTCGGCTCGCGGTGCTCGCTCAGCGTTCAAACGCAGAAACCAGTCGGCTTCCATTCGCTTGGCTCATGCGCCTCCAAAATCGCTGAACTCGTTCCGATTCGGAATCCGTTCGCGTCTAGAAAAGCCCTTGTCCGCAACGAAACTCTACCGCACAAGACGCGGCCGGCATCCGCCTCTCCTCTCGGCTTGCGGTGAGCAAAACTTTACCTTATAACTTTCTTTGAAGTTTGCATTCATACGGCTCAAAATTTATTTTAAGCACATCAAGGAGTTCCCATGATCCCGATGCTCAAAATTTTTACCGCAGCCACACTCACTTTTGCAGCCCTCGCTTCTGCTGAAACGCTCCGTTATGAAGCGGAAGATGCAATTCCTGCAGACGATCACAGTGTAGAAATTATTTCTGACGCCAATGCTTCTGGTGGAAGCTACGTGTCGATGAAAGAAGGGAACCTTTTGTTTACGGTCACGGTACCGGCAGCCGGTTTTTACACGCTTTGGACAAATTATCAACTGCCTACAAAATCCGGCAGCAAGATTCAAAATCTGACGGTGAACGGAAGCTCCGCCGGGCAAATTTCCTTTGGGACATCGGACGCTTTTACCACCATCAAAGGCGCCGGCAAAATCAAGCTTTCCGCCGGAACGAATACAATCGGCATCGTAAAATCCTGGGGCTGGGTGAACCTGGACTACATTGAGCTTACCGAATACGAAGAGACTCCTTTTACCATCAATAACGCGCCTGTTGACCCAAAGGCAACGGAAAGCGCTCAAAAGCTTTACAGCTTCCTCTACCAGAATTTTGGCAATCACGTCATTAGCGGTGTCATGACCAACGGCGTCTTTTTGAACGACGGGAAATACACCACCTGCGATTACACGAACCAAACAGAACTCGCTTACATCGATAGCGTTTCCGGCAAGAACGTGGCCCTCGTCGGTTTTGACTTTTTGCATGCGACAGGCTTAAATTCCACAGGCGATTGGCACAAAGGTTACACCCATGCCGCCCTCGAAATGGCAAAGACCGTTTGGAACGCAGGCGGCATTCCGGCTTTCAACTGGCACTGGAAAGATCCGGCAGATTCCGTCGAAGCGTTCTACACCGAATCTAGCGGCAACACTCCGTTCACCATTTTCCACATCGGTCGCGCCTACGATACCACAACAGGGACCTGGCTCACCGACAGCGATGATTACAAGGCGATTGTTTCCGATATTGAAACGATTGCGGATTCGCTCTTGACTTTGCAAGAAGCAGGCGTCGCGATTCTTTGGCGCCCGCTGCACGAAGCTTCGGGAAAATGGTTCTGGTGGGGTACCGACGGAGCCAAGGCATGCGTTGCCTTGTACAAGCTTATGTTCGATATTTTCACCAACCAAAAAGACCTTCACAACTTGATTTGGGTCTGGACAACCGACGAAGCGGGCGACGCTCTCGACTGGTATCCGGGCGATGAATATGTGGACGTTGTCGGGCGTGACTATTACTACTATCCGCGTGAAGCAAACCATTCGAGTCTCGTGAGCAGTTTTGAAACGGTCAAGGACATTTACGGGGCAAAAAAGATTATCGCCCTGAGCGAAAACGGATCCGTGCCAATGCCCGACAGCATGAAGAATGACGGAGCGAACTGGAGCTGGTTCATGCCTTGGTATGGAGATTACGCAATGCCGAGCTGGGCAAACGATAACACGGATGCTAGTTGGAAAGAAGTGATGAACAACGAGTACACGATTACGCTCGAAGATATGCCAGGCTGGGACAATTACGAGGCAGGAATCCAGAAGGCCTCCGCCAAGCCGTTGAGCACTTCTTTGCTGTTGCAGGGCAATCTGCTTTATGTGAATTGTAACCGTACTTCTAACGTCGCCATTTTCGATGTACAGGGCAACCGGGTGCTGAGCGAAAAAGTCTCGGCGACAAGCGCGGCCCTGAACTTAGAAAAGCTTTCTCGTGGAAGCTACGTGGTGCAGATTCGTAGCGGCAACAGTCAGCAATCGTTGCCGATTTCGCTGCGGTAAAGCAGAAGCAAAATCTAAACAGATTCAAGCAGTCCAATCGGAGTAGTTTTTTCTTTTCGAACAAATTATCATTTTGCGTGGTTAAATAGTCCTTTTTTTGGAGTATGATCATGCAAAAGAAATCTCTGCTCTCTTGGATTTTTTTGTTTGCCAAAAACAAGAAAAAATATTACATCGCAAGCATATTCTTTGCGCTTTTACGCGTCGCTTGCGGAATCGCTCCTTACATCATTATCGCAAACATCGTGCGCGAACTGCTTTCGGGCGTGCGCGACTGGGATGTTTACCTTAAGGAATGCCTGATTATCGCGGCATTCTGGTTCGGGAATGTCCTGTTCCACAGCATTTCGACGACGCTTTCGCACGTGGCGACTTTCAACGTGCTTGGAAACATCCGCAAGGATCTTTGCGACAAACTTTCACGAGTGCCGCTGGGTTCTGTTCTCGACATGCCTTCGGGCGCTCTCAAGAACATCCTGGTAGAACGCATCGACAGCATGGAAACGACACTTGCTCACGTGGTTCCTGAATTTACTTCGAACTTGATTCTCCCTGTGCTCATGTTCGTCTACCTTTTCCATATCGATTGGCGCATGGGGCTTGCCTCGCTCGGGACGCTCCCGATCGGTATGGTCGCCATGGCAGTTATGTTTGCCGGAGCACAAAAGTGGTTCGACAATTCTATCCAGAAAACGAAGGCCTTGAACGACACCGCGGTTGAATACATCAACGGCATCGAAGTCATCAAGGTTTTTGGCAAGTCAAAGTCTTCTTACGACAAGTTTGTTGTAGCCGCAAAAGAAGGGAGCGACTGTTTTGTTGAATGGATGCGTCGCTGCATTTGGCCGCATTCCCTTGCCATCACGGTCGCTCCTGCCACGCTATTGACGGTGTTGCCGTTTGGCGGTTACTTCTATTATAACGGCTCCATTACGGCAGTGGATTTTATCACCGTCATCATCGTTTCGGTGAGTATCATGATGCCGCTCCTTACCATCATGAGTTACAGTGACGACATCAGCAAGGCGGGCGTCATTTTCGGTGAAGTCGGCTCTGTGCTCGAAATGAAGGAACTTGTGCGCCCCGCAACAAACAAACGCAAACCCGCCGACAATTCCATCACATTGAAAGATGTGCGATTCAGCTATCATAAGGGAATCGAAGGCGAAGAAAAGAAGGAAATTCTCCACGGCATCAACATGGTTCTCCCCGAAGGAAGTTTTACCGCATTCGTGGGCCCGAGCGGTTCGGGGAAATCGACAATTGCACGCCTTATCGCCTCGCTGTGGGATGTTGACAGCGGCGACATCGAAATCGGTGGCGTGAACATCAGGGATCTTTCGCTCGAAGAATACAACCGCCGCATC
>CADAWC010000088.1 GCA_902791475.1 Fibrobacter succinogenes
TTTACCTCTGTGTATATTTTACAAAATTTCAACGACCTCCGTTTTTCGAATATCATCGTTCGTCAGCAAGACGAGAGACGAGAGACGAGAGACGAGAGATTTTTCCGGATTTTAAGATACAAAATTCCACGAAAAAAGGCAAATGGGGTCTGAGGTCGGACCTACGGTCCTTTGGGGTATGAGCTCGGTCGCCTTCGGCTCCCTCTGGGGTTCAAGGAAACTTGACAAAAAAGGGGGAAGCCTCCCCCTGGTTCGCACTCCGTTGCTCTCCACCCCCACGCCTAGGGGGACACCCCCTAACACCCCCGTTCCTTGTTAAAGCCTATTTGACATCTTTTTTCTTTTGAGAAATATTCACGTTAAACATCAAGTTGACATCAAAATAGAATCGATTGTTACCAGAATCCAACTCATTCCCATATCGAAATTCAAAAGATAAAATCTTATAAGTAATGTAGATGCCGGCACCAAGTTCCTTGTAATATACCGTGTAATAATCAGCGTCTAAAGAACAGCAGTCAGGAGAATCTATGTGTGCATAAGAATTGTTTGAAAAAAATTGACTGAATCCAATATTGAAATTTGGCTGTATAGGATATTGTTCTATCAGCATTATTCCAAATGGACGATTAGGTTTTGACGCTTCATCCCAAACAAATGGTGTAACCCATGTTTGTATCCCCAAATAATCACTTGCGACCCCTGCCGTGAAACGCGGCAACACACTTGTCTCTAGAGCCACACCAAGAACAAAATATTCTACACGCCCCAAAGCGGTCCCTTCCAACATGACGGGTATTTCAGTAAAACCGTCATGGCCATCATCATCTCTTTGAATAACTTCGTCATAATAATCTCCTGCAACAACGGCTCCTCCAAAACCCATAGATAGCGAATGAGGTTTCACGTTCATGAACTTGGATGCCGATGGAGCATGTGACGAACACCCCGCAAGCAGCAAGGCGCACACCGCCAAGACAATCCATAAAATTCCGCGAGCCATTGTCTACAAAATAGAATATCTGGCCAAAAATCGAATTCATTCCATCCAACAATTCGTAGACTTCATCAAATAAAACAGGGTTAAACAACGCCAAAACAGTGAAATATAAACATAAAACATTGACTTTTTTGTGATTTTTATGTATATTTCACTTAGAATCCACCCACTTAAAAGAGGGCACAATGGCAAATCTGACGATTACACTGGACGACGACGACAAAAAGGGCATCGCCGATTTTTGCGAAAAGGTGGGAATGACCATCTCGGGGCTATACAACGTATTTACCAAGCAGGTTCTACGCGAAGGAAGAATCCCTTTTGAAATTTCCATCAACCGTCCGAATCGGGAAACTATCAAGGCGATGGAAGAGTCAGATGAAATTTACGCGAAATACCAGAAGAACCCCTCGAAGATGAAGACGTATACGGTCAACGAAGCCATTCGGGAGATGAAATCTTGGTAGAGAAAGGACCTAGATACAAAATCCTATGGACATCACAATACAAGAAAGATGTCAAGCGAGCAAAGAAACGGAATTACGATATGGAGGAATTATACGCCGTTGTTTCAAAGCTCGCAAATGACGACCCTCTTGAAGACAAGTATCGGGATCATGCTCTTGGAGGAAATTGGTCCGGGCATAGAGAACTTCACATCAAGCCGGATTGGCTCTTGGTTTACCGTAAACAAGACGATGTATTGATATTGGAACTTGTCCGCACAGGAACGCACTCGGACCTGTTTGACAAATAAAATCACACCGCGGCCGGCGCTCACCCCGTTGATAAGCACATCCGTCGGAACCTATTTCTTCTTCGCTTTCGCGGCGGGCAGTTCCGGCAACATCGCATCGAGCAGGCGAACCAGCAAATCGCCGTCTTCAATTTGCTCGTTGGTCACACGGAGCATGGGCTTTGCACCTTCGTAGGGCAACTGCTTCTTTGCGCCGGGGAGCATCGCCAAGGCCGCGGGCACAGGCTTTACCAGCAAGCGATCATCGTAAATTCCACCGAAGATTTTCCCGTCAGCGTACAAGATGTACTCGCCCATCATCTTGCGGGTCGTCACGCGGAATCCGCCTTCAAGCAGCTTTCCATTGAACTGCTCCAAAACATGGTCACGAAACTTCTCTGAACTCGGCATGGATTCCTCTCAACTTTTTTCACAATATAAAAAATTAATTTGTATATTCTCCTCATGTCCAATTATCTATTCCTCATCCTCGCCATTGTCGCAGAAGCCGCCGGCACCAAAAAGCACCGAAAAGGTGGTACAATACCACCTTTCCACAAAAAAAAAACACAGATTAAGCATAATATTCACATTAAAAGGTGGTATAATACCACCTTTTAAGCAAATTTTGTTATATTTAGGGTATGAAGCGCCCAAATCTCGAAAAAAACCTTGCCGAATGGCAGGCAATGCAGCCCCTTAGCGAGCACGACCAATTCCGCCTGAGCCGTCGTTTTTCGGTGGATTTCAACTACAACAGCAACCATATCGAGGGCAATACGTTAACGTACGGACAAACGGAATTGCTGCTCTTTTTTGGCAAGGTGGAAGGTATCGCGAAGGTTAGGGATTGCGAAGAAATGAAGGCCAGCGAAGTTTGTCTTAAAATAACTTCAGAAAAATCGCAGGACACACTCTCACCATTAACCCAAAATTTCATCCGCCAATTGCACAGGACCCTGATTCGAGAAGATTATCAAGTCCATTACACTCTTCCCGACGGGAACCACTCATCATATACAATTCATGCGGGGCAATACAAAACGCGCCCGAACAGCGTCATTACACGTTATGGGGATATTTTCACCTACGCATCCCCAGAAGAAACTCCTGCCTTAATGGCAGACCTTGTAGATTGGTACAACGAAACGGAATCGTCAAAATCAATGAATCCCGTCGATCTCGCCGCTTTGTTCCATTACCGTTATATCCGCATTCACCCCTTTGAAGATGGAAACGGGCGAATTGCACGATTAATCGTCAACTACATTCTAGCCAGGCACGGCTACCCAATGATGGTGGTCCGTAGCCGCAAGAAAAACGAATACCTTGACGCTCTACACCAATCCGATTTGGAAGTCGGCGACGCCCCTTCTGATGGAGCGCAAGCGACTCTTCGACAAATCAGGGCGTTCAAGAATTATTTCAAGAAAATTTATGCCGAAGAAATCGCATACAACATAGGCTTTGTTCAGGAGCATTCACCCGATGTTTGGTGGTACGATGGGGAACGGATAACATTCCGCAGCGAGAACTCGACAAGAATTCTCGAAAGCCTATTGGACAACCCATCCATTACATACCGAGAACTGCAACAAAAAATCGGGATCAACATGTCAGCCATTCAAAA
>CADAWC010000089.1 GCA_902791475.1 Fibrobacter succinogenes
CTTTGCCGCCCCGTTCTTACCCGTATAGCGCAGGTTTACCGTAATGCTGCTCATGGCACTCTCCGCAAACACGCTCGCAGCGAGCGCAAGGATTGAAAACAGCGTTAAAAACTTGAGTTTCATTTTGCCACTCCGAAATGCTTTGCACATAATATAAATAATTTCGGAGCATGCACAAAATGCTTAATTTTCATGCTCAGTATGCGCGGGACGCATAGTGGGAGCAAGCGCTTTTCAATATAAGCAATCCGCAGTAAGCTTAACGGGAATTGATTCTGAATATTGGTTCTTTTTCAAGGGACATGCCGTAATGAGCGTTTTGAATATTCCCTTGCGGGTTCCGGTTTCGCTCACGAACGCTGCAAAACGACGTTCCATCTTGTTGAATTCCGATTCGGTAAGGGTGTAATCCGTTTCGGAGTATTTCAATTCGCAAAGGTTTATCATTCCGTCGGCCCGGTCGATAATCAGGTCAATCTGGGCAGGTGTTTTCTTGTCTTTGCTGCGCCAAGAATACTGCTGTGTCGAAATCGCATCAATCCTGAGAGCTTCTTTAATTTGTTGAGTATGGAGCAGGCAGACTTTTTCGAAAGCGAGCCCAAGCCAAGTATTCACGACGGGGGTATTGATGTGGTTCTCCCAAAAGCGGGTGTCGCCCTTGGCTTTGCTGTTGAAGTATAGGTGGAATAAGGTAAACGGATCGACCAGCTGATAAATGCCGCTGTTTTCCTTGACGACCTTCTTTTCGCGCACCATGTATTTTCGGATAAATCCGCATTCGATGAGATTTTGAATCTGCTCGGAGAGGGTTCCGCCTTTTTCAGCCTTCATTGACGAGATGATTTCCTTGCGGGTCATGCCCTGTTTTTTTTGAGCGAGTGTTTCCACAATACGCATGTATGGTTCTGCCGCATTGAAAAGAGTCTTGAAAAGTCGCTTGTATTCGCGCCGCATTTCCCCGTTTTCGGAGAAGTAAAGTCGGTCTATGTTTTGGGCAAGGCTTTCGCTTTCGTCGAAGAGGCTGAGGTAGTAGGCAACACCGCCTGTGAACATGTACGACTGCAAGACCATTTGCCTGGACCAGGTGAAGTTTTTTGAGAGTAGATAATCCTCGGTTTCCTTGAGCGTAAAAGGCAGAAGCTTTATCTCGTGTGTAATCCTGTTGTGCAGCCCTCCTCTGCTGTCGATGAGGTTCTTTATCATCCAGGATGTTGCGGAACCACATACGATGAGTTTAAAGTTGTCTTGGGTCGAAGCCCAACTATTCCAAAAATGCCCAAGGGCTTTTGTAAAACCAGAACCTTGTGTATCGAGGCTTGGAATTTCGTCAATGAAAACGATACAGGGGTTGCCGTTAGAAATTCTGTCCGAAAGGGCTTTGCGCAGTTGAGAAAACGCTTCCATCCAATTTTTAGGACGTTCATTGCTCTTGTAACCGAAGATGTCCATGGCGTCAAGGAACGCGTCTATTTGGTCGTCCTTTTTACCTTCCAAGACTCCGGTCATTGAAAAAGCGAATTGGCCTTTGAAGGTTTGGTTGACGAGGAAGGTTTTCCCTACGCGACGCCTACCGTATAAAGCGATGAATTCCGCCTTTTTAGAGGCGATATATCGCTCTAGCAGTTCGATTTCAGAATTTCTTCCAATTATACTCATAATCTTAAATTTATAACATTTTTCGCCAAAAGTCAATAAAAATTTAAGTTTTGGCGAGATATTGTCTTTATTTTCGCCAAAACTCGCTCAAACAATGAGTTTTGGCGAAATAAAAGTAAATTTCATCGTTACACAAGATTGTGTACCAGGCGTTTGACTTATATTCTCACGCTGAGCACGGCGCCTTTGGTGTCGTCGTAGAATAGCGGGGCGATGGTGACCTTGGGCGGGGTCTGCTTTTCGCCGGCTTTTTCCTTGTAGAACACGCTGCCGATGTACCAGCCGATGGAAGCTCCCATCAGGGTGCCCGCGACGGCGTCGGAGAACCAGTGGGCTTCGCCTTTTGCGCCGAGCACCATGCTTGTCGCGATATAGCCCGCATACAGGGCGCAGCCCGCCACGACGAGGGGCTTGTCGCGGTGGTAGCTTGCGATGCTCATGGCCATGGCAGCGTTGGTCATGGAATGCCCCGAGGGCCAGCCGTAAAAGACGCCGCGCCTAAAAAATCCCCACTTGAAATCGCGGGAACGCTCGCCGCTGTTGAGTTCTGTGTCAGGGTGCTCGCGGGCCGAAATCGCCTTGAGGATGTTGTTGTAGAGGAACGCCACGGCGGTAGCCTGCACGGCGACGGCACCGGTGTTGTTCAGCGTGCGGTTGTCGCTGATAAAGTACATGTAGCCCGGAACAAGAATCGGGAAGAACGTCCCCATCATCATGCCGGGAGTGAACGCGATGCCGTACGTGAGCTGGTCCTGACGGGCCGCAAAACGGGCAACCATCAAATCGTTATTTTCCATCGAGAACTTGTACGTAAGCGCACCGCCGAGCATGTGGAACCCGAGCGGCCAGCCAAACGCACTCAGCAACATGTTGTGTCCCAGATGATCGAACGGGGAAAGCTTTGGCGCGGTATCGACAGTCACCGAGGTTGTTACGGAATCTGCTTCGACAGCAGCAGAACCCGTGGCACAGGCAAAAGCCAAAACCACCATCCAACGAAGCGCTATTTTGTCTAGACGAAAAATCAGGATTTGACCTCGTTTATTATTTCGAGAGCGCCTTCACCCAATCGCGGACAACGGCTTCGGAATCCTTGACCTTGCTTCCGCGCACAGAAAGGGCGGTCTTCTTGTCGAATGCAGCACCCTTCGCTTGCATCAACTTTTCGAGTGTAGGAAGGCTCCCTGCACCGTCGGACGAACCCTCGTGAGAGAAGAACGCATAGACGTTTTTGCCTTGCAGGTCCGCCTGCTTCAGGAATGTCATCACGGGCATCGGCACGTCGTACCACCAGACCGGAAAGCCGACAAACACCGTCTTGTAACGTTTCATTTCTTCGTCGCT
>CADAWC010000090.1 GCA_902791475.1 Fibrobacter succinogenes
AGTTGTAAAGAACTTGCCGACCTGAGTTTCCACTTCGTCATTTTCCTTGACGCGCATCCACACGAGGCCCTTGGAACCGTACTTGCCCACGTAAGCGGTGAGTTCATCGATCTGCTTACGAGTAAAGTCAACGCAACCCTTAGCAGCGATACCGCGGATCTTGCCACCGGCGGCAACGCAGTTCTTGAACACGCCAAAGTTGGACTTTGCACCGATTTCAGACACATCGTGGATTTCGAGGTCGAAGCGGAGGTCCGGCTTGTCGGAACCGTACTTGAGCATAGCTTCTGCCCACTTCATACGGCGGATGTGGCGCGGCGGTTCGAAGTTCCAAACCTTGCCCAAGACTTCAGTCACGAACTTGTCGAACATTTCCATGACTTCGTCCTGGTTCACAAAGGACATTTCGACGTCGATCTGCGTGAATTCCGGCTGACGGTCGGCGCGGAGGTCTTCGTCGCGGAAGCACTTGGCGATCTGGAAGTAGCGGTCCATGCCTGCAATCATCAAGAGCTGCTTGTACTGCTGTGGAGACTGCGGAAGGGCGTAGAACTTGCCCGGGTTCACGCGGGACGGCACGAGGTAGTCTCGTGCGCCTTCCGGAGTGGACTTGCAAAGGCACGGAGTTTCGATGTTTTCAAAACCGTTAGCGTAGAAGAAGTCGTACACGGCCTTGAGGAAGCGGCTCTTGAGGAGGAGCTTCTTCTGGATCCACGGACGGCGGAGGTCCAAATAGCGGTACTGCAAGCGGAGGTCGTCGTTTTCCTTGCATTCTTCGTTCGGGTCGTTGATGGCGAGCGGAGAGGTGAGGGCGGCATTCAAAATTTCGAGCTTGTCAGCCTTGACTTCGATTTCACCCGTAGCGAGCTTTTCGTTGGTGTTGCCTTCTTCGCGGGCGTAGACCTTACCAGTCACGTAAATAACGTATTCGTTACGGAGCTGTTCGGCAGTCTTCAAAACATCGGCATTGTAATCCGGATTGAAAACGATCTGGGTCTTGCCATACTTGTCGCGGAGGTCAACGAAAATCACACCACCATGGTCACGGCGGCGATCCACCCAACCGGCGAGTGTTACGATCTGGCCAACATCTTCCTTGCGAAGCTGGCCGCAGTTATGTGTACGTTTCATGGTTGTATCCTTGAAGATAATTTTTCGGCGGGAAATATAGCAATTAGACGACAAATGCGTATGGCGAATGATGCGCAAAAACTTGTTTTTGCATATCTGAGCCTAGCATTTGGTACAGGAGCAAAGCGACTATACAAAGACGAAAGAATGTATTAAAAAAAAGTGGTTAGTAGTTAGTGCGGGGTCACCCCGCAACGCCCCGTAAAATCTCAGCTCATAACGAGCCGCGATTTATGCAAATTTACGTACTAAACGAGCATTTTAAACGCAACTAGTACGTAAAAAACAAAAGCCAAATAAGCCTATTTTGCAATGTTCGCCACGATTACGTACTATACCAAATAAAACAATACCGCAAGTACGTATAATATCCTCGTCGCAAACAAAAAATCAATAGTAATATGGAATTAGTCTGCACTTTTACGTACTGCATGGTCACTAAACAGCCATTTAGTACGTAGCATATAAATTAAACAAAAAAAATATTACGTACTAAGACCCATTAAAACACCCTTGAAGTACGTAAAACGTTCCAAAACGAGCTCAAGCCCGTCCATAAGTGATTTTTACGCCCAGCCACGCCGCTTTTCACCAATCAACAAGCAACGCCAACCGTTTTAGTCAAAAACTATAGCTGGTTATTGCTTTGTCTCGGCTCGTAAAGAGCCCCTATAAGACTGTAAACGGAAAACTTCAACTTTGGACAGCCTTTAATTCCAGCAGCGCAAAAATCAAGATGAAAGGAACTAAAGTGATGTAAAAAAAAGACCACCCAGGCTATACATCAACAAGGGATCACCCGCTTATACCATTCTGGATGTATCAGGGAATAAACGAGATCTTCCATAATATACCATTTTTCACAAGGAAAGTCAACACCCCATGACAAGTTTCATCAACGCAACCATAGGTTTTATCTCGGCTCCTAAAGAGCCCCTATAAGACTACATTTTGCAAAAAGATTTTCTTGCAAAGAATATAGCAAAGCATGTGAAGGGAATGGATATTTCCGCCGCTCAAAAGATTGTAACTGAATGTGTTGAATTTGCTTTGACGCCAAATTTGAAACGCTTCAGATCACGCGTTTTGTCACCGATAAAATCAAAATTGAGGTAAAAAAATGAGTCAATCTACAATACGACCGTATTTTTTAAACATTTCAACCTTATTCTTTTTGATTTTATCCAATTCTTTTGATGCTGCGTCAAACAGTTGTTTCGCATTTTTGTCTAGATCAATCATCGTTTCCGCCAAACCACCTAACCAAATAAAGCGAACTCCTTTTTCGGCATCATCAAAAAATTCGCGTGTAATTTCTTCTCTGGTAGAATTATGTTCTTTCAAAAGCTCATCAATGGCTTCGTCATCGCCGAAGTCGTATATGGTCTTTTTCCCCAAATTTGAAAAATCTGTGCTAATGAGCTTCATAATGTAAACCTCTCCCCCTAATATGTTTTCCCTCGGCTCATAAAGAGCCCCTATAAAATCAAAATCGTTTTCACTCCTATAAGAATCTATGAGGAAGGACGGTAAACTCCTTCATACGGATTCGAAAATCCCAAGCGGCCCACCATTTCCGCTTACTCACATAGATTCTAATAATGAATATACCTTATTTTATGCGGGTTCGCAAGCGTTTCTCTTGTGAAAAATCAGAAAAATTGGATAAAAAGCGAGCAAGTGAGTGTCGCGACAAAATGCTTGCATTTTGTCATGACATACTGTATTAAATGTCAAGAGGCTTTTGTACAAAAATTTGGTACATAGGCCTCTTTTTTTGTAAGGACTGCGTATAGCTGCCGAAGCAACTT
>CADAWC010000091.1 GCA_902791475.1 Fibrobacter succinogenes
ATCTTCCAGAACAAGAGCATGCCATTCTATCAGTTTGGCGACGCGATTTACCTGGGTGTCATTTCTACCGAAAATTGGGTTCCCTTTATCTGCGATAAGTTCAAGAAGCATGGACTTCGTATCGACAAAGAACAGGCTTCAAGAATTTGTGGCGAGGTGGAAAATTATTCTTCTTACGTGCAACAGCTTGCCTGGCTGGTAATGCTGCACACGGAACGCGAAGTCACTTCTGAAATAATTGATACCGCCGTGAATGAACTTATCGCCCAGAATGCGGCGCTCTTTATGCAGCAGACAGAGGGGCTTTCCAGTTACCAGATGAACATGCTTCGAGCGATAGCCGCAGGAATTCATAACGGTTTCCTGTCGCAGGAGGTGCTGGAAACCTATCGCCTCGGGACTAAATCAAATATTCCCCGAATAAAGAAGGCCCTGATAGACCGAGATATAGTGGAACAGCGTGAAACGGGCCTCTATATCAGCGACCCCATATTCAACAAGTGGTTTAAAAGGTTTTAGGAAATGAACATCAATTCTCTGCCGAAAGACTACCGTAGCCGTTTACTCCGTGAAACGAACTGCATCCACAAAGAACCGATTCCGTCTAAGACTCTTGCAAAACTTCTGAATGCTTGCCCAAAGGATTCCGTCCAGGATATTCATTTCTGCACGATGCCGGAACTAGAAAAAGACGAGGTTTGCGAAGAACAATTGCGCAAGGCCGAGTACATCGAAATCCTTAAAAAGCGAATTCCTAAAATATTCGAGAGCTTTGCCAAGTATTCCGGAGACTTTGAATTTTCGCTGTTCTTGGACCTTATGTTTGATGAATACGCAGGTGAGTCTCCCTTCAAGGAAATGTTCCCGGAAGGTTATCCAACAAAATTCAATTTTCTGAACATCGTCGAACGCGTGTTCAAGTTCGTGGAACAGAATTTGTCTATTGGGTTTATGTTCCTTTTCGGAACGGATGAAGACAACTTGACATTGGTTGTTCCAGAGGAATTTCTTGAAATTGCCCGTGGAACAAAGAGAAATATGGCTGGGTTCCATGACTATTGCAAGGTTTACGCCAACCTTTATGGCGTATGCAATCCCGAGACGGTCATCAGCAAGTGGAACATGGACCATGTCGACCGCACCCTGACTAAGAATCAAGGAATTACAGCAGTCAACGAGTGCAGTTTGTTTACCCGTTATTTTATAAGTTATGGCGTGTGCCTTTGCGCCTGGAGTGTCGAAACATCTGTAGTGATTGAGCACATTATTGAAGAGCGCAAAATCCATCGCCCCTATAGGCCGACCAATGAGGAATTTAACGAGTGGCTTGACTATACGGACGATATCAATGAAAATCTTGCGGAATTCAAGACCATCCGCGATCACTTTAAAAAGTATTCGGATAAACCCGCCTTTGCTGATTTTGATGCGCACTGCCTCCTGGATGATTTGCGCATGGCTATGGAACATCCTGCTGCAATTGTTGAAAGGTATCGTCGGCAACTCGGCTTTACCCGTATCGATATGGACAAGATTACGCCCATTATCAGTGCCATTATGGAATTGAACAACAAGGCTAGACTTTGGGTTACTTACGGAAATGTTCCAGATGAATTGTCTTCGTCTCAAGAAAGTGGCTTTGGAATGAAGCAGAATATCGCCGTTGTTCGCTCGACGCCGAAAGTGGGGCGCAATGATCCTTGCCCTTGTGGTAGCGGCCTCAAGTACAAGAAGTGCTGCGGCAAAATGGTGAATTAGGGTTTGTTGAAACTTATTTTACTGGGATTTGGTTTATTGGTGGCTGTTTTTGTGCTGAAATGACATTATACCGGATTTGGAAACTGCAGATGAAATGTTTTGTCTTCAAGACGAACTTGAAGTAAGCAAAAGACACAAAACCGCGACGGTTCTCGCTGCTGTCCAAGGTCACAAATTGTGACCTTGGTTGCTTTTTGTCATTTTTTGCCATTTTTAAATGCTATTTTAGGGATATGTGCGTAAATGCCATATTGACAATTAGACATTCAAAACCTATTTTTTAGCGGAGGAATAAACCTATGGCAGTGGCAATAAGATCCATACCGACGCTTCAAGGGGAAGACGCTGAACGTTTTCTCAAGGAAGCCGAATACGCCGAAAAGAACGAGCGTAAACAGGATTTTGGAGATAAAATTCTGCTCGTTAGGAATTTCCTCCGCGAACAAGGTTTCTAGACATGACCCTTGCCGAATTTTTGAACCGATGCTCCTTTGCTCGGCTTTCTTCGGAATTGCTGCAAAGTTGCAACCCCTTCAAATGCGGAAATGAAGACCTTGACGAATTTTTCAGAGAGGATTTTCGACTATACGGTGAAAAACTTTTGGGAAAGACTTATGTCTTTCGTCTAAGAGAGCGTCCCGAAAGCATCGTTGCTGCATTTACAATATCAAACGATTCAATTCGAATCAAACAACTTGCTCCTGAAGACAAGGCGAAGATTGAATATGTCACGGAGAATGGCGAGAAGAATCTTCGCCGCTATCCCGGAGTTTTGGTCGGTCGCCTAGGGACGAATATTGAATTTGCCAAACAAGGTTTTGGCTCTGCAGTAATGGACTTCATCAAGGCTTGGTTCCGTAGCGACGAAAACAAGACCGGTTGCCGGTTTATCATCGTTGATGCAATCAATAAACCGGAAGTCATTCATTACTATCAGAAAAACAATTTCAAATTCCTTTATAGTTCCGAAATTAACGAAGCAAGGGCTCTTGGAATAAACGTGAAAATGCTGGGAGAAAAACCTTTGCATACACGTTTGATGTATTTTGATTTGATTGATATTAAATAAAGATGTTTTACTTCGGTGTTTATTTCCGTGAATTCATGCGCAAAAGGCATAGTGAGTCATAGCAAATAAGTATTTTGAATTTGTAGCGTTGTTCTTTCTGGTAGCTTGCAGCGATGCCGCGAGCCATTCGACGCAACCCGAAACCCAGACGCCAAAATCGTCCGCCGGTAAAACGCCCGGCGCAGTACCAACAAGTTCATCTGCCGGTTCAACATCTAAAGCGGGGGAGGCTCCCGTGAAACTCAAAATCCATGTGAACGACACCGCCTTCACGGCAACGTTCGAAGAAAATTCCTCCGCCAAGGCCTTCGCCGAATTCCTCGCGCAGGGCGACCTCACGCTTGACATGCACGACTACGGCAGTTTCGAGAAGGTGGCCGACCTGCCGCGCAGTTTTCCGCGTAACGACAAGCAAATCGACACCGACGCGGGCGACATCATCCTTTACCAGGGCAACTCCATCACCATCTACTACGACAAGAACTCCTGGAACTTCACGCGCCTCGCCCGTATCGACAACGTGAACAAGAAACGCCTCCAGCAGATCCTCGGCAAAGGGAACGTGAAGGCGACATTTTCGGTGGAATAAACAGCGAAAGCTCTAACTAACCCTTGTTTTTTTTGTAACTAAATTTTTACTTTAAATTTCTAGTTGTTCTATTGACATTACAACGAAAATTGGATATATTTTGTGTTGTAACAATTAAAGAACAACAAAAAACGGGCTTGGCCCAAGGAGATTCAAAATGGAAAAGAACAACTTCAAGACCGTAAATCTTGGCAAGGGCGTCGTGGAAGTCTACGATTTCGG
>CADAWC010000092.1 GCA_902791475.1 Fibrobacter succinogenes
AAGGTTGATGAACCCCACCGCGGATGCACGTACGGGCCGCAAGGCCTATGCCGACTGTCGCAGGGATTGTCGTAATACGGGGATAAATATACAAAGAGGTTTGAGAAAAGTCAACGTCTGCGTGTTACTTCCCGCTCCTGGCTGCAGCGATCTCAGCGTTTATCTCGTCAAGCGTCATGCCTGCGGAATCGGCCTTCTCGGCATCGGCGGAAAGCTGTTGCATATTGTGCTGTGCCTGCCTGCGCAATTCCAAGAAGGCATTCCATCCAGTATTATCTTTCTTGTTCTCTTCTTCTGATTTTTTCTTCATCGTATTTCTCCATTAGTTGCTTGAAGGGCGCATCTTCACAATACTCTTATCTTGCATTTTCAAATTCATTTACCCATTCCTTGACTTTCGCCTGCAAAAGATTCTTGTCGGGCAGGTACAGCTCATAGGCAGAGGCGTAAATATTCGCATCTTCGGGCAAAGTCAACTTCACAAGGGTATCCTTCTTCTCCTTGCAAAGCAAAATGCCGATGGTCGGCTTTTCAAAATCCTGCTTTACGTACCGGTCGTAATAGTTTACGTACATCTGCATCTGGCCGAGATCCTGGTGCGTCAACTTATCGACCTTCAAGTCAACGAGCACATAACACTGCAACAGACGATTGTACAAGACCAAGTCCACATAGTAATCGTCTTCGTCAAAGGAAAAACGTTTCTGACGCGCTTCGAACAAGAACCCCTTCCCCAGTTCCAAAAGGAATTCCTGCAACTTGCCGATGATAGCGGATTCCAGGTTCGATTCCGAATACGATGCATCCGGCTTCAAGCCGACAAATTCCAGTGTCACCGGATTCTTGATGATATCCTCCGGCTTTTCCACCACATTGCCAACACGCGACAGGCGGGCGACCTGTTCCTTGTCCCGGCTCAGTGCAAGACGTTCGTACAAGCTTGAACCATACTGCCGCTGCAATTCGCGAACAGACCAGTTCCCGGAAGTGGCCTCAATTTCGTAAAAGCGGCGTTCATCAGTATTCTTGATGCGCATGAGAACCAGGTAATGGGACCACGAAAGGGTAAAATCGGGCAAAACTTCAGATTGGGGCAACACTGTTGCCCCAATTTGCTGGGGACAATAAATACGATAAAAGAAGCGACAACGCTTGAGTGTATCAACAGTCCAGCCGCCTTCATAGCGCGAAATCAGTCGTTCAGAAAGATTCAACAGAATCTGCTTGCCATATTCCGCTCGATACTGACCTTTTTGCTCATCTTCTACGATTAATCGCCCAATCTGGTACTTCGTGTAAACCTCGGCGACATTCATTGCCGCAGCCACACGCACGCGGGCCTGCTCAATCAAGTTCGAGACCTTGTTGAACAACGATTCCACCGCTTTTGCAGGGGCAATCTCTTTCTTTTTTGCCATACAGCTTCCGACTGGTCACGATTTGCGACCTTCATTTGTAACTAGAAATTTTGGGCAACACTGTTGCCCCAATTTGATAGACAGTGTCTGTCAAATTTGATGAGCCATTTTACCCTCTTGGTTGCTCCAACAGTTCCTCAAACATGTTCCGGTATGCATCAACATCGTCGAGCCGGACGATGGTCGTGATCTTGTTGCCCGCATCCTTGCTTGAAGCGCCGCAATGGTACAGTTTTTCGCTCTTGGTCTTGAAATCTACGAGAATGTAGCGGTCGTGGAATTTGTGCATGGCGGGTTTCTTGTCAATCGACACGTCCGGTCGGGCGGCCCGATAATCGGCAAGCATGTCATCTGTCACACTTGTTCTGCCGTACAGGTCGCTCGCAATCAGTATAAAGACGCCCTCGTGCACATTCCGCAGCAAATTCAGCGTCTTGATATCCACATAGTTATCCACAATCAGCACCGACTTCTTCGCCATGCCGTAAATTTGCGCATAGGCGACATCTGCATCCAGCTTGTGCCCGTTCAGAATCAGGAAGTGCCTATAGGTACTCGGGTCGATGATGTTTTCCATGACCTTTTTCAAGTCAGTTTCCCTGCGGTCCATGGCTTCGAAAAGCGAGTCTATTTTATAGTCATGTTCAAGAAGCCGACGATCTTGCTCAATATCTTTATATTCCACCTGCACAAGGCGGTTGACGACACCTTTGCTCCCCATCATGTAGTGACGAAGTTGAACAAACGCCCGCATAATGGCGATGTTTACCCTAATAGCGGATTCGCTTTTCAGAACAGATGACAGCATCGCTACGCCCTGTTCTGTGAATACAAAAGGCATTTTCTTAATATGTAAGCCACGCATATTGCCCTTGCCGTTTAAAATCGCAAATTGCGACTTTAAACGATTCGGAATTTCACTTGGATTCAACTGAAAACAAAAATCCTCCGGAAAACGCTCAATATTGCGTTTCATCTGCTCGTTGATACGTCTCGTTTCCACACCGTACAGCGCAGCCAAGTCTCTGTCAAGCAACACCTGCTTATCGCGGATGACCAGAATCATTTTCTCTACGTCCGTCGCGACAAGTGGACTGGCCGCCACAACATCGGTATTTTTACTTTTTCTTGCCATAATAATCCTCTAGCCCGCTCGGCATGAGCGAACGTTAAAAACAGTTTTAATTGCGCCTACTCTGAAGGCACAATTAGGGTTTGTTTATGTTTTGGGATGCTCTTGCGGTGCTGTTGGCGAGGGTCTTCCTCGGCGTTACCTGGCGCGGCTTTCGCCACACACTCGAGCAGGTCGTGTTCCTGCCAGCTATCCAACAACATCAACAAGAAG
>CADAWC010000093.1 GCA_902791475.1 Fibrobacter succinogenes
CAGCGTGCAGGTGGCGGTATATGATGACCGCGTGGAAATCTCTTCGCCGGGGAGTCTTTATGGAACGCTAACTCTTGAAGAGGCCTTGAGCGGCCGCTCCTCTATCCGTAACAAGACTCTTGCCCGCACTTTGGAAAAGGTTCATGTTCTCGAAGGATGGGGTTCCGGTTTCCAGCGGATTAATACGTTGTGTCAGGAATATGGCGTGGCCCTTCCTGAATTCACCGAAATCGGGGATATGTTCCGAGTGAATTTTTATCGCCACAATAACGACGAAAAAGTGGCGATAAACTTAAAAAGTGGCGATAAAATGGCGATAAATCCCGAAAATGGCGATAAAAGTGGCGAAAAAGTGGCGATAAATGCCGAAAACGGCGATAAAAATGGCGATAAAAAGTCAACAAAATTCAAGAAAATGATCGTCGAATATCTTGCCGAACACGAAGAAGCTCGCTCTCAAGAAATCTCTGCTTACATCGGCTTGAAGATTTCTCGCACAAAGATTTATCTCTCCGAACTCGTGGAAGAAGGCAAGATTACTCCCAACGGAGCAAATAAAAATAGAACATATTCTTTGAAGACTTGATGCCGGGACTAACCATGCAACCACTAAAGCTTGAAGATCTTACCGCCCAGTTCGACTGCATCGTACGCAGGTATCGCGACGGTGGCCTTATCGCTTACCGCGACGCGCGCTATTTCACGAATGACATGCTGAATCTTTTCGAGCGAATCGAAAGGCTTCGCCTGTTTGTAAACAATGACGCTGCCAAGAATGTCCTGGTCCATTTCACGAAAAAGCTCGGGAACCTGAACATTGACGACTCGAACGGCGAAATGTCGATTCTCCTGCCGGAATTCAAGAATCTTTGGATGCTTTTCCTGAATACGGCGTCGGCTGGTGTCGTTACGGAATGCCGCAAGTGGATAGAGAACAACATCCTGAAAACGGAAATGTGGCTTGTGGAAGGCGAACTGTGGGATGTGTACAACGAGGCATTCGACAGTGTGGCCGACCTGAAGGCGAAACTCAGGTATTTCGACAAGATTATCGAAAGTGAAAAACAGAGTGACAGTATCTGCTCGTACCGCATAGGGGGCTGGGCTTGTTCACGCGCTACCGTAATGCGTAAGCTGAAAATGGACAATTCCGAAGTCAAGAAATATCTTGCTGACTACGCGAATTTTACGGATTCCGCCTTTTTGCTGTTCGATATTTTGGTGGAAGAATCGAAATTCGAAGAAGCCGAGAATTGCCTAAAGCACTTGCTGGACACTCATAAAAATTGGTCGGGGCTTGCAGAAAAGGTCCATGCCAAGTTGAAAGAGATGTACCGTGCAACAGGCCAAACAGAAAAGTTCGGCGACATGCTGAAAACAATGGTTGTTGCGCAATCCAGAATGGATTTTTACAAGGAGTACAAGGACTTTGTTCCAAAGCAACAGTGGAAAGTCGCTCTGGTTGAATTATTGAATTCAATTACCAAATGGGATTTTCGGATGGATGTCCTTGTGTACGAAAACATGACGGATGAACTCTATGCGTCTTTTTGCAGGGTGTTTTCGATTGGGCCGAGCTTTTTTTATTTCAAGCGTTACGGAAAGGCGCTCTGCCCCAAGTACAGTGCGGAATTTGTCAAGATGTTCGTGGAATATCTGGATGGCGCAATGGAACGTGCCAGCAATCGTAAGGAATACAGGAATGTTGTCCGTGAAGCGGGTGAGCTGCTCAAGTACGAAGGCGGCCTCCCGGAAGTCAACCGGCTGAAAATATCTTGGCTGTCGCGGTTCAAGAATCGCCCCGCCATGAGAGACGAACTGGAAAAAATTTAGTCTTGATGCTGAGAGTCAGTTGTTCGGAAATTCCGAACAACTGCGGCTGAGCCTAGTGTAAAATTTCCTTAAGCCCCTTGCCAACTTTTGCGATATTAGGTACATTACACTCATGCGCGTCATTCCGTAGAAAGGAATGATGCGCTTTTGCTTTATCTGGCTTTGCCGTAATGCGAGGGCGTTCCTAGTTGAAACAAT
Source organism: Fibrobacter succinogenes (assembly GCA_902791475.1). GTDB lineage: Bacteria > Fibrobacterota > Fibrobacteria > Fibrobacterales > Fibrobacteraceae > Fibrobacter > Fibrobacter succinogenes_J. Next base: position 2,032 of record CADAWC010000093.1, read on the forward strand.
AAATGCAGGAGGCCCTATGGCTAAAAAAGAAGTTATCACTTATTCTCAGCAGACGTTCGAGAATATCAAGCACACCGACGAAAATGGAACTGAATTCTGGTATGCAAGGGAGTTGCAAACGGCTCTTGAATATGCCCAGTGGCGCCGTTTTCAAGAATCGATTGTCCGTGCAAAAACCGCCTGTGAGGCCAGTGGATTGGATGTTGAGGATCATTTTGCCGACGTCGGCAAAATGATACCCCTCGCTAAAGGTGCCCAGCGTGAAATCACCGATATCAAGCTTTCCCGTTACGCTTGCTACCTGATTGTGATGAACGGAGACCCCCGCAAAGAAGTGATTGCCCTTGGTCAAACATATTTTGCTGTTAAAACCCGGCAGAAGGAAATTTCGGACTCTGCGGCACAGCTTTCGGAAGACGAAAAACGCCTGGCGATTCGTGACGAAGTGACCATTCGCAACAAATTC
>CADAWC010000094.1 GCA_902791475.1 Fibrobacter succinogenes
CGCAAAGATAGCGAAGGCTCACGGGAAATCGGCCGCACAGGTGGTGTTGCGCTGGCATGTGCAATCGGGCTACATTGCCATTCCGGGCTCCAAGAACCCCGACCACATCGCAGAAAACATATCGATTTTCGACTTCGAGTTGACAGACGACGAAATGAAGCAAATAGCCGCCCTCAATACGGGACACCGCTACGAGAACTGGTGAAAATCGCCCCCACTATTCACTTGACGCATAGCGGATTTATTATATTCTCCCCAAAAGGGGCTTTTTATGTTTGTCGAGACTTACATCTTGCGATTGCTGGCCGGGTTCCTGGAATACGGGACCCTTTCTACTGTAGCGGACAAGCTCTACACTTCGCAGCCGGCGGTGAGCCGCGCGTTCAAAAAGTTGGAAGACGAAATCGGTGCTCCGCTCTTTGAGCGCAAAAAGAACCGCATCGAGCTGAACGAGAAGGGACGCACGGTCGCCGAATACGCAAAGCGCATCTTGGATTTGCAAAGCGAGATGATGGAAAAGGTGAGCCCGCAAGGGGCGGGCACGCGCACGTTCTCCATCGCGTCGGTGGCCATCCTCCCGGCCATGCGGATGATGCAGGAACTGCAGGAAAAGCACCCGGGGGCACAGGTCACCTACAAGATTATCGACAACGAGGCGGGCGTTCTGAAGGCGCTGAACGAGGGCACGGCGGATATCGGCATCACGCTCAAGGCCCCCCGCGCAAAGAAGTTCCGTGCCGAAAAATACATGCAGGAGCGGCTCTCGATTGCGCTCCCGAAAAAGCACCCGCTTGCGAAGCGCAAGTCCATCCGGCTCCGGGAACTCAAGGGCGAAACCATCATCCAGCGCAGCAACGTGGGCTTCTGGGAGCAGGTCAAGCGCAAGAAGATTCCCGACGCCACCTTCATCAAGCACGACAGCACGAAGGGGATTTCAAAGCTTATCGAGCAGTCTTCGCTGTTGACCTTCGTTTCGGACCACCAGTTCGATTACGAAATTCCCAAGGACCGCAAGATTGTGCCGCTCGCCGACCGCGAAATGAACGTGGAATTTTTCAAAGTGAAGTTAATGAAATAGCACGCGGGCATTGCATTGTCGCGACTCATTTCCTGATGAACTTTTCGTCGGTCTTGGGCATGGTATTGTCGGGCGTGTAGCGTTCGACAGTCATTTTCAAGTCGTACTTGTCGCGGAGTTTCGCAATCGTCTTCATCATGGGCGAAGCGTGGTGCACGTCGATGGCTGCCTGGCTTTCCCACGCATCAATCAGCAAGATGGTTTCGGGATCGTCCAGCGACTGGAAATATTCGTAGCGGATGTTTCCCTTCTCGGCACGGATTTTCGCCACCGTCCCGCTAGAAACCATCTCTTCGGCGAACTTCTTTGCCGTCCCGTTCTTACCCGTATAGCGCAGGTTTACCGTAATGTTGCTCATGGCACTCTCCGCAAACACGCTCGCAGCGAGCGCAAGGATTGAAAATAGTGTTAAAAACTTGAGTTTCATTTTGCCACTCCGAAATGTTTCGCATATAATATAAATATTTTCGGAGCATGCGCAAAATGCTTAATTTTCATGCTCAGTATGCGTGTGACGCATAGTGAAAACAAATGCTTTTATGGTTTGCTGTCGGAAAAATCTTCGGTGATTATTTCTTGAAAATATCGCTGTGCGTTCCCGTATCGACCAAGGTCAGCACAAGTACACCATTGTCCTTCAAGTAAAGTAAAAGCCATGTTGATTTACGTTCGGTTAAGATTTATGGCTATTTGTTTCCTTTACTTCCATTATACAACAGCAAACCGTTTGTTTGACATAACCACATAAAAACGACAGGTCCCTAATCATTTCGATTGATTAGAGACCTTTTCCCATATTGCAATGTTATTTGAACAAGATAGGGTTTTGTTCATTTTTTGGATTTTTCGTCAAAAAATTTTATTTGGTAAAACCAAAAATTTTTAAAGAAAATTATTTTGACCCATAACCCCCTGCTATTACTGGCTCTGTAAGGTTTTGTTCATTTTAAATAAAATCTACAAAACAGTAATATACACCTATACAATATTGTAATAGTTTTGTTTGTTTTTACAGTAAAATATGTCATAAGTGGTAGATAAATGGTTTATTTCAAATTTGCTAATCCAATACTCCCCTTATCGAATCATCGAAGCTTTCTGTGATTAGAGTGATCTGTTCTCCGTTAGATTGGTACCCCTCTATGATTTGGTGGTTATCTTGTTTCAGTTGCTCAGCTGAACAATTAGAATCATCAAGCCTTGTTTCGATATCAGAGCCATGTGATTTTATTTCTTCAAAATGCGAATCTATATATTCATCTGACATAGCAAGGCAGATGAATCTTATCGACTGAAGATACTGCTCCCCAAAACTATTCCTCCAATCAAAAGGTATATAGCAGCCTTCAACAATAAGGTTCTGCTCATTCTCAATAGCAGTCTTTATTATCTCTCGAACGATTGGC
>CADAWC010000095.1 GCA_902791475.1 Fibrobacter succinogenes
GGGCTTCGAAGTCATCGACATTCCCTGCAACCAGTTCAAGGGCCAGACCCCCGGCACCGACGACGAAATCCACGAATTCTGCACGCTCAACTACGGCACTGAATTCCCGCAAATGAAAAAGTCCGACGTGAACGGCCCCGACGAACTCCCGCTCTACACCTACCTGAAATCGCAGAAAGGTTTCGAAGGTTTCGGCTTTGGCGTGAAGGCCGCCGCCATGGCAGTACTCCTCAAGAGCATCGACAAGGACTACAAGAAAAATCCCGACATCAAGTGGAACTTCACCAAGTTTGTCGTGGACCGCGAAGGCAACGTGGTCGCGCGCTTCGAACCCACCGCCGACATGGACGCCGTGCGCGCCTGCGTAGAAAAGTTGCTCTAGGAGCGGCCATGAACTGCCCCCAGTTAAAACTCGAAAATCAGCTGTGCTTCCCGCTGTATGCCGCGTCCAAGGAGATCACGCGCCGCTACGCCCCGTACCTGGAACCGCTCGACCTCACGTACACGCAGTACATTGTGATGCTCGTGCTCTGGGAAGAAAAGAAGTGCAACGTCTCTGAACTCGGCAAAAAGCTGTTCCTCGATTCGGGCACGCTCACCCCGCTCCTGAAAAAACTCGAAGCCAAGGGCTACATCCAGCGCACCCGCGAACAGAGCGACGAACGCTGCCTTTCCGTAAGCCTCACCGCCGAAGGCGAATCGCTCAAGCGCAAGGCCGCAAGCGTCCCCAAGTCCATGGCCAGCTGCGTGAACCTCTCCGACACCGAAGCAAAGACGCTTTACACCCTGCTGTATAAAGTGCTGGAAGGGTTTGGGGCTCCTTAAAGAACTTTTACTCAACCAATTTTACTTTATCTGCGATATGGCGTAAAGCGGACATATTTGAACGTGGCGAATTGCATTTTCCGCTTCGGAATCATGATAGTCGAATTGCCCTAAGTTTTCAAGAGAAATACGATAAGCGTTCGAAAGTTTTTTCTCGCGCATCATATTCCATAGGCTCTTCATGCCCCCCTGGGTATCTGCCTTGACCTCGATAGGCATGACATGTCCACCAAGGGAATCCACATAATCCACTTCGGACTGGCTATTCTTTTGCATCCGCGTCCAATAGAACAATTCGTGCCGCATATTTGGCGTCTTGTTCCGTAAAAGTTCAAGCCCGGCAACCATTTCTGCCAACGAGCCTTTGTTCACAAGATCCGCGGCACTTGCCGTGAGAATCGCAGAGATTGTCTCGGAAATGTCGCCAAGGGACATATTCATTAGCCGTAATTGCAAACCGGAATCGAGAAGCAGGTATTTTTGGTAAGACGGATCCGCTTCGCTCCCCAAAGGGAGTCCGTTTGCTGCAGAACGTGTTACGGGAGTGACAATTCCCGCAAGGGTAAGCAACTGCATGGCTTCACGGATTTTTTCTGTTTTGTAACCGTTCCCTACCTTTGCATACGTGAATTTCTTTGTGATTTGCAATGCCGCACTTCGGAATGCAGACCTGAGTAAAGTAGGGTCGACATTCTTCTTGTATTTGGCAAAATCATCTTCGTACGAAATCAGAATGTCGTCTTGGATAGATTGACACTGTAGATAGTCCTTGCTTTCAACCCATTTGGCGACTACTTCTGGCATTCCGCCCACCATGAGGTAGGTTCTGAAAAGTTCCACGAATTTATTGTGAATCGTTTCCGGCAACGGCTTATCGCTCGATGCCTGGTCGCGGATTTTTAGAAGCTCGTCAAAACCGTTTGCCTGCGCAAACTCGTCAAAGGTCATGGGGTACATGAACATGGAATGGATGCGGCCCACGCCAAAAGTCGGGAGTTCCTGTAGGGCGAATTCAAGCAGTGATCCGGCGGCAATCACGTGCAAGCAGGGCAAATCCTCCTTGAAAAAACGGAGCGACATGATCGCTTCGGGGCAGAGCTGAACCTCATCTAGAAAAAGGAGCGTCCGTCCAGGAATAATAGGCCTGGCACTTATAGCGGAAATTTCAGCAACGATTCTATTCACATCCAGATTTTTGTTAAAAACCTCTTTGTATTCCGGATTTTTTTCAAAATTGATGCTGACGCAATTTTCGAAGTGCTCACCCAGGTGTTCAACAGAACTAGATTTCCCTACTTGGCGTGCCCCACGTAGCAGTAGCGGCTTGTGGCTTTTTTGCTTGGACCATTCCAACAAGAATTTGTCAATTTTTCGCTCAAAATACATTCTAGAACCGCCTCCGGACATTTTCCAAAGAAAAATATAATCAATTTTGGATATTTTCCAAACAAATAATTCGTCATTTTTGGATATTTTCCAAAGAAATAATTCAAAAAAGGCGATTTTAGCGGTTTTTCGCCATTTTTCATCAAAAAACTCTGACCATCACTGAAAAAGGTTGACACTTTTTAGGTGATTTTACTGACCGGGTTGACAGTTTCACTGTTTTGGTTTACACCATTTTCCCGGTACGACTGA
>CADAWC010000096.1 GCA_902791475.1 Fibrobacter succinogenes
GTGAGTTGGTGGGTCAGAATGATGGTGAGCGTCTGGTTGCAAACAACGCAGGCCGTAACGCAAGAAGCCACGAGCGTCGCAAAAAATGAATTTGTCCTGGCCGCGATTTTTTCAACCGCTGATTTTAGGGGCGCAAGCATCCCGGTTTCCTTGAAAATCCCCGCATAGCAACCCGCAATAACCACAATCCAGAATACATTCAGCATCGAAAGAAGCCCTCCGCCATTGATCATCGGCGCAAGTTCCGGAGTGTCGGCGTGGAATCCAAAAACAACTGCTCGCAATACATCGGCAAGGGAACGGTTTTCAATAACGAGGGCGAACGGCAACGCCGCGAGAGCGCTCAGGAGTAACACCCGCGAAGACCGCACTCGGAGTACGGATAAAATAATCATCAAAACCGCAGGGAGAATGCACCACGGCGAAAGACTGAATTCCTTTGCAAAAAGCGCTCGCACCGGTTCCGCCGAAAAAATACCCGCAACATCGCTTGCATAAGTCGAGCCACCCGCCACCCCACTTAAATCATTCGCGAAACCGCAGAGACCAGCAACCAGATAAGTCACGCAACTCAAGAGCAACGGGAGCCAAGTGGTTTTCAGCATTCGCCGCACATTCGCGTAAATATCCGTATTCGTGATGTTCGCCGTCAAAAGCGCCATCGAAGAAATCGGCGAAGTCCTGTTCCCGAAATACGCCCCCGCCAAAATGGCGCCGCCCACCCAACAAGGCGACACACCGAGCGCATGCCCCGCCGTCGCGCAAACCACCCCCACCGTTGCTGCCGTACCAAGCGCAGTCCCCGTCAAGAGCGACATGGCGCAATTCAGCAGGAATACCGCAAGCAAGAAACCGCTCCCGTGAATAAACTTCACCGAATGCACCACCAGCAGCGGGATTACCCCACCCGCACGCCACAAGGCCGTCAACAAACCGAGCAGCACAAACAAAATAAGAATCCCCTTCGCCGTGACAATGCCGCGCCCGCACATGGCGAGCACGCGCCGCACCCCATGCCCCCGCACCAGCGCATAACCCACAAAAAGCGCAAGCCCCGCCAGCATGGCAAACACCAGCTTCACCTTGAAGGCAAGCGCCGCCACCAAGACTGCTACGAACAAAAGAAGTGGACAAAACTCAAGAAACATGGAGAGGTAAATTTAGATAAAAATGGGGAGGTGCGATGCGCGAACCTTGGCATCATTGCCAAATTGAAAAGCTCAATGTGCAGACACCTACATCTCTTCCAATGCAAACGGCAACATGTACAGGGGTTTGAGTTGCAGTGTTCCGACGTGGTCCACGTCCTTTTGCGAGAAGAGGATTCTGCGGTAAACTTTTTTGGAATATTTTTTGGCGAACTGGTCGATGGATTCGTGGTTCCGCGCCGCCGAAGACTTTATTTCGACAGGGATAACCTTGTGGCCGTGCAATAGCAGAAAGTCAATCTCGTAATAGTGCGTGCTGTTTTCTTTTTGCCAAGTGTGGTAATACAGTTCCCTGTCGCTTGAAGCTATAATCTGGGCCGCGACATTTTCGTACAGGTAGCCTAAATCGGCATCCAGCTTGTCGCTCAGAAGTTTCTTGTAAATCTCGTTGGTCTGTTTTGAGTTGTCGAACATCAGCGAGATAAAAAGTCCCGTATCGGCGGTGTAGAGTTTGAACTTGTCCAAATCCTTTGTCTGTGCTAGGGCCGAGGCCGGATTACTCACGTGGTAGCAGGCGAGCACCGTCTTGGAGTCCATTAGTTCAAAAAAGCGTTCCTCGTCTTTTGGCGTTTTCTGCTTGCCCGTCGCTTTTGTGATCGTAAAGTTCTTTTTCTTGAGCGCGAGCTGGCCCGGGATTGCCTTGTAGATGTTCGACAGACGTCCCGTCGGATCCAGTTTTTTCAGGTCGTCAAAGTATAGGTCGTTGATTTTCCGCTTGATGCCGTCGATGACCTCGAAGTTTTCCTTGCGGATGTATGCATCAACCGCTTGTGGCATGCCGCCGACAGCCATGTAAAGCCGAAAATCACGCATCAGGCTTCTGTTGGTGGCGTTCCCGATGGGTGTCTTGGCCTTGTAGATTTCGCGTATCACCGCGGGATCTTTGCCAATAGCCCACATGAATTCCTCGTAATCCATGGGATAGACGTTAATCTTGTGCTCCTCGGAAGGGATAACGATTCCCTGGATGTTCTTTTTGATAGATATGAGCGACCCTGTTTCGATGTAGTCGTAGCGGCCATCTTGAACAAGGTATTTGATTGCTTGGCGCACCTTGGGCTGCAGCTGGATTTCGTCAAAGATAATCGCAGACTTGCGTTCCTTGAGGTTCACGCCCGTCTCTGCCTGGAGGCGCAAAAAGAAAAGGTCCGGCTTGGAAATATCGCGAAAGACATCTAGCATTTCGTCTGTGACA
>CADAWC010000097.1 GCA_902791475.1 Fibrobacter succinogenes
GCATAACTCAATCGTTTCAATCGGGACTTATGGATGTTGTCAAACTCAAGATGAAAAACGACTGATGCATTTGGGCGTTGTAGAAATGCTGAAGGTGTTGCATCCGCAAATTGTAGTCGTTTACGGTTCTATGCCAAAGGATGTATTTTGCGATTTTCCCTATGAACCGCGAGTTTTGCGGTTTGATAATTGGGATAAGGAACATCATGCTTAATTTGTGAAAAGGATTTATCAAGCAAAAAGCCAGGGAGACTCCCTCCCCACCATACGCAAAAAGGGCCGCATCGCTGCGGTCCCTTTTTTGATTTGTGTGAAACATTTTATCTAAAAACACAACATTTTGTTTCACACAACCGCACAAATAACGCAAACTTTAGTTAGACAACCTTGAAAATCTTGTGCACAAGTGCAAGATTGACTTGTTTTTCCATCCAGAATATTGTATATTAATACAGGAGTATTACAATCAACTTCAAACGCACTTGTAGATTTCTGCAAAGCAAAGGAGCCATCATGCCAAGTACGCTATTGCAAGTCAGGGTGGACGAAAAGACCCGTTCTGCAGCAGGAAGAATATACGAAAAGCTCGGCATCGACTTGCCGACAGCCGTCCGCATGTTCCTTGCCAGAACCATTCTGGAAAACGGCATACCCTTCAGTATGAAGCTCCGTCCAGCCGCTCCCGCCGATGTTCTCGAAGCCATGAAACAGGCTTCGCAGTCTGCCGCCGATGCAGGAGTTGCAGATATGTCTCTTGATGAAATCAACGACGAAATCGCACAGGTCCGAGCCGGCAAATGAAATGCTACGCAGTCATTGACGCGAACGTGCTGGTCTCCGCATTGCTAAAATGGGATTCCATTCCAGGGCAGGTCGTACAACAAACCTACGCCCACGAGATTATTCCCGTTTTCAATGATTCTATCTTACAAGAATACGAAGAAGTGCTCTCCCGTGAAAAATTTCATTTTCCAAAAGAGACTGTCGAATTTTTGCTTTCACGCTTAAAGACAATCGGTGAAAACATGACAACCGTAGAATCGCTTGTTGGCAATTTTCCAGACCCCAAAGACGTCGTATTTTTTGAAGTCACAATGGAAAAGAATAAAACCGATGACGCGTTTCTTGTCACGGGAAATCTGAAACATTTTCCAAAGCACTCCAAAGTCGTCACTCCGGCAGAAATGCTGCGTATTTTGGACAACTTGTAATTCTTTTATTTGTACGCAAAAAGGGCCGCATCGCTGCGGTCCCTTTTTAATGCTGGTCTGGATCCTATCGGGGCTACGCCTGGATTCTATCGCTTCGCTCCAGAATGACAGGCTCCGCTCAGGATGACACAGGACAGGTCGGTGAGCCTGCCGAACCGACTATTCAGTTCACTTCGGCAAGCTCAGTGAACTTATAAATCCTTTCCGTAAACCTTTTCGGCGTAGGTGACTGTTGCGCCGAGGTATTCGCGGTTCATCTTGGCGATGTAATCGACGGTGATACCCTTCGGGCAGGCAGCCTGGCATTCGTAAAGGTTCGTGCAGTTGCCGAAGCCTTCCTTGTCCATCTGAGCGACCATGGCCAAAACGCGCTTCTTTGCTTCGACCTTGCCCTGCGGCAAGAAGCTGAGGTGAGAAACCTTAGCGGAGACGAAGAGCATAGCAGAAGCGTTCTTACAGGCAGCGACGCAAGCACCGCAGCCAATGCAAGCGGCAGCGTCGAATGCGCGGTCGGCATCAGCCTTCGGAACCGGGATCGTGGAAGCTTCAGGAGCAGCACCGGTGTTGACGGAAACAAAGCCGCCAGCCTGGATGATGCGGTCGAATGCGGTACGGTCGACAGCGCAGTCACGGATAACCGGGAATGCGGCAGCGCGCCACGGTTCGATCACGATGGTGTCGCCATCCTTGAACTTACGCATGTGAAGCTGGCAGGTAGTCGTTGCATGGTCAGGACCGTGCGGCATACCGTTGATGACGAGAGAGCACATACCACAGATACCTTCGCGGCAGTCGTGGTCGAAAGCGAAGCCTTCCTTGCCCTGCTTCATCTGTTCTTCGTTCACAATGTCGAGCATTTCCAAGAAGGACATGTCCGGAGAAACATCGTTGATCTTGACAGTTTCGAACTGTCCCTTGGTCTTGGCATCCTTCTGACGCCAAATCTTCAAAGTCAAATTCAG